>JBKOUZ010000086.1:0-3731 GCA_046723715.1 Acidobacteriota bacterium | reverse complement strand
GACGCGATCCGTTGCGCAAAGACCTCAGACTTTTACAGCTTCCTTCCCCTTGATGGCCGTTTCGCTCACCGAGGTAGGGAATGCCTTCTTGATGCGGCTGTGAATTTTGCTGAGTTCCCAAAAGATCAAGAAAAGAAGAATCGTCATCAGGTAAAGCAAGAATTGGATTGCCATCGTTTGGTCCCCTCGGGCCCCGCGGATTTTGGAAACTCCCGGCATTCTACTACCACTTTCATTCTCCTACACGCATTAGCGTCTGACTTAAAACCATCCGTCCAAACCGGGTCTCCTTTGAACGTCGAAGTTATCTCGCGAATGTTAGGAATACGGCAACCACCGGATAAGGAAGAGCGTCTACTGTGCACATATTCATTGTCAGGAAGGTGAGCCAATCGCAGTTTTGTTTAGGCTTCAACCACATTAGGCAGTCCCCTTCCGCTCGATAGCCCTCTGCTCCGCTCGTAATCGCGAGGCGCCTGCTCGTCAAGGACCGCGCGTCGGTCTCCGCTCTAGAAGTTGCAATGGATTTCCGAACGTTTGCTCTCCAAGTTCTTGCGCCCAGTCGAAGTCTTCTGCCGCGCTGCATCTCGGTTCCTCTCACCTCCGCCACGCGCCCTCCAGATTGGGGCTCAACCACGCTTTTAACCGCAATGCCCGAGCACCTGCTTGCGGCCTGGTCCTCCACCGGGCCGCGTTTTTTATCTATTGATCTGTAATGTCCGCGACATCCGCCAAACGAGATCTCCCCCCCCGGCTTTTTTGCCGCCCTTTACTGCACATCCAAGGTGATAACCCAGCTTGTGTTTACATGCTTCGCCTGATCGACACCGCTGCCGGCGATTGCTATCACGAATACCAAGGGGTAGGAGCTTAGGAGAGATATGGATAATACGAATAGCGAAACCAACAGCACTATTGATCGGGCAGCAGATTACGCCCGCGAGGCGGCCGACCGCGTCAGTGATATGGGAGAACGGGTCGCCGATAACGTGAGACAGATGGGGCGCAACGTGCAATCCCGCATGGAAGAAATGGACATCGATGAAACTACTGTTCCGGACGCATTTCGGAACGTTCCGAAAGTGATTTCACCGACACTACACGCGTGGCTGGATGTGGCAGTGAGCACTTACTTTCTCGGACTCGGAGTGTTGTTTGCGATCCGAGGCAAGGGCCGCGCGGCGGCCGCAGCCTTCGTCAATGGAGCGATGGTGGCCGGAGTCTCGATGCTGACCGATTACGACGGCGACGGCAAGAAGCCAATCAGCTTCAAGATGCACGGGACCATGGATGCAGTGCAGATGACCATGGCCGGATTAGGTCCGGTGATGTATGGATTTGCCGGAGAGCCGGAAGCGAAGTACTTTTACGGGCAGGCGGCCAACGAACTGGCGGTGATCTCGACGACCGATTGGGACGCAGGAATGCCGGCAGGATCGCGGCGGCGTGCAGCCTGATCAATATGCATGCGCCCGGGTAGCCCCAGGCTTCGCAGTCACCGCGAGGCGTGGGGCTTTTATTGCGTGGGGAGAGTGTTGCGACCGCAAACGCCCGTTTTGCACTCTCAGGGGCGGTGGCTACTTCTGTTGAATGTGAGGTGCAGGGAGTTCACTCATCGGCTGGTCGCCGACGACGGCGTCGCGCTTGGCTTTTCGCCATACGTTCACCACAGCTATAGTCCAGAAAGGAACCAGATCCACCCCCGGCACAAGCTTGGCGAAGAATGTGGGCAGGAATTCCCAGTGCCAACCCAAGAGATTGGTCAGCAGCACAGCCATTCCCAGGTCAAGGATATCGTCGGCCGGAGAAAGGGCTCCCTCTACAAATAAGGGAAAGACCGCGAGTTGAAGCACATCGGCGGCGATGGCCAGCAGCATGGCCGTCTTGAACTGCGGACCGGGAGAGATGGTTATGGAGTCATCTGCCATGCAGTGCCTATCCTCATTTTAGACGAGACTGCCGTGCCCCGGGCTGCCGGAGCGAAGTTGATGGGGTGGTCAAAGGGGGGCGGTACTTGGCCGCCCCTTCTCTTTGCTGCGTGGGGGGGTAGGTACAACTTAATCTAGCGGAGAGGCGGTTGATGCCGCCGCACAAGCCGAGATGGGGAGGACAACTTGGCTTGATTCCAACTCGCGCGCTAGTAGCGTCCTTCATCTCTCCAGCGCAAGACCTGCTCCTCGACGGAAAACTTTTCCGCCAGCGGACTGAGGAATTTTGAGGAGAGCTCAAAGGCGTGCATCTCTAGGGGCACGGTGAAGTGCGTCCTGGTTTTGACGAAGCTGCGCACCCAGAGTTCCGCATACGCAGGCAAGCCAAGAACCTGGATTTGTATCGAGTGCACGAGCGCATGGAACAGGGCGCGCAAGGTAATGTGCTGGTTAAAGACGACTACCTCCCCAAACGTGAGCGAATCCATATGGCTGATCTCGGGGGGCTCGAAGCCGGCAGCGCGGATCTCGGCAAAGAAGGCTGGGGTCGCGATGCGGGCGCCCCGCAATTCGAGAACCCGGACCTGTTCCAAGAAATCGTGGGCAAAATGAGGACGAAGCATAATTGCGTGCTGCGGACTAAGAGAACAAGAGATCGGCAAATAATGCGCGCGTTGCTCTCGCATGAAGTTGGAGAGCCACTCCATGGCGCGCCCCACCTGCTCTGGGGTTGGTTCTGGGTTTGCCGAAACCTTACAGAGCGGAATCCTGGTCTGGATGTGAGCATAGAAATCGTGCAGTGCCGTGGCGGCCTCAGCGGATTTACGCAGGACGTCTCGCCGGCCGAAGCGGACGAGATCGTCGGTGGTGTAATGCAGGCGTAGGTGGTGGACGGCGCAATGCGCGCTCAGCAACTCCAGTTGGGCCTGCTGCAGTTCGGAGTTCATCTGCTGAAGCGAATCGTCAGACTTAAGAAACGACGACATCTAAAGCACTCCTGAAAATGAAGTTCGCGGAAAAGCACAAGGGAATCGCTCGAGTGATTACTTATACATCGTAATGTTTACGCTGTCAACGTAACAATGGGGAGTACGGTCAACAGCGACCGGGATGCCAGAGGCGAGTCCGCGACTGATTAACCCGCAACGCAGAACTGCCGTGACTGCGGGAGGCGCTTTGGCCAGCAAACCCGCGATGGGTGAGGAACTTGCTTGATTGTTGTAGCAGCGTTATGTTTACGCTGTCAACACAATAGTGGCAACCCACTTAAGGAGAGGAAAAAGCATGCCGCGGCAACCTGATCCAGAACTGGAAGCACGCATTCTGGAGGCAGCAGATGTGTTGTGGCGGCGCGGCGGTGAGGAGGCGCTCACCATGCGTGCCGTGGCCAAGGCAGCCAGAACGAATACGCCCGCAGTGTACCGGCGGTTTAAGCATCGTGAAGATTTGATTCGCGGGTTACTGCTCAGAATCGTGGGACGCATCCGGGAGCGTTTCGAACGAGGCGAGACGGTGCAAGGGATAACCGAAGCTTATGTGGACTACGCCTTGAAAATGCCCAACGAGTACATGTTGTTTTACACCTATTCGCGCATATTGTCGCCCCTCAAGGGAAAGCACACAAAGCCGCGGCCAATCCGGGAAACCAGGCCCAATTTCGCGTTCGCCGAGCAGGTGCTGGCCAGGGAATTGGGCGGATCTCCTGAGGATCATACGCAGACTGTGCTGGGGATGTGGGCGCTGCTCCACGGCACCTCAATGCTGCTGCTGACCAAGTCGATTCCTGAAGGACACGAAGAGGAA
>JBKOUZ010000096.1:0-19625 GCA_046723715.1 Acidobacteriota bacterium | reverse complement strand
AAAAAAGGTAGAGCTAGGAGCTAGAGGCAGCAATTATGGCGAAAGAGAAATTTGAACGGACAAAGCCGCACTGCAACGTAGGCACGATCGGGCACATTGATCATGGCAAGACGACGTTGACGGCGGCCATCACCAAGGTGCTGTCGAAGCACAATCCGAGCATTAAGTTTCGTTCGTTTGATTCGATCGATAACGCGCCGGAAGAGAAGGCGCGTGGAATCACGATCGCGACCGCGCACGTGGAGTACGAGACGCCGAACCGGCATTATGCGCACGTGGATTGTCCGGGCCACGCCGACTACATCAAGAACATGATCACGGGCGCGGCGCAGATGGATGGCGCGATCCTGGTGGTGGCGGCGACCGACGGTCCGATGCCGCAGACGCGCGAGCACGTGTTGCTGGCGCGCCAGGTAGGTGTGCCCTACATCGTGGTGGCGTTGAACAAATGCGATGCGGTGGACGATCCGGAGTTGCTGGATCTGGTGGAGCTCGAAGTCCGCGAGTTGCTGAAGAGCTACAAGTTCCCGGGCGATGACGTGCCGGTGATTCGTTTGTCGGCTCTGGGCGCTTTGAACGGCGAAGAGAAGTGGGAAAAGCAGATTGACGCGTTGATGGAGGCGGTAGACAAGAGTGTGCCGCAGCCGGCGCGCGAGCTGGATAAGCCATTCCTGATGCCGATTGAAGATATCTTCTCGATCTCGGGCCGTGGCACGGTGGTGACGGGCAGAATCGAGCGCGGCAAGGTGAAGGTGGGCGAGGAAGTGGAAATCGTCGGCTTCCGCGAGACCCGCAAGACGGTCGTCACGGGTGTCGAGATGTTCAAGAAGCAATTGGATGAAGGCATGGCGGGCGACAATGCTGGACTTTTGCTGCGCGGCATTGGCAAGGACGACGTGGAGCGCGGCATGGTGCTGGCGAAACCAGGATCGATTACGCCGCACACCAAGTTCAAGGCCGAGGTCTACATTTTGACGAAGGAAGAAGGCGGACGTCACACGCCGTTCTTCAAGGGGTACCGGCCGCAGTTCTACCTGCGAACGACAGACGTGACGGGCGTGGCGGAGTTGCCGGCGGGCACCGAGATGGTGATGCCGGGGGACAATGTGAGCCTGGTGATCGAACTGATCACGCCGGTAGCCATGGAGAAGGGCTTGCGGTTTGCCATTCGCGAAGGTGGGCACACGGTGGGCGCGGGAACGATTGCGGAGATTGTGCAGTAGGGCAGCTTCCAGTCTGTGCTGGAAGTGGAAAAAGCTAAGAGCTACAGCTACGAGCTAAGAACGGCTTGCAACTTGCCGCCAGTTCTTTCCTCTTGGAAATGCCAAGAGGGGTTAGGAAACGAAACGAGTGATTGGAAACGAGAAAATTCGGATACGGCTGAAGGCTTACGACTACCGCATTCTGGATCAGTCGACTAGCGAGATCGTGGAAACGGCCAAGAGAACCGGTGCACGCCTGGCCGGGCCGATTCCGCTGCCTACGATGAAGAACAAGTACACCGTGCTGCGTTCGCCGCACGTGGACAAGAAATCGCGTGAACAGTTCGAGATCCGCACGCATAAGCGGCTGCTTGACATTCTCGACCCTACCTCACAGACAGTCGATGCGTTGATGAAACTCGATTTGCCGGCTGGGGTGGACGTCGAAATTAAGGCGTTCGGGAAAGAGCACAAATAGACACGCGGGCTCGTCAGCGGGACGGACGACGGCTTCCGTCCTTACATGAGCAAATGCTCCCCAGCCAATAGCTATGGGCCACGCTGGGCATGGAGAAGGAAATGGCTACGAAAGTCGCAGGAATTCTGGGAAAGAAAGTCGGGATGACGCAACTGTTTGACTCGAAGGGCGACGTCCGCCCGGTCACGGTTCTGCAGGCTGGCCCTTGCGTGGTGACCCAGCACAAGACGGCGGTGAAGGATGGATACGAATCGGCGCAGATCGGGCTGGTTGAATTTGTGAAGGAGTCGCGGCTGACTAAGCCTGCGAAGGGACATCTGGCGAAGAACAATCTGCCGCCCGTGAAGTTCATGCGCGAGGTGCCGCTCGAGATCGAGCTCTCTGCGGACGGGAATGGTACGGTGAAGGTTGGAGATCGCGTGCTGGTTGAGATTTTTGACGGCGAGAAGTTTGTCGACATCGTCGGAATCAGCAAGGGTCGTGGATTTCAGGGTGTCGTGAAGCGGCATCATTTTGGTGGTGGTCCGAAATCTCACGGATCGATGTTCCAGATTACGGGTTCGATTGGATCTTCGGCGTTTCCCTCGCGCGTATTCAAAGGCATGCGGATGTCGGGGCACATGGGGAACCAGCAGGTGACGATGCGGAATCTGCGTGTGCTGGGCGTCGATAAGGACGAGAACCTGCTGGTTGTGGAAGGCAGCGTACCTGGGCCGCAGGGCGGATACATCGTAATTACCAAAGCGAAGAAGCCGCCGCGAGAGCGTCGTGGATTTGCGGGTGCGGCTACGGTCGATCCACTTAAGGCTGCGAAGAGAGCGGCGAAGAAGGGCTAGAGTGCCGGCGGACGAGGGCGTCCGCCGCTACACGAGAGAGATATGGCAACCATCGATATTCACAATTTGAGCGGCGAGAAGGTTGGGACGTTCGAACTCGCCGACGAGATCTTCGGAGCGGTGAATGAAGATCTGCTCTGGGAAGCGGTGAAACACTACCGCGCCGGGCAGCGCGCCGGAACCCATAAGACGAAGGCGCGCTGGGAAGTATCCGGATCAGGCAAGAAGCTTTGGAAGCAGAAGGGCACTGGGCGAGCGCGAATCGGATCCATCCGGTCTCCGCTCTGGCGGCATGGCGGGACGGTGCACGGTCCCGTCCCTCGATCGTATGACTACACGTTTCCACGCAAGAAACTGCTAGGAGCGCTGCGCTCGGCTTTAGCGGCGAAATTGGCTGACGGAAAGTTGACTGTGGTGAATGCCTTTGATGTGAAGGAACCAAAAACGAAGGAATTCCAGAAAGCGCTGGACGCTTTGAAAGTCGATTCTACTGTGCTGCTGGTGGAAGCGCCGAAGCATGAGAATCGCAACCTGGAGCTGAGCGCGCGCAATATTGACGGGCTTGAACTGGTGCGTGGGAACGAAGTGCATCCGTATCACCTGCTGCGGCATGATCGGGTCATCTTCTCGCACCCTGCGATTGAGAAGCTGCAGGCTTCCTTGCAGAACTCTCTCTCAAAGAAGCAACGTAAGCCGAGCGAGGACGAAGGCGCAAAGAAGCCGGTGAAAGAACGCCGCCGGCGGGCGCGCACTGAGAAAGCGGCGGAGGTTGCCTGATGAAGAGCGCATACCAGATCATTCGCCGTCCAGTGATTACCGAAAAAGGCCTTGCGATCAAGGAAAACCAGAACACGCTGGTGTTCCAGGTGGCTCCGAAGGCGACGAAGACGGAAATCAAGGAAGCGGTGCAGTCGATTTTCAAGGTGAAGGTGCATTCGGTGCGCACGGCCACGTATCCGGGAAAAGAACGGCGGCGAGGGAAATTTGCGGGCTACCGTCCGGATTGGAAGAAGGCGTATGTGCGCTTGCGCAGCGGCGAGAAGATGCCGGAATACGCGCAGAATCTATAGGCTAGTGTAGAGACGTAGCTGGCTGCGTCTCTGGGTTGCGCGAGACGTTGCAAGCAACGGTTCTACAAGAAGAGTGATTATGCCGATTAAGACATACAGACCGACGACGCAGACGTTGCGATATCGCACGACGCTGGTCAACGACGATATAACGACGAAGCATCCGCATAAGCCGCTGGTGGAGCCCAAGCAGCGAACCGGCGGACGGCGCAACTCGGGCGACATCACGATGCGGTTTATCGGTGGCGGCCATAAGCGCAAGCTGCGCATCATCGACTTCAAGCGTGACAAGACCGGAATTCCGGCGACCGTCGCAACGATCGAATACGATCCCAACCGCTCATCGCGCATCGCGCTGCTGGCGTACGCCGATGGGGAGAAGCGATACATTCTTCAGCCGGAAGGATTGAAGGTTGGACAGAAGATTCTCAGCGGTCCTGATGCCGACATCCTGGTGGGCAACGCGCTGCCGCTGCGGAACATTCCTCCCGGCACGGTAATCCACAACCTGGAACTCAAGCCGGGCAAGGGCGGGCAGATGGTTCGTTCCGCTGGAGGATCGGCGCAGTTGGTTGCGAAGGAAGCAGACTATGCCCTGGTGAAGCTGCCTTCGGGCGAGACGCGCAAGATTTCGCAGGATTGCATGGCGACCATCGGGCAGGTCGGCAACATCGATCACGAGAATGTAACCATCGGGAAGGCCGGGCGGTCGCGGTGGCTGGGGAAACGCCCGCATAACCGCGGCGTCTCAATGAACCCAGTGGACCATCCGCACGGTGGTGGTGAAGGAAAGACTTCGGGTGGACGGCATCCAGTGACGCCTTGGGGGCAACCGACGCGCGGATACAAGACGCGCAACAACAAGCGTACGGATAAGTTCATCGTGAGCCGGCGAAGCAAGTAAGAGTATTCGTAGAGACGTAGCGGGCTACGTCTCCTGCCGGAAGCGGCAGTTCAGCATGAGAGAAGAGCGAGACGTTGCAAGCAACGTCTTTACGAGGAGATATGGCGCGTTCAACGAAAAAAGGCGCATTCGTGGATGGATACCTTCTGGCAAGAGTGGAAGGCCTGAATTCGCGCAATGAAAAGAAAGTGCTGCGCACCTGGTCGCGGCGGTCGACGGTGGTCCCGGAGATGGTGGGACACACGATCGCGGTGCACAACGGGAAGAAATTCATTCCGGTGTATGTGACCGAGAACATGGTGGGTCACAAGCTCGGCGAGTTTAGCTTCACACGCACCTTCAAAGGACACTCGATGAGGGCGGCGACGGAAACAGCCGCAAAACCGGCAGGCATCCCGGGTGGTCCAGGAGCTCCCGCCCCAGCGGCTGCGGCGACTCCGGCAGCACCGAAGACATAAGACGCTTCTAGCTACTAGCTTATGGCTACTAGCTAGGTATTCGAGAGATGGTTAAGGGGCGGCGGCGTGACACGGTTTCTAGCTTCTGGTTAGCTAGGAGCTAGTAGCCAGGAGCTAGTAGCTAATATGGAATTTCGAGCGGAAATGCGTTACCTGCGGGTTTCGCCACAAAAGGCGAGGCTAGTGCTGGATCTGATCAAAGGGCGGCGCGTGGAAGACGCGCGCAATACTTTGATGTTCACCAAGAAGCGGGTCGCGGCGCCTGTCGGCAAGCTGCTGCAGTCGGCGCTCGACAATGCGAACTTTCTCGCAAGCGAGAAGGGGATTGATGTCGACATCGACAACCTGTACGTCAAACGCGCAGTGGCGAATGACGGGCCACGGATGAAGAGAATTCGTCCGGCGCCACAAGGGCGCGCGTACCGTTATCAGCGACGTATTGCGCATATTGAGCTGGTGTTGGCGGAGCGTGGGAAGAACGGCGAAGTGGCTACTGTTATCGGCGAAAATGCAGCGCCCGCCCCTGCCAAGGCTCGGAGACGGACGCCGGTCGCCAAGAAGGCTGCGGGTAAGGGTAAGAAGAAAGCAGCTGCAAAGTAGTTTCAAGTTTCGAGTTTCGCCTCGGCGTGACGCGTTCGTCCTCGAAACCTGACACTCGAAACTGGAAGCTGATTAGTTTAGGAGAAGCAATGGGACAAAAAGTCCATCCTTACGGGTTCCGGCTTGGATTTACGAAGCCGTGGAAGTCGCGCTGGTTTGCGGAGCGGGACTATGACAAACAGCTGCACGAAGACGTGAAGCTGAAGAATGAATTGAAGGACAAGCTCAAGTCTGCGGGGGTTAGCTCGATTGAGATCGAGCGTCCCGGCAACAAGCTGCGCATCATCATCAAGACTGCGCGGCCGGGGATTATCATCGGGCGCAAGGGCGCGGAAATCGACAAGCTCAAGGGCGAACTGCAAAAGCGCACTGGTGGCAAAGATATCTTCGTGGATATCCAGGAAGTGCATAAGCCCGAACTCGACGCGCAGCTGGTGTCGGAGTCGATAGCCTTGCAACTGGAGAAACGCGTTGGATTTCGGCGCGCCATGCGAAAAGCTGTGGATTCGGCGCTGCGCTTCGGTTGCAAGGGAATCAAGGTTCGGGTGAGCGGACGCTTGAACGGCAATGAAATCGCACGGTCAGAGTGGTATCTGCAGGGACGGTTGCCGCTGCACACTTTACGCGCTGATATCGATTTCGGCTTCACCGAGGCACGCACTACCTACGGTGTTATCGGAGTGAAGTGCTGGGTGTACAAGGGTGAAATACTGCCGCAGAAGAAGCGGGAAAGCCAGGCCGCTGCGGCATTCTAAAGACTTCGTAGAGATGTAGCTGGCTACGTCTCGGCAAAGAGTATTGGTGAGAGACGTTGCAACCAGCGTCTCTACGGGAAAATTCGATATGTTGATGCCAAAGAAAGTGAAGTATCGGAAACAGCAGCGCGGGCGCATGGCGGGCAAGGCTTGGCGCGGGTCGACGCTGTCATTTGGCGATTACGGCCTGAAGGTGCTGGAGCCTGGCTGGATCACCGACCGGCAGATTGAAGCGAGCCGCGTAGCTATGACTCGTTTCGTCAAGCGCGGGGGGAAGATATGGATTCGAGTGTTCCCCGACAAGCCGGTCACGAAAAAGCCGGCTGAAACCCGTATGGGAAAGGGCAAAGGCGCTCCGGATCACTGGGTTGCGGTGGTGCGTCCGGGAAAGATTTTGTTCGAGATGGAGGGCGTATCGCTCCAGGATGCCAGCGAGGCGATGCGGCTGGCGTCCCACAAGCTGGCGCTACGGACGACGCTGGTGAAACGCGAAGGGGCGCGGCACTAAAAGGTAGTCAGCTCCGGCTAGAGATTGAGGAATTATGAAGGTAGACAAAATTCGAAATTTGAGCGACGTGGAGCTTGGCAATCAGGAGCGCGAACTGGCGGACCAGTTGTTCAAGCTGAAATTTCAGCTGAACATGGGACAGACGGAATCGCTGAAGAAGATGCGCGGGCTGCGCAGGGACATTGCGCGGGTGAAGACGATCCTGGTTGAACGCAAGCGCACGGGCGCAACGGAGAAGCGATAATGGCGGAAACTACACAGAAGGCGCAGGGCCGCCGTAAGGAAGTCGTCGGAGAAGTTGTCGCCAGCCGCATGCAGAAGACGATTGTCGTACAGGTCACGCGGAAAAAGGCACATCCTTTCTACGGGCGCGTGATTGCGCGACACAAGAAGTTCTACGCGCACGACGAAAGCAATCAGGCCCATGTGGGCGACGTAGTGCGGATCGAGGAAACACGTCCGTTGTCGAAGCTGAAGCGCTGGAAGCTGAAGGATATTGTCCGCAAAGCGGCGCTAGTGCCGGAGACCAGCGAAGTTGCGGCCGGCTAGCCGCGCACCAGATTTAGACAGGGAGATTGGCCATGGCTGTGATGATGAGAACGATGCTGGAGGTCGCCGACAATTCCGGCGCACGCAAGCTGCAGATGATCCTGCCGCTGGGCGGTTCGACGGGATTGAACGCCGGGCTGGGCGACGTGATCACTGCGGCCGTGAAGGAATCGGCGCCCGAAGGCCAGGTGCAGAAGGGCAAGGTCGTCAAGGCTGTTATCGTGCGCACGCGAAAGGAGCACCGGCGCCGCGATGGAACTTATATCCGCTTCGATCAGAATGCGGCAGTGCTGATCAACGAGGCTGGAGAGCCGGTCGGCACGCGTGTTTTCGGACCTGTCGCACGCGAGCTGCGCGAAAAGAAGTTTTTGAAGATTGTGTCCCTGGCTCCAGAGGTCATATAGGGCACCGCATGATGAGTAATTGGGGAATTTGGTAACTGATAAATTAAAAACACACCCGCGAAGGTTTGATTTACACAATTACTCAAGTTCTCGAGTACTAATGGAAGATTGGGAGTTCTGATGGCAAGCGTATCGACAGCACACAAGCGAGTGGACATCCGGCGGAACGACACCGTGAAGGTGATTACCGGACGCGACAAGGGCAAGGAAGGGCGCGTGCTCCGGGTGTTTCCGAACGATGCGAAGATTCTGGTCGAGCACGTGATGATGGTGAAGAAGCACGTGCGTCCGAACCCGCAGCGGAATATCAAGGGCGGCATTGCGGAGCAGGAGAGCCGGATTGCAATTTCGAACGTGCAACTGGTGTGTCCGACTTGCGGCCCGGTCCGGATTGGACATGATATGCGTGGAGACCGGAAAGTACGCGTATGTAAGAAGTGCGGAACGACTCTGGATAAGTAGATTGACTAAATGGAAGATTGAGTAATTGAGAATTGAATCCAAAGCGAGTCAGATTTCAATTACACAGGTACCAAATTACAAAATGACCCAAGTCTTACGAACCGGTACACGTCAGTTGCATTCCACATGCTGACACTCCGATACCGTGAGAGGAAGTTGAAACGAAATGGCAAAAGATAAAAAGGGACAAAAGGAAGCACCGGCGCAGGAACAGAAGGGGCCGGACCAGCAGCGGCATAGCGCCAAAGAGCGTCCGCGGTTGCGGGCCAGGTTTGAGAAGGAAGTTGCTCCCGCTTTGCTGAAGGAACTGGAACTGAAGAACGTGATGGCGGTTCCGCGGCTGCACAAGATTGTTGTCAACATGGGCGTGGGCGAGGCAACGCAGAATGCGAAGGTTCTTGATCCTGCGGTGAACGAACTAGGCCAGATCACGGGGCAAAAGCCCGTGGTAACTCGGGCAAAGAAATCGATTGCGGCGTTCAAGGTTCGGCAGGGGCAATCGATTGGCGCGATGGTTACTCTTCGGGGCGATCGTATGTACGAGTTCTTCGACCGGTTGGTAAATATCGTGCTACCGCGGGTGCGCGATTTTCGCGGAGTGTCGAGCAAATCGTTTGACGGACGCGGGAATTACACGATCGGCCTGCACGATCAGTTGATCTTTCCGGAGATTTCGTACGAGAAGGTCGACAAGTTGAAGGGCATGAACGTCACCATTGTGACTACCGCGGCCAACGACAATCAGGCTCGGTCTCTGTTGAAGCACATGGGAATGCCGTTTCGGGCGTGAGGTTCAAGTTTCAGGTTTCACAAAGGATTGAATGGCGACTACAGCAAAACGAGTTAAAGACGGAGTTGGGCTGCACCAGGAAAAGGCGCGCAAGCCCAAGTTTTCCACACGCAAACATAACCGCTGCAAGTTCTGCGGGCGTCCGCGAGGGTTCCTGCGGAAGTTTGGCATATGCCGGCTGTGTTTCCGGCAGTTGGCGCTGCGCGGGGAGATACCTGGGGTTTCGAAGTCGTCCTGGTAATCTCGCGTGTGCGCGAGATCGCATAGGTCCTTCTCGGCGCAAAAGCACGCTGCTTAGGATGACATTGGCAAAAGCAAGTTGAAGTAGCAAGCCGCTGCAGGTTCTCCGCTGGACGCGGAGCGAACGGGTGGCTGGAGGAGAAGCAAACGATGAGGTTGACCGATCCGGTCGCAGATATGCTGACGCGAGTGCGGAACGCACTCCAGGCCCGGCACCAGAAGGTGGATATTCCCGCTTCACGGTTGAAGCTGGAGATTGCCCGCATCCTGAAAGAGGAAGGCTATATCTCTAATTTCAAGCCGACAGAAGAAGAGGGTCACAGGGTTATCCGGATTTATCTGAAGTATGGGGCGAACAACGAGGCGGCCATCTCGAAGGTGGAGCGTGTGTCGCGCCCGGGATGCCGAGTTTACGTGCGGCGCGCCGAGATTCCCCGCGTGCTGGGAGGGATGGGGATCAACATTCTCACCACGCCACGCGGCGTGATGACTGGCCGCCAGGCCCGCAAGGAAGGCGTGGGCGGCGAATTGCTGTGCGAGATCTACTAATGGCAGCTTCTAGCTACTGGCTTCTGGCTAGTAGCTCAAGCGGCGATGTCGAGCGAGACTTTCAAACAGTCCTGACAAAGTTGGGACTGCAAACCCAAGCGTCCTGGTTAGAAGCCAGGAGCTAGAAGCTAAAAGCTTATGTCACGAATTGGAAAAAAGCCGATCGCGATCCCTAAGGGAGTCACGGTTACTATTCAAGGAAATACGGTTCTGGTTCAGGGGCCGAAGGGCAAGCTGGACACTCCGCTTCCGAGAGGAATTAAGTTCGAGCAGAAAGACGGGCACATGGTAGCGGTACGCGAGAACGACTCGCAGTCTGCTGTGCACGGACTTGCTCGGGCTTTGGTCAACAACGCGGTGGAAGGTGTTACCCGGGGCTGGACGCGAGAACTGGAGATCGTCGGGATCGGCTATCGCGCCGAGATGAAGGGCAAGAGTCAGGTTGTGTTCAACCTGGGCTACTCCCATCCGATTGAATATCCACTTCCAACTGGAGTCGATGCCGCGGTGGATCCAAAGCAGACGAAAATTACCTTGACGGGAATCGACCGCCAGAAGGTAGGACAGGTTGCAGCTGAAATGCGTTCGTTGCGGCCGCCTGATCCCTACAAGAACAAGGGCGTGCGCTACGCGGGCGAGCGTTTGAAGAAGAAGGTTGGAAAAACCGGAGCGAAATAGCGGTGTTATGCGGGCCTGAGTGAAGCGGGAGCCGGCAGCCGCTATCCTGAGCCAAGCGAAGGATCTGTAGAAGGACTGAAGCAATGCTGACGAAGATTACGAAAAACGAGAAGCGCGGGCATGTTCACGAGCGCATTCGCAAGAAGCTGCAAGGGACAGCGGAGCGTCCGCGGCTGAATGTGTACCGTTCGCTAAATCACATTTACGTGCAGGTCATCGACGATCTGAGCGGGAAGACGCTGGTTTCCGCCAGTACTGCCGAAGGAAAGAAAGAAGATCGGCGGACGGGCGGAAACGTGGCTTCGGCGAAGTCGGTCGGCAAGGTCATTGCCGAGCGTGCCAAGGCCAAGGGCGTTACCAAAGTTGTGTTTGACCGCGGAGGATACATTTACCATGGGCGCGTGAAGGCTCTGGCCGATGCGGCGCGAGAAGCGGGACTTCAGTTCTAAGATCAGTTTCTAGCTCTTAGCTTCTAGGCAACCCATGTTGGTGGCTAGAGGCTAGGAGCTGGCAACTAGAAGCCAGGTTTATCAATGCCAACAGTGATCAAGAAACTCGATGCAGGGTCGTACCAGCTGAAGGACCAGGTGGTAGCGATTAACCGCGTGACGAAGGTCGTAAAGGGCGGCAAGAATCTTTCTTTTGCGGCGCTGGTCGTGGTCGGCGATCCCTCGGCGGGCGTGGTGGGTTACGGCTCCGGTAAGGCGAAGGAAGTGCCGCAGGCCATCCGCAAAGGAATTGAATCGGCGAAAAAGAATCTGGTGAAGGTGAATTTGACCCAGACCAGCATTGCGCATCTGGTGCTTGGCCGTTATGGATCGGGGAGAGTGTTGCTCAAGCCGGCTCCGGAAGGCACAGGCGTGATCGCGGGTGGAGCGGTGCGCGCCGTCATGACCTCTGCAGGAGTGCAGAACGTTCTGACCAAGTCGATTGGAACGACGAATCCGCACAACGTGATTAAGGCGACGTTCGATGCATTGAAGCAGCTAAAGAATAGAGAGAGCGTGGCTACCCTGCGCGGAAAAGTGGCAGAGGAGTTGTAAGTTCCCGGGACTGAAGCCGCATGCATTTAACTCCGGTGATTTTCCAAAGACGAGGTTGATATGACGGCGAAGAAAACCAATTCGGGCAGCGGAAGGATTCACTTAAAATGGGTGCGCTCCGCGATCTGTAGCCCCGTGAAACATAAAAAAGTGATCAAGGGACTAGGATTCACCCGGCTGAACCAGGTGATAGACCGTCCGGACACGCAGGCCATCCGTGGGATGGTCGCAAAGGTGCCACATTTGGTTGAGTTTGTAGACTAACGCCGTACAGACGTAGCTTGCTACGTCTTGCGCCAGGACGCAGCAAGCTGCGTCTCTACGGGAAGAGATAATGAACTTATCGAATATTCACGCACCGAAAAAGGCGACGGAAAAGCGCAAGCGCGTGGGGCGCGGTATGGGCTCCGGCATGGGGAAGACTTCAACCCGTGGACACAAGGGACAGCGTTCGCGCTCGGGTTCCCGCATGATTCGCGGATTTGAAGGCGGCCAGATGCCGCTGCACCGGCGCATGCCCAAGCGCGGGTTCACCAATATCTTCCGCAAGCAGTACAACATCGTGAGTCTTGAGCGTTTGGCGGAGCTGGGCGAGACGACGATCAATCCAGATGTGCTGCGCCAAGCCGGCGTGATCAAGACGAAGCACCCAGTCAAAATTCTGGGTGACGGCGAATTGAGCGTCGCCCTCACGGTGAGCGCTCACAAGTTTTCCAAGTCCGCGCAAGAAAAGATCACGAGGGCAGGCGGCAAGGTCGAGGTCTTGCAGTAATGTTTGACAAGCTGGCGAATATTTTTCGGATTCCGGATCTGCGCAAGCGGATCCTCTTCACCCTGGGGCTCCTGTTCGTCTACCGCCTCGGTGGACACCTTCCCACACCCGGAATCGATACCCTGAAGCTGGAGCAGTTTTTCACACAGGGGAGCACGAGCGGTTCGCTGCTTGGCTTTGTAGATCTGTTCTCCGGGGGCCAGCTGCGCCGAATGACGATTTTTGCCCTGGGCATCATGCCCTACATCACGGCATCGATCATTCTCCAGTTGCTGACGGTCGTGTACGAACCGCTAGCCAAGCTGCAGAAGGAAGGCGAGCTTGGGCGCAAGAAGATTACGCAGTGGACGCGATATATCACAGTTATTCTCAGCGCGGTTCAGTCATTCGGCATTGCAATCGGCCTTGAAAAGGGTGGTTTCTCGCTGACGCCAGGCTGGGGATTCCGTCTGATGACGATGCTCACCTTGACCACGGGTAGCGCCTTCATCATGTGGCTGGGCGAACAGATTACCGATCGCGGGGTTGGCAATGGGATGTCGCTGCTGATCTTTGCCGGCATCGTTGTAGGATTGCCGCGCGGCGTCGTGGACCTGGTCGAAAAGGCCAAGAACGCCGCTTGGGGTGCGATTACCTTCCCGTTGATGGTGTTCCTGCTGGTTTTCATGATTGCGGTGGTGGGGTTCATTGTTTACGTAGAACGCAGTGAGCGACGAATCCCCGTTCAGTATGCCAAGCGCGTGGTTGGGCGCAAGGTCATGGGTGGGCAGTCGACGCACTTACCCTTACGTGTGAATGCTGGCGGCGTGATGCCAGTAATTTTCGCGTCTTCGATTCTGACTCTGCCACAAACCGTCGGCTACGGGCTGCGTAACAATCGCTACTTCGCGGACCTGTTCCGGATGCTGGGATGGGGCGAGCCACTCTACACATTGTTGTACGCGGTCGGCATTATTTTCTTCGCGTATTTCTATGTCTCCATCGTTTTCAATCCCAGCGAAGTCGCCGACAACATGCGTAAGTACGGCGGGTTCATTCCTGGCATTCGCCCAGGCAAGCGCACAGCGGACTTTATCAATGAAGTTCTGACGCGCATCACGCTTGTGGGCGCGTTGTACCTGATCATCATTTCGTTCATACCCGAGTGGATGATCACCGGTATTCACCTGAATCATCTTCCGGGAGTGATGGGGCGATTCTTCGAAGGACTGCCCAACTGGGTGACCAATGGTTTGGGCGTGAGCTTCTATTTCGGTGGAACATCGCTGCTGATTGTGGTGGGCGTGGCGATGGATACGGTGACGCAGATCGAAGCGCAGTTGATCATGCGACATTACGACGGATTCACGCCCCGCAGCGGCCGGATTCGCGGACGTCGCTGGTAAGCGACGTTGTAGGGAATGAGGTTTGGGGTTGCTGCACCTCGGCCATGATTCGGGGCGCCGGGGAGACTGAGCTCGGGAGGCTTTCGCCAAGCCGATGGCGCAGGAAACCTCATGTGCAGTGGGTCCCGTCGTGCTGCTTGGGCCGCCGGGTGCCGGGAAGGGCACTCAGTCCAAGCGAATTATGGAGCACTACGGAATTCCTCAGATTTCCACGGGAGATCTGCTGAGGGAGAATGTAGACCGAGGCACCGAACTGGGCAAGGCCGCGAAGGCGGTCATGGCGCGCGGCGAGTTGGTTTCCGACGATCTGGTTTGCAACATGGTGCGGGAACGGCTGATGTTGCCGGACTGCGAACGCGGATACATCCTGGATGGTTTTCCCCGGACTGCGGCCCAGGCCGGGTGGCTTGATGCCTTGCTCGAGCATGAGCTCTTTGATAAATCTAGGCCGACACGGGCCTGGCCGATTGTGATCCGGCTCAACGTCGACTATAATCGGTTATTGCTCCGGATTACTGGACGACGTTCTTGTCCCACCTGTGGACGGATCTATAACGTCCACTTCCAGCCGCCCCGATTGGATGAAGTCTGCGATGAGCCGCACGGGACGAAACTGGTGGCCCGCGATGACGACCGGTTGGAAATCATTCAGCCACGGCTCACGGCGTTTCTGGAGCAGACCAAGCCCGTAGCCGATTACTATCAGCGCACTGGCAGGTTGATCTCGGTCAATGGGGATCTTCCGGTGGATGATGTGACCGAGCAGATTTGCCGGATCCTGGAAGATCATCACGCGTAAGGACGAATGGCAATTGTCTGCAAGTCGGCGAGTGAGATCGATAAGATGCGGCACAGCGGCCACATCGTGCGTCAGGTGCTGGACTCCTTAAAAACCATGGTCGCTCCGGGCGTGAGCACAATGGACCTGGAGAGGGCCGCGGATAAGAAGATCAAGGAACTCGGGGCCAAGCCGGCGTTCAAGGGATATTATGATTATCCCTGCGTGCTGTGTACGTCGGTGAATGAAGAAATTGTGCACGGCATTCCCTCGGAAAAGCGAATGCTGAAAGAGGGAGACATTGTTTCGATCGACTGCGGTGTAGTGCTCGATGGGTACTATGGAGACGCAGCGATTACGGTTCCCGTAGGAAATGGCTTGAGGCCGGAGATCAAAAAGCTTTTAGACGTGACCGAGGCGTCTCTTTACCGGGGGATTGAGCAAGCGCGGATCGGCAATTCCGTCGGCGATGTTGGTGCTGCGGTGCAGGAGCATGTGGAAGCCGCGGGATTCAGCGTGGTGCGGGAATTCGTTGGCCATGGCATAGGAACGCGCTTGCATGAAGAGCCGCAGGTTCCAAACTACGGTGCCCGCGGACACGGCGCGAGATTGAGAGAAGGCATGGTTCTCGCGATTGAGCCGATGGTGAATTTCGGCAAGCCTGAAACCCGGGTTTTGGGCGACAAATGGACGGCAGTTACCGCGGACGGCAGTTTCAGCGCGCACTTTGAACATTGCGTTGCGGTGACCAAAGATGGACCCGTAATTTTGACGCAGTAAAACAGCTTCTTAAACGCTGGCCGCGAGCTTTGGCTAGTCGGGTTGGCGATTTGCTGGAAGCTGGTAGCTACACGCTAGGAGCGAATGAGCAAAGAAGACGCGATTGAAGTGATGGCGGTGGTGCTGGAACCACTGCCCAATGCAATGTTCCGGGTGGAACTGGAAAACAAGCATCAAGTACTGGCGCACGTTTCAGGCAAGATGCGCAAGAATTTTATCCGCATCCTGCCGGGCGACAAGGTCGCGGTCGAGCTTTCGCCGTACGACCTGAATCGCGGAAGAATCGTTTACCGCTACAAATAGTGTGCCGAAGGTTAAAAGCCGACGGCTGAAAGCTGGGCTATGAAGGTAAGGGCATCGGTTAAAAAGATTTGTGACAAGTGCAAGATCATCCATCGCAAGGGTGTGGTGCGGGTGATTTGCGTGAATTCGAAACATAAACAGCGCCAGGGATAAGAGGCGATGAGCTTTGAGCAATGAGCTAAATCGCGGTTTTGCTCATCGCTCAAGGCTCATGGCTGGCCGGCGAGTAGTAATCGGAGGATTGAGAGACTCATGGCACGTATCGCAGGCGTGGATCTTCCCCGCCAGAAGCACATCAGCATCGCGCTGACCTATATCTATGGCATCGGCAATCCGCGCTCGGGACGCATTCTCGACGAAGCGAAAGTCGACCCCATGAAGAAGGTTCAGGACCTCAGCGAAGAAGAGGTCAATCGCATCCGCACGGTGATTGAATCCGAAGGTTTGGTGGAAGGCGATCTGCGCAAGGAAGTTTCGATGAACATTAAGCGGCTCATCGAAATCGGCTCCTATCGCGGATTCCGTCACCGCCGCAACCTGCCGGTGCGGGGACAACGCACGCATACCAACGCACGCACCCGAAAGGGCCCTCGCAAGGGAACAGTCGCGCAGAAGAAGAAGTCGACGGCAAAGACATAAAAGCAGCTTCTGGCTTCTAGCTCCTGGCTAGAAGCTACGAGCAGGAGCTAAAAGCTACTATGGCAAAACCAGCAGCAGCGGGCGGCACCGGAGCGGCGCCGGAGAAAAAGGGCAAGAAAAAGACATTCAAGAAGAAGGAGCGCAAGCACGTGCCGCATGGATTGGCATACGTGCAGGCTTCCTTCAATAACACGATCGTGACTATTTCGGACATGAACGGCAACGTTCTGTCTTGGAAGAGCTCGGGATCACTGGGCTTCCGTGGATCTCGCAAGGGAACTCCTTTTGCTGCGCAGCAGGCCGCGTCAAACGCGGCGAACATGGCGCGCGATCATGGAGTTCGCAGCGTGGATGTGCGGGTGAGCGGCCCCGGATCAGGGCGTGAATCAGCTGTGCGCGCGTTGGCGGCTGCCGGAATCGAAGTGCGCTCAATTCGTGACGTGACCCCGATTCCTCACAATGGATGCCGCCCACCGAAAAGAAGGCGCGTGTAAGCTGTAGAGACGTAGCTTGCTACGTCATGCAGGCAAGAACAAACGTTGCAAGCGACGGATCTACATTCAACCGGGAAGAAGGGAAGCCAGTCCCGTAAACCGGTTTATCAAGGAGAAACATGGCACGTTACACCGATGCAGTATGCCGTCTATGCCGCCGCGAGGGCATGAAGCTGTTCCTCAAGGGCGCAAAGTGTTTTAGCGATAAGTGTCCCATCGAGAAGCGCAACTTCGCTCCCGGGCAACATGGGAAGGATCGCAAGGCGAAGATCGTTGGCTACGGTTTGCAGCTGCGTGAGAAGCAGAAAGCCAAGCGTATCTACTTCACACAGGAAGGCCAATTCCGCAATTACTTTGAGAAGGCCGCGCGCTCCAAGGGCGTGACCGGCGAAAAGCTGTTGCAGCAGCTGGAGCGGCGGCTGGACAACGTTGTCTTCCGGCTTGGCTTTGCGCAGTCGCGGCGCCAGGCGCGCCAATTAGTGCGTCACGGACACGTAGCCGTCGACAATCGCAAGGTCAACATTCCTTCCTACGAAGTGAGCGCGGGTGAGGAAATCTCTATCCGCGAGAACAGCAAGAAACTCACCGTGCTCGAGTTGGCGAAAGAATTCGCCAGCCACGGCACGTTGCCGAGCTGGCTGGAGGTCGATCGCGATAATTACAAGGCGCGGGTGCTTTCCTTGCCTAAGCGCGAAGATATTCAGCTGCCGGTGAATGAGCAGTTGATTGTTGAGTTGTACAGCAAGTAAACGATACGTAATTTGAACTTATAAATTGAGTATTTGAAAAGAGAAAATTGTCATCCTGAGCGAAGCGGATGATGTGTGCATCTTCGTGCCACGAGCAAGTACATAGCCTTCGCTTCGCTCAGGATGACATAGGTGATGGGTTTGTACAGTACTCCATAACCAAATTTGCAATTGCTCAATCGGTCCACTTTTCGCGCCAGATCAGCCTGCGTGGGCGCTTGACCTGAACCCGGGACCGGTTCAGGGAGCCAACGCTGAGCCAAACGGCCGAAGGAGAAACACATGCTTTGGAAAGGTTTTCAAAAACCGAAACGTCTCGCAGTTGACCAGTCCACCCTCACTGATAAGTACGGCATCTTCTGGGCTCAGCCGTTTGAGCGCGGATTCGGCACCACCGTGGGCAATGCCTTGCGGCGCGTGCTGCTGAGTTCGATTGAAGGCGCCGCCGTTACCGCGGTGAAGATGGAAGGCGTGCTGCACGAATTTCAATCGATCCCCGGAGTGGTCGAGGATGCGACCGACATCATCCTCAATTTGAAGCAGATTCCATTCAAGCTTGCGGGCGATGCTCCGAAAGCGATCTATCTGCGGGCTGATCAGCCGGGCGTTGTTACCAGCGGAATGATCGAGGCGGACGGCGACGTCGAAGTGCTTGATAAGGATGTTTACATCGCGACGGTCAGCGAAGGCGGCAAGCTCGACATGGAAATGCGCCTGAAGCGCGGGCGCGGATACGTTTCCGCAGACAAGAACTTCGATGAGGATCTCGGCATCGGCTTCATTCCTATCGATTCCGTGCACTCACCGGTACGCAAGTGCAATTACACCGTCGAAGCTGCACGTCTGGGACAGATCACCGACTACGACAAACTCACACTCGAGGTCTGGACCAATGGCTCCATCACTCCGGCTGACTCGATCGGCCTGGCGGCGAAGTTGCTGAAGGATCACATGAACATCTTCATCAACTTCGAGGAGGAGATTGAGACCGGCACGTCGGCCTCGGATGATCGCAAGCCCGAGATTCACAACGAGAACCTGAACCGGTCCGTTGAAGAGCTCGAGCTTTCAGTGCGCAGCTACAACTGCCTGAAGAACGCAAACATTCAGACTATTGGCGAACTCGTGCAGAAGACCGAAGCCGAGATGCTGAAGACGAAGAATTTCGGCCGCAAGTCGCTGAACGAAATCAAGGAAATCCTGTCGTCGATGGGGCTGAGTCTCGGCATGAAGATCGACGAGCATGGCAACGCTGTGCCCGGACCCACGTCGAACGTACCCTTGCCCGCGTCTGCTTACGGACCGGACGACCAGCTGTAAGTTGAGGCGTTCGCGGGGCATCTCAGCCGCGCGCCGAAATCCCTAGCGTGGTTTGCGAGGGAACTCGGGTTCGAGCTTTGAAAGGTGCGGCTTTACGCCGCGCCATTCAAGGCTTTAAAGATTGGGGCTTTAGCCCCTGAGGTTTTTGATTCTAAGCTACTAGCTAGAAGCTGAGGGTTCCCATGCGTCACAAAGTTGCAGGATTCAAACTTGGACGGAACACAGCCCACCGGCGCTCATTGCTGCGCAACCTGGTCACCTCTGTGATCGTGGAGGAGCGCGTCGAGACGACCGTTCCCAAGGCGAAGGCGGCGCGTCCGCTGGTCGAAAAGATGATCACGCTGGGGAAACGAGGAGATCTCGCGGCCCGTCGTTTAGCGGCAGGATATCTCATGACCGACGAAGCCGTCGTCAAGTTGTTCGATACGGTGGGTCCTCGTTTCGGAGATCGCAACGGTGGATATACCCGCATCATCCGCACAGCTTGGAACAAAGGTGATGGCGCGGACAAAGCGTTCCTGGAGCTTCTCGGCAGCGAGAAGGTTCTGGACGAAAAGCGCGAAAAGCGTGCTGAAGCCCGCGCCAAGAGGGCTGCTGAGGCCAAGAAGGCAATGGAAGAGGCGGAGGCTCAGGCCGCGCAGGATGGCGGCGCAGAGCCGGCCAAAGAGGAAGATAGGAAGGAATAGGCTCGTAATCAGGAGCGAACACCACTATGGGCACGGCACCAGCGCCGTGCCCTTTTCTTTGTGTGCCGAACATGTTCGAGAGCTAGGGGGTGAAAGTCCCCTGTTCAACCTGGTGGAGGTGAAGGACTAGAGAAGCGCAAGGGCGTCGTCGCGAGGCGGGGTCTGAAAGAAGCGTGGATCAAAGACGCGAGCC
>JBKOUZ010000203.1:0-30059 GCA_046723715.1 Acidobacteriota bacterium | reverse complement strand
AGTTGGAGGGTGACGGCAATGCTCGGCTCTGTCTGCAAGTTGATGATATCCATTCGGCAATCTTGGATTTGCGTTCGAAGGGTGTACCTACAGGGAACTCAGAGTCGAAGGAAAACGGCACCTTGACGCGTTTCTATGATCCGGATGGCAACGAGATTTGTCTATGGCAGTACACGGCTTAGGGTTTACGCGGTATACAGGTGCGCAAAGAAATTGCCGGTACATGGGTCTACATTCTGTTATAGCTCCACCGAAATCTGTATGCACGAAACGGATCGAGGCAGTGCTGAGCCGGTGAGATCCTACCTGGATGCGCTTATTAGCAACTCGAAGGCGCCAGGCATCCAGTACCTTGCGCTAACTGCCAGCACAGTCCTCTGTCAGTACGCGTGTGGGCTGGCGGACATCACGGGCAATGTGCCCATGAAGCCCAACACCACGCTGATGGCTTATTCCATGAGCAAGACGATCACGGCGGTGGCGGTGTTACAGCTCGTCGAAGCGCACCAGGTTCGGTTGGAGGATGCGATTGACCGATATGTAGCTGGCAATCCTTACGGATCCAGCATAACGATTTCACACCTACTATCACACACCCCCGGCGTGCCGAACCCGATCCCGCTACGCTGGGTTCATTCCGCAGAAAGTCATGCAAGGTTCGACGAGGACGAAGCCTTGTCTGCTGTGCTGCTGAAGTATCCCGTGCTGTCGTTTAGGCCGGGGACGAGATTCCAATACTCGAATCTCGATTACTGGCTACTAGGCAAGCTTGTTGAGCGAGTGAGCGGTGAGCGCTTCGCATCATATGTGACCACGCATATGCAGTTCGTCTCATACTTTTCTGGCGTTTCGGCAGGCGAGGCGGACTTCTCATCTGATGGGCAATGGATCGTATATGTCAGCTATCCGGAACTCACGCTGTGGCGGGCTCACATTGACGGCTCACAACGGATGCAGCTTACGTACTGGCCCGTATATGCGACTTTGCCGCGCTGGTCTCCTGACGGCAAACAGATCGCTTTCGTCGGAACTCAAGATGGGAAGCTTTGGAAAATCTACTTGATCTCTTCCCAAGGGGGCACGCCGCTGGAACTCTTTCCCCAAGATCGCCAGGAAGCAGACGCCACATGGTCGCCCGACGGCAAACAGATCGCCTTCGGTCGGCCTTCCTACGGAATGGACCTGGGTGAGTTGGAGATTCAGATCTTCGATCTCACGACTCACCAGTCCCATAATGTTCCTGGCTCACAGGGCATGTTCAGCCCGCGCTGGTCTCCCGACGGCAGTTACATCGCCGCACTTACCTCGGATTCGAGAAAACTGATGTTGTTCGATGTCGCCACACGTCAATGGTCCGATTGGCTTCGCGCGGAAGACGGAACTATCGGTTATCCCGTCTGGGCGCGAGACAGCAAGTCCATCTACATTGAACGTTTCCTCACGGCTGAGCCTTCGATGCACAGCCTTAAACTCGGTGCGACCCGCTCTGAGCGCTTTCTTTCCTGGAATGATCCGTCGTTTCGGCGGTATCTGGGGACCCTGGTCGGGCGTAGCCCCGGACGGAAGCGTACTCACGGTGCGCGACGTCAGCTCGCACGAGATATATGCCTTGGATGTGCAGCTTCCTTAACCACGTCGCCCGAAACAGAACTCAAGCACCTTCCACTGTGCGGCCCGTCACAGACGAAGCCATCCTACAGAAGTAACTTTAATCTTGATCGTCTAATATTCGGTGCCGGCTCCCTTCTGGGGCGGCCGCCGTGCCGTGGCTCTCTCCACGGCAAGAATGAGGAGGTAGCCCCATGCCCCTCGATACCTTGGAATTCCGTACATCTCTTCAGAAACTCCTTGTCGGCCTCATTTTGATTCTAGTTCCCCTTACCGTTTTTGGCTTCTATGTGGCCATGCAAGGCGATAGTCACATACGCCAGGCAAGCGGTGAGAATTTTCGCTCGCTCACACTCACTGCGGCGGAATCTACATCCGAATTCATTGCCCGGTGTGTGAGAGATGTCAGTTTGATCGCTAACGCGCCGGGTCCGGTACAGGCAGTTAGAGTAGCGAACCGGCAATATGAACGCCTGTCGCAAGATGCAGTGCGCTCCAAGATAGATGCCATTGACCAGACTTGGGAAAGTTCGCAGACCGATGGATTATCGGCGAAGATCCTCACCTCTGACTTGGCCCACCAGTTACGGCGAGCGCGTGAACTCGATCCCACACTGCTCAAAATAACGGTCGCTGACGTCAACGGCGCGATTGTCGCAGCTACCGATCGACCGGCACAATACTCCCTGACAGATCAGCAATTCTGGCGCGTCCTCTCTTCCGGGGCAAGTGGTGCGATCAATGTGTCGGATCTGCGTTATGACGACCAGAGCCGTCTCTACTACATCAGCGTTGCCTACCCCATCCTGCAAGAGGGGACCGGGAGATTCATCGGTGCCGTGACGGCCACGCTCGACGTCTCGCCGCTTTTTGCCCAGCTCAATCGTCGGCAGATCGGCCGCACCGGCCGGTTGTTCCTGGCGCGGGAGGACGGAACCGTGATTGAGGCGCCGGGTGTCACTCCTGCGATGAAGGTCAAGTCGGAAGAGATCGCTGCCATCCACGACACCCTGGGAAGTTTGCGCGGCCGAGGAGCCGGTTACATGTTTGCGACGTTGTCGAATGGGGAGGCTTACCTGATCGGCTTCGCCGATACCGGTTTGAAGGAAGCCTACGCAAATCTGCCCTGGATCGTGCTGGCCAGCCAGGAAGCCAGGGAGGTCACCGGGCCAGTCCGCAACATGACCGTCTTCGCGCTGCTGGTAATGGTCCTGGCGTTGTTGATCCTGTCGCTTCTTGCGGCCTACGTGTTTCTGCATCGCAAGCAGGAACTGGAGGATATCGAAACACCCGAAGATAAGGCACGTCACGCAGCAGCGGCGGCGTGATGTCGAGTGAGGGGCATCCTGTGAGTGTCTGCCCGTGCTCGCCGCGACATTTCTTCCATGCCCCGCGAAGCCGAAAACAGGGACTCACTCTTGCCCACAGGAGACCGATATGGGTATTGCTTCAGGATTGGCGGAGGGAAAGGTCATCCGCGTCGAAGGCCAGATCTATAGAGTTCTAAAGGTCGAGACCAAGGCGGCGGCCGCAAAACTGGGTGGCGTCGTCAAGGCTGAATTAAGCAACGTGGCTACGGGTCGGCTCTGGGAAGCTCGCTTCCGGCCTCAGGAGCATGTGGAAGAACTGGAAGTAGAGCGGCGGAACATGGAATTCCTTTTCCGTGCGGGCGAGACTGCCACGTTCATGGATCCGGGGACTTTCGAACAGATTGAAGTTCCGGTCGAACTTCTGGGAGCTGCAGTGAACTTCTTCCAATCGGGAGCGACTGTGCTGCTGGAATTCTTTGAAGGGAAGCCCATCCATGCCGTGGTGCCCGATATTGTGGAAGCTCAAGTCGTTCGGACTGCGCCACCCACACATTCCCAACAAGACAGTGCCTGGAAGGAAGCGACGCTCGAAAACGGCACTGCGATTCGCGTTCCATTGTTCATTGCACCGGAAGAATGGGTACGCGTCGATCTTCGGACCGGGCGCTATCTGGAACGGGTGCACAGCGATCATAAGCGAATCGCGTGAGAAACAGTCTCTTTGCGCTGCGCGGAGGGTGACATGCTCGAGATCAAGGCCGTTCCGATGGAGTTTCCGGCAGACGCCAATATCATTGTTGGTCAAGCGCACTTCATCAAGACCGTGGAAGACCTTTATGAAGCGATGAGCACGACGGTGCCGCAGGCTCGGTTTGGCATCGCTTTCAATGAGAGCTCAGGCGCGTGTCTGACCCGTTCGGAGGGAAACGACGATAGCCTTCGGGATTGCGCCGTGCGCAACGCCCAAGCCCTGGGCGCAGGCCATACGTTTGTTTTGGTCATGCAGAATGCTTATCCCATTAATGTCTTGCACGTCCTTCGCAACGTTTCCGAGGTTTGTTCCATTTTCTGCGCAACCGCCAATCCCGCGCAGATTATTGTTGCCCAGAGCGAGCACGGCAGGGGAGTTTTGGGGGTGATTGACGGGAGTTCTCCAAAAGGCGTCGAAGGACAAGCCGATATCGATTGGCGGCATGATTTGTTGCGCAAAATCGGGTACTAGCGATAGGGTTCAACGACCTTCCGCCTTGGGGCGCTCCAGGTGAATTCGCGTTGAGCGGAAGGGAGGGAGTATGCAGAGACAATTTTCGAGTCGGGGTGAAGCGTTGTCCGAGGTGACTGCCGCCAGGATGTTGGCTCGGCGAAAAGCGCAGGTAAACTCCGCATCTACCGCACGGGTGAGTGGGCGCTCGACTCCTGAGCAATGGTTCTCGCACCCCAAGGACGCCGTTCGTCAGTCCAAGAAGAAAGCAAAATGAAGCGGAGAAGAGTCAGCTCTCCGCGCAGCCGTCACTCCAGGATGTCCAGAAGTTCGGCCTGCGAGTGCTGTTGAAAGGATCAATCAGCCAGTTCCACGTCGGGCATCTTGAATGACTTCGTTGCTTTCGGCCCGATGAACAGGTCCACCCTGTCGTCCGCATTGGCCTTCATGGTTGGGCTTGTCGTAGCTGCTGAGGCGCACACGGTCCAACGGGTTATAGATGAACGCCCAAGGTCGCGAAGTCATACACCATCATCGCCCAGAACTGCTTGACCGGGACATATTTCGGCACGTTCAGCTTGTAGTCTTGCCGCTTCTATGTGGTAATCGGGTGATGAACATCACAGACAGATAGGCAGGAAGGTTCTCTAATTCTTTGCAGGAGGCACTAGAACTGAATACCACAAACTTTGCCCGACTCCCGTAAAAGGGCGAGGGCATCTCGTCCAGCTGCCGCTCGACGGCGGGGAGTCGGGAGAGTTTTGGTCTGTGTGTAGCATCATTGCGTCACGAATAAATCTCGCCTCCGTGCAGAGTGCTTCCCGCCGTTGGGATGCAGCTCTCGGCAGGCGACCATGAGGAGCTTCTCGGGCACGTGCTTAACCGAAAAGCGGTTGTGTGGAGGTACGCATGCACCGACAAGAACGATGGTCAGTGCTACTCCTGTGCATTCTCCTCCCGGCTATTCTCCTGCCAGCAGCCCAGAAGCAGGATAAGACGACCTCTTTGGAGCGTGACACTCTCGACGGAGCGAAGATTTTTCAATACCGCTGCGCCATGTGTCATGGAGCTGATGGACGAGGGCATGGACCAGACTCAGTTGTCCTACGGCATCCGGTTGCTGACTTGACCCTAATCTCACAAAGAAGTGGCGGAAAGTTCCCGTACAAGCGTGTAAAGGGAATCATTGAAGGGCAAAACGCCGGACTGCTCTCGCAAGGTGATCGAGAGATGCCAATTTGGGGGCCAATCTTTCATAAGGTCGAATCCGACCAAGACTGGGGCGAGGTAAGGCTAGACACAATCACGAAGCACATAGAGTCAATTCAGCGAAAATAGGTAGTGCCTCCTGAAACCGCCCGGCCGCGCGGGGCGCACTAATTGGAATCCGTTTTTTCAAGGTTACGTGAGTTGACCAGTCATGCTGTTCCGAGACGAAGACGAAGACCTTGAAGTGCTGCCATTCGCGGACCGAGCTGAAGCGGGACGGACACTAGCGGGCAAGCTGTCGGCTTTCGCGGATCGTGGCGACGCAATTGTGCTGGGATTACATCGTGGTGGCGTGACTGTGGCTTCTGGGTGGCGGGTGCGCTGCGACTCCCCTTGGATGTATTTGTGGTCAGCAAGATCGCCATTCTGTGGAAGAAGGAGTTCGCCATGGGAGCGCTGGCTGGAGTGGAATGCAGGTCCTCGATCTCTCGGTCGTCAAGTCACTGTGTGTCTCGGAGCAGAATGTCTGAGAGGCAACAGAGACTGCACGAAAGGAACTCGAAATCCGGGACAGCTTATATCGTGGCGGCCGTCCACCGCTGGAACTGGAAGGGAAGATCGTCATTGTCGTGGATGATGGCATCGCGACGGGATGCAGCATCCTGGCGGCGGTTGCGGCTATCCGCGGGAAAGGCCCGGGGCGAGTTGTAGTTGCCGTTCCTGTGGCCCCAGCCTCGGGCTGCAGTGCGATCCGCATGGAAGCCGACGAAGTCATCAGTGTGGCAGAGCCGGAGATGTTCTTGGCTATATCGCAGTGGTACGAGGACTTCACTCAGATCAGCGATGGAGATGTGCAGCGATTAGTTGGAAAGCTTGTGAGCTCAATGGCACGTGCGGCCTAAAGGTCTTCACCAGCGAATGCGAACAAGGAGGGAGCGATGCAGAGACACTTCTCAAATCGGGGTTGAAGCCCTGCCGGAGGTGACTGCTGCCAGAATGCTGGCTGGTCGAGGGCGGTTTGCACAATCGGCTCGTACCGCCCAAGGTGGCCGCCAGGCCAAATCCGAACTGTGGTTCACGAAGGCAATGGCAACGACTAAGCAGCCGAAGGCAAGACAGCCAAAACACGATGAAGACGTCACACCTCCTCTGTAATATTTTCTGGCGGAGACGACGATGTTTATTTGCATCAACGGCTGGTCACGAGAGAGAAGAGACTATGTCCTTTGAAATTGCCACAACCGCCTTTTCCGATGGAGAAATGATTCCTAAGAAGTTCACGTGCGATGGTCCCGACGTATCGCCGCCGCTGAGCTGGACGGGAGCGCCAGCTGCGACGCAGAGCTTTGCGCTGATCATGGAGGATCCCGACGCGCCGGTCGGCACTTGGTTGCACTGGGTGCTATATAACCTCCCTGAGAACACCAGAGAGCTGCGAGAGGGAGTGGAAAAACAGGAGCATCTTGCCAGCGGGGCGATACAAGGCCGCAACGATTTTCGCCGGATCGGCTATGGAGGTCCTTGTCCTCCACCAGGAACGCCTCACCATTATTACTTCAAGCTCTACGCGCTCGACACAAAGATTACTCTGAAGGCTGGGGCTACCAAAGCTGAACTCCAACGCGCTATAAAAAGTCATGCCTTGGGCGAAACCGAGCTCATGGGGCGCTACGGCCGCTAGCATGTGATTACCGGCTCAGTGGTCAGTCAACCGGTGCACCATCGGCCACGTAAAGCCCCACAGCTTCTTTCTCTTGTTCCGTGCCAGACACGCTCTGCAAGAGTCGGACGCACCTGTTCCATCGCAAAATCGCGTCATCGTTGCTGTGAGGACGCATGCTCGCATCTTGCTAAAAACAGGCCATGGCATCCTCAAACAGAGGCACTAGCATACGTGCTGGCTCGCCGGTGCGCATCTGAGCCCTAGCCCGCCGTTCCTAGAGAAGGCCAATGTAACAGACCCGTTCGTAAGGGTCCACGAGGGTGTGAAAGATTGTCTTCGCCCCCGAACAGCGATCTGAGGATTCGCCGCAGAATTGGTCAACGATGGCAAGTCCGATCAATCGGAGTGCGCTTTGGTTGTCGGGTTCCACGGCAAGAATGTCGCGGCAAATCGACTCGGTCTCCTCCGGCTCGTCAAGATCACGGTACGTTCCCGCCTTCGTAAGCGCGTGCGAGATGCCGCTTCTCGATATTGTCTTCAACTTTAACCCAGTGTTGGAAACATTTCCGAATTCTACGGACATTGAGAATGTCACAAGGGAAGCGTTGGAACAGCTCGACGAAACCGTCCCATCCGATCAACGCTGCGGATGCAGCCTGCGATCATTGGTGCGGATCGGCAAGCCGTACCAGCAAATCATTCAACTCGCCGTCGTCAGCCCGTGCTCCAATATCGCCACCCGAGTGGAGCGGTTCTGCGGGTTAACGGCGCTCTCGGGAGACAGTGAGCCCAGTCACTGCGGTCGTGGGTGGTTTGGCATAGAAGAAAAGTAGCCGGGAGTCGTCCGAAAGACAACACTTGACCCCTGCAGCCCACGCGGGCCTGAGCTGGCGACGCCCGGCATCATGGGGCAGATCGGGCATTCGGCAAGTTCGCAGTCTGTTGTATTGTCGTTAAGCACCAGTGTTTAATCCAAGCCCGCAGATTGCTGCCACTGGTGAAACTTGGCGCAGTTCGTCTTTTATCTTCTGACTTCGAAGGGGCATCTGGAGTTCATAGAACACAAGAAGAGAAAGAAGGAAAGAGCCCTTGCGGCTTTCGCATCTCTTCGAGAAAACGAAGAAAGAAGTGGTATTTGTGCTGAGTTGATCGCTGTCATCGATCAGCTTTTCTTCGACGTTACAGCGAAGAACGCGGCGGCCTCCTGGTGCACGTGTTTACCGCAGCATCTCGGGCACTCGATCTTGTCCTTTTCGTATTCTGCAAGGGTGAGGATGATTTCAAATGGTTTCTTGCAATCTTCGCAGTAGAATTCGTAGCAAGGCATGGCGACCCCCGTATGGAAAAGCTCATCAAAGAAATTGTAGGCGTCGATGGTGACTGATTCAACCCGCACGGGTTGAATCAGTATTTCTGAACCCGTGAAACAATTTGATGTTTCATTTTCTCGCGTAAGAACTCATCCTGCGTGGCAAACCAAATGTCATCCGACCTTGCTCCCACAGCGTTGTTGTACGGCTTGGTTCGGCATCAAGAACGCATCTTCACGAAGCTGCTTTTGATTAATCAGATAAACCACCGCCTTTAGCTGGTGTGCGCGTTCGAAGCCGAAGCGCTGACCAGCGTCGATGTACCACAACGAAAGATAGAAGCATGCAACGTGGTCAAACCAGAAACCGATTCCCGCCAACCTGCTAACAAATCCCGCCTGAGTTCGAAGGTGTTTTTCCATAGCAATAGTGAATTTTGCACCACCTAAGTGAGATTTGTGATCCAGGTCACTGCATTGTGGTGTTGGCAGGAGTAAAGTCGAGTTGTCGATGGTTGAAAGGATTGGTCCGGTAACACTGACCGATCCGAAGTAGACCGGGTGATCCGCTTGGCGAGGCAACTCGCTGAGCCACCAAACCCGAAAAAACCGACTGCCTCGCGAGGAGGAGCCGGGGTTTGGAACCGCAAAAGCGGCGATCGCATCAGGGGCTGCGACGGTGTACGCGTCCACGCCACCAGCTCCCTCGCGAGAGTTGGCGGCTAGAGCGTAACCAATCTCGCAGCCCTTTCATCTTGTCCTCAGGACAACTCACCTTTTCATCAAAGTTCAACTCCACGCTCAAGTCTATACTCGTCTCTGTCAGTTGTTCTAGAAAGGAGAGTTGCGATGAAGCTCAAGAGCTTGTTACTCGCCCTAATATTCGCTCTGACGACGGTGATGTGGGCACAGAATACGCCCGCACAAGAGCCTGCCCCCGCCGGTGGAAGCCAGGCGCGGCCTGGGCATCGCCAAAATATGATGGAGATGCATAAGCAAGAAATGGAGGCCATGAAGGCCGACATGGAGAAGATGAAGTCCTCCCTTGCTCAAATGAAGGCCAATGTGGCGGCGATCAAGGACCCTGCCGAGAAAGCACGCTGGCAGACGAACGTGGATATGTGGGGAACGGTGGTTACCCACATGGACCGAATGCAAAAGCACATGGAGTCCATGGGGCCCGGCATGATGCATGGCCATGAGATGGGCGGCCCGCCTCCTACTCCATCAACCGAAAAGAAACCCGAGTAAGCGCACAAGAACATCCAAAGCCTTCGGGTTATCACGCGCGAACCCCTTTCCATTTATATAAATGTCGCCAAAGCCAGATGACCTGCACACTCTAGTGTGCCCGCAGCCACTGCAATTGCGGGAAGTATTGCGCTGAGAAGAAAGTAGGGCGAGTGTCGTCCGAAAGACAGCACTCAACACCAGCGCAAACCGCGCGGGCTGGACTGTGGCGATGCGTTGCACCAGTTGGATGCATTGACACTGCCTTAATCGGGGCGTAGGTTGGCGTGTATCGAAGTAGACAAACGGCCGCCGCGCAGGTCGCGCGACGTTCCTTTCACCCCTTACCCCGGAAGGAGCGCACCCATGCATACGAGAGTTGTTGAGATAACCAGCAAACCGGAAAAAGCACGTGAGCTTTGCCGCACGATTGAGGACCAGGTTCTGCCAATGCTAAAGAAGCAGCAGGGGTTCATCGACGAACTCGTGATGGCCTCGGACAGTGACCCGAATCGCGTCGTCGCGCAGAGCTTATGGAAGACGCGAGATGATGCCCAGCGCTATGTGAACGAGCAATACGAGACCGTTCTGAAAATAGTGAAGCCTTTGCTTGAGAGACCGCCTGACGTTCGGACCTTCAATGTCCACATCTCCACCGCTCACCGATGGACAACCGCGAAAGCAGAGAAAGCGGCATAAAGCATAAAGTGAAGAGGGGGAGAGATTCGTCGGCCGAGAAAAACAAGGCCAAAGCGAAACGGAGATGGCGCGACGGTTCGTGAACCTATCCCCATGGAGGTCCTGCCATGGGATCAACTGTGAGGAAGCGAAGTACAACAGGTAGAGTGGGGCAAGCCGATCTTAAGAATACAAAGTCAATGCTGCTGCGACAATCCGCCAGATCGGGGAAAAATGGGCTGGGCATTGGAATGCGGGAGAAACTCGACGCGGTGGTTGCTGCTTATGCCGAAGACGCTGTGTACCTTCCGCCGCACCATGAATACGCTCACGGACGCGATTCCATTCGACAGCACTTGAAAGCGCCGCTCAGTCATAGCGTCTGCGGGTTGACCTTTGACGTCATCTATATGCAGCAACCGGGACTGATCGCGTGGATGTGGGAACCTACCGAGTTACCGTTCCTGGAGTGACAGCACGGAGAAGGGGCATCATGGCGAAATGTCACGAATCCAACCGATACGAGGAAATAACGTATCCTGCCAGCACTTACGTGTGGTGCAAAGGATCGTCGACTGAACTGAGTCGGCACCCGATTTTTGTGTCTAGCCCGGTGAGATTCGTAAGAGATGAAAACGGGCGTCACGTGTTATTGCGCTGTCAACATGAAACCTGTTCCTTGTGTGGCCAACCCACGACTTACGGGGAGAATGAGATGGCGTTCCAGACGGGGTATGTACCTCCTGGAAAATCGGCAACGGGACGGTAGAAGTTGGCGCTCGTGAACTCGGACTCAAGACGCTCGGCATCTTTGAAGTCATGCTTGCGGCCACGCCGAGCTGCCCGATGGGGAACAGCGCATTTGGGCATGCATGAAAGCGACGTTCGCCTGAAGGTCTTGCTTCGTGATCGTGTCGTTCGTGACAAACTTGCGGTGACGGAAGTCACGGTTTGCTTCTTCCGTATCTAACATGCTCTTTGATGCGAAATGAACCGTCACAGCCCAACCGCTCTCGAGAAAAAAAGACTCAGCCACATCCTTGACCTCAACCATTTTGGCCGCGAAGACGGCCACGAAATCGATGATTGGCTCCGTGCCGAAGCGGAGCTAGCTGCCCCCGTCATCAAGACTGCCGCTTAGCATTGGCGCATGTATATATGCGCGAGCCCTGGTATAACCCGGGGCTTTGTTTTGCAGGTGCTATGCCCCCCTTTCGGAAGAACAAAGCGGGGAACTGAAAGGGGCATTACCGCCCGCTCGCAACGGAGGCAATCCGTGGGGCCTTCGAAGGCGTAATTCCGATCCGGCTGGCAAAACGGTTTCCCGCCGCGTGTCTCTGCCTGATTCTGGAAATGTTCCGGAGTACTTTCGAACACGACTGCTTCTAACGGGTTGAAAAATGGAGTCGGAGCAATTGGCTGATCCGGTAATGCTCCTGCAACTGCTGACCCTCGCCAGTTGACCCCGAAAGTTCATGCCTCGCGGCAGGCTCCGTGGTACAGCGAGGTTCTCAATTGCTGGCTCTGGACGTGCGGTGCGGGCAAATGCCACCGCTTGACAAGTGCGGGCCGTGGGAGGAATAATTGACCAGTGGTCAAGTATGACTATTGGTCTAACTAACGAATCCGCGGCGATGCCAGGCAGGCGGGAGCGTCGGAAGAGTGAAACGCGCGAGCGAATCTTTCGTGCTGCGCTGGGTCTCTTTGTCGAGCGGGGCTTCTTCGATACGACGGTCGAAGACATCACCGAGGCTGCCGATGTCGGCAAGGGAACTTTCTTCAGGTACTTCCCGAGCAAGGAACACGTCTTCGGCATGATGCATGAGGTGCAGATCAGCAAGGTGATGCACGCGGAAGCGGCGGCGATAGCCGGCGACCTGCCAATTCATGCCGTGCTTCGGCAATTCATGCAGCACATCGCCGAGGAACCAGGACGCAGCCAAATGCTGGCGCGGGGGCTGCTGGCAACAGTTTTCACCAATGAGGACATTCGAAAACTACTGGTTGGCACTTTGACGCGGGGAAGGAGCCATCTCGAAAGAATTCTGGCGCTGGGGCAGGAACGGGGCGAGGTATGTTGCGACTTGCCGGTCAGCGCCATGGCGCGGAGCTTTCAACAGAGCGTAATCGGAACACTGATGTTATGGAGCCTTGATTCGCCCTCAAATTTGCGCCGACGGATCGATTCGACTTTCGAGATCTACTGGTCAGGGATCAAGGCTGGCTCGGATCGACCGGAGAATCTGCGATGAAACGCCGGCTTTCAATTCTCGCCGTGCTCGCCGCGCTGGCGGGTGGGTACTACTTCTACTGGTATCCCCGCTGGACGAACAAATCCACCAACGTTAATGTCCTGAAGCTCTCCGGCAATATCGAGACGCACGAGAGTGTTGTGGGCTTCAAAGTGCAAGGCCGAATCGTTGATCTACCGGTCGAAGAAGGTCAGTGGGTGGAGGAGGGGACGCTGCTAGCCAAACTCGACAGCGACGATTACCGCCAGCAGGTGGCGATGGACAAAGCCAACGTGCGGGTGCAGCGCGCGCAACTGGAATTGGGGCTCGCCGGCACACGGCGGCAGCAATTGCGGGTCGCGGAAAAAGAGCTCGACGATGCAAAGGCCGACTTCAGCCAGAAACACATCGATTTCAAACGGGCTGACTCTCTCTACCGCGAGGGCGTAGGTCCACAGAACACGCGAGACCAGGCCGAAACCAACTTGAAACGGGCCCAGGCCACGTTCGAGCGCGCGCAGCAGGAATATGACCAGGCACAAGAGGGTACCCGCAAGGAAGAACTGGCCGTCTCGCGGGCGAACCTGGTGCAGGCTGAGCAAAAACTGCGCCTGTCGAAGATCAACCTGGAATACACGACACTGCGCGCTCCGAAGTCAGGAGTCATTCTAGTGCGCCAGGCAGAACTGGGAGAAGTCGCGGTGCCCAACACTCCCGTTGTGACACTCGGAGATCTGAACAATGTGTGGTTGCGCGCTTATGTCAGCGAGAGCGACTTAGGCCGCATTCACTTCGGGACGCCGGCGGTGATCCGCACAGATACGTACCCGGGCAAGACCTACCATGGACGAATCTCATTCATCTCCGACAAGGCTGAGTTCACTCCGAAAAGCGTGCAGACCTTCAAGGAGCGTGTCACGCTCGTCTATCGCATCAAGATCGACGCTGAGAATTCCAACCACGAGCTCAAACCTGGGATGCCCGCCGATGCGGAGATCCCGTTGAATTCGAGCAGCACTTCGACACAATGACAGCGGCAGTAAAACCCGCGCTCACAATCCGCGGACTGACCAAGAGCTTTCCGGGGATTCGCGCCGTGGATGGCCTGTCGTGCGACATTTACCCGGGAGAGATCTTCGGACTCGTAGGTCCTGATGGGGCAGGCAAGACAACGACTCTGCGAATTCTTGCGGGCGTAATGCCGCCCGACCAAGGTTCGGCGACGGTGGCCGGCTCCGACGTCGTGCACCATCCGGAAGCCGCCAAACATGATCTGAGTTATATGCCGCAGCGCTTTGGCCTGTATGAGGATCTGACAGTTGACGAAAACATTGTCTTCTACGGCGACTTGTTCGGCGTAAGACCAATTGAGCGGCGGGCGCGCTCGGCCCAACTGTTGGATGCTGCCGGCATGAGCGAGTTCCGCAAGCGGCTAGCGGGAAAACTCTCCGGCGGTATGAAGCAGAAGCTCGGCCTGGTCTGCGCACTGATTCATCACCCCAAAGTGATTCTGCTCGACGAGCCCACGACCGGGGTGGATCCCGTATCGCGCCGTGACTTCTGGCGCATCCTCTACAACCTTATCGCTGAGGGTGTCGCCATTCTGACCTCCACCGCCTACCTCGACGAAGCGGAACGCTGCCATCGGGTTGCGCTTATGCACCAGGGCAAACTGCTCTTCCTGGACACGCCAGCCAAACTGAAGTCGGGATTCTCCAAAGGTGTACTGGCAATTCTCTCTTCAGATGCCCGGCGGATGAAGGAGGAGTTGGAAAGAATTGAGGGTATCTCCAGCCTGGTGCTTACGGGCGATGGAATACACGTGGTCATCGAAGATCCTGTCCGTCGAATACCGCAGATCAAGGCGCAGCTCGTCTCTGCGCAAGTTCCATTCAGCGAGATGCACCAGGTGGTACCCACAATCGAAGACTTGTTTGTCGATGCCGTGACGAGCGGTCGCAGTGGGGGGCAGGGATGAACAATGATGCCCGGTCCGTGGTGGTGGAAGAGCTGGTCAAGCGGTTTGGCGACTTTACCGCCGTCGATCACATCAACCTGGAGACGCGAAAGGGGGAGATCTTCGGCTTCCTCGGGCCCAACGGAGCCGGTAAGTCTACGACCATCCGCATGCTCTGCGGCTTGCTGACGCCGACCTCGGGCCGCGCCATTGTCGCCGGCTACGACGTGGCGCATGATCCCGAATCGGTGCGTCAAAACATCGGATACATGTCACAACGGTTCTCGCTGTACAACGATCTGCGGGTGATCGAGAACCTGCGACTATTTGCAGGTCTATACGAGGTTCCGCGAAGTCTGGTGGAAGAGCGCATCGCTTGGGCGCTGGAGATGGCTAACCTCAGGGGCCAAGAAACGCTGATCACCGGCACGCTGCCGGGAGGATGGAAACAACGACTGGCACTGGGCTGTGCGCTACTGCACCGTCCGACCATTATCTTTCTCGACGAACCGACGTCTGGTGTTGACCCGATCTCGCGCCGCCAATTCTGGGACTTGATTCACCGCATGAGTGGCCAGGGTGTCACCGTCTTTGTCACAACCCATTACATGGAAGAGGCGGAGTACTGTAACCGTCTTGCCATGATTTACCGCGGTAGGATGGTCGCCCTGGGTACACCGACCGAGCTGAAACAGAAGTACATGAAGGGAGAACTCTTGCTTGTCGAGTGCGAGCCTCTGGGCCCAGCAGTCGAAGCCTTGGGATCCGCCCCGGACGTCGTCGATGCCGCCGTCTTCGGCAATGCGCTTCACCTGGTGGTTGGCAACGCGGAGACGGTGATTCCTGCAATCACGGAGTTCCTGCGCAAACGTGAAATCAACGTGATTGACGTCGGGAAAATTCAGCCCAGCCTGGAGGATGTGTTCGTCTCTCTTACAAGCGAGCATGAGCCCTCAAGAAATCTCGCGGTGCAGGCATGAATCCCAATCGGCTGGCAGCGATTGCGACGAAAGAGATCATTCATATCCGGCGCGATGTGCGCAGCCTCATCATCGTTGTCCTGATGCCTGCCATCCTGGTTCTGCTGTTTGGCTACGGCGTAAGTCTTGACCTAAAACATTTGCCGGTTTACGTGTTTGATCGCGACGGGTCCCAGGCCAGCCAGGACCTACTGAAGCGCTTCCAGTCAAGCAACTACTTCAGGATTGCGAAAGTCGCCAATTCCTATCCTGAACTCGCACAAGCCATCGATAGCGGCAAGGCGACCCTGGCGATCATCATTCCCCACGATTTTTCGGAACGGCTGCATGATGGAGGCCCGGTGGAGATCCAGGCCATTGTTGATGCCAGCGATGACAACACGGCGAATCTGGCGGTGGGATATGCGCAGGGGGTGCTGCAAGGCTACTCCTCGGACCTGCAGGTGGAATGGAGGGAAAGGCGCGGACTTCCGCGACAATTTGTGCCGCTCTCCACGGAGGTTCGCACCTGGTTCAACGAAGATCTTGAAAGCAGTGCCTTCATCGTTCCTGGCGTGCTCGCGCTGGTGATGACGGTGATTGGAGCCTTTCTCACCTCGCTGACTGTGGCGCGCGAGTGGGAACGGGGCACCATGGAGCAGTTGATCTCCACGCCAGTCACCGCTCTCGAGATCATGCTCGGCAAGCTGCTGCCCTACTTCGTGATCGGCATGGTTGACGTGGGATTGTCCACCGCCCTGGCCGTCTACTGGTTTCGCGTTCCATTTCGCGGAACGATAGCCACACTGTTTCTCAGTTCGGCGCTCTTCCTGATCGTCATGCTTTTGCTGGGATTCTTCATCTCCGTAATTGCAAAGACGCAGCTTGCGGCGAGTCAGATCGCGCTCATCGTTACGTTTCTGCCGGCGTTTCTGCTTTCGGGATTTCTGTTCGCCATCGACCAGATGCCGGTATTCATCCAGTACGTGACGCGAGTGCTGCCGGCGCGCTACTACGTCTCGGCCCTAAAGAAGATCTTCCTAAAGGGTACTCCGGTGGAAATGCTGTACGCCGACCTGCTGCCGCTCGCGGTGTTCGCACTGGTGCTGGTGCTGCTGGCTACGGGGGCATTCAAGAAGAAGCTGGTTTGAGAGGGATGCGATGCTGGCACGCCTGAAACAGATGCTGATCAAGGAGTTCATCCAGGCGTTGCGCGACAAGCGCACGCGGGCCATCCTGTTCGGTCCTCCCATTATCCAGATGCTGGTGTTCGGCTACGCGGCGAATTTCGAAATCCACCACGTTGGCACCGCGATACTCGACCTGGACCACTCGCAAGAGAGCCGCGAGTTGGTCTCACGTTTCTCCTCGAGTCCTTATTTCGACGTCCGCCGCCAACTGACCGACCGCAGCCAGATCGTTGACCTCATCGATCGGGGTGAGGCAGTCATCGCGCTGCAGATTCAACCAGGCTTCGCGGAGAATCTGCGGAAAGGGCAGACCGCATCGCTGCAGGCCATCCTCGACGGCACCAACTCCAATACGGCGCTCATCGCTTCCGGCTACGTTATACAGATCGCCCAGGGCTTTGCGCAAGATTATCAGCGCGATCGGATGCAGAGGACTGCTCCCCAGTTCGTCAAACTCGTGCCACGCTTCGAATTGCATCAGCGGCCCTGGTACAACACCGATCTGAAGAGCCGCTGGTTCTTTGTTCCCGGGGTAATCGGCAGCCTGACACTGGTGCTGGTGACGACCCTCACGGCGTTTGCGGTTGTCCGCGAGCGCGAGATCGGTACTCTTGAGCAGATCATGGTCACACCGATTCGCCCATGGGAATTCATCCTGGGTAAGACGCTTCCGTTCTTTCTGATCGGGTTGGTGGACGTGGCACTGATCGCAACCGTAGGGACGTTCTGGTTTCAGGTGCCCTTCCGGGGATCACTTCTGGTGCTGCTCACCGGCACAGTGCTGTTTCTGCTGTGCATGCTGGGTATGGGCCTGCTGATCTCAACCGTTTCCTCGACTCAGCAACAAGCGATGGTTACGGCGTTTTTCTTCATCATGCCGGCTATTACGTTCTCGGGATTCGGCTTTCCGATCAGCACCATGCCGCAGTGGCTACAGTGGCTGACCTACCTCGATCCACTGCGCTATTTTCTTGTGGTGCTGCGCGGGGTCTACCTGAAGGGCGTGGGACTCGAAGTTCTCGCGCCGCAGATGCTCGCCATGGCACTACTCGCAACGATCCTGCTAACTCTGAGTGTGTTTCGGTTCAATAAGGCGTTGGACTGAACTTGCGATCAAACCGCACAGGCTTCGGTTCTGGGCAGGAAGAGCGACCGCTTCGTCGCGGGTGGGGCGCATGGTGTTGGTGTTCCTGTTAAGGTGCCGACGTATTCGGAAGAGCAGAGCTGGTATTGCTTACTACGGCCAAGTGACCTCGGTCACTGTATATGCACATCCGGCGTGTGAACATGATGTCAGCAAAGATCCAAATCTGACTTACGAGCCAGCCAGGAGCTTGGCCATAACGCCAGCCACCGGGCTACAACCCGGTCGGAGAGCTATAGCGAGTGGTCGGGAAGAGTACGGCGGCAGGGGGTGTGGGAAGAATAGATATCAGGGAGGAAGGCGAAAAGGTTCGAGGAGTAGGAGCAAAGCGTGTCAGCAGACCCTCGGCTTAGACCGGCGTTTCGACGTGCGAGGACGGAAATGATGGTGCTCATCGCATGAAACCAGTTCGGGTAATTACAATTGCGCGCGAATATGGCAGTGGGGGCACCGCCATAGGGCAGGAGCTTGCCGCTCGTCTTGGCTGGAAGCTGCTGGATCGCGAACTGATCCTCGAACTTGCCCGCCGCGCTCACGTGCAGCCTTCCGAGGTATCACAGATGGATGAGCACCCAAGCTCATTCATTGCGAGACTGCTCAAGGCATTCTGGATAGGCAACGCTTATACCTATTCCGGTCCTGCTCCCGATGTCGTCGATGCGGACTACCTGGCCGAACTCTGCGCAATCGTGATTAGTGAGGCTGCCAAATTGGGGCAGTGTGTGATTGTGGGTCGCGGAGCACAGTGCGTTCTGCGGGAACGTGAGGACGCCTTCCATGTCTTTGTGTATGGCGCAAGGCAGGAGAAACTCCGGCGGATCCAGAATCGCCATTCAACGAACACTGCGTGCGAAGCGTCCCTCGACGAATTCGATCGCATCCGCGCGGCATACATTCGCAGATACCACCGATGCGATTGGGCCAACCGGCACCTTTACAGTTTGATGATCAATTCGGACGTGGGCATCGATCGGACCGTCGATGTAATCCTCAATGCGGCAGGATTGACCGTCCCGGAGAAGCATTGATGCGCTTCCGCGCTAGCAGTTGATCGGCTGTCCGCCGCACCGTTATCATTTCTCTCCCTCCTGTATTCCTTCGACCTTTACCTCGCCACGTTATCCACTTTGAGCTCGGGCTGGCGGGTCCGCGCGGAGGATTTTCCATTCCAATCCAGCAGGCCACAAAATATCGATTGGCTCGAAGCATTGCCGGCAAACGAACCTGTGGATCACTTCATTCCTGGGTATTGATTGTTCGCTCGACAGCACGTACTTGAAACGGCACCTAGGGCACACGACCGACTGTTCAATCTTCGCATCCGCCTTTTCAGTGATCATGACAATGCGCTCAATTCTACCGCTTGCCCGGTAACTGGAAATTACGCTGCCTCGAACGGCTCCGCAGTGAGCCCAATCACTCTGACGAGCGGTTTTTGTGAACCGCTCCAAAGTTTAGCTGTTGCTGGAAAGAAAAATCCGCTTTTCTAGTTGTCCCTAACCTCTCTAGAGTCCATCTATCAATCTTCGCCGACCAGCTCGGGCTCGACCGACACGTGCACGTGGACATCGTTTTCTGCGGCATCGACGACAGCAATGGGGTCACATTGACGATCTCTTCCACGGTCGCGGTATGCTGCAATACGTGTGCGGGATGGCTCATTCCCACGAGAATGGGACCGATAAATCTCTTCTTCGCCGATCTCTTCGCCAGCAGTTGAGCGATGTTGGCGGAAGCAAGGTCAGGGAAAATGCGCACATTGGCTCCGCCCTTTAACGCGCTGAACGGATACTGCTGCTCAATGATTTCGACAGCAATGAGACATGGCCACCCGCGGACTAACGTCGAAACGGCGCGCCATATGTGCGGTGCAGAGGGCGATCTCGACCAGATCCTCCGCAGTCGGTTCGATGTTGACTCTCGTATCCGCCAGGAAGAACACTTCCCCTTTACGCGTGATCATGGTGTAGCAGCCGGAGACACGGTGTAAGCCTTCGCGTATCTGAACAATCCGCTGCGCCGGGCGAATCGTGTCGGGGAAATGTTGGGTTACACCCGAAACCAGGGCGTCGGCATCGCCCATGTGGACCATCATTGAGCCAAAACGTTGCGGTCACTGATGAGAGTAGCGGCTTCGGCCTGTGTGACGCCGCGTCGCTGCCGCAATTGAAACAGTTCGAGAGCGTACGCCTCCCGATGCTCGGAGCTCGCCGGGTATCAGGCAGCGTTCCGATTGCTGTGGCCGACGGTTGAATGGTGACGGTGTGAGCGCTCGCGCACCGGGGTGAAAATGAGCCGGTAGTCTCGATGGAAGCAGTCGGCGCAGCGCACTGGGCGCAGGAGGAACAGCGGAAGAAGGCAACGTTCCGTTGCCGTGCGCGGGCGCGAGCGAAACCCTTCTTGTCCACCACAGACGCTACACCGATACGGTTTGGCAAGTGTAAAACTGTGTGAATCGATCATAGATAGACTCACCTCTCGTTTCGTGCGAGCCGGATGCCGAACGCCTCATCAGAGCACCGAAAGGAATTCCTTCCCCGGGGCCGCAACCAGTGTTCGCGTCATGGAATGCCTATAGGCACAAGTGATCATCGGCGGCCTTCTCAACCTGCTTTGGATCATCTGCTTGGATGAAGTCTACGATGCCATGACATTTCAGGCATATCCTGTTCCTCTGCGGCAGGAAAAAGTGACGCTTCTCAAGAGCTTGCCCGCATGCCGCGAGGCAATGGCAAAATCCTCGGGATTCCGACGCGCGTAGTCCGGGAACGCCTCCAAAACGACTGTTCCATCTTGGCCGAGACGCAGTGTCACCTTCTTCGACCAGCCACTGCAAAGCCAGAAAAACTCCGTCTTCCCGGGATGGCCGACATCAAAGCTGGGGGGAGAGGCCAGAGTCGGGTTGGTTTCGGGCTCGGCTTCCAGTCGAAAAATTCTTCCTTCTCCCAGATTGAGCCACGAGGCAGAACACGACGGGCTGGCACACTTCGCCAGCATAGACCCATCGCACTTTCTTTGTTTACAGTCTATTTCGCCCCGCACTCTCGCTCAGTGAGCGGAGTCACATCTCGGGGACACTCGATCAAGATGATTGGCGCTTTTTTTGGGCACGCGGCCAAATGTCGCATTAGCCTTGCGCATGTTGCCATCCACCGATGATGCCTCTCACGCAGGGCCCTCCGTCAGCCAATCTTTCTGACCTTCACTGGAGAGGTACGTCTACGTGGCTTTGTTTGCTTTTCTCGGGTAGAAGTCAACTGTACCAGCCTGATCCGTGGCTTGATTGTTGCTTCGCTTTTTCGACAAGCGTTCCGAGTTCTTCTCGGATCGCGAGGACTCGAAACTCCCGGTTAACATGCGCCGCTCTATCGGCGAGCGAATGATGCAATTGACTTCTGTATAGGCGCTCCTCATGCTGGATCAGTTCGATCTCTCGGCGGAGTTTCCCAGGGTGGCCCGCGATTGAACTATCGTCCATGTGCAAACCTCTATGTAAGCTGTGCTCAAGCAGCAGGGATGATAGGGACGACTCCCAATTTGCTTATTTCGGATTGATCAAAGTATCCGAGGTCGGAGATTTCCTTCGGCACACGCAACTTGTGGTCGATCGGTATCCCCCACGATGCTGAACCCGAATGGAAGACAAAGATTCTTTGGAGCGGGAACTCGGCGCTACACTCATTCACCCGTACCGAATCGGTCGAGAGTTCCGACGTTATGGCTTTCCTAATCCATGGCGTTTTGTTAGATAGGCAATAGATCTGCCAATTAGGTTGAGGTCGGGCCGCCGGCGATCGCGATGTGGCTGGATTTACGGACAGCTTAACCGCGCCATCCCGTGAACTTGCTGGGTGGTCAGAACCATTTGGGATACAGGAACGTGGGGATCAACTGGCGCGGTGGCTTGGACCTTAACGTGCCAACGACGGGCTCGCACGAAGCCATTCCGCTGGAGCTCACAACAATCCCTTCCGTTGCCAGGTCGCTCATCACCCAAGGATTGCCCTGCGACCACAACACTGGTAATTGGGAAACCTCGGTTCCATCGGAATACACTCCGGTGGCAGTGAATTGCGCCTGGCCCGCGGCTGTGGGCGGACTGACGGTGATTGCTTTGAGCTGGCCGTGTCCGCTTCCGCAGCAGAGAACCGAGATTGTTGCCAGGAGCAGTGAACTGCCGAGAAGGAGGAGCCGCAGTTGTACATAGCCGCCTCCAATGGAGGCGGATTAGCAGTAGTGGAGGCACCCGCCCCCTAAATAAATTCTACTACCGCGGAGATGTTCCAACGCATGGCGAATTATCGTGTTCAAGTTTTCGATGGGCTTAAATCTCTTCCAACTCTGGAATCGGCCATGGCGTACCGTGATTGCTGTGACCGCGTCTTCGCATTGTCTTGAATGCCTTGTACTAGCCTCCGCAACACTTGATCGCTCAGGCAGAGCGGTCGGCCCCTTTGCGCCTTTGGCCAGTTGCGCAGGGATTGCCCGATTGGCACGGCATAGACGTACAATCGATATGAGATCGATTGGCCACAGAGGCTGAAGATCACCTATTCTTTTGCGGTTGCGATTAAGCCAAGGTACAACTTCTGCCAACGGGATCGTGCAACTAGGGAAGAAAAAAGTAAAACACGCGGATTCTCGCGTAAGGGCCGACCGCCGTTTTCGCGGAAGGTATTGCGGCCTGACCATGCATTTCCCCGCTGTACTCAGCGATGACATCTCCGAACAATTCTTTGGAATCTGACGAAACGCGGTCGCAAACCCCGGCCCTATTGGGGTGGTAGCATGGTTGTAGAAGGTGCTTCATGCGCACCTCTTATGGTCCAGATCTTGTCGGCAACTGCCTTGCGTGCCCAGTGAGGAAAGAACAATTCTTCTGTAATCTTTCCGTGCACGCCCTCCAATGCCTCAACGAAATCAAAGCGACGGCCGCATACGCCAGAGGGTCCATGCTATTCATGGAAGGGCAGCAGCCACGTGGTGTTTTTGTACTCTGCGCCGGACGGGCCAAGCTTTCGGCCTCTTCCTTTGCGGGCAAGACCATCATCATGAAAATCTCTGAGCCAGGGGATGCTCTCGGGCTGAATGCGGTCATTGCTAACCGTCCTTACGAAGTTACCGCTGAAATGATGGTGCCTGGACAGGCGAATTTCATTCCTCGCGATTCCTTGCTGCAGTTCCGAAAAGTAAGTAGGGAAGTTAACTCGCGCATCGTCGAGCAGTTGAGCTGCGACTACTTCGCCGCCTCCGAGGAGATCCGCTTGCTCGGTCTCACTCGTTCGCCGTCGGCAAAATTCGCAAAACTTCTGCTTTCCTGGTGGAACAAGACCGCGCCGGACAGCCACGCTGCGGAGGTCCATCTCACACTGCACCACCAGGAAATTGCTGAGATCCTTGATACCACACGAGAGACGGTCAGCCGCCTCTTTGCCAAGTTCGAGAAGGAACGCTTGCTGCAGCTAAAGGGGAAGATGCTCGTAATCCGCAACAAGCGGGCATTGGAAAAGATCGCGCCCAAATGGGAGTCTTGAGGTTATGTTAGCTGAACACGGCCGAAGAAGCCATGCTAGGTATGAACAACCACGAGCCGGAAATATGATGCGGAGATCGCAGTGTCAACAATCCTGCACGGTCTCAGTTCCTATTCGGTCTCGTCTCAATCGTGGTGCGAAGACCGCTACTTAGCTTTGTGAGCATAGTCACTGAAATTTCGGTGCGCGGAGCGTAGAAAAGCAAACAACGGCTTTAGAGAACGATTTCCGAGAGTTGCTACTCGCCAGCATCGCCCGGGGAAGTAAATCGCAAACCACCGGATACAAATCAAGAGCGGTGCCTGCCGATCCGGACGGAGTGGAGAGATCGCGCACTCTTCAATCTTTCTGGCTGTGTCCGGTGTGTTGTTCTGCGATGACGGTTGGGCAGGAAGGCAATCATGTCAACGCTCGCACCATCGATGAAGTCAGAGCCGCTGAGAAGAAGCTGCAAGAGCTAGTGAACGCTTTAGAGGAAGGCTGGTGCGAATGATCCAGACAACCTCAATACTCTGGTGATGAACGCAAGTCAGGAGTACGCGAGAGCCGTTCGTGAATTAGAGCCACAACCTGCCCACCCTGGAGCGCAGAACAGGGCAGCGTGAGAAGCGCGCAATCTCGAAGATTACGTGGCCCACAGATTCTGGCTGGGTTGGGTTCAATCGACTGCAACGCGGCGCAGAAATGCGAAGTCCTCGAGAAGCTTCGCTGTGCCCCGCACTACACTGCACAATGGATCGTCGGCAATACACACCGGGAGCGAGGTTTCGTCGCGGATCGGTTGATCGAGATTCTTCAGTAACGCTCCACCTCCGGCGAGCACCAGACCACGGTCGCTGAGGTCTGCCGAGAGTTCGGGCGGAGTACGCTCTAATGCGACACGGATCGCACTCACAATCTGGTTTACGGACTCACTCAACGCCTCTCGGATCTCGCTGTCATCCACGGTGATTGTCTTAGGGACACCCTCGATGAGGCTTCTTCCCTTAATGTCCATGGTCATTGGTTTGTCGAGGGCAGTGGCGGATCCAATCTCAATTTTGATCTTTTCCGCCATGCGCTCCCCGATCAGCAGGTTATATTTGCGTTTTACGTAGTTCATAATGGCCTCGTCCATGTGATTGCCGGCGATACGCAGCGACCGAGCATAGACGATTCCCGACATCGAAATCAGCGCAACGTCAGTTGTGCCACCGCCGATATCGACGACCAGATTTCCCGCAGGTTTGGTAACAGGGAGTCCCGCGCCGATGGCGGCCATCAATGCTTGCTCCACTAGATGGACTTCCGCAGCCTTGGCGCGGTAGGCCGAATCAGTCACGGCGCGCCTCTCCACTTGGGTGATTTCAGAGGGAACACTGATGATGACGCGCGGATGAACCAGCGTCCTGCGCTGATGCGCCTTCTGGATGAAGTAAGCGAGCATCTTCTCCGTGACTCTGAAATCTGCGATTACTCCGTCTCTCAGGGGCTTGGTCACGCGGATCTTGGTCGGTGTGCGGCCTAACATCTCTTTGGCTTCTTTACCTACCGCCCGCACTTCTTCAGTGCCTTCATCGAGCGCAACAGCTGACGGTTCATTGATGACAATGCCCCGTCCTCGAGCGTACACGCGAGTGTTGAACGTGCCCAGGTCGATCGCCAGATCTTCGGAAAACAAACTCGCAAGGGGGCGCACATTTTCGAGGGAGATTCGTCTTGTCCACTCAGGGCGCATAAAAGCGACTTCAGCGAGCCCAGAGCCAGCACCGGTTGAAGAACGGGAAGGCCCGGAATAATGAGCTTCAGGGATCCTGTCAACGTCACCTAGAACCGGTTTTCCAATGCCAATAGCCAACAAAGCCCACCAGAAACGCCACCGGGAACGTCCACTGGGCGAGATGCAACGCTACGCCTGGCGGGATGCCTATCTCTTCGTGAATGGTGAACAGCAAAAAACGCCAGAACATATACGGCGGCCGAGGCGATCCCCGCTAGTGCCGCCGAGACCAAAAGAGCGTGCTTGAGTGTTGGTTGCACGATCACCAGCCGAACAAGGCTGTGTTTCCATGCCTGAATCCGAGCTTTAAACGATCAAGGCATTTCCCTTTTTCGCTAATAGCACATGGACTCACAGCTTGCTGTGATCCTGCTCAGCGGCTGCCGAAAGAATCGGCCTGGAAGTTCCACCTGGCCAGCATACTGCTCCGAGTCGGTGCCATTGCAATTCGGCGGCAAAAGGGAGCCTAATATTAGAGAGGGCGTTCCGGATCGAGTCAGATTTGAAGGGCATCCGCCGCTACAAGCGAGGAGGCTTTCATGAGCGCGCTGACACATTTCAAGAAGCGTGGCGACAGTTTCTTTCACTTTGATCCTCAGCACTTAGTCTTCTTGCTTGTCGCCAGTTTCGTGTTGGCAGCACTGGTCGTTTTGCTGCTGGTGCCGTCGGCAAGGTAAGCGAGAGAGACCGCTGTTGACGTTCCCTCCACACGAAAAGACGCGTTATGTTTCGTAGGAGTCGTACACATGTCGGCAATTCTGCCACAGCTGCCGTGGAGGCGTTTGGTTTGTGTTCTTCGTGATCTCGGCTATCGACCACTGAAATCACACCGAGGATCACTGAGGCAGTTCTTCTGTCCCACCCGCGACCCAAACCTATTCTCATTTCACGAGCCTCATTCGGGTGAGATGCTGCATAAAAGAGCCTTGTCCGACTGTCTGCGCAGACTCCAGCTCAGCCCGGATGAATTCGCTCAACTGCTCGGGGGACATTGACACAATTCAAGAGTTACCGAAGACATTGGACTAGCCACACGCACTCGGAGGGGACCCTGCTTGAGACGGCGGTTCAGAACAGAACTCATGACGCGCGATGGCAATCCGTGGTCGTGAAAGGAGGAATCATGCTAGGAGGACGTAGCCGAAAGGAATCTCACTTCACGTGGGACTGAATCGAGTTGACCCTGTTTATTATGTGGGATGGAAAGGAGAACTGGTGGCGTGCGAGAACGACGCTCGTGACATGGAGGCAATTGCTCGCAGCCAGGGCTTTGTCACCCAGTCTCTACTGACTAGGTCTGCCACGTCCACTTCACTGCTCGGCATAATCGAAAAGGCCGCCAAAGAGCTGGTCGAAGGGGACATTTTCCTGCTCACTTATTCAGGTCACGGCGGCCAAATCAACGACGTTGACAACCAAGAACCTGACGGCTTGGATGAAACCTGGGTCCTGTATGACCGCGAACTGGTTGATGACGAACTGTATGCCATGTGGTCGCTCTTCCGGCCCGGGGGTTCGTATCTGCGTATTGTCAGACAGCTGCCACAGCGGGATCACGACAAAGGAGATGTTCCTGAATCCTGGCCCGTACTTGCCGCGTCTGGAGGCCAGGGTGCGCGCAAGCACGCGGGAGAACCTCAGGCCCAAGTTTCTGCCTCCTGAGGTACAGGCCAAGATCTACAAGGAGCGGGCGGGGGCACTGTATGACACCATTCGCAAAAAGACTCCGCGGAGGGGAACAGTCATTCCGGAATGCAGTGTGATCCTGACCTCGGCCTGTCAGGACAACCAGGTTGCGATGGATGGACGGAAGAATGGTGTGTTCACTGAGGCGCTGCTGAGAGTCTGGGACAAGGGCAGGTTCGCAGGCGGTTACCATCATTTCCGCAATGCAATTGCGGGTGCGATGCCACCGACTCAGAGCCCAAAGTACGCGATCGTTGGCCATCGCGAGCGTGCTTTCGAACACGAAAAACCATTCTCAATCACCGTGCGGCAGCATGCCGCTGCGGCGTGAACGTAACCTGTGGATTTCCACCGGGGCGTGACCGCCCCCCGGAGGTTCTAATCGCTGGCAGGAGGCGAGGGCGCTGATTCGTCAGCGTTCAGCGCAAAGATGAAGAACCCAACCCATGCCCTAGTGATTCAGGTCACTGCAGTCCTTCCAGTTCGTGATGAAGATAAATGTGCTGCCCTAAACAACATGTAACGTTTAAGGGGAAAAACATGACTGTTCTTGTTGGTAGTCTCTGGGCGGAAGAAGAGGGTCAGGACATTGCCGAGTACGCGGTGATGCTAGCCGTGATCCTTGTGATTGTGGTTGGCACGCTGAGATTGATCGGCTCAAATACGAATACTGTTTTCTCCAATGTCGCAAGTACGCTGCAGTAGGGTGGTTGAATAGGAACAGAGTTTAGTCGGCCGCGGGCAATTCTGGGAGGCATTGGAACCGGGCACTAGATCAGTTTGGGAAAGCGAATCACTAGCCCAAGGAGCGGGTATGGGAGCATGGGCGAAATCCCTATTCCAAGAGGCGACTTCCCGGATCAGTGCAGATTTCCTGGACGCGCTCCTGGCGCACTACCCGAAACGTGACTTTCAGGTTCGATTGTCGGACGGTACTGTCTGGGGAGCGCAACAGCAACCGCGTTTTACATTGGTCTTGAAGCGTCCGGGAACTCTGCGAGCGATGTTTTCCTCACCCAGCGAACTCACGTTGGGGGAAGCTTATATTTACGACGACTTCGACATTCAAGGTGATATCGAAGCCGCATTCGACCTCGCTGACTACCTCCTTACTCGTGAGCGCGGCCCGGGGGAAAGTTTCGATCTCAGCGCACGGCGCGAGAAACTTTCCGAGAGCGATCGCCCGCGAGGAGTCCTACGTCTCGTTGAGTTCGGTGGGAAGGTCCATACCAAGGATCGTGACCGGCAGGTGATCAGCTATCACTATGATCTCCCAACCGAATTCTATGCCCTGTGGCTGGATGAGCGCATGATGTATTCCTGCGCCTATTTCAGCAAGCCGGACGAGGGTCTGGATTCTGCCCAGGAACGCAAGCTGGATTACATCTGCAGGAAGCTGCGATTGCGCCCGGGGGAGCGACTTCTGGATATCGGCTGCGGTTTTGCTGGATTGATCATGCACGCTGCCACTCACTATGGCGTGCACGCCGTGGGGATCACACTGAGTGTGCGACAGGCGGAGGTCGCACGACAACGCCTGTGCGAAGCAGGGCTGAATGATAGATGCCGCGTGGAAGTGTCTGACTACCGCGACATTGATCATGAACTGCAGTATGACAAGATCGTCAGCGTCGGTATGTTTGAGCACGTCGGGGAAGCTCATCTCCCAGAGTACTTCAGTCGGGCCTGGGATTTCCTGCGGCCCGGCGGTGTGTTCCTGAACCAGGGGATTTCCTATTCTGCCACCTATCGCAGACGAGGGCCGTCTTTCTCGGACCGTTACGTTTTTCCCGACGGAGACCTGGTACCGATCAGTACGAGCCTTCGAGCTGCCGAGTTGCGCGGTTTTGAGTTGAGAGATGTTGAAAGTTTACGAGAGCACTATGCTTTGACGCTCCATCACTGGGTCCAGCGGCTGGAAGCTCATCAAGAGGAAGCCCGTCGCATCACCGACGACATCACGTACCGCATATGGCGACTCTACATGGCCGGCTCGGCCCATGGATTTCGCACTGGGCGACTGAACATCTATCAAGTCTTGCTCTCGAAGCCACTACACGGACATAGTGGGCTGCCTCTGACGCGGGCAGACTGGTATCAGGCCTAGTTTAAGGCGCTCGAGGATGAGTGCAGGAACCCGATTGCGCAGTGATAGTGGACGTTCAGATAGGTGATAGCACCGTCTTTGACAAATCATCCTGTCACGCACGTGTGCGCCGTGATTACGAGGTTGCGCGAAGACAAGAGAGGAGGAAACACATGAATCGCCGTGCATTTCTCGGTCGTTCTGTGAGCTTAGCGGTGGTCTCAGTCCTCAGTGTCGTGGTACTCTCGTCGGGATCTATTGCAGCACAGGCGACGGTATCAGCCGGGCCTATTCCGTTATACGAAGTAAGAACGATCTATATTGTTCCATCATCAGACGATTTCGTGCGGCTCCTCAAATCCCGCCTGGAACAATGGGGCACTGTAAAGGTCACTCCGCAAGTGGGGGAAGCCGACGCAATTTTGAGCTGTGAGACGGAAAGCAGAATCGTACTCGCGAAAGTAGTTGTAAAGGTAATCGATGCGCAGGTTCGGCTCGTGGACCGGCACTCTCAGAAACTCATCTGGAGCACAAGGAAGTCGACAAGTTGGGACAACAGGCTGGCTGACGAAATTATTGACCAGCTCAAGAAGGATCGCGAGAGGTCTTCCAGTAATTACTGAGCTCCAGTCTTGCGGGCTTCATGCTTTTGTTCTGCTGCTCGCAGCAAAGACTTGGGAGAGCCATGCCAGATTGGGGTATCTAGCGTGTGAGAAGTCGTGCAGTCACTGGGCCGATCTGCTTGAACTCCCGAAGCCGGGCATCAAGTTCTGCAGAGGTTCTTGCCTTAGCTATTAGCCGTCTTTGTGTGCCGTAGTGCTGTTTGATTCCTGGCACACATCGAGCAACTTCGGCAGGGAAAAGTTGTAGCGTACATAGTGCGCTTCGTCGAGCAGTTCGACTAATTTTCCCAGCCTGCACTGAGCAACGCATCCGGGTTGCGCAAACCTACGGACACGAGAAGATGGTAGGCGGGCTTGGCAACCTCCTGCTGGATCGGCTCGCCAGATAGCAGGGCAGTAGAGAAACCGTTTGAACAGCTCTCCCTCTTTCCCGCAAAGACAAATGAATTCCCAGCTCTTCTGCGACTGTATGGGACACGTGCGCCAGTCCTTGTGACTTCACAGTGTAGCCAGGAACTCCTTCCACGGTGTGGCCACCAGGGTTTCGGTCATCGAATGGCCGTAACCGCGGATAATCATTGCTGCTTTTTCGATCTGCGTTGGGTCTTCTGCTTCCACCAGGTCAACTACATCGAAGCGGCCCAAAGTCGCGAAACTGCCCTTCCAGGTTACATCCGGGCAC
>JBKOUZ010000115.1:0-2801 GCA_046723715.1 Acidobacteriota bacterium | reverse complement strand
CTGCAGGTGCATCCCTTTCGGCACCTGATGAAAACGGAGTCCGACAAGTCCCTTCACATCAGCCCAGGCAACCTCGGCTTCAACTTCAATCGGCACATCCGTATGCGGAAGGCAGAACTTCACGGAAGGTCTGGCGCCCTTAGGCAGCGCTCGGCGCAGCATCAAAGCCATGCCACCTTCGCTGACATTCGTGCTGGTCGCCTTCAGGATGTTGCCCTCGACGATGACGTCCACCAGCATATTGACCGGCTGCCGGAAATAACGGCGGCGCTCTTTGAGCATGAAGTTCAGCGCTGCGTGAAAGCAGCGTGATGCGTTCAAGGTCGTGATGGGCTTTTGTAAAACAAAGTTTGCGCCCATGCCAAAGGCCTCCTGGGTAGTTGTTCGCTTCCCGTTCAGGATGGCAAAGGCGACAGAATTCTTGTTGCCCGGAGTGTTCCTGAGTCCTTGCAGCACGGCTAATCCGCCGTTCAAATCATCGCAGTCGACGATGACTGCGTCGAACTTATCAGAGACCAGCATGTCGGCGCCCACACGCGCTTCCTGGCAAATTTCCACGTCAATCGAGAGTTCCTCCAGAGTAGGACGGAGTACCGACACTAATTCCGGGTCCTGGCTCAGGAGTAGAGACTCCAACGTCATGGGGACGATTCTAGAGAGGGCTTTAGGTCGGGGATAGTGACCAAGGTGTCGGACCCTTGGTCGATGCGTAACGGTTGTTGTATGTTGCACATGGAAGCTGCACGCGCAGGGCTGCAATTTCTCACAGTAACCATGAGCGTCATCGCGTATCTCTCGTTGGGATCGAACGTAGGAGATCGACATAACAACTTGCGTGAGGCAATTCGCCGGCTCGGGACCTTGGGACGAATCGTAGCTGTTTCGTCGCTGTACAACACCGAGCCGGTGGAAGTCACCGATCAGGCATGGTTTCTCAATTGCGCCTTGGCGCTTGAATGCGGGAGCAAGCCGGGGCAGCTCATGTCTGAATTGCTGCGGATAGAAAGGGAAATGGGACGCCAGCGGATTCAGAAAAAGGGGCCACGTTCGATCGACATCGATATTCTGCTCTTCGGGGACGCGGTGGTGAATACTCCCGAGTTGACGATTCCTCATCCCGCCATGACACGAAGACGCTTTGTGCTGGAACCTTTGGCCGAGATCGCGCCTGAGATCAAACCTCCTTTGCTGGACAAGACAGTCCGGGAGCTCCTGGCAGAACTTTCTCTGGAGCAGAGGGTGGAAAAAGAATAGCTACAGCGATTGCTTTTTCATCCGTGTGAATCCGTGTACATCAGCGGCCAATTACTAAGGCAGAATAATCCGGCTGCCGGCGTCCTGCGCAGTGAGCACCGGCGACTCCTTCTCCGGGAACTGTGCAAACAAGAATTCCACGAAAGCGTGCGATTTAGGACGGCCTGAGGTTCTGCCGTGCGCCAACCGAAGCAGGAAGACGAGAGCTTTCAAGACTTCGGAATCACGCAGCGTCGAATAGCCGGTGTGCTTCTGCTCGGCTTCACGATATTCGCGCACCATGGTCTCGATTTCATTCGCGGCCCGGCGCTGGGCGTCGCTGGTCAGCGGCTGCTCGTAATGGAGTCCGGAGTTTACCCGGCGCTCGTATCTCTTGGCGAGGACAGTGAGCGCAGCGATCAGGTCCTGATCATGCAAGCTTCGATCCGCACGCGCTGCTTTCGCCAGGGCATAGGTCAAGCCCATAAGCAGGTGTTCCTTTTCATACATGAACTGGTCGGGAACCGCGATGTGCAGGAATAACGCCGCGGGATCGATCTGATCGGCTGAACGAGGCTTGTCGTGTTCACGAGCTTGAATGAGGTAAGGACAGTCACTCGGGCAATCGAGCGTCACCTCGCGCTGTTCCCCGCAGCATTGCGGACAGATGCGGCCGTGCACAGCCGGACAAAACCGCTTTTCCTTGCGAATTTCGCAGATGACGCAGCTCAAGGGCGCTCCTGCATCCATTATGGCATCTCCATTGGTAAGAAGAAGGGCGCTCCCGTCGCGAGCATGCATAAAAGGCCCATTCTGGAACCATGGGTGTGAGGAACGCCTGTAAATACGGGGGCTAGCGCATCCAGGAAGTACAAAACCCCCGTAAAATAAGGTGTTTTTCCACAGGCTGCCGGTATAAGATACCCGCGCTGGTATTAAACGAATTTTTTTGAGGAGGAAGAATGGCTGCAGGTCTGACCAAAACCCAATTGATTCGGCAACTCGCCGAGAAGAACGAGATTCCGAATAAAACCGCGGCGGCGTTCCTGGAGAGTCTTGCGGATACCGCTATCAAAGAAACCAAAAAGAACGGCATCTTCGTGGTGCCCGGCCTGGGCCGCCTGGTGAAGGCGCATCGCAAGGCCCGTGTGGGACGGAACCCGCAGACTGGCGAACCCATCCAGATTAAGGCGAAGACCGTGGTGAAGTTCCGCGTCGCCAAGGCTGCGAAGGATGCGATCGCTCCCAAGAAGTAGTTTTTGATTTCCTTTATATTTGAAGGCCGGCTTCCGCCGGCCTTTCATTTTGCCTGCGTAAACTGCCATGGTGAACTGGATTGTTATCGGAATTGGAGACATTACCACTCGCCGCGTCATTCCGGCGATTCAGGCCGAGCCTCGCAGCACTCTTTACGGAGTGGTCACTCGCGATCCCGCGAAAGCATCGAAATACAATGTTGGCACTTGGGGAACTCTGGACGAGGCGCTCACAGATTCTGCAGTCCAAGCCGTGTACGTGGCTACACCAGTCTTTCTGCACGCGCCGCAAGCGATGCAGGCCTTGCGCGC
>JBKOUZ010000270.1:0-12670 GCA_046723715.1 Acidobacteriota bacterium | reverse complement strand
CGGTGGAAGAGAGAGGTTGATCTCAACCCGAATCTGGGTCGGGGTCACGATCTGTCTTGCTCTGCTGAGTACCGTCTCCATATGGGCGTTATACCGGCCCCAGTCCGGATGCGCAATTGGCAAAAATTGAAGTGGTGCCGCTAATCGGGCTGAGGGGATTCCAGGCGACGCCTGCGCTCTCGCCGGACGGGACTCTGGTCGCATTCCGTCAAAGCGACGGAGCAAAAAAGACTGGAATTTATGCCGCGGTGGTTGGGGGAGACCGATCAATTCAGCTCACCAGCGATTCTGGGGATTGTTGTCCGACCTGGTCTCCCGATGGGCACGAGATCGCGTTCACCAGATATTCGGACAAGGTGTTCTCGATTATGACCGTGCCGGCGCTTGGAGGCACAGAGCGGCGATTGTACCGTGGTCCGTCGCATATGGGCGGGGGACTTTCTTGGTCGCCGGATGGCGGTTCGATCGCGTTTTCCGAGAGCAATGAGAGCGATCCAACTCGGGCCTGGATCGCAGTGCTGTCGCTCGGCGATTCCAGCATACGAGAGATTACGTCGCCGCCGCCCGGATCGCTTGACCGCGCACCGATGTACTCTCCTGACGGTAAGCGCATGGCGTTCATTCGCTCTACAGTAGCGGGTGTGAGTAACGACATCTACGTCATGGCTGCGAACGGCGGACACGTAAAGCGGTTGACGTTCGACCACCGGCCGATCGGGGGATCGCCGGCATGGACCCCTGACAGCCGCGAGATCGTTTTTTCCTCCGCGCGCGGAGCCGCAATGGGGTTGTGGAGAGTTGCCGCGACGGGGTGCATACCGCGTCCGGTGGCAGGTCCGGTTGGGCAAGGCGGATGGCCAACAATTCCCGCCAACCGGGACAACACGTTGGTCTACGAGGAGGGAACGTCGAAGTACGACATCTGGCGAGTTCAATTGAAGGATGCGAAGCATTCCCAGGGCAAGCCGTCACCGCTGGTTTCAGAGAAAGGGGACAAGATGCGGCCAGAGCTGTCTCCTGACGGCAAGAAGGTGGCATTTGAGTCTGACCGACTTGGATTTTGGGATATCTGGACTTGCGACGTGGACGGCTCTGGTTGCGAGCAGATCACGTCTTTGCACGGCACGGCGGGGCGAGCGCGGTGGTCGCCCGACGGACGTTACATCGCTTTCGAATTCCATCCCAACGAGCGCAGTGAGATTTACGTGGTAGAAGTGCCGGGGGGAGTGCCGCGCCTGCTGCCAACAATTCCTGGGGCCGATAATCTATCGCCGAGCTGGTCGCGAGATGGGAAGTGGATCTATTTTGCGTCGAAGCGCGGAACGGAAGCTTTCCAGGTCTGGAGAATGGCAGTGCAAGGCGGCTCGCCGATTCGGCTGACCAAGGATGGGGGAATCTCTCCGGTGGAATCCCTGGACGGGCGCTACCTTTATTATTCCAAGTTCGAGCAAGGCGGCGTGTGGCGCATGCCAGTGCAAGGTGGCGAGGAGTCGCAGGTGCTTAGCGAGGTGGACGGCGACAGCTGGCCCAACTGGGCCCTTGGTTCTGAGGGAATCTATTTCCTGAAGTTTGGCAAGTTCCCGGATGCGGCGATCGCATTGTGGGAGCCGGGTAGTGGAAAAACACAGGTTTTGTGGACCCTGGAGAAGAAACCTGGCTGGGGGTTGAGCCTGTCGGCGGACGGCAAATCCATCGTCTACGTGCAGGACGAATTCGCCGAATCCAATCTTATGCTGGTCAGAAACTTCCGGTAACACGAAGCACTACTGGAATGGCGTATCGCAGGTGATTATTTAGCTTTCGCTATTGGCGTCTTCGGGGGCGGCGGAACCTTGAACACGACGCCGCGGTCGTCATTCTGCTTGCGGGTGGCGTCCAAATCGAGATCGGTCAAGGCAATCTTCCGCGAGTGGCCGCGAGTCAAATCCATCAACATAGGGCCGACGATGGCGTAGTTCCCGACCTCGACGGTGTGGCCATCTTTGAAAACTAATATCGTCGGCTGAAGCGGTTCAGGCTCCGGAGGTGGTTCGGGCACAACGTCGTCGCGATCGGCCTGATGATGGGGTGCTGCCTCTTTCGCCGGCGGGACATAGGAACGCTCACCTGAACCGCGGCGATCGAATACGGTAGGGCCACCTTGATGCTCGGCCTCATCGGCGGGATAAGCGTCATTCGAATTAGCCTCGTTGGGATAAGTCTCGCCTTCCGGAGCGGCGTCGACCGCGTATGGAACAGGTACCGCGTAATAAATGGCACCCCCGGAATTCTCATCATGATGATGACGATGTTGGCCATCGCCGGAATGATTATCCCCATGACCGTGCTGGAACGGCACTGTGCCGGGAGTTCCGGTTCTGAAGCGCGGTGCATAGCCTGCCGGCCCGACCGAAGTGACGCTGGCCGGGGGTCCATTCACAGGGCGGCCACCGACTCCGGGAGAAGTCACCGAAGAGGGCGTGCCATTGACTTGAGCGTGGCTGGGGGCGACACACAACACAGGAACCAGAAGCATGCACACGATTAAGGCCGTTTCCGAACGCCCAAACTTCATATCAATAGGATACTCGTATTTGACGCTCATGGATTCCCCGAAAGTCGAACCTCTCCCCATTAGATGCCGGGATGGGGATAAGCCCATCCATGGGTCGGTAAATATAGCACGGGTTCTGTGGGTAGAACATTGATGTGACACAAACTTGCGTACGAATCTGGCTGGTTTCTGATGCGCAAAATAGTGCACCCGTGGGAGCTATAATTCCGGCATGAAATCAGCGGTTCGATTTATGCTGTTGGCGCTGGTGCTGCTGATCGTGGCCATGGTTTCAGCGTTGACGGCAATGCGGTTTGCCATTCATGGACAAGAAGTTACGGTGCCTCCTCTGGTGGGGCTTGCACCTGCGGAGGCGGAACGCGCAGCAGCAGGGCTGGGATTGCAGATGTCCATCGAGCGGCAGTACTACAGTCCTCAGGTTGCGGAGGGCAGGATTATGTCGCAGCTGCCCCTGCCGGGCACGAAGGTGCGCCGGGGATGGCAGGTGCGGGTGGCCCAGAGTCTGGGACCCACGCGGGTGGCAATTCCGGACGTGACTGGCCAAAGCGAGCACGCAGCGGAGTTGAATATTCGTCGAAGAGGGCTTGACGTGGCTTCGATCGCGCAGGTGGCCACCGATGGGATTCCTCCGGATCAGGTTCTGGGCCAGAGTCCTCCGGCAAACGCGGGACAGGTGCTGGCGCCAAAGATCAGCTTGCTGGTTACGGCGGATGCTCCCGCGCAAGCGTTTGTGATGCCGAGCTTTGTGGGGCAGCCGCTGGGAAGTGCGAGCCGGACGCTGCAGGACTCGGGATTCCGGTTGGGAAATGTGAGCGTGGCGGCTCCTCAGACTGCGGTGGCGGATCAGGGTATTCCGAATGTGGAAGCAACGCCGGCTGCTCAGCCGACGCCGCCTCCGAGCGAGGCATCCCCGGCCAGCATTATCGTTTCTCAAGTGCCTGCGGCGGGGCAGAAGGTGTTGGCGGGGGCGAGTGTCAGCTTCGAGGTGCGGTAACAACTTTTTGCCACGGATTGCCACCGATCTTCACGGATCATTTTCTTTGTAGAATTGCGGCGAAAAAGCCGTCACACGGGTGCAGGCCCGGGACTGTTCGCAGGTAGGGTCCTTGGGTGAGGGAGGCTTGGTCTGGCCACACCAGGTCTCCTGCTTCTTTCAGGCGGTCGAGTTCTGAGCGGCAATGGATTGGCTCGACGGTGTTGTCTTCTGCGAGGATCTCTTCCACTACGTCTTCGTTCTCTTCTTTTTCCAGCGAACAGGTTGAGTACACTAGGTGTCCTCCGCGCTTGACATGAGCGAGGGCGGAGCGAAGGATTGCGAACTGACGGTTATGCAACTCAGGGAGGTCCTGCGCGTCGAGGCGCCACTTGATTTCCGGGTTGCGGGAAAGCGTGCCTGTGCCGGAGCAAGGGACGTCGGCGAGGACGCGATCAAATTGGTCGGTAACGGGCATGTTCCTGGCGTCGGCTATGACGGTTTGGATCTTGTGCCGGGCCGGACTCACGAGTTTTTGCAGGAGTCGTGCGCGATGCGAATGAAGTTCGACTGCGGTGATCTGTGCTGCTGGATTTTGATCGGCCATGGCTAGAGTCTTTCCGCCGGGAGCGGCACAGCAGTCCAGGATGCGCGATCCGTCTGTTTGCGAGCGGCCGATCAGCAGCGCGACCAATTGAGATGCTTCATCCTGGATGACCAGATCGCCGCGGCGAAATGCTTTCGTCTTCGTGACGTCGCCCGTTTGCACGCGACGAGAGGTAGCTAAGATTCTGCCGGGTTCCAGCGTGAGGCCTTCCTGGTTGAGTTCGGCTTCAACCCCTGGCGTGCGCAGCCGGATGATAGTTGCGGGGATCTCTTGATCGTGACGGCAGATCTGCTGCGCGGTATTGAGTCCGAAGTGTCCGATCCAGCGTTCGACCAGCCATGGTGGGTGCGCCAGGGTGGAGGCCAGAGCCTCCATGGAAGATAGCTTGGGATCGGGTTTCGCGCTGACGGTCGAGAGCTTGCGCAGAACGGCATTGACGAAGGGAGCGGCGGAGCGCTTGCGGGCGCGCTTTACCAATTCGACGCTCTCGTGAAGGGCTGCCCGTGTGGGAATGCGATCAAGCCAACGGAATTGGTAGAGAGCCAGGCGGAGCGCAATCATGATTTCGATGTCCAGCCTGGATGACGGTTGGGCCGAGGCTTGGGCGATTTCTTCATCAAGGCGCGAACGCCAGCGCAGGACTCCCATGACTAGTTCGGTGGTCAGCGCGTGATCTTGAGTCGAGAGGCGCTGGTAGGTTGAGGCATGGAGGAGTTCGGAGGCGTAGGAGGACTCGCTTTCGACTCGCAGCAGGATGTCGAAGGCGGCGGCGCGGGCGGGGGAGATCGGCATTGATGGGATTGTACGATCGTTCAGCCGCTGTGGGGCACGGACGCGGCGTCCGCCCCTACATTAGCGCGCCTAGCTTTTCGTTTTCTTTTGGACGGTAGCCGTGGATGAAGTCGAGCGCTGAAACGCGCTTTTTGCCTTCTAGTTGGAGTTCGAGGAGTTCGAGTGCTGTGTTTGCTCCGCAGCCAACAAGCAAGTGATCCTTGATGATTTTCAGTTCGGATTGAGGAACGGTTTCGCTTGCGGGCTTTGCTTTAAGGATTTGAAGATTCTTGCCGCGGAATGTGGTGTAGGCGCCGGGCCAGGGTTGGAATCCGCGGAGGCGGTTGTAAATCTCGGGGGCGATCCGGGAGAAATCTATTTGACCATCTTCTTTCTTCAGGATTGGCGCCATGCTGGCTTGGGAGTCATTCTGCTTTCGAGGTTCGATCGTGCCCGCTTGCAAGCCGCGCAAGGTTTCAAGCATGAGATCGGCTCCGGCAGTGGCGAGGCGGGGAGCCAGGGTTTCCGAGGTGTCGTCGGGTGCGATTGCAAGCTCCTGCTGGAGGAGGATATCGCCGGTATCCAGTCCGGCGTCGATGCGCATGGTGGTGTTGCCGGTGATCGTTTCGCCTTTTGCGATTGCCCACTGGATGGGCGCCGCGCCGCGATATTTCGGGAGCAGCGAGGCATGCAGGTTGATGTTGCCCAACAGCGGTAGATCGAGCATCCATTGCGGGATGATGCGGCCATAGCCTACTACGATGATGGCTTCCGGTTTCAGTAAGGTGAGTTGCGCACGGAATTCTTCATTGGCCTTGATGCTGGCGGGTTGGGTGATTGGCAGATTCAGATTCAGCGCGGATTGTTTTACCGGTGAGGCAACCCGTTCGAGGCCACGGCCTTTGGGGCGGTCGGGCTGGGTGACGACCAGATTAATGCGGTGGCCGGAGAGAATCAGTTTTTCCAGCGTGGGGACGGCGAACCGCGGGGTGCCGCAGAAGACTAGATCTAGAGGCATTTTTTTATGTTTGTAACTGGATGTGCGCGAGCGTATCGACGGTGTGAACGGGAGTCAAGATCCCCCCTTCCCGCGAAAAACCGCGGGAAGGGTGGGGCACCCTCATTCTCGTTTAACTTTCCGGAATCTTTGTAGTTGACTCCATCATTACCATTCGCCGGCTTTCATTAGCTTGCGGATTTTGCGCTTCATCAGGTCGCGCTTTAGGGCGCTTATATGGCTGATGTAGAGCTTGCCATTCAGGTGGTCGGTTTCGTGCAAGAGGGCACGGGCCAAGAGTTCCTCGCCGGTTTTCTCGAAGACTTTGCCGTTGATATCCTGCGCCCGCACTTTGACTTTGTTTGGCCGGGTTACATTCTCGCGGAAGTCGGGGATGCTCAGGCATCCTTCACTCTGGGTGTGTTTGCCTTCAGTGTGGATAATTTCGGGATTGATCAAGACCAGTCTGGCTTTCGGATCTTCCTTGAAGGTCACATCTATGACGGCGATACGGCGCCCGATTCCGATTTGCGGGGCTGCCAGTCCCACGCCATGGGCCGCGTACATGGATTCGAACATGTCGTCGATCAGTTTTTTCAATTCGTCGTCGAAGACCGTAACCGTTTCCGAGGGCTTCTCCAGAACCGGGCTGCCGAATTTTACGATGGGATAGATCATCAGAAATTCTTGAGTTGCTGGCAGTATCCGTGGAAATTCCGCAGAGTTTCTGTCATAGAATCGCCCCCGAATTTTTCCAGGGCGCAACGAGCGAGAGTCAGAGCCACCATTGCCTCGGCGGCCACCCCGGCCGCGGGAACCACGCATACGTCGGAGCGTTCATATGCGGCCTTGACCGGCTCCCTGGTCGAGAAGTCTACCGATTGCAAAGGACGGCGCAAAGTCGAAATTGGCTTCAGATAGCCGCGGACCCGGATATCCTCGCCGTTGGAGATGCCGCCCTCAATACCTCCTGCATTGTTGTGAGCTCGGGAGAAGGGCGTGAATCCGGCGGTTCCGCTGTAGCCAATTTCGTCGTGCACTTGAGAACCGGGACTGAAAGCAGCGGCGACGCCGGATCCGATCTCGACGGCTTTCACGGCTTGCAGGGACATCACGGCGGCGGCGAGCAAGCCATCCAGGCGTTCATCCCACTGGGCGTAGGTGCCGAGACCTGGCGGGACCTGGTGTGCGACTACCTCGAAAACTCCGCCCAGCGAATCTCCAGTTTTCAGGACCTTGTCGACTTCTTCTTTCATGCGCTGTTCGGTATCGGGATCGGCACAGTTGAGCAGAACGTCGTCGCGGTCGTGGAGAGTGAGAATTTTTTCCCATGCGACTTCGTCGTGCAGGGTTACAGCGCCGGTGGTGATGACGTGACTTAGCACTTCAATGCCGAGATGGCGAAGGAAAAGCTTAGCGAGGGCGCCGATGGCGACGCGAGCGGCGGATTCGCGTGCGGAGGCGCGCTCGAGAATATAGCGGGCCTCAGGGAAGTTGTATTTCAGCGCGCCGGCAAGGTCGGCATGACCAGGGCGGGGAGAGGCAACGCGCTTGTGCTTTGCCGGATCGCCGTCGCCGACCGGAAGAGATTCTTCCCAATTTTTCCAGTCGCGGTTCGCAATTTGCAGAGAAATCGGGGATCCAATGGTGATGCCATGCCGAACGCCGGATAGGATATGAGCGGTGTCGCGCTCGATCTTCATGCGTCCGCCCCGGCCGTAGCCTTGCTGGCGGCGCCAAAGCTCGCGATCGAGGAAGGCCTGATCGATCTTTAATCCGGCCGGCATGCCGGAAAGGAAAGCGACCAGGGCTTCGCCGTGCGATTCTCCGGCAGTGAAGTAGCGCAACATAAATTTTTGATTGTACCTGATGCGGTGACTGTCATCCTGAACGAAGCGATGGATATATGTAGTCTGCTTGGGGCAAGAAGATGCATAGATCCTTCGCTTCACCCAGGATGACAACGGCTTTTTGATCGGGTTAATAAAACAGGGGATTGTTGAGGCGATGGGGTCGCCTGCGGCGAGCGCGCAGGCTCATTTGGCAGGTATCCTCAAGATTAATAAGCCAGATCTTTGAAATGGCTGTTTTCTTCTAAAATTTGCAAATTCGGAGCGCATGGGATTTAACGAACAGTTTACAATCAGTAGTACATTTTGTCCGATAGCGGGCTCTCAGAGCCTGCGGAACTTAAATTACCTCTGGCCCGGAAGGAGGACCTGTGTGTCCCGTCGCACAGAATAAGGACAGGAAGAAGATTCGGTGCGTTGTGGCCCACGACATTGCATGGCTCCGTCAAGGCGTGCGGCGGCTGCTTGACGATGCCCCGGATATCGCCGTCGTGGCAGAAGCCGAAGATGAGGTACAAACGTTGCGCGAAGTGTTTACACACCGGCCTGAAATCGTAGTGGTCGATCACCACATCTTCGAAGGCACGGCCGATCAGACAGAACGTCTGATCCTGCGAGAGTCGCCCTCCAGCAAGGTGCTATTCCTCACCAATCACGACGAAGAATCCAGGGGGGACGAGTTCAACGATACTGCTTGCGCGGTGCGGCGGACGTCAGCCGATGAGCTCGTGACGATGGTGCGCGAGACGGCTGCGGTAGAAAATACCGACGCGATCGCGGTGAAGGCGCTTGCTGAATGGCCGACCGAACACTTACCCCGGCGGCGCGACTTGACTGCACGGGAGCGGGAGGTTTTGAAGCTTCTGGCACAAGGCAAAACCGTGCGCTCCACGGCTACCATTCTGGGGCTCAGCACGAAGACGGTCGATGCCCACAAATTCAATCTCATGCGCAAGCTCGGCGTCCATAACAAGGCTGAACTGGTGATGTGGGCGATCCAGACGAAGCTCGTCAAGCTTCCTGCCAACTTCTGACCGGGACCCCTACCCGAGGGGCATAACCCTGACCAGGCCTCTGCGGCGGCCGGAATTTCTCTTCATTCGGATTCACAGACTCTGTTCTGGCCGCTTTACGCTTCGGGTCTCAGGCCTTGCGTCTTTGTGGCTGCGTTTGCCAGCTCTTCGAGGGACGATACTGTGAGTTCCGGAGTTGCTTGGGCTGCTTTGACGGCGCCGACTCCTGGTCGTGCCGAAGGACGATTGACCCATACCGTGGCCAAGCCGAGGGCTTGGGCGGGAATTACGTCGTGATAAATACTTTGGCCCACGTGCAGAACGCGGTGGGCTGGAGTCTGGATGCGGCTCAGGGCAAGTTCAAAGATTTTCAGAGATGGCTTGTAGGCCTGTGCCTGTTGCGCCGTGATGACCTCGTCAAACTCGACGCCGAGTTGGGGGCGCGTGCCCGCGAACAGGTCGTCATCAACATTTGAAAGGATGGCAAGGCGAAAGCGCGCTTTCAACCTTTGAAGCGCGGCGACAGTATCCGGCCATGGCCTCCATTTTGGAAGGGATGCGGCCAGCGAACGAAGCTCATCTGGGGTGGGTGTGAATCCGCACTCAGTTCCGAATTGCGAGACCACGGACGCCAGGACTTCGCGGTAAGGCTGGAATTTCCCCTGCTCGGCCTTCATTTCGAAATCCCCATACAATTTGAGCAGCGTGCCCTCGTCGACCGCCTTCGCGTGCGCCGCGAGAATACGTTGCAGGCTGTGGAGAATGCCGGCTTCCCAGTTGATCAGCGTCCCATAGCAGTCGAAGGTGATGTGTTCGAAACGAGAAAAATCGAGCATGATGAGAATAGTGTAGAGCCAAGCCAAGGGTTGCGCTAAATACGGCTAATTGTAGAGGGCTGCGAAAATCCCGCGCTCTCAAAAGCGAGACGTCCGGCGACCGTTCAGGTACTCTTTAGCGGGGATGCTTCCCATGAATTTCGTTCTCCGCGTTTTACTTTTATTACTTCTGACCAGAGTTGCCTTGGGACAGGGCGACAGCAGACACTTCGCGCCCATTTCGCTGCATCCCCAGAATCCACATTATTTTTTGTTTCATGATCATGGGACCGTACTGATCGGCAGCGGTGAGCACTACGGCGCGGTCTTGAACGGCGATTTTGACTATGCCAAATACCTGGCGACACTTGAAGCGGAGGGGATGAACTACACGCGGCTGTTCGGCGGCTCGTATGTGGAGGTTCCGGCGAAGTCATTTGGCATTCTGAGAAACGACCTGGCGCCGGCGAGCGGGCGATTCGTGGCTCCCTGGGCCAGGAGCGCGACCGCGGGATACGCGGGTGGAGGCAACAAGTTTGATCTGGAGAAGTGGAATCCGGAGTATTTCGCTCGGCTGCACGGGTTGCTGGCAGAGGCTGAGCGGCGCGGAATCGTGGTGGAGATTACGTTTTTCTCTTCGCAATATGCCGAGGTTCAGTGGGCAATGTCGCCGTTCAATCCCGCTAACAATGTGAACCGGACTGATCCCATTGAGTGGAAGAAAGTGAACACGATTGAAAACGGTAACGTACTGGAGCACCAGGAAAGGTATGTAAGGAAGCTGGTGCACGAGTCGAATGCTTTTGGGAACGTGATTTTCGAGATTGCAAACGAGCCATGGTCGGACCGGCCGGTACTGGCGAATGTGGTGAACCCGTATTTATTCACGGGACGAGACCAGTATCCGAATTCGGTGGATTTGCCAGATGATCTGTCGATGGCATGGCAGGCGCGGGTAGCAGAGTGGATTAAGAGCGAGGAATCCAAGCTTCCGAACCGGCATTTGATTGCGCAGAACTGTTGCAATTTCGTGTATCCGATGAAGCAGACAATTGACGGCGTGAGCGTGGTGAATTTTCACTACGCATATCCGCAAGCGGCCGTGCTGAATTACGGTTTGGGCAAGGCTCTGTCGTACGACGAAACCGGTTTTCTTGGGCGCGAGGATGAGAAATACGCGCGGCAAGCCTGGAATTTCATGCTGTCGGGCGGTGGAGTGTTCGATAACCTCGATTATTCGTTCAGCGTGGGCCATGAAGATGGAAAAGATCTGGAAGCGAATGGGCCTGGCGGCGGCAGTCCGGAATTGCGGCGGCGACTGCGCATTCTGAGTGAGTTCCTTCGGGTTCTGCCACTGGTAGAGATGGCTCCGGATTTCGAAACGGTGCGACACGCGGGAGGCGTTGTAACGCACATGCTTTCCAGCCACACTGGGCAGTATGCGATGTATGTCGATGGAGATGGGCCGGCGGAGATCAGTTTGAAACTACCTCCGGGGGAATATTCGGTACAGTGGGTGGATGTGATAACCGGCGACAAAAAAGATGCGGGAGCATTCAGACATCCAGGTGGAGAAAAGATTTTGAAAACTGCTGGATTCAGGGATGGGATCGCGGCGACGATCAGCAGGAAATAGGAACCGGAGTCGTTAACCCGCATCAAGCTGATTAACTGGTGGGACGGCAATGGCGATCTTGGCTGTTGGTTGCATACCGTGAAGCGAGCAAATTATGGTTTCATTGTTTGAAATGGGAATTGCGCGCCAAGTGCATAGATCCTTCGCCCCGCAAAGAGCGCGGGGCTCAAGATGACATGGGTACGAAGTTTTTGGGAGGGCTTATCGGTTGGATCACGATTTGTTAAAAGACATTGCCGAGCAGATGATGACCGGTGGTGCGATATCGATTGGGAAGAAGTCCATGAAGGTGGAGAGAACGGGATCGCGCAGGTTTCGGACGGTCAGGTTTGAGACAGGTGGGCGAGAGTATCAAGTCATTGAGCAGAACCCGGACAAGCCTAGCCGTTGGGGAAAGCTGGCGCGTGCAGGGCATCGGGTGGTGCAGGTTCGAGACGTGGAGTCGGGAAAGTATGTGGCCGCAGTGGTGGATGGGAAAGTGACAGAGTATTCTCGGTGACGGGTGCTCGAACAAACCCGCGGCATTTCCAGAGCGCCAGTAAGGTTTAGTCGCAGGTCGAGTCACAGGCTTGAGTCAAAAGTTGAGTCAAAAGCTTGAGTCAAAGGCTTGAGTCAAAATTCCCACCCTCCCGCTAAGAACGCGGGAAGGGTGGGGCACCCTGGCTTACTCTTCTTTCTTTTTCAGTATGTTCATGATTTGGCGGGTTAGGTTGGGCGGGGCTTCTTTCTGATTAGACAGCCAGTCCACCATTTCTTCTTCTATGGGAGCTCCGGCTTCGATCAGCGCTTCTATTACTCCAAGATAGATTGCTTGGGTCTCTTTTGTACTCTGGACTGCGGACCATAGGGCTTGACCTAAGGGAGTGCTGTCGTAGCAATTTCTTTGTTGGAGGTCCGCACCGCGGGAAATTAACAGCTTGATAGTCTCGATACGGCCTCCAATTACGGCCCAGTGGAGGGACGGCTGGCCGGTATTTGCTTGAGCGTCCAGCGCCGCGCCGCGCTGGAGAAGAAATTCAATAACCTCATTCCTGCCGTATTCGCAGGCCCAGAGGAACCCACGTTCCATGTGGCTGGGTGTGGCATTTGATCGCAGGTGGCCGTTGCTGTCGAAGAAAGTTTTCATTGTCTCGAGGCGGCCTAAACCCGCAGCGCCTTCCAGATCCAGCGGGGCACCGTGATCTACGAGGAATTCTGCGGCGCGAACGCGACTGTTGGCTAGACAGGCATTGACCAAACTTCCGCTGTGAGTGCCTTTGAGAGAGGCTCCATGCTGCAGCAGTACTTCCATCAACTGCTCTTGAACTCCGGCTTGCTCCGTATGGAGACTGGTGGCCACCAATTCAAGTGTGGTGGTGGGGCCGCCATAAACGTGCGCCGTCGCATTCACATCCGCGCCAGCTTCTAACAGGAACGTGGCGATCTCGGGGGCATTGCCGTGAGTTTTTTGACGG
>JBKOUZ010000264.1:0-12422 GCA_046723715.1 Acidobacteriota bacterium | reverse complement strand
GCCTAGCGACCCTCTACATCGAAAGCTCCGACAGCTTCGTTGCCTCCGCCGCCGTTTCGATTGCTACCGGGTGGAGCGAACCAGTTCCCGGGCGGGAATTGCACCCGCTGAAGTCCAGCGCCTTTCACGGCGCACTATTTCACCAACCACGCGCAGACCGCGAGCTTTGTGCGCGGGTTCGATTCCGCAAATCCAAAGGCCCCGTAACAACGAGCATCAGTAGCCTGCAGGCCAAAACAACTTGCTGAGATGGGAATAACGGACAGTCTCTTGACGGGCGGGAGCAAAGTGGAGGTGACGCACGCAAACCGCGAGTGCCCGCGAGGCATTGATCTGCCTGTACGCAAACTCATTAGTCTTTCAACAACTGCCGGGCGATCACCAGCCGCTGAATCTCGCTGGTGCCTTCGCCGATGGTGCACAGCTTTACGTCGCGATAAAACTTTTCGGCAGGATAATCTTTAATGAATCCGTAGCCGCCGTGAATCTGTACGCCTTCATTGGCGCACTTTACCGCGACCTCACTGGCGTAGAGCTTCGCCATGGAGGACTCTTGTGTCGTCTTCATGCCGGCATCTTTCATTGACGCGGCCTTCATGGTCAGCAGGGTGGCGGCCTCGATTTCAGTCGCCATGTCCGCCAGCTTCCATTGGATTGCCTGGAAATCACTGATGGCTTTGCCGAACTGCTTGCGTTGCTTGGAATACTTCAGGGCGGCTTCGTAGGCTCCCTCGGCCATTCCTAGCGACAGAGCGGCGATGGAGATGCGGCCACCATCTAGGACACGCATGGCGTCGGGGAATCCCTGCCCTTCCGCTCCCAGCAGGTTCTCGGCGGGGATCACGCAGTCTTCGAAGATTAATTCGGCGGTGTCGCTGGCCCGCAGGCCCAGCTTGTTTTCTTTCTTTCCCGGGCGGAATCCCTTTGTATCTTTCTCGACTACAAAGGCTGAAATCCCGTGGGTGTGCGCGGTGCGATCGGTTACCGCGAGCACTACGACCACGTCGGCATAATGACCATTGGTGCAGAACGTTTTCGTGCCATTGAGCACCCAGTTGTTTCCTTTACGGACTGCCGTCATGCGGGCGCTGCCGGCGTCCGATCCGGAAGAGGGCTCGGTCAGGCCCCAGGCGCCGATGAATTCTCCGGTGGCCAGTTTGCTGACGTACTTCTTTTTCTGAGCTTCGTTGCCGGCAAGAAAAATGTGATTGGAGCAGAGGGAAGTATGCGCGGCGACGATGATGCCGACTGAGCCATCCACGCGCGAGAGTTCCTGGATGGCGGTGACATATTCGACATAGCCCATGCCGGCGCCGCCGTACTCCGGCGGGAAGACCACCCCCATCAAACCCATCTTGCCCAACTCTTTGACGGTGGCGAGCGGGAAGGTTCCTGCCTCATCCCACTCCATGACGTGCGGCCGGATCTCGCGCTCGGCGAACTCGCGGACACTCTTTTTGAGTTGCTGCTGCTCTTCGTTCAGTAGGAAATCCACGTTTCCTCCGGATCACTCGGGCGCTGCGACCGGCAGGCCCGCTTCAATGAGGCTTGCGCCCCAAATTTTTGATTAGAACATGGCGCGGCAGAGGGAAGAAGTTACGTCCGGAGGAGAAAGGAAGAAGGTGGCGGAAGGCGCATGAACACTGGCGATTCTGCGTCTCCTGCAAGCCACCCAACCGACCGGTTGGTCTGGACTTCGCGCTCTTCTCGAACCAGCGCTGCTCGCATTATACGCTTGGGCTTTGAAGAGCAGGGGTCAGCGATTGGTGGTCAGAGATCAGGAAGCATTGGAAGACTTCGTTGGACAAGAGGCGGCCTCGTTTCGCCAGGCGAATGGAATTGCCGGATCGCTCCAGCAGTTCTTGTCTTTCGAGATCCGCGATGATGGCGTGCAGCGGTAGGAGGGCAGGCTGCCCGAATTTTTCTGCAACCCGGTCCAGGTCCACTCCAGGGTTCAGGCGTAACCCCAGAAAGAATGTTTCTTCGAGAGCGGCGTCGCTGGATACCGTCGTTCTCTGAAGGGGAGAACCGCTTACATACCTTTCCAGCACATCGGCTGTCGCGAGGCGCACTGCGTCGCTGCCAGGGCGTGCTGAAACCAGCATGGAATGGGCATCGACGCCGAAGCCGAGATACGGCTGGCGGCTCCAATACTTCAGGTTGTGGCGGGATTCGAATCCCGGGCGGGAGAAGTTGGAGATCTCGTATTGCGAAATGTCAGCCGCGCTTAACATCTCACAGGCAGAGAGATAAAAATCCGCGGTCGCGTCGTCATCGGGAACGAAATGCGCGTGATAGCGGGAGCCGCCCGCGATCAACTCGCGCCCCAGGCGGGAGTCGTCGTCGACTTCGAGCATATAGACGCTGGCGTGGGGTACTTCGCTGGCAATGACCTGTTGCAGAGATTCCTGCCAGCTCTGTGCAGTCTGGTGCGGCAAGCCTGCGATCAGGTCGATATTGATGTTGTAAATTCCCGCTGCTCGCAGGTGGGCAATGTCCTCGAGTACCGTGGCGTGCTTGTGCAGGCGCCCGACCGCCGCCGCCTCCCGGTCGACGAAGGACTGAACGCCAAGACTGACGCGATTCACTCCACAACGCAAGAGCGCTTCGAGAAGCTGCGAAGAGAGCGTTCCCGGAGCGCACTCCACGGTAACTTCCGCGTCCGGCGTAACTGAAAATTGCGCGCGCACTGCATCGAACAAGCGCTGGAGCTGGGCAGGTTCGAGGACCGTGGGCGTGCCTCCGCCAAGGTAGATGGAATCTACTTCCCTTTCGAACTTTCCGCCCATCTCGGCGGCATCGCGCTCCGCATTGGCGATATCCGAGCACACTAGATCGATGTAGCGCTCGAAGACCGCCTTCGAAAACACGTCTGACGCGAAATTGCAGTAGCTGCACTTCGTACGGCAGAAAGGCACCGAAATGTAGACGCCGAGCGGCATTGCTCCATTATCCCATCGGAAAGTCTTTCCATCGTGGGCGCGGTTTCGACCATCTATTTAAGGTACCCTGTTGAGAAGGCGTCTCGTTGCCCGTCGCAAGTTCTTAGCTCATGGCCCAGGAAGAGGAAGTATTAGGTAAAGCGTATGACAGCCGTCTGATGCGGAGGCTGCTGACCTACCTGCGCCCGTATGGCTGGCAGGTGGCGATCGCTATTATCGCCATCATTCTGAAGTCGTTTGCGGACGTACTCGGGCCCTACCTGGTTAAAGTTGCGGTGGACCGCTATCTGGCGCCGGCTCCGGGCGCCATGTCGGGGCTGTGGGACTGGCTGGACCCGCGGCCGTTGAAGGGAATCGCGCAAATCTCGGGGATTTATTTTGGGCTGCTGCTGTTCACGTTCGTCCTCGAATTTCTGCAGACCTACTTCATGCAGTGGACCGGGCAGCAGGTGATGTTCGACTTGCGCAGCCATATCTTCCGCCACCTGCAACGGATGCATGTCGGTTTTTATGACAAGAATCCCGTAGGACGGCTGGTCACGCGCGTCACTACCGATGTGGACGCGCTGAACGAAATGTTCACTTCCGGCGTGGTCTCGATTTTTGAAGACCTGTTCGTACTCACCGGCATTCTGGCGATCATGCTGTGCATGAACTGGAAGCTGGCGCTGATCACCTTCGCCGTACTGCCGTTCATTGTGTTCGCAACAAAGATTTTCCGGGACAAAGTAAGGGATTCATACCGCCGAATTCGCGTTGCCATCGCGCGTATCAACTCATACCTTCAGGAACATGTCAGCGGGATGATGGTGCTGCAGCTTTTCAACCGCGAGCGCAAGGCGTACAAACGCTTCTCCGAGATCAACCGCAGCCACATGGACGCGTTCAAGGACGCGATTCTGGCCTATGCGGTTTATTACCCGGTAGTCGATTTCTTTTCGGCAATTGCGATTGCGTGTGTGATTTGGTTGGGCGGCCAGGATGTGATTCGCGGAATCATTTCTAAGAGCGTGAGCATTCAGTTCGATCCTCGCCATTTCATTTCGTTCCATCTGGTTGCGACTGCTGCTTCGCTCGGCGTGTTGATAGCGTTTACGCAATATGCGATGCGCTTCTTCCGGCCGATCATGGACTTCAGCGAAAAGTACAACATCCTGCAATCGGCGATGGCTGCGAGCGAGCGCATTTTCAAGTTGCTGGATGCGCCCATGGAAGTGGTGTCGCCCGCGATAACGAAGACGCCGCAAGGCCCGGGCCGAATTGAGTTTGACCACGTGTGGTTTGCGTACCGCGATACTGCGGAAGACAGCAAAGTATCGGAATCAGGCAATGGTTCGGGAAACGCTGGGGACGGATCTCAGCCCGATTGGGTGCTGCGCGATGTCACCTTCGCCATCGAGCCGGGGGAAACCGTCGCGGTCGTTGGCCATACCGGTGCCGGCAAGACTACGCTCATTTCCCTGCTGATGCGTTTTTACGATGTGCAGAAAGGGGCGGTGCGGATCGACGGCGTCGATGTTAAAGAGATGGATCTCGCCGGGCTGCGCGGGCGCTTTGGCGTGGTGCTGCAAGATCCCTTTCTGTTCACGGGAACAATCGGGGGCAATATCCGGCTGGGCACCGAGCGCATCCAGGATGCGCACGTCCAACAAGCTGCGGAGGACGTGAATCTCGCCGAGTTCATTCGCGAGTTGCCGAAGGGCTTTGACGAGGAGGTGCGGGAGCGCGGATCGACGCTCTCCACAGGACAAAAACAACTCATCTCTTTCGCCCGGGCCTTGGCGCATGAGCCGAAGATTTTGATTCTCGATGAAGCTACCTCGAGCGTGGATACCGAGACTGAATTCCGCGTGCGGGATGCGCTGGCGCGCATGGTAGAAGGGCGGACTTCGCTGATCATTGCGCACCGGCTTTCCACCATTCAGCGCGCCGACAAGATTATCGTTATGCACAAGGGCCAGGTACGCGAGATGGGAACCCACCAGGAACTGCTGGCGAACCGCGGCATCTACTACAAGCTTTATCAGCTGCAGTACAAAGATCAGGAGATTGCGGTGGGCGGCCCGACGCAGTCTGGCGTCAGCGCCGACGACTGAAATGTGTAGCGCGGGCGCCCCGCTCTCCTGGGGCGGGCGATTTACAATGCTCTGTGCTCATTCTGATCTCTGCCGGTGAGGCATCCGGAGAAATGTATGGGGCGCAGCTGATTCAGGCTTTGCGGCGCGCCTGGGAGGAACGCCCTGCGACGCTGCGCTCCGCCGGACAGCCGGGGGCGGCTGTCCCTACCGAGACTCTGGATTTTTTTGGCGTCGGTGGGGAGCGGATGCGGGCTGCCGGGTGTGACACCGTGGTCGATGCCAAAGACCTTGCCGTGGTCGGCATCACTGAAATTCTCAACCATCTCCCGAAGATTCTTGGACTTTACAAACACGTGATCGCGGAGGCGGGCCGGCGCAAGCCCGATCTCGCCATTGTCATCGATTCTCCGGCATTCAACTGGAGGGTTGCACGGCAGATGAAGAAGCGTGGAATTCCTACCGTGTATTACGTGGCGCCACAGTTCTGGGCGTGGCGGCAGGGGCGGGTGCGGCTGATTCGCGACTACATCGATAAGGCCCTGGTCATCTTTCCTTTCGAAGAGAAGTTTTATCGTGATCGCGGGGTGGACGCCACCTTTGTCGGACATCCCTTGGCAGAGCTTCCTTATCCTTCAATCCACCGTTCCGATTACGCGAGGCAATTCCAGTTCGACGCTGACAAGCAATGGATCGCGCTGATGCCTGGGAGCCGGGTGAAGGAAGTCCGTATGAACCTGCCGACGATGGTGGAATCGGTGGCGCTGTTGGGTCCCGCATACGAATACCTGCTTCCGGTCGCGCCCACACTGGACCGCAGCTTGCTGGAAACGATGGTGCAAGGGCAGAAGATCACGCTCGTCCCAGATGCGCTGCCTGCCCTGTTTCACTCCCGGGCGGGGATCGTCGCCAGCGGCACGGCAACGGTGGAGGCCGCGATGATGAATCTGCCGTTTGTCATGGTTTATCGCGTCTCAGGGTTGACTTATCTACTGGGGAAGCCCCGGGTCAAGGTGCCCCGGTTCGCCATGGTGAACCTGATTGCGGAGGAAGAAGTCGTCCCTGAGCTCGTGCAGCATGATTTCACCGCGGAGAATGTAGCTGCTCGCATGCTGGAAATTCTGCGGGATGGTCCCGCGCGAGAGCGCATGATGAAGAGGCTGGCTCGCGTTAAGGGTCGACTTCGCACGCCCTGCCAGGACGGCTCGCCTTCGCAGCACCCTGCGGATCGGGCCGCCCATATCATTCTTCGCCTGGCTCGAGGCGGCGGAGCTTCGCTCCGGGGGACAGCCCAGGCGACCGTCCCTACGCAAGGCTGAGACCTACCGCGCTTGTGTTCCCTACATCTTTTGCGTGAGAATCTTCATCATAGGAAATGGGTTATCATTTCCTGGAGATTCTCCTGAATGTCCATTAACCGGCGCGCTTGCTGCGTCCTACTGAGTTTTTCTGCCCTCTTCCTGGTGTTTTTGCAGGTTGTGCCTGCACATGCAGCCAACGAAAAGACCCGCCTGCGCGTCGATGACTACCAGATCAATGTAGTTCTGCTGCCTCATCTGCACCAGATGAATGCGACCGCCAAGGTCAAGTTCACGGCGATGCAGGAGCTCAATGTCGCTGTGTTCGAGCTGCACAACGACCTGCGCGTCACCAAGGTGACCGACGAAAAGAACCAGCCGCTCTCCGCGGAACGCGTCACCCAGGACTCGACGATCCGGGTACCTCTCCCTAACGGCTTATCGAAAGATGCTTCGATGACCCTGACTTTCGAATACGAAGGGCAGCTGGAAAGTGCGGACAACAGCCCGGTCCCGGGACTAAACCTGGCATACATTGGCGACGACACGAGCTACCTGTTCTACGCAGGACGATGGTTCCCGGTCAGCGGTTACGGTATGAACCGGTTTACTTCGACCATCAGCGTGAACGTGCCTGCGCACATGCTGGTGATCGGCAGCGGCAAGATGACAGTCTCAGATACGGAAGCTCCGAAGAAGGCTGCCACCAGCGTTCTGCCGACAAAGACATTCACTTTCGTGGCGGACAAGGCAAGTTTTCCCGGCTCCATCGTGGCGGGAGTGTTCCAGGAATACAAGAGCGACGAAGCAGGCTTGGATTTGCACGTCTACTTCAAGCCTACGCACCAGAGTGTCGCGCCTGCCTACACCACCACGGCGGTGCAGGAGTTCACGTATTTCATCACCCTGTTTGGGTTGCCGCAATCGCAGAAACTGAACCTGGTGGAACTGCCGGGCGATACGCTGCCGTATGTCTGGGCGCCGGAGTTGGTCGGAATGGCCGGACCGTCGATCACGGAAAAGACGAATTATCGCCTGCTGGCCGATGGCATCGCGCACCAGTGGTGGGGAGTATCGGTGAGCCCCGCGACCAAAGATGACTGGTGGTTAAGCGATGGGTTCGCGCGCTATTCAGAAGCTATGTACGTGGAGAATGCCGCTGGGGCCGCGGGCCTTGAAGAAGCGGTGAAAGATATGTCGGTGGGCGCATTGGCCTACGACACCGTTCCCTTGTCGAGCGCGAGCAAGCTGGACGTTTTTTCGACGGAGTTCCAGTCCCTGGTCACTGACAAGGGAGGGATGATCCTGCACATGCTGCGCTGGGTTCTGGGAGAAGACAAATTCAACAAAACGATGCGCGAATTTGCCGGCCAGTACGCGGGAAAAGCGGCGACTACGGACGACTTCCGGGAGATCGCCGAGAAGAACTTCGGAAGCCAGCTCACGTGGTTCTTTTCGCAGTGGCTGGACTCCACCGGCGCTCCTGAATTCAAGGTGAAATACACCACCTATCGTTTGGGTGGAACGGCGGCGCAGAATCCCAAAGACGAAAAGGCTCCCGGCTTCCGCGTGACCGGTGAAATTTCTCAGGACCTCGACCTGTTCCGCATGCCGGTCGATCTGCGAATCGATACTGACGGAAAAACCGAGAACAAGCGGGTGGAAGTGGTGGGCACCAACTCGCCATTCACCATTGAAACATTCGGCCGGCCAAGGCGTATTTCGGTGGATCCAGATCATCGCGTCCTGACCAACTCGAGCGACGTCAAGCTGCGTGCCTCAATTCTTCGCGGGCAGGCGCTGCAGCAGCAGGGAGATCTTTCAGCGGCGCTTACAGAGTTCAACAAAGCTCTGGACCTGAACAAAAACAGTTCGCTGGCCCATTACCGCATTGCGGAAGTTTTCTTCCTGCAGCGGAACTATCAGTCTTCTGCGAATGCATACCGTGAAGCCATCAACGGTGATGGCGAGCCGCGTTGGACCGAGGTCTGGAGCCGCATCCAACTGGGCAAGATTTTTGACATCACCGGACAGCGCGAGCGAGCGGTGAACGAATACCGCCAGGCCTTGCAGACCAACGACAATACCTTCGGCGCGCTGGAAGAAGCCCGTAAATACATGCAGAAGGCTTACGAGAGGCCTAAGCAGAAAGAGTAGTTCTCTTCCAGCCCACGGTCAGGACTCGGGAAGCCGCCAGTCGCCTCTGGCGGCTTTTCCCTGCTATGTGTCTGTCTCACGCACGCCAGCAAAGAAATGACATGGCAGAGACAAGTTCCTGACAAGGCCACAGATTTTTCCTCCTATTGTCATCGGGTGCCGAATGTTCCAACCGTGTTGATCCCACGCTTGGGAGCCGGCAAAACATTCCGCATCAGGAGATGCTTATGGCTGGCGTATTCAAGTCTGGGGCTCGCTTCGTATCGAGCCTGGCAGTTGCTACTCTACTGGTTTCGGCCGCTTTCGCTCAGCACTACACTCGCACCGATCTAACCACAAACTCTTCGAGCGTATCGGCTGCCCCCGTGATCGACCCGAACCTGGTGAATCCCTGGGGCCTGTCGCGCGCCACCTCGTCGCCATGGTGGGTCTCAGATAACGGAACTGGGGTCTCAACGCTTTACAACGCGGCCGGCGATATTGTTCCGCTGGTGGTGACGATACCGCCACCCAAGGGTGCACAAGGACCCTCTGCGCCAACCGGCACGGTCCACAACTTCACCACCAGCTTCGAAGTTGCACCAGGGCTGCCGGCGATCTTCATTTTCGTCACCGAGGACGGGACCATCGCCGGATGGAATCCCAATGTCAATCCGACGGAAGCAATCTTGAAGGTGAGCCGTCCCGAGCGGGCCATCTACAAAGGGTGCACACTGGCGATGACGGCATACGGGCCTCGTCTGTACGTGACCAATTTCAAGACTGGCAATGTTGAAGTTTACGATGGGAGGTTTCACCGCCAGCGCAAGGAAGAGCAATTCGGCGGAAGGTTTGATTCTCGAAACCACTTTGTTCCCTTCGGGATTCAGAACGTCGGCGGCAGTCTGGTCATCACCTATGCGCAGCGGAGTCCCGGATCAGAAGATGAGAATCACGGCCCTGGGCTGGGTTTCGTCCGGGTATTTGATCTGAAGGGGCACCTGCTATTGAAGTTGCAGCACGGCTCGTTCCTCAATGCTCCGTGGGGAGTCGCGCTGGCGCCCGGCGACTTTGGACCGTTCAGCCATCGTCTGCTGATCGGGAACTTCGGCGACGGCACGATCGCCGCCTTCAACGCCTTCAGTGGAGAGTTCGAAGGAAACCTGCTGGATGACAGCGGGGCTACTCTCGCCATCGATGGTTTGTGGGCCCTTAGCTTTGCCGGAGACCCCGCGAAAAACGGTTCTCCCACGGAACTGTACTTCACTGCAGGTCCGAACGATGAAAGCAATGGCATCTTCGGGAAACTTACCGCGACTGCTACGGAACAACGGGGCAACGCAGAATAAAAATCAAACGAAACAGGCTGGCACTCAGATTTAGTGCTGGCCTGTTTGTTTTTGTTAGAGCTGTGTGATGTTGTGTAAAGTCGCCTTTGCGGCTGAGGACCAGCTAACCTTTTTTCCCGCGCAGCGGTCTAAGTGAGTAACCGCGCGGAACTTTTCAAAGTTCAGCTGCGTATTTCTGATCAGATGTTGGGCGGGATTGAGACCCCTCGCCTTAACGTTACCCGGGTGCCCCCACGCTCCTCCCCGGAGGCGTGGGGGCATGACTTTCAAGGCCATAATCCCAACCCTGTCCCGCCGAAATCGCGGGACAAGGGAGGGGGCACCCCGTGTTCTCGCGATCTAATCCGCTGCTACTGCCCTTCTTAACGGACGCGCGGTGATCGCTGGCCACTCCAGCAAAATATTGGGCAGAATCGCGGCCATCGCAATTACTGTCCAGACGACTGTCTCGATGCCTACGACTCCCAGTCGGAAGATAGGAGGAATCGGGATGATCATGCGGGTGACAGTGAATACCATGGCAAAAGGATAACTGCGAATCATCCAGCGGCGATGCTGAGCGATGTTGCCGTGGCGTACGCAGTAGAGCGCGATGGCCGTGGTCAACATCCATCCGAAAGACTGCACGCTGGATGCCGCTACAAGGGAAGGACCGAACCTGAATGTCATGGGAACAGCGAGAGGAGCGGCGATAAAGACGCTGACGACGTACAGATATCCCAGCGTGCGATGTGTTTTCAGATAACGCGCTCGCAGCCGGTTCGAGAACTGGAACACTCCGAGCAGCATGCCCAGCGCTCCGAAGAATGCATGCGGGATCAAGTACCACTTCACTGGTGCGAAGTGGCGCGCGATCTCCGACGTGGCATCGAAAATCTGGGCGTTCTTCATGTAGGTGACAAAAATTGTGAGCAGGCCGAAGATTACAAAGAAGACAAGCTTCTTCTGCGAACGCGCGCGAACCACGGGCGCAACTATGGTTGCCATGCTTTCCCCCAAGTAGATCGAGGAGGGGAGTCCTCCTCGTGAGCCTCAATCCAGAACTCCGCATTGTTGAAGCTCAAATTTCCCGCATTTTAACCTGAGTCCATGGATGCCTGTTTGCGATTCTTCACTGTTGACAAGAAAATTTGTCGCCCAAGGGGTCACAGGTCAGGATCCAACCACCCCAATTGCGGCGATATTTTACAATCCTCCGATGCCGGATCAGCGACAGGTTCGCCTGGAACGGGTTGTGCAGCAGCTTGGGCTTTACGAGCATCCGCTTTTGAATTTTTCAGCACAGGCCAAGGGCGAAGGCGTCGAGGTCATCATCAAGTTCAAGGACCAGTCCATTCCGGTGCACACGTATTACTTCGACCTGCATCCGCGCGATCTCGATGACCCGCAGTTTGAGTGGAGCTTTCAGCGTCAGCTCTACGACGCGCTGCACGACTACTTTGTCGAGATGTTTATTCGCACGCCGCAGGACCGGGCCGATCGCCAGCGGAAGGGCTTGTGAGGGAGTTCCGGGGAGTGATCGAGCAAGAGATCCGGGAGCGCGGGCCCATTCCCTTTTCACGCTTTATGGAATTGTGCCTATACCATCCGGAACTCGGGTATTACTCGCGCCATGCGGCGCAGTTCGGCAAAGCTGGGGATTTCTATACTTCGAGCGATGTACATGCCGTCTTCGGACGATTGCTGGCGCGGCAGTTTGAGGAGATGTGGCGGGCGCTGGACCGCCCGCCGGAAATCGTGGTCAAAGAACTTGGTCCGGGCCGAGGCCTGCTCGCGCAGGATGTGCTGGACTGGTCGGAGAAAAAATTTCCGGAGTTCTTTGGCTGTCTGCGGTACGTACTGGTTGAGCAATCGCCGGCCTTGCGGCAACGCATCCGCGACACACTGAAGGGGCGCTTCGCAAGCGGCCAGGTCGTGTTCGGGGCGATGGACGAATGGAGCGGCTCTCCTGTGATTGTCTTTGCCAACGAGTTTTTCGACGCCATTCCGGTAGAGGTGATCAGCTCCAAAGGATCGCTTCGCATTGATGCCCGTGATGCGCGATTTGTCGAGGCTTGGGCTCCGTCTTCAGAGGATGAATTGGACCTTTTGGATCGCTATTCGGTGCATCCCGAAGAAGGAGAGCGCCTCGAGGTTCCCCTGCAATCGCAGCGTTTGATACACAGTGCGGTTCAATTCAGCCGCGGGTTCGTCGTCATCGTTGACTACGGCTACACTCGTGCGGAGCAACTGGCGGGCCGTCACCGGGGGACTTTGAAAGCGATCCGGCAACACTCGGTGAGTGGAAATCCCTACGAGGCTCCGGGCGAACAGGACATCACAGCCGACGTGAATTTCACGGCACTAGCTGCTGCGGCCGGACAGCAAGGGGCGCAGGTGCAGAAATTAGTCACCCAGTCGCAGTTTCTGATGGGAATCGGCGAGAGCAATGAATTCGCGGATGGGTTTGCGAATTGCCGCTTACCACAGGAGCGGGCAAAGGTGGCGCTGCAATTGAAGCATCTAATCACTCCGGCCGGTATGGGGGAAAGTTTTCATGTGTTGCTTGCGAGCAAGGGAGTCGAGGCAGAGAGGGTCAGCGGTCTTGCGGGATTAAACTTCGGCATGCGCAATCTGCGAGAC
>JBKOUZ010000108.1:0-2984 GCA_046723715.1 Acidobacteriota bacterium | reverse complement strand
CCTGACATCTGCATTCATACCAGGATATGTGGAGCCATCCAGGTTCACCCCAGCCTGGACGCGGTCGTCTTCCTTCAACGCTAGGGCTGCCGTCGTCCCGCCCATCGAGTGCCCCACAATCGCCACGCGAGATAGATCGAGATGGCCGCGCCAGAAGTGGTCATTCAGATTCAGCCTTTGAAATTGGTCAAGAATGAATCTCACGTCTCCTACGAGCACACTCTCGGCAAATTTGCCGATCGCCACTCCCTGAGTCCTGCGGTCTGCCTTCTCTGGCCAGTACGGTTGGAATTTTGTCTCATGGCCATCCGGGAAAACTGCAATCAGAGAATCGGGAGGGTGATTCGTCGCGATTACGATATAGCCATTGCTCGCCAGGTCCTCAGCGAGGCTGGTGTAGATCGCAGGTACCACGCCGGAACCATGTTCGAGAAGAACTATAGGGAATGCTCTCTGGCGAATGATGGTGGAATCAAGCCATGCATGCGTGCACACAGTCTGTTCAAAACCAGATTTCAGATTCCATTCTCGCGCCAACTCGGCGGCCGTCCTTTTGTCCATGTACGGTGCAGCAAGCGTGCCAGATTCGGTTGGAAACCAGGTTCTAACCAATAGCTGTCGATGGCGGACTGCATCAGCGAGGACCAACGTCCTTGTTCCGATTGGGTTCGGACCCTGTGGTTCAGGAAGGACCAGTGAGTCCGATTTGCAGTTGGTTGCGCTTGATGAACGAGGAGCAAGAAATACCAGGACCAGCAAAACAGTCGCGAGTTTGGCTTTGGCCATAGATGCTCAGTGCGGCGAGCTAAGCTATAGACGCAGCACCTTTTAATGCGTGAGCATTGGCATGGTTGGCCTAACATCGCCATGACGCTCACTGACCCAGACGCAACGCATCAGCGTGCCGAGACCCATCGCGCGGCAGCGTCAGCACTATCGTCGGGCCGTGTATTGAAGGCAATCGCCGCCCGTGGGGCAACCTTACGAACAACGTTGACGAGGACCTCGAATAATGCGAGATTGCGCGGCGGCAGGCGCACGCCGCCTCCGATGACCACACAATCGTAGTTCGTCGAAAGCAACTGACGCTCCAATGTCGGCCCGGCGGTCTCATCAGGCCGGATGAAGCAAACGTCGGATTCCCATCCGCGTTCAGCGAACCCCTTCGTCGCCACCGCGATGCCAGCATGGACCTTCTCAGCGGTCATACCTGGCGGCAAAGCAGGGTCAGAAAAATCCACAGTCTCGGGATCAAGGCCTAGCAGCAGAATCCGTGTCATGAACTCTCCCCTTGTTCTTGCATGCGTCGGCGGTACCGTCCGCATATGCACCATATTAAACAGAAATGACACGGCTGCGCTGTTGGAGTTCCATCACACTTTATGCATTCCAGGATAGTGTTGATAAATCTCTATTTCTCTCAGGTGGAGTCAAGGCCAGAAAAGCAGCAAGTAATTACGTCGGGTGACTAGGGGCAAACCCTATTGGGATCACAGGGGACAAGCCCTAGCGCTCCTGCCCTAATCTCTTCGGGTAGATGGCTAACAACCTCTGAATGGGTTTCTGTGTTCGCGAAGAACAACGTCATGGCGCGCGGTTCCACCTTCATCACAGGTACGGTGAAATCAGCAATATCCCAAAATTCCCCCTTGTTGCTGTGATGGAACTTGAAGCCAACATCCCGCGCTCCCTTAAACTGCTCGGTACCGGTCTCGAATTGAATCGTTACGGCCGTACCAGGATGCCCAAGCCACGTTGTTGGTTCTGTCGAAAGTCGTTGAGCACTTCGCAGCTCTCCACGCGCGTCGCAACCGACCGGAAGAGCGGCGAGTGCCAAGAACAGTAAGAATCGCTTCATGAAGTTCAACCGAGTTGAATTCTAACTCTTTGCGGTAAGAAGACCTCGCGCACCACCAACCGTGACGTAACATCTCGATTGCACTCAAAATGCCTCCGGCAGGGGTTTTGAGTGAAATTGCCTGCTTACAACACTTCCCACTATCGCTCTCAACAAAAATCTTTTCGATCCGCGACCTCAGATCAGCTCAAGACGGCATGGGCAAACTTCATCCACAGCGCCGGACTGTGGGTGACCGTGTACATGACCACGACCTGCCCGGCGATAATCGCAGGCAGGGCGTAGCGGTATACGCGGTGGATGCTGCGGCTCACGATCAGGTCACGCGCCACTCCGAGAACGATCAGAAGGTCCACTCCGGAATAAAACAGGATCGGAGGGAGAATGCGCGAGGGGAAGCGGCCGAACGCCGCCGCACTTAGGGCGCAGCAGGCAATTAGAATCAGGCGCCGATGGAATTCTGGCTTTGTCCGCCAGTACATCGCCAGCCAAAATGAGGTCCCGAATACGGCCATGTCAAAAAGCGGAATGATGAGCGTGAGCTCAGCATCGGTCTGATGCAGTTGCACAGTGTCGAAGCGCCCCATAGTGATGGCAGTCGCAACGCCGAGCACGGGCATCAGAGCGCCCATCACCAGGCCGAACCATCCGATCGATCGATGCACCCGCACATTACGGGTTCGGACCAGTGCTGACTGGAGAATAAAGAACACCAGCCATCCAGAAAAGACAGTCGCATGCACGTAAAGAAGGAACGGGCGCGGCACCGTGGGATGGATCAGGTTCGCATTGATCGTGTGGCTGAAGCCGTACACGATCATGCCGGAGATCAGCAACGACATCAGAAAATAAAAATAATTCTCCAATAGTACGTGGCCTGGGGCTCTCCTTATCGCTTCAGTGGATTGGAGTTCAAGGGAAGAGGTTGACATGTGGAATGGCCTTGGAGAAAGCCCGCGACATTCTACATCGTTCCCTTGTTGGCGAGAAAGTGCGCCGTGAAAGGCGCTGGACTTCAGCGGGTGCAATTCCCGCCCGGGAACTGGTTCGCTCCACCCGGTAGCAATCGAAACGGCGGCGGAGGCAACGAAGCTGTCGGAGCTTTCGATGTAGAGGGTCGCTAGGC
>JBKOUZ010000013.1:0-60141 GCA_046723715.1 Acidobacteriota bacterium | reverse complement strand
GCCTAGCGACCCTCTACATCGAAAGCTCCGACAGCTTCGTTGCCTCCGCCGCCGTTTCGATTGCTACCGGGTGGAGCGAACCAGTTCCCGGGCGGGAATTGCACCCGCTGAAGTCCAGCGCCTTTCACGGCGCACTTTCTCTTCAACTAAATTGCCGCGAAGAACTAACAGCAGCTACACGCTTTTGAAGTTCTACCTGCCCGTCAGCTAGCCATCTTCTGAATGAAAGGCGGGACCATGGCAGAAGAGTGGCTTTCCTGCCGACTCTCGAGGGGCAGTGTCACAGATATCAAAGTTCCCGACGGCGTGGATGTGAAGTGCACACTTCCGCGGTGCTCCATGACCCGTTCATGAATTCCGGTGAAGCGTGTTTCCGCGCGATGCGATTCCTTCGCGTTATTGTTCCCCGCGTGAGGGCTCTCGATTTCCAGAAGCAATGAAGAAGCAGATCGCATGACGCGGACCGCAGTGTTCGCACCGGCGGACCGCGGACTCATGTTGCCCAACGCCTCTTCTACAATGCGGTAAACCGTAATTTCCAATTCTCGATTAAATCTGCCAATATTCGGCGCCAGTTCCAACACGATGCTGGCTCCGTGGCGATTGAGATGGTCAACATAGTCCTTCAAAGCGACGCCCACTCCCACGTCATCCAACGTGGGGGGATGCAGCAGGCGCGACAACTTGCGAATCTCGTTGAGCAGGTTATCCGAAACAGAACGGCTGCTCGCCACCGCACTCTGGAGCCGCGGATTGAGAGTTCCCTTCTCCTGGTGAAGTACGCCGAAATATACTGACAGGGCAGCAACCAGTTGGGCCATGTTTTCGTGCAGTGATGCGGCGATCTTGCGCTGCTCCTCGTCCCTTGCGGTGAGCAAACGGCGGGTAAACTTTCTGAGGTCTTCTTCCACCGCTTCGTGCTTGCGAATCGCCTTCAGTAATTGCTGCCTCTGATATTCGGCTTCGCGGTTTTGAGCCTCGGCCAACTGGCGTTCCACCGACTCAGTTTTCAGAACCTGTTCCGCCTGCTGCAGCAGAGCGATGGTGCGCAAGCGGTCTTTCTCATCTCCCTGCTGGGAGTAACCTTCGGCCGGGATTACGACGTCGTGTTCGGCGCAGATGCGCTGGAACAGCTCCCGGTGAGTAGCGCGATCAAAGCTGGAGATCCGGTAAGCACACAGCAGTTCGAATGAATGATGCTTGGAGAGCTCATTCCATAACTGCTCAAGGCGCAGTGCAGCCCGGATTTGCCCGCGTTCCAGGAGCAGTGCCACCATTTCACCAAAGATTGCTACTTTCGCCTTAGCATTATTCGATTCGGGAATCACACAGGCGGAAGAGGTCGAGATAATGTCACTCAAGATCTCCGCAAACACTTTCGGATCAGGGCTGCCATTTACCATGAACCGTTCGAGAGTATCGGACGCGTCCAACGCGACGTAGCGGCCTTGTTCAATCGCTTGTGTTAAGTCGACGCCTTTTTCTCGGAGCCTCTCCGCGCAATCGAAGCGATGCTCTTGCGTGGCGACCACGACTGCGCATCGGCCCGCTTCCAGGGCGCCGAGCACAAAATCAGACAGTGCCTCGATCAAGAAGCGGTCGTCGTAATAGAACTGAACCGCATGGAGGCAGGCATGAGGTTGAGGAGACGCCGCAGTTAATGATAGGGATCTGGCGGGTGTTGCTCCGGCGGCACTGTGGCCCCAATTCATTGGCCCAGAAGCTGCCGACCCGGGCAGCCCTCCTCTTGACCTACCATACGGAAGAGCAACACTCCGGACCAATAGGGAAAAGGCTGTACATCAGTGGTTTACGCCGGGGGAGCGGCCTCCTGCTCAGGAGAACACCTAGGGGTTCGCAGAGGGAAATCGCATCCTGCTGGAAGCATCCGGGTATGACGGCAAATTCTCTACAATTTCGGCAATACGATGCCTCTTTGCGCCTGGTACTTTCCCTTACGGTCGGCATAGCTGGTCTCGCAGACCTCGTCCGACTCGAAGAAAATGATTTGGCACAGGCCTTCGTTAGCGTAAATCCGGGCCGGAAGAGGGGTGGTGTTCGAGATTTCGAGGGTGACGAATCCTTCCCATTCGGGCTCAAACGGGGTTACATTCACGATAATTCCGCACCGCGCATAAGTGCTTTTGCCCACGCAGATCGTCAGCACGCTGCGCGGGATCTTGAAGTATTCCACCGATCGTGCGAGGGCGAACGAATTCGGCGGGACAATACAGATATCAGTCTGCACGGTCACAAAAGATTTTTCGTCGAAACGCTTGGGATCCACTAGTGCGTTATTGACATTGGTGAAGATTTTGAACTCGTCGGCGACCCGCAGGTCGTAACCATACGAAGACAAACCATAGGAGATCACGCCCTCTCGCACCTGCTTCTCGGAAAAGGGATTGATCATGTCGTGTTCTTTGGACATCTTGCGAATCCAGCGGTCGTTCTTCAGCATGCAACTCCTTAGGAAATTTGGTAATTGGGTGATTCTGCAATTGGGTAATTAAAGGCAATCGGGGACACAGCGCGGCAAATTACGAAATTACCCGATTACGCAATTACTCAATTTCTTTGGCTGGGTGCTTGCAGTTTACGGGATAGATGCTCCGGTTGACAATCTCCCTTATCTTCCATAGCATCAATGACTTGAAGCAGCACCTTAAGCCTGCAAGCGGGAGCGCACTGTGATCAAGCTCGATATCATCAACGAAGTGGTGGCCAAGACCGGAATCACCAAGACGAAAGCCGAACTGGCGGTGGAGACCGTCTTCGAGAGCATGAAGAAGGCGCTCGCCGGTGGCAATCGCATTGAGTTGCGGGGATTTGGGGTGTTTAATGTCCGGCCGCGCAAGACGGGTATCGGACGCAATCCGCGAACTGGCGCTGAAGTCTCCATTCCACCGGGACGCGCAGTGCGATTCAAGCCCGGGAAGGAACTGCAGTCAATCGACTGAAGTTCCCTTCTTCCCTACTCCCAGTTCAAACTTATTTCAGCACTTGCGCTCACGCGGGAGTGGTGCGTGCACTCTCCAGGGACGTAGTAGCATCAAAGAATCAACCCGTATCCCTGCTAAGCGAAGAATTCATGTCTGAACTTAACGCGCCCGTTCCCAGTTCTACCCTCGAGTATTACCAGCCTCTGGCTCCTTCATGGGAGGTGCCCGTACGGCAGAGGTATTGGTTGCACGCCTTGTTGTTCGTGGCGACATGCTTCACCACCCTCATTGTGGGAGCGCGTTTAGAGTTTAATTTCCTTAACAATCTGCCGCCCTTTGTCTTTGATAACCGCGAAATTATCCCGTTCTTCAAAATTGGATGGATTCTGCAGCAACCCTCGCGTCTTCTACTCGGTATTCCCTTCTCCGCCACGCTGCTGATGATCCTGATGGCGCACGAGATGGGTCACTACGTACTCTGCCGTTACTATGGCGTGCGAGCGACGCTTCCCTTCTTTATCCCTGCACCTACGCTCATCGGGACACTGGGAGCGGTAATCCGCATCAAAGCGCCGATTCGCTCACGCGCCGCCCTGTTCGATATTGGAGTAGCGGGACCGATCGCAGGATTTGTTGTCGCAGTTGTCACCTTGGTGATGGCTATGACGATCTCGAAGCCGCTTGTGCCAGGGGCCGCCGTGTCGGATATTCGCCTGGGTTATCCGGGAATTTTCTACGTCGTTCACCATGCGCTCCGCAGTCTCGCCCCGGGAAATGAGATCGCAAGCCTCCCGCTTAGCGGGGTATACCTGCATCCAACTGCCATTGCAGCGTGGGTGGGAATGTTTGCGACTGCGTTGAATTTGCTGCCCAGTGGGCAATTGGACGGCGGCCATATCATATACGCGCTTGCGCCGCGTGCACACAGAACGGTTTCGTGGCTCACAGTACTGGCGCTTGTCCTCCTCGGGCGGATGTACCCGAACTGGTGGGTGTGGGCCGGGCTTTTGTTCGTGATGAATGTGCTGACCCGCCGCCAGCGACAGGCTCCCAGCTATCCTGACGTTCCTGCCAGCCGCTGGCCTCTCGCTCTGCTGGGTGGCATGATGCTGGCGCTGACGTTCACCATCTCTCCGTTTGACATGGCATGGAAGTAGCTTTCAGATCACATTAGCCACAGGGCATCCATATCGACAATCACCTGCGTGCGCGGGATTTTCTGCTGCCCGGCATAGCTGAGCATTGCCCGTAACGTGGTGTTCAGTTTCTCCCGGCTGGGCGACTTCAGCACGAAGTGGTAGCGGTAATCCTGCTTCAGACGCATGATGGGCGCGGCAGCAGGACCGAGTACCCGGACATCTTCATGCCGTGTTCCATTGAACCATTTGCCTAGAAGCCCGGACCATTGCAGAGCGTCATCAAGTTGGCTGCTGCGGACGAGCACATTGGCCAACGCAGAATAAGGCGGATAATGCATCCACCGCCGGAATTGCAATTCCTTTTCGTAGAAACCAATGAAGTCGTGGCGCGCCGCGTACTGCACCGCATAGTGATCCTGAAAATAAGTTTGCAGTATCACCTTACCTGGAGACTGGCCACGCCCGGCGCGCCCGGCAACTTGCGTGAGCAATTGAAATGTACGCTCGGCAGCACGGAAATCCGGCAGCCCGAGAGCTACATCGGCTCCAACCACACCCACCAGAGTGACGCCATGAATGTCATGACCCTTCGCGATCATCTGCGTGCCCACGAGCAAATCCAGTTCGCCTTCATTGAGAGCGCTCAAAGTGCGTTCGAAATCTTCATGGCCGCGGACTGTGTCACGATCCAGGCGCGCAATGCGCGCCTCCGGGAACATGCCGTGCAGTAACTCTTCCAGCTTCTCTGATCCGGTCCCGAGAAAGTAGACGTACTCGCTTCCGCAGTGCACGCAGATTTTCGGCACAGGCGCGGTATAGCCGCAGTAATGGCAGATCATCTTGTGCTCGCGCTTGTGATGGGTGAGCGCGATGGCGCAGTTGTTGCACTCGAGTTTGCGCCCGCAGGTGCGGCAAAGAACGACTGGGGAATATCCCCGCCGGTTGAGCAAAACCATAACCTGCTCGCGCCGTTCGAGGCGATCTTTGATTTCGGCGGCTAGCTTGCGCGAGATGACTTGCTCATGACCGGTATCCTGAAATTCCAGGCGCATATCGACAATTTCCACTTCGGGGAGCGGACGCTTCTCCACCCGATCTGGCAGTTCGATCAGAGCGTATTTGTGCGTCTTGGCATTGAAATAGGACTCAAGCGACGGCGTAGCCGACCCGAGCACCACCACGGCATGGGACAACTTGGCTCTCACCACCGCCACGTCGCGGGCATGGTAGCGCGGAGTTTCTTCCTGCTTGTAAGACGAATCGTGCTCTTCGTCGACGATGACAAGGGCAAGATCGTCAACCGGCGCGAATACGGCCGAACGCGTGCCCACCACGATGCGAGCTTCCTTTCTCTTGATTCGATGCCATTGCTGCGCCCGCTCCCGATCGCTCAGCGCGGAGTGGAGTATCGCGACCTCGTCCCCGAAAAACTGATGCAGATCGGCGGCTACGGCAGGAGTGAGACCAATCTCTGGAACCAGCAGAATGGCGGAGCGTCCCGCTTCCAGAACGGCGCGCATGCAGGCTAAATACACCGCCGTTTTTCCGGAACCCGTCACGCCGTGCAGAAGCATCCCGGAGAATTTCCTTGCCTCCACCGCCTGGCGCATACACTTCAGCGCGGTTCTTTGCGAGTCATTGAAATTGAAATCGAAATCAAACGGCGAGCGGCGTGGCTTGCTCCGCGAGATCGTGAAATCTGCGGGCTCTTCGATGATTTCAATCAGACCCCGTTTGACGAGGGTTCCGAGAGTGCTGCGGGGAATTTCGAGACCTTGCAGGCTCTCGACCGGAAGCTTGCTTCCGGATGCGCTCAGAGTCTCGATCAGCCTGCGCTGGTTGTCATTCAGCTTGCCTTCCACGAGCTTCAGGGACGCGACCTTGATCGTACGCCTCGCATCTTGCGGCGCTGAGACATCCTCCCGAGCCAGCCACTTCTTGCGTACCATGCCGGCGAGGATTTTCCGCGAGACCCGTGTGGCCGAGCGAAGACTCTGCTCCCGGACCAGTTCGCCATCACTTCCCGCCAGGTAATCGAGAACAGCGAATTCGGTGATTTGTTCTTCCGGAGTGCGGCGCGACCGAGCTGAGCTTCCCGACATGCCGGCCATGTGCAACGTGCTGTGCCCCTGGTCGGTGATGCGATATCCGATGCTCCGCCTGAATTCGGCCATCAGCGGCAACATGGTGCGGCAGACTTCGCCAATCGGCGCGAGGTAATAATCGGCGATCCAACGGGCGAGCCGCAGCAGGATGTCGTCGAGAACCGGCGAGGAATCAAGAACGCTGATAATGGTCTTGGTTGTGACGGCCGGCTTGCGATTGTGCACTTCGAACACGACACCCGTCATGCGCTGCTGGCGGAAAGGTACCAGCACTCGGCCGCCCACCACTGGCGCGGCGTCCGCCGGCACGGCGTAGGTAAACACCATGTCGAGCGGCACGGCCAGAGCTACATCGCAAAATTCGAACATTGCTGGAAGAATAAACTAACCGGCAAGGGGTGCCCCACTCTTCCCGCACAGCGGGACGGCGGAGATTTTGACTTTCTCTCAACGTGGAGCGCAGACGAGGCGTCCGTGCCTACACGGGCGCTTTTGGTGGTTTGAGGCCTAAGTACTTCATCACCATCTGCAAATCTTTCCAGGCTTCGCCCTTCTGCCGCGGATCACGGAGCAGAAATGCCGGATGGTATGTCACCGCCAGTTTGGCGCCTTGCCACTCAGGATCGCTTCCCACACCGGTCGGCATGAAATCGTAGAAACGTCCTCTCAGTTCGGACATGGGCGCATTGATGGCGAGAAGATTCTTGGCTGACACCGCGCCCAAGGCAACTATCACCTTGGGCTTGATAGCGGCAATCTGCCGCATTAGAAATGGCGAGCAGGTTTCGCACTCGTCACGCTCTGGAGTGCGATTGCCCGGCGGCCGGCATTTCACCACATTGGCAATGTAAATTTCCTCGCGGCGCAGCCCCATCGCCTTGATCATGTTATTCAGCAGTTGCCCGGCGCGCCCAACGAAAGGCTCTCCCTGGGCGTCTTCATCCGCTCCCGGGCCCTCTCCTACGAACATGAGTTCTGCCCGCGGATTTCCTACTCCGAAGACGATCTGCTTGCGGCCCTGCTGGTGCAGTTTGCAACGCGTGCAGTCGCCCAGGTCTTCACGAATCAGCCGGAGCGCAGCAACGGGATCGGAAATGTTCTGTTCTGGACTGACCAGTTGCATCTCTGCCTTTGGGACTACACTAGATTTTCGTGGCGACATTTCCTCTCGGCTATGGGCTGGAATCTCAGGGATTGACGAGCCTTCGTCTGCTGTACTCGCATTTCGCGGTTCGCGCGCGTAGAAGTCGTAGATGCCCAGTTCGTTGTAAAATCGCACCCGCTCCGCAAGCGCCCGCCGCAACTCGGAATTGCTAATAGTCGCCATAGAAGCAAAAAGTTCCCAAACGGATCCCTAAAGGGTGCCCCACCCTTCCCGCGTTCAGCGGGAGGTTGGAGTATTTGACTTCAACCCCTCGTGCGGAGTCCACTCATCCCCGCCCAACTATAATCTTGTCAGAGTCTCTCTCGCGCCGTAGCCGCACTATCTGTTCGAGCACCCGCTGCGCCACTTCCCATTTCGTGGTTTCCGGAACCTCGATCACTTCCTCGCGAGTAATAATGGTGACGGCATTGCGCTCTGAGTCGAAGCCCACGCCTTCACGGGAAACATCGTTGACCACGATGCCGTCCAGATTCTTGGAAAGCAGCTTCTGCCGGGCGTTCTCGAGCACATTCTCGGTTTCAGCGGCGAACCCGATGAGGATCTGCGCCCCCTTTTTTTGTGCGATGCCTTTGAGGATGTCAGGAGTCGCTTCCAGTTCCAGGGTCATCGGGCCCTTGCGCTTGACCTTCTGGCCCGAGGCAGATTTCGGGCGGTAATCGCAAACCGCAGCCGTCTTGATGACAATGCTGGCCTGCGGCAGCAGATTGAGAACCGCGTCACGCATCTCGTCGGTCGATTCGACGCGCGTAAGTTCGGCAGCGCCGGGCGGGGTGATAGATGTCGGGCCGCTGATCAGCAAAACGCGAGCACCACGCCGCAGTGCGGCTTCAGCGAGCGCGTACCCCATGCGCCCGCTGGAACGATTGGTTAAGTATCGAACTGGATCGATCTTCTCGCGTGTGGGGCCAGCTGTGATCAGCACAGTCTCGCCCTTCATATCCTGGGCCGAGCCAAGAGCTTCCAGAACTGCGGCAACAACGGCCTCATTCTCCGCCAGACGCCCAGATCCGGTCATGCCGCACGCCAGGTATCCGGAACCGGGCTCGACCACCTTCACACCGCGCTTGCGCAGAATTTCCAGGTTCGCCTGCGTAGCCCGATGATTCCACATATTCATATTCATCGCCGGAGCGACGACAACGGGAGCAGTAGTCGCGAGATATAGAGTTGTCAGGAAATCGCTCGCAATGCCCTGGGCGAAGTGGGCCAGCACGTCTGCTGTAGCCGGGGCTACGAGTAACGCATCAATGGATTGCGCAACTGCGATGTGCTCGATGGCTGAGTCGATATTGGGCTGCTGCTCCTCCCGCGTAGCGAACATGCTGGTAATTACTTTTTCGCCGGAGAGAGCGGCAAAGGTGAGGGGTGTAATGAATTCCTGGGCGGCACGGGTCATGATGACCTGCACCTGGATGCCCCGATCCTGCAGGAGGCGAACAATCTCAGCTGCTTTATAGGCTGCGATACCGCCCGTAACGCCGAGAGCGATTTTCATAATGCCGGTCGATGATTTCGAGTTGATTGGTCCAGCTATTCAACAATCAATAAGCGCAAATCACCAATTCCCCTCAGTCCTGACCGAGCGCCTTGTCAAGAACCTCGGCTGCCTGATCGGCGGCGGTACGCGTCTCGGGGATCTCCCACTTCACCTTGCCGGCGCGGATCTCATCTTGTGCGATGCGGCAAGGTTTCCGCGAATTCGTGTCGACCACAGGTGGTGCACCGGACTGGAGTTGCCGCGCACGGCGCGCTGCGACCAGGATGTACCGGTAGTTGCTGTCGAAGCCTTCGATCAACTTCATTGGGACGTCCCCCTTGAAACCTGATTCTTTAAAATGCAATCAGTGCCGAGCGTTCGAAGTGTGCTGCAGAACAGAACCAGCAATCGGGTTTGTCCCGCTTATAAATTGACTTCCGGGCGCCCCTCAATGATACCTCGAAAACTACAAGTGTGCTGATGGAGCGGTAGCACTAAAGGAGGCCAGGATGGGCTGAACGTTTTCCCGCACATTGGCGAGCCTGCAAGACTCCGCTAATTCGAGTCTCTTTCTGTCGTCTTCGGATTGCGCCCGGTCCAATCGTCGTAATCGTTCTGACAAAACGATGGCCCTTAACTTTTCGCATGCTATTTCCAGCTTGTCGTTAATGAGGACGTAATCATACTTGTCATACTCGGAAATCTCGCGGCTGGCATTGATGAGGCGCCGCTGGATCACATCTTCAGGGTCTTCGCTGCGATTGCGCAGCCGCCATTCCAAAGTTTGCCGGTCGGGAGGCAAAACGAAAATGCTGATCGCGTCCGTGAGTGTCTCTTTGATGTGCGCCGCTCCCTGGACATCGATGTCCAGCAGGAGATCGTGGCCATTCTTGCCGGCTTCGCGCAAATACCGCCTCGCCGTGCCATAGCAGTTCCCATGCACGTTGGCATATTCCAGGAACTCGCCACCTCGAATCATGTTTTCGAACTCCTGCATGCGAACAAAGTGATACTGTTTTCCATCCTGCTCGCTGCCGCGGGGGGCCCGCGTAGTGTAAGAGATAGAAAAATCCAGATTAGGAACCAGCTTCAACAGGTCGCTGGTGAGAGTCGACTTGCCCGAGCCCGAAGGGGCCGAGATGATGAAGACTAGCGGCTTCTGAGTCATTCCAGGTTCTGCACCTGCTCGCGAGATTTTTCGATTTCCGCTTTCATGGCCAGGCCTGCCTCGGTGATTTTGAGCGCTTCGCCCGCCAGGCCGGATGTCTTGGACAGCAAGGTATTGGCTTCGCGGTTCATTTCCTGCAGCAGAAAGTCGAGTTTCTTGCCAACCTCGCCGCCTTCGTCCAGCAATCCCAGGAAATGCTGGATATGGGTATCCAGCCGGACAATTTCTTCCTGGATGTCGCTGCGATCCACCAGCAGGGCCGCCTCCTGCAACGCGCGATCTTTGTCTATGCTGGAACCGAGCAATTCCTGCAGGCGTGAATGTAATCTCTCGCTGTAATTGTGAAGCACGGCCTTGCGATGCTGCTCCACACTTTTCGCAGCCTCGGCCAGGTGGGCCATGCGTTCGCGAAGTTCGCGAACAATTCCGCGCCCTTCTTCCTCACGCATCTGATTCAGACGCTCGAGCGCCTCGCCAACTTTCGGCAACACTGACCCCTCGATCTCCGAGTCCCGGGCTTCGTTGCTGGAGTCGAGCGCTCCAGGAATCCGCAGGATGGCATTGAGATCCGGAACAGCCGCCAGGGAGAACTCGGCCGCAGCCGCCCGAAATGCCGCGATGTAGCCGCCGACCAGTTGGTGGTTCAAAGAAAACGCTTCACTGCTGGAACGCTCAAGGCTGAGCGACACTTCAATGTGGCCGCGCGCGATTCTTTCTTTCAGAAGCCGGCGCAGTTGCATCTCCAGAGAGTCTGTGCCCGAGGGAAGACGAAAGTGCAAATCAAGGAAGCGGTGGTTCACGGACTTCAGCGAGAACGCGAAAGCCACGCGGCCATTGGAGGCGGCCGCGGCAGTTGAGTTTCCGATGCTGTTCTGCACTTCACCCCTCACTTGGGCAAAGCCAGTCATCGACCGGATCGGCAATCTGGAGTGCATGTTCACGTCTCTGCCACCATCCTGGACAAATCCGAATTGGCAAACTGTAATTCGTACAACCGTCGGTACGTGCCAAGTTTACTCATTAATTCGTCATGCGTGCCGATGTCGGCTATGGTGCCATTCTCAATCACGACGATGCGATCTGCACGGCGCACCGTCGACAACCGGTGTGCGATGACCAGCACCGTACGTCCACTCATCAGATTGTGCAGGGCGGATTGCACCAAAGCTTCGGACTCGCTGTCGAGCGCCGATGTGGCTTCGTCCAGAATCAGCACTGGCGCGTCTTTCAGAAGAGCCCGCGCAATCGCCAGCCGTTGACGCTCACCGCCGGAGAGCCGCACACCCCGCTCGCCGATCACAGTATCGTATCCTGCCGGGAGGCCTTGAATGAAGTCGTGAGCCAGAGCCGCGCGGGCTGCAGCTTCCACCTCTTTCATGGCAACGTGTGGCTGCCCGTAGGCAATATTATTCCGGACCGTGTCGTTAAACAGCACGGTTTCCTGGGTCACGATTCCTACCTGGGACCGCAACGATGAGAGCGTCACATCCCGCACATCGTGATTGTCAATGCGAATGCTTCCACCGGACACATCGAAGAATCGAGGCAGCAGGTGAACCAGTGTGCTTTTGCCCGCGCCACTGGATCCGACGATAGCCAGAATTTCTCCACGCTTCACTTCCAGGTTAACGTCGTGCAGTATCTCCCGCGAGTCCTCGCCATCGGATTGATAAGAGAACGCAACGTCCTGGAAGCGGATGCCCTGCGAAAATCGAGGCAGAGCCTTGGCGCCCGGCTTTTCGGTTACAACATCCTCGGTGTCCATGAACTTGAACAGCTGAGAGGACGCACCCAGTGCCTGCTGGAACCCGTTATTGAAGACGGCGAATTTGCGAACCGGGTTATACATGCTGAGGACGGCCGCCACAAACGCGATGAAGGCTCCGAGCGTGAGTTGATTGTGGGCAATCTGCTCCCGGCCCAGCAGCAACATAAGCGCAATTGCGATCGCTCCAAACGTGTCCATTAAAGGAGAACTGATGGCGGCGGCAGCCACCGACCGCAGATTGGCGCGGAACAACCGCTGTGCGGCGCTGCGGAATCGCGCTACCTCCCACGATTCCATGCCAAAGGCCTTAACAATGCGGTTCCCGGTGATGGTCTCGTGCAGAATATTTTGCACATCCGCGAGCTGGTCCTGGCCGGTGCGAGTTGTCGAACGAACTCTGCGCCCGATCCGCACTGCCGAAAAAATGATGATGGGTACGAAAATGAGCAGCACCCAGGCCAGTTGCTTCCCCAGGACAATCACCAATCCGGCCGTGAACAAGAACGTAAAGAACTGCTGCAGGAACTCCGCAAGAATGCTCGACATCGCGAACTGTACGCGCTCAATGTCGTTGATGATGGTCGAGATCAATGTGCCGGTGGTGTGCTTCTGAAAGAATGCCGCTGAGCGCCGCAGGACCGAGTTGTAAAGATCATTGCGCAAGTTGGTGATCATGCCGAAACCGGCATGGTTCACCAGATAAGTCCCCAGATAATCAAAGCAGCCCTTCAGCACCGTCGAGGCTACCAGGGCATAGGCCACAATCGTCCAGGCATTGTGAAAGTGTGTGGGAACAAAGCGCTGCAGGTAAATGGGCTGTCCCGTTTGCGGAATCGTGAAGAGAACAATGTTCTCGGAGCCGGACGAGGGATTCAAAACACGATCCAGCACGGGCTTGAGCAACACCAGGCGAAACGCTTCGAGAAACCCGACCGCCGCAAGTAAGAAGACTCCCGGCAACAGCTGCGTCATGAAAGGCAGCACGTAGCGGATGAGCCGGATCACTGGACGCATGGATCTCCCGCGCGGCAATTGTGCGGCTGAAGACTTGGGGGTACCTGGTGCAAGGCCTTATTTTACTTGAGTTCCACCCCTCGGGGATGACCTTCGCGGTCCCCTTTCACTGCCTGGTGGTCTTTCTCCGGCGGCTTCTTTCCCGAGAGTCCACTTGACAATCAAGTGAAATGTAGTAGTCTCCCTCGAGAGACCACTTGGATGTCTAATAAAGAAAAGGACTCAATCCAGCTGCTGCAGGGGACACTTGATCTCATCGTGTTGCGCACACTCGCCACCATGGGCCCGCAACACGCGTATCAAATCGCCACGCGTCTCCAGCAGATCTCCGATCGCCTGCTCAACCTCAATCAGGGCACTCTCTATCCAGCATTAGTGCGCCTTGAGCAGTACGGCTGGATCAAGGGAGCATGGGCAAGGACCGAGAGCAATCGCGAAGCCAAATATTACGAGATCACCAGGGCGGGACAGAAAGCCCTAAAAGAGGAGACGCAGACGTGGAGAAGAATGTCGGCTCTAGTGGAACGGCTCTTGCTTGAGGAATCTTAGCCATGAAGCACCTGAGACGCATCTTGGTCAGGCTTTATCTGCTCTTCGCCAACTCGAAAGTGGAGGCGGAACTGGAAAGAGAAATTGGCGCGCATCTGGGGTTGCTGGAAGACGAATATCTGCGCCAGGGCATGACTCCCGAACAGGCACGCCGAGCCGCCAGAATGGCGTGTGGAGGCGTGGAGCAGGCCAAGCAACTGCATCGCGACGAGCGCGGGTTTCAAGCGCTGAGCCACATTCTGCAAGACGCTCGATACACCTTTCGCCAACTGCGCAGGTCTCCCGGATTTACGGTTACCGCCATCCTGATGCTGGCGCTGGGCATTGGGGCGACGACGGCGATTTTTTCCATCGTCGAGGGGGTACTGCTGCGCCCGCTGCCATTCCCAGACCCGGATCGTCTCGTCATCCTCGGAGATGTGCTGGAAGGCTCGCATTGCGCCTCCTGCGCGCTGTCCAGCGTAACCCCTCCCGACATTCGCAATTACATGCGCGACACGCAAAGCTTTACCCACTTGGGCGGTTATCGCTCAAGAATGTTTGAACTATCCGGCGCGGGCGATCCGGCAGCCGTGAACGCGACGCGGATGAGCGCCGACGTCTTTGCCGCACTGGGAGTGTCACCACTGCTGGGACGCACGTTTACGCAACAGGAAGATGAAGAAAAGCAGCCAGTGGCCGTGCTCAGCTATGGCATGTGGCGGAACCGCTTCCACGGCGATGCCAACGTACTGGGGACCAAGATCATTCTCTATCGCAAGCCTTACACCGTAATCGGCGTGATGCCGCGGGACTTCGAGTTTCCGCTCAATCCAGGCCATGTGAACCGGAGCGAGCTTTGGCTTCCGCTCAGCCTGCAGCCCGAGGAATTTACCGCAGGCGGCGCGGCATCGTGGAACTCTCGAATGGTGGGACGCTTAAAGCCCGGCATCACCGCCGAGCAGGCGCAGAGCGATGCCGATCAGATAGCCCAGGAGACGATGCGCGACTATCCCGCCTACATGCGGAGCCTGCGTATTCACGCGCTCGTGACCCCGCTGCAGGAAGATACGGTGGCGCAGGCGCGACCCCTGGTGCGCACCCTGTTCTTCGCAGTGATCGTCGTGTTGCTGATCGTCTGTGCAAACCTTGCGGGGCTTTTGCTGGTGCGTGCCATCCGCAGACGAAGAGAGATCGCGGTCCGGCTCGCCCTGGGTGCTCGCGCCCCCACATTACTCCGGCAGGCCATCGTGGAAAGCATGGTCTTGAGTACTGTCGGCGGCGCGCTGGGACTGGCGCTTGCGGCTGTGGCTCTGCGGGCGGGCGTAAGCCGGCTACCGCAGACCATGCCTCGCATCAGCGAGATTGGCTTGGACTGGCCGGTCATGCTCTTCGCGTTGGGACTGGCGCTGGTGACCGGCTTGCTCTGCGGATTGGCTCCAGCATTTGCCACAATAAGGACAAGCGTGAATGACTCGCTCAAAGAAGGCGGACGCACCGGCACCTCGGGCAGCGAGCATGCCAGGCTGCGCTCCGCTTTAGTGGTGGCGGAGATTGCCGTGGCGCTAACACTGCTTTCCGCCTCCGCCCTATTGCTGCGCAGCTTCGAAAAGATGCGCAATGTGAACTTGGGCTTCCGTCCCGACCATACGCTGGCTGCGCTCTACGTTCTCCCCCACCAGCAGTATCGAACGCAATCCGCCATTGACGAATTCACGAAAACTCTGCTGAACGATCTGGGGCAGTTGCCTGGCGTGGATGCTGTCGGCATCACCTCGTTTCTGCCTGCGGACGGCAATAATTGGGCCATCGCTTTCACAATCGAGGGCTATGTTCCTCCCAAGGGCGCGGGGTTGAACATGGCCGCGATGTCGCCGGTCGAGAGCGATCCTTTCGAAGCCCTGGGCATTCGTCTGCTTCGCGGGCGCGTCTTTACCGAGTCGGATAACGCCGCCTCACAGTTGGTGGCTATCGTGAATCGCAAAATGGCCGAGCGTTACTGGCCAGGTCAGGACCCGATCGGCAAACGCCTGCGCCGGGGCTTGCCCGACACCTCCACCCCGTGGATGACCGTGGTGGGCGAGGTGGACGACGTCAAACTGGGATCGGCCGATACCGAGACCATCCCACAGGTATACCAGCCGGTAACACAAACGCTCGCCAGTGAAGGTGTCTTCGCTTCGGTCGGGGCCTTGAGCGCCGCGGACGGTTGGATCGTTCTGCGCACCCGGGTGGCCCCGGAGCAGATGGAAAATACCCTGCGCGCAACAGTGCAAAACATTGACCCGCAGTTGCCGCTCTACCAGATGCAGACTATGGAGCACGCCATCTCGCAGAGCGAGGCGCCGCGGCGCTTCAATACCGTGCTGATTTCCTCGTTTGCCATCGCTGCCGTGCTGCTCTGTGTGCTTGGTATCTATGGCGTGATTGCATTCACCGTCGCATCGCGCGAACAGGAACTGGCGGTGCGCATGGCGCTTGGCTCCCAGCGCTCCGCAGTGATCCTGCTCATCCTGAGTTCCGGTGCCAGGCTTGCTGCGGTGGGATGTGGATTGGGTTTGCTTGGCGCGGTTGCCGCATCCCGTTTGCTGCGTTCCTTTCTGTTTGAAGTGAGCCCGTTTGATCCGGCAGTGCTTGCACTCTCTGCCATCGCAATGCTGCTGCTGGCCCTGGCAGCTTCTGCGCTGCCCGCTAGACGCGCCTCAAGTACAGATCCCATGCTGGCGCTCCGAGGCGAATAGGAAGGCGAATAGAAGATGGCGCTGGTAGAGGCGGAGGGCCCAATTCAAGCCCGGCGCTAACGCAGGCTTTGAATACTGCTTTGTCATCCTGAGAACCTCAGTGTTGTGTATGAATTGTTTTCGGTTCAGCCGGCAATGTGCCGATCAACTCTCGCAGCGACCGCCCATCGATGACCTCCGCGTGACTGATCTTGAGGCCTAGCAGGCTGGCTAAAGTTGGCGCCACATCGGCAATTTGGACATCGTCCGTAATACTACTCGGTCGAATCTGCCATCCGGCGAGAACAAGCGGTACATGGGTGTCATAGGGCCAAGGATCGCCGTGAGTGGTACCTGGAGGCTTATTGCTGAAGCAAGTCCATTCTTTTGCCAGGTAGTAGATATCGCCACTCCGGCCAGAGAAGTAGCTGTTTCGTAAGAATTGTCCTTTCCACCCTTGGACTTCCGATGCCTGCAACGGATCGTAAAATCCCTCAATGCCCGGGACATTTCGAACTTGGGTTACCAGCGCACGCCGCGCGTCTTCGATGCGGACCTGGTGTTTCTGCAGGGCGTCGCGGTCAAAGTAAAGCATGGTGCCAGTCTGGGCGGCAAACCAATGCATCTCGCCGGTTATGTGAAAAATCTTGTTGAGCTGTTCTTCCGCCGCAGCTTGTGCCTTGGAAAACGGCAGCCTCTCGGCCACAGGATTGTGATTCAGTTCCTGCTCGGCTTCGGGCGTCGGTTCCGAACCATGGTCTGCGGACAGCACCCATAAAATATTTCGCTCCCCCACCTTTTCCCGCAGAAATTCGACTAACCTCCCAAGAGTACGATCCAGTCGGATTTGCTCGTCTGCAATCTCGGGACTGTCCGGGCCATAGCCATGTCCCACTCCGTCGTTCGAGGAAAAGCTTACGGTGAGCAGGTCAGGGCCGGCATCGCCGGCACCCTGCCCCAGACGATTCGCGGTAATCGTAGCTTCTGCAAACGCTTCGAGAACTTCGTCGCCAAACGGAGACGAAAACACTGCCTCATAGAGTTCCGGGCTGGATTTCTTTGGCATCACATGCGGGAAGTGCCCGGCCACGGCATGCGTGTGGTATGCAGCCGAATCCCTGCCTAGCAGCGGATCCCATTCCTTTCCTGCATACTGGTCGGCAACTTTTCTTTGGTTGAACTGTTCCACCCATTCCGGCAATTGTTCTGCATAGTAGCGACTCGTAATAAATCGCCCCGAAGAGGAAAACCAATACGCACCGTTCGGACGATTGCCGGCGAGCGTGATCGCTCCCCGATCTTTCAGTGAAATCGAATATATCTGTGACTTAGGGTAGGTGTTGCGTAACCAATCGCTGAAGTTGTCCCCCAAGACATTCCGGGGCGAAACAGCCGGGCCATTGTCCCCAACTGACGGCGAAGCAGTGTCTGCCAGGCAGTAATTGCTCTTCCCTGCAGTTCGGTCGTACCACGCGTTCGCAACAATTCCAGTGTGTGCTGGAGTTCTGCCTGAAAGTAACACGGTGTGTCCCACACAGGTCTCGGTGGGCCAATGCTGATAGTTAGCATTGACAAAATTTGCCCCTTGCGTCGCAAAGTAGTGGAGTCCTCCCGTTTCGTACCCCGAAAACCTTTGTAAATAATCAGCGCGCATCTGGTCCACGACAACAATGACGATGAGTTTCGGATGACTCTCTGCACTCCACAGACTTAGTGTCAGGGCGAAGAACACGATAAGTACGGCCTGCATCGTTCTACGCAATACAGTTTCCTCCCCAGGAAGTCTAGCAAACGGCGACTGCCCAATTTTTGCCGTCTCGTGCAGCCGCGCTCCACAGTCGCGCTCGAAAACGAAACCTGTTGCCGCGTGCCGGGTGCCCCACTTCTCGCGTTCTTTGCGAGAAGTGAGGCTTTTTCGTTACAAAACTCCGGAAGAATTCGCCCGGCAGCGCGATGAAACAATCGCGAACTACTACGGCTATCCCACGGCCGAAGCTCACACCGCCGCCAAGAAAGCCGGCTGGACGCCATACTCCCAAAACCAGGAGACCACCACCCCGAATGTCGAAGCGGACGCCCCAGTCCCACCCAAAGCTGGACCCACGACAAGCCATGTAGCGAAAGTCGCTCTGGGCTCTCCGGGCGCAGTTCCAGCCAGCACACTGTCGCCGCATGACATCACAAAATCCGCTGCCGGCGCAACACAACCCAATCGCCAGCAATCGCAAGTTTCGATGCCGGAAAACACTGCCAATGGCGCAGCCCGCAAACCGCCACGCCAGTGAAGAACGTGCCCGCACCCGTGAAGCAAGTCAAAGCAGCGAACTCAGCCTCGGAGGGCCGAAGAACGTAGCCCATGCTGGTGCTATCCCGGGCTATCGCGGTGGACGACTTTGATCCGGTAATCGGAGCCACGCAGGCGCTTGGCCACTTCTTCGGCAATCATCACCGAGCGGTGTTGGCCCCCGGTGCAACCGAACGCAATCGTCAGGTAGCTCTTGCCTTCGTGGATGTAGTGAGGGATGAGATAGATCAGCAGCGCAGAAATCCGCGCAATAAATTCGCGGGTCTGAGGGAAGGAGCGGATGTATTTGGCGACACGCTTGTCGCGCCCCGTCAGTGGCCGGAATTCCGGCACAAAGTGCGGATTCGGCAGGAAACGCACATCAAAGACCAGGTCCGCATCCTCGGGAACGCCCTGACGGAACCCGAAGCTCACGCACGAAATCAGCAAGCTCTTTTGTCGCGACTGTTCCTGGAAACGCTGCGTGATGAGCGCGCGAAGCTCATGAACATTGAACTTCGAAGTATCGATGACAAAGTCGGCGAGCTTACGGATCGCGCCGAGATGCCGCCGCTCCGCTTTGAGAGCGGCTTTCACCGTGGAATCTGCGCCCAAGGGGTGCGGACGGCGGGTCTCGCTGAAGCGGCGCAGGAGCACTGGATCGGAGGCTTCCAAAAATACAATTTTGGTCGGAATCATGCTCCGCACGGATTTCAACAGGGCGGGCAGTTGATCCAGCTTCGATCCCTCGCGAACATCCACTACCAGGGCAGTGCGGCGGATCTCGCTGGACTGCACGGCCAACTCGGCGAATTGCGGAATCAATTCGACCGGAAGATTATCCACGCAGTAATAGCCGAGGTCCTCGAATGCTTTCAGCACCGAGGCTTTTCCCGAGCCACTCATGCCCGTGATGATGACGAGCTCGGGCGCGCGCTGGCGTCTTCGGTCGGGCTTTTTCCCCGCCTTCGTGAATGTTTTTCGACCCGCAAGGCGGCGCGGCTTCATGATTTGGATAGTAGCATCGAAGCCCCGCACGGCGATGCCCGGCGAGTACCCGACGTGATACCGCTCCCGTTTACTTGAGCCGTGTGCTTTGAAGATCGCAATTGTGTCTGGAGTGCAGGGCATTTAATCTATGGCGTCATGAAAAAGTTCGAAGAGCTCACGGAACGTGAAGTGCTCGCCCTGGCCATCGCTTTGGAAGAGGAAGACGAAAGGGTGTACGCCGATTTTGCCGAAGGCTTGCGGCAGGATTATCCCGCGACCGCGTCGATGTTTGACGGCATGCGCGAAGAGGAGTCAGGGCACAGGCGACGCCTGCTGGAGCTGTTCCAGAAGAAATTTGGTGAGCACATTCCGCTGATCCGGCGCCAGGATGTGCGAGGATTTGTGGAGCGTCCTGCGTTATGGCTGGTGCGGCCGCTGCGGATCGAAGCGGTGCGCAAAGAAGCTTCGACCATGGAAGTTGAGACGCGCCGCTTTTACGAGAAAGCAGCGGCACGGACGCAGGATGCGAGCATTCGGCAATTGTTGGACGACCTGGCCACGGAAGAGCGCGAACACGAGGAACGCGCACAGGAACTCGACAAGCAGAAACTGCCCGACAACGTGAAAGCGGATGAAGAAGTCGCGCAACGACGGCTGTTCGTGTTGCAGATCGTGCAGCCGGGTCTGGCCGGGTTGATGGATGGATCGGTTTCAACCCTGGCTCCAGTGTTCGCTGCGGCGTTGGCCACGCAGAAAAGCTGGGATGCATTTCTAGTCGGGCTGGCCGCTTCCGCGGGAGCGGGCATCAGCATGGGATTTGCCGAAGCTCTGTCGGATGACGGAAGTCTCACCGGTCGCGGACATCCCTGGGTTCGGGGAGTGATTTGCGGGCTCATGACTGCACTGGGTGGGATTGGGCACACGCTTCCCTTCTTGATCAAGGATTTTCGCCTGGCTCTATGGGCGGCTGGCGCCGTGGTGCTGGCCGAGCTTGGCGTGATCACCTGGATTCGTAGAACGTACATGGACACGCCTTGGGTCACCGCTGCGCTGCAGGTCGGTCTGGGCGGCGTGCTGGTGTTCGTTACGGGCGTGCTGATCGGAAGCTCGTAACCGTTGATGGGATGCGACTAGGGTTGCGTATCCAGCGGGTGCGTGCTCTTCTCGTAAAACTCTTTCTGGAGCTTCGGGCTGACGTCGTCGGCTTTCACCGCTTTGATCGCCTTCGCCACCGAATCAATCCACCAGTTCATCTGAAATTGCCCAAGTTCTTTATTGGCGGGCGAACCGTCTCCGGAATAATGATTGGGGAAACGGGTGTACCACCAGATGCCGGTGTAAACATTCTCCGGCAGTTTCTGGCGTGCCTGGTCGGCGCCGGATTCGCTGTTGGCGCGATCCATGTGCACGAGGTCAGGACGGGAGATGAGCATATTCGACGTTTCTCGCTCGCCGGCGTGCATGTCCATGCTGGTCTTCGGCGGGGGACCTCCCTTGCTCGGCTCAAGTTCGCTGAACACGTAGACCACATAGTCGTGCGGCTTGTCCAGTTGCGTCTGAGCGAAGTAGGGCAGCAGGCTGTTATTGCCGCCGTGGCCGTTTACGATCAGGACCTTCTTGCAGCCGTTGCGCGCCATCTCATCGGTGGTCTCCTGCAGCAGCGCCAACTGAATGCCGCGACTGTAGGCCATGGTACCCGGCTCGTGCTTGGCCTCAGCGATCTGGCCAAAATAGTATTCGGGAAAAACCACGGTGTATTCTTGCTCGGCGGCGTGGAGTGCGGCATGCCGAACGTCCAGCAGATCTGTCCCTAGTGGCAGGTGCGGTCCGTGCTTTTCGAGGATTCCGAAGGGAAGCAGGCAGGTTCCCTCGGAACGGCGGATGCCTTCACGGAAGTCGGAGGCGGTGAGTTCTTCCCAATGGACCGAGAGCTTGGCGGTTTGCGCATGGGTGAAAACTGCTCGCAAGGTAGTCGTTGACAGGATTAAGAGAAAAAGTGCGGGGGCCGGCGAACGACGGCGGGCACGCAGGAACATGATTCGATATCCCTCCGGCGGCGAATTTTAGCATGCAGAGTGGGCTATTCAAACGTATTAATAGTATGACGGATGCTCTCACACGTGCGCTTGGAGCTTTCAAGCGAGAATGAAAATCCCATATCGAAATCCCCGCCTTGTCCCTCAGAAAACGAGGGACAAGGGTGGGCACCCCTTTGCATCTGAAGGCGATTCGAAATTCTTAGGGGACTTCTATTAGTTGCATTTTGCCGTCTTTGGCGCGGTGCAGGACCATCACCTTGCCTTTGGGATCGCGGAACACGAAGACGTCGCGATCTTTGAAGTGCGCTTCCTTGATCGCCTCCTCCAGCGTCATGGGGCGCATGGCCACCGAGTCGTCAGAGCGAACCAGGTGAACGTCGGTGGTTTTCGCGACTGCAGGATATTTGTGGACCAGCACCGGCACTGCAGTTTTTTCCGTCAATCCAACTGCGGTTTGCAGTTCCTCGTGGTCGGAGTGGCCGTTCCATTTATTTGCTTCTTCATTCTTGCGCGCGGAACGTTTTTTCGATTGCCAGCGTGTCTTGTATTTGATGGCCTGCTTCTCAAGATGATCGAGAGCTTCGTTGACAGCGATGCTCATATCCTTGGCTTGCGCTAGTCCGACCAACGGGCCGTTTCGCGGGTTGATGGTGATTTCTGCTTTATGACGATGTTTTTCAACGGTGAGGATAACCTTGGTTTCGAACTTATCGGCAAGAATTTTGCGGATTTTTGTAAGACCGGTTTCTACTTCTTTGCGGATGGCAGTGGTGACTTCGTAGTGTCTTCCGGTGTACTCCACGTTCATGAGCGCCCCTCCTAAGAATTCATTTCTGAGTTAAATCGGGCACTGCATTGGACTTTTGCAATTTGGGTGTTGAATAATTTGGTAATTTGAAATCGGAAACTCGGAAGATTCTCAAACTACCGGTTACAAAATACTAAGTCTACTTTTTAACCCGGCGCTGGTGCGTGCTGGGGATGCGCATGTCTTCGCGGTATTTGGCTACCGTACGGCGGGTCACCTGGATTCCTTGCGACTGCAGGATGCGGGTGATCTGCTCGTCGGTCAGGGGGCGAGTGGGGTCTTCTTCCTCGATGAGCTTTTTGACGCGGCGTTTCAGGATCAACAGCGACGTTCCGCCGCCTTCCGGTCCTTGCACGCTCTCGCTGAAGAAATATCGCAATTCGAATACGCCCTGTGGTGTGTGGGCGTACTTGTTGGCCACTGCCCGGCTTACCGTGGAAGGATGCACGCCGATCTCTTCGGCCACCTCCTTGATCATCATCGGTTTCAGTTGATCAATACCTCGTTCGAGAAAATCCTGCTGGCGCGCCACGATCGAGTAGCAAACCTTGGTGATCGTCTGCTTGCGCTGCTCGATGTTCTTGATGAGCTGAATGGCGCTCTTGTAGCGCTCTTTCACATAATCGCGGGTGTTTTTGTCGTTGGATCCGTCGCGCGTTACCAGCTTCTTGTATGCGGGATTGAGCCGGAGCTGGGGCAGATCTTCGTCATTCATGATGACCAGCCACTCGTCGCCGTGCTTCACGAAGGCAACATCGGGCTCGATCAAGCGAGCCTGAACTTTGTTGTAACGCAGCCCGGGACGGGGATCGAGAGTACGGATATACTCCAATGCCTGCAGCACGGCCTCGATCGGGCGCCCAATGGCCTTGGCGATTTCTTTGTGCTGTTTGTTCTGCAGACCGCGCAGGTGCTGGTCCACTACCGCAATCGCATCCTGCAAAAGCTGAGCTGTGCCGTTGCCGTTTTTGTGCTGAGCGAGTTGGGCCTGATGAAAGCGAAGCTGACTTAGAAGGCACTCACGCAGATCTCGTGCTCCCACGCCGGGAGGATCGAGTTGCTGAACGACCTGTAAGGCCTCCTGCAGATCGGCGGCGCTGAATCGAGATTGGTAAGCCGGAGCCGAAGGGGAAGCCGGCGCTGGAGCAGGATCGTGCGCTGGGGCAACTGCCGCGGCTCCATTTCCGGAACTCGTGGTGAAAGATGCCTCTGAACGCGGCGCAGCAATTTCTGGCTCGCCATTCTCGTCCACGATGGTCGCATCCGATTCGCTGGAATCGGAGGACACCCCTGGCAATTCTTCGGACAGCCCGAGGCCCTCGGCTTCAATCCCCAGAGCCGCGGCTTCGTGCACGATGTTTTTGGCCGTTTCCGCATCGGATTCTGGGCTGGCTGGAGGAGCAATTCCGAGAAGTTCGTTGTCACTGGCGATCAGGTATCCATCTTCATTCAAGTTGCCGATGATGGCATCGGCAGCCTCGCGCACTTCGGGGCGCAGGCTCAGTGAGCCCAACTGCCATGCGAGGTGGTCGGTAAGGGTCGAGGGCTTGGAAAGAAAATTCTCAAAAGAAGGACGCTCGATGTCCTCCATTTCACTATGTGTGCGGTACCCGGGATCAAGGTAGTCCTGGAAAAATGAGCCGAAGTCGATTTCCTCAAAAGGATCTTTCTTCTCGACTGCGGCAATGGGATTCTCTTCGGTGGTTGCAGCAGCGGCGCGCTCGCGGTCTTCTTCTTTTTTACCGACTTCGTCGAGCAAAGGAACGGAATCTTCCAGTTCCTCCAGAACTGGATTCTCGACCATCTCGGTGTTGATCATGTCCTTGAGCTCAAGCTTGTTGAGCGCGAGGACAGATACCATCTGCACCAGGCCGGGGGTGAGGATCTGGCGCTGCGAGAGCTTTACGCTTAATTTGTGCTGCAGCAGGACCATGTCTTGGTTAGTTGGTTAGTCGTTCCGGTCATTCTTTCGCGTATCTGTTCGATGCAATCTGGGCACAGTGTTGTCGCGCGCAAATCGATTTCAAGAAAAAGATCCAAATCACGCCGGGGAATCCAAAGTCGAATTCGCCGATCCCAAGTCACAACCTCAGCGCCTAAAGGCGCAATCCCTTCGCGGCACGGCTAAAGCCGTGCCCTTTCAAATCAACGGAGCGCGAGCATTCCCAACGCTGCGCCTTTCAAATCGCACTCGTGGCGCATTACACGAGCGAGAAACTCTCGCCCAAATAGACTCTTCTGACTTCTGGATCGTTGGCCAATTGGCCGGGCTGTCCCTGACGGAAGATTCTCCCGTCGTCGATTATGTAGGCCCGGTCGGTGACGCTAAGCGTTTCGCGAACATTGTGATCGGTAATGAGCACTCCGATACCGCTGGATCTTAGGCTGCTGATAATTCTCTGCAGGTCGAGCACGGCGATGGGGTCAATTCCCGAAAACGGCTCATCCAGCAAAATAAATGTGGGGTTGATACAGAGGCAGCGGGCAATTTCCACGCGCCGGCGTTCCCCACCGGAAAGTGCGTATCCGCGGTTCTGGCGAATATGCTCCAGTCCCAGTTCATCGATAAACTTTTCCATCTTCTCGCGTCGCTCGTGCCAGGAAATCGGCTGCGCCTCTAAAACCGCGAGGATGTTCTCTTCAACTGTTAATTTTCTAAACACCGAGGCTTCTTGCGGGAGATAGCTGATGCCGTACTGACGCGCCCGCAAATACATGGGAACGTCGGTGATGTCCTGACCGTCATACAGAACGCGGCCAGTGTCAGGGGGGATCAGGCCAACGATGGCATAAAACGTAGTGGTCTTGCCTGCACCGTTAGGGCCTAATAAACCAACAACTTCGCCCTGCTGGAGCTGCAGGCTTACCCCGTTTACGACCCTCCGGCCCCGATATGACTTTCCGATTTCTTCGGTGGCCAGAGTACGCATTTATCGTGCCACTCGCGTCTGAGTTACCACAGGATTGCTTGCTTCGCCTTCTACCAGCACCCTATCATCGCGTCTAAAGAAAGTCAACGAAACCCCAGTAATCTTGCCCTGTTCGGCATCAAAAATGCTAGGCGGACCGCCGGTCAGGACGAATTTGTCCTCGGAGACCGTGTACACCAGATTTTGTCCCTCGGCTCGACGGTTTGGCTGCTGAATTACTACGTTGCCTTGCGCCACCATTCGATCGAGCTGCCCGGGAGCTGCAACATTTTGATTCGACGCCGCTTGGCTCCGTGATAAGAGGTAGGCGTCGACCGTTGTCGCGGACGCGGTAAACTCGGCCGCTTTGGCGACCACGTTCCCTTCATAGTGAACCTTGCGTTCGGAGTCCGTGTAGGTCAGTCTCAGGCCAGTGATCGAGATGGGCATCGCGGGAGAGGCTCCACTACCTTTCTTGCTCCGATTGCCGCCGGCCTGGGCCTTATCCGCTTGCAGAAGAGTTGTTTTCACGGGCTGCTGGGCAGTTCCCTGGGCGAGCAGCGCTCGGTGATCGCGGTCGAACTGGATGGCGGGAGCCTCGACCATATTGGCATCCTGCCAGAGGCGTGCATTGCCGGAGTAAAGGGCGATCCCAGCGGGACTGCTGTGAGCCGTCATGCGGTCCGCCGTGACATGGATGGGGGATGATGCGGCGAGCAAGGCTCCAGAAGGCTGCTCTTTCAGTTCGCTATACGTGCTCTTGACGGCGCCTTCCGCCAGCGCCTCGCCGTTCATGCGATTGATTCTCATGCGAGTCGCTGTAGTAACCATGCCCCCTTGCTGGACTCGGGGATTGCCGCTTAAGGCGAGCATCTGGTCAGAAGGGGTGTAGCGCGCTGAGTTGGCCCAGCCTTGCAGCTGGGTGTTTTGTCCATCGCTCTGTGAGTAGTGAACGTTTCCCGCTTGGGTCAGGACACCAAGCCCACCTTGTTGGACAAACGAGGCCTCGACGGTGTCACTCGTGCTCACTCGATCGGGCTGGCCGGGACTTGAATTGCGGATATTCGCATTAGGAGCACCGTGCACACGGGTAAGGCGGGTGCGCCCGTCTTCGGTGGTGAAATCAGCGTCGAATCTGCCTGCGGTGACTACAGTTTGCTGAGGAGAGCTGGCCACATTCGCATCACTCGCTTGCCCTTGAACAATCGTGATTTGAGCCGGGCCTGAGGTGTTGGCATGGCGCAGGATGTGACCCTCTGTGACGTTGAAATCGATGATCGGAGCGGTGAGGTCGAGATCCTGTGCGGTTGCATTGGCCTTTCCGGGAGCGCCGCTGGCGATCTGCTTGAGATGAGCGCCCGCGCTGGCTTGAACTTTCTGCAATTTGGTATTGCCGGCAAACTCCAGATTCACGCGGCCTGCATCGGCAATCATCGGCTCAGCGCCGACTTGCTCAAGATGCACTTTGCCACTGAGCGTGGCGGTGCGGAGCAGGTCTTGGTCCGGAACGAAGAGGAACTCGGCCTGATCCGCCCTGGCATTGATCTGTTCGCGCGTTGAGCTCGCTCGTCTCCGTAACTTTGAAGCAGAGCTATTTGAGGTCCGGCGAAGTGTGTGAGCAGTGACATTTCCCTCGGCAAAAACTCGCTCCACGTGGTTGTCCTGATCGAGGTGAAAGGTTGCTCGATCAGCGGACAAGGATCCGTCCTCGCGGACAAGATGAGGATGGTCCAGAACAATCTGCCGCGGCTCGTTGGTAATGGCGCCACTCTGTGCCTCTACGTCGGCAGACTGGGGACCAGTCAGCGACAGGTGGATCTGCGACTCCAGTGTCAGCATTTGGGTCTTGCTCGCATACGTAACGCCCATAGCCCAGCCACTGGCCTGCGGGGTCACAACTTCCACTCGCGCATGGGTGAAAGCATTGCCCGTATCTTTGTTGAAGACCAGATCGCGGGTCTTCAGGTGGATGGGATTCTTGATTTCCTTGGGAGTAGCTTGGTCCGGGCTGGCCAGGCCGGCGGGATTGGCAACCAGATCGATCTGGACTTCGCCCATGGCGGTGACGTCCCCGGTTTTCTGGTTGTAGGCGAAATTCTCTCCATAGATCTGGTCGAAGCGGGAGGAGTCACGCCCGTAGAGAATGATGTTGACGTTGTGCAGTTCAGCATTGCCGTTGAACTTGAACTGCTTGACGCTGCTCGCCTGCACGGTGAAAAGAGTTCGCTTGCCGTCGGACTTGGAAACCTGAAAGCCGTTGGCGGTTTGCTTGATGTCGATGCCCATCTTGTTGGGGATGGACTTCAAGACATCCGTGGCCTTGGAGCGCGCGTAGAAGTACATGCCGGCAACGATTGCCGTGAGCAGCACCGCCATTGCGGCTAACAGGCGGCGCAGTCTGTAAACCTGGAGCGGCATCTGGGTTCAGTGTACTGCAAGCGTACGAGCAACGAATGGTTCGAGTAGGGGCGGACGCCTCGGCCGCCCCGCGAGGGCAAGCGAGCGTTGGCGGGCAACCGGCGTGCGAAAAACAATCTGCGGGCCATTCATTGCGCGCTTTGCGGCGCAATCCCGGGCGAGGACGTCCGGCGCTACATATCTCGCGTTTAGCAGAGCTGTGTTAGGTTGCGAGCACTTCCCTCATCTACACTTTGGATTCGTGGACAGAGACTTCAAATTACCGCTGCTTGAGTTCCGAAACCTGCGGGTGATGCGGGGACAGAAGATTGCTCTCGATGACTTCAGCCTGCGCATCGGGGCGGACGAACACGTAGCCATTCTGGGTCCTAACGGCTGCGGGAAATCGACTCTCATCAAGACCATCACGCGCGAGTGTTATCCAGTGGCGCGGGATGACTCTTCCATGGCCATTCTGGGGCAAGAAACGTGGGACGTATTCAAGCTGCGGGGCTATCTAGGCATCGTTTCCAATGACCTGATGCTGTCCTGCACCGGGGACGCCAGCGGCATCGACGTGGTGCTCTCAGGATTTTTCAGCAGCACTGCGATTTACCCGAATCACCTGGTCGAGCCTGGACAGAAAGCCCTGGCCCAGGCCGCGCTGGCTGAGTTACGGATTCCACATCTTGCGAACCGCCCGCTCTGCGAGATGTCGTCCGGGGAGGCTCGCCGGGTGCTGATTGCACGGGCACTGGTCCACAAGCCACGGGCGCTGTTGTTCGACGAGCCCTGCAACTCGTTGGATTTAGCCGCTCAGCAGAATGTACGGCATACCATGAGTACGCTGGCACAATCCGGGAGCGCGATCATTCTGGTCACCCACGAGTTAGCCGACATTGTTCCAGAGATTCAGCGGGTAGTGCTGATGAGCCGCGGACGAATCGTCGCTGACGGGGCCAAGGAAGACATTCTGCAGGTGGAGAGACTCAAGGAGTTGTTCGGGGTCAGTGTGGCGATGGCTCGGCGAGACGGGCACTACCATTTGTGGTAGACCGTGCAACGGTAACGCGCGATTTGAAATCGCGCAACGATAATTCGAGGCCTCCGTATTCGGGATGATCATTGTTTCCGATGGTGAAAGCGATATCGATGGCATCGCCCGCCAGCAGTTGATCCTTGTGCATTCGTTCGGCCATGTGCCAGGCGAGAGCGTCAAATGTAATTTTCGATCGGAAATCGGTTCTCGAGTCGCGATTGCCATTTGCGAGTGCACCCACCACAGCTTCTCTTTCACTGCGGCGGATGGTTGCACTATCGGGATGACAGCGCGGCGTGGCAAGGATTGCCGCGGGTGAAAGTTCCTCTGAGTTCATCGATCCTGCCCGAAGCTTGAATTTCAGGTGCTTATCTTTCAAGACCCTGGCCGGCGCAGCCAACTGTACTCCGCGTGCGGCGAACACGGGTTCCGGATTCCCCATTCCGTATGGCTCCAGCAACTGCAGGGCTTGAAACAGTTCAGGCGTGACTTCATTTAAAAATAATTCGGCATCGAGATCGAGCACTGGCTCGAAATCGGCGAGCGTGAGTTTGGTGCGGGCAAACTGATCGAGCCGGGTACGCAGCTCGGCAATGTTGGCGGCCAGCATGCTGAATCCGCAGGCGTGCGAGTGCCCGCCGTATCGCGAGAACAGGGTTGCGCACGAATCGACTGCCTCCAGTAGATGAAAGGCGCGAATGGATCGTCCCGACCCGTGTGCCTGCTCGCCATCGCGGGAGATAACGAGCGTCGGACGATTGTAGCGTTCGACGATTCTGGTGGCGGTGATGCCGATAACCCCGCGATGCCATCCCTCGCCATCGATGACAATGCAATAGGTGTCCGAAAGTGTTGGATCCGACGCAAAGCGCTCGTCGACGGCGCGCAGGATTCGTTTCTCCTCTTCCTGGCGATCGCTGTTCAATTGATCGAGCTTAGCCGCGAGCTCACGCGCCCGAGCCGCATCTTTCACGCTGAAGAGCTCGATGACGTCCCGGGCGACGTCCATGCGGCCCGCGGCGTTGATCCGGGGAGCGATGCGGAAGCCAACTTCGCCGGAGGTTGGCGGCCGATTCGCGGAAATCTGGGCTGCTTCGAGCAGAGCCTTGAGACCGGGATTCACGGCCCGGCGCAAGGCATCGAGCCCGAGTGATGCGAACACGCGATTTTCCGCGGTAAGCGGCACGGCGTCAGCGATGGTTGCGATGGCGACCACTTTCATGAACGACAGCAGGAGCTTGTTCTGATCTTTGCCATCGAGGCGGCGCTGCATCAATGCTTGCGCTACTTTGAAGGCGACACCTGCACCACAAATTTGCTTGCAGGGATATTCGCAGCCCTTCTGATTTGGATTGATCACTGCCAGCGCTTTGGGCACACCGTCGCTGCCAGGAAGATGATGGTCGGTCACGATCAGGTCCACGCCCAACCGGTGCGCAGTTTCGGCTGGGGCAAAGGCACGGATGCCCATATCCACGCTGATGATCAGGCGAATCCCGGCCGCCGCAGCGCGCTCGATGACGTCGCCACGCATGTCATAACCTTCGCGGATGCGGTGTGGGACGTGGAAATCGCAAGCACCTCCGCAGAGTTCAATCGCCGTCTTCAAGATCATGACGGCCATGGTGCCGTCAACGTCGTAGTCGCCGTAGATGAGAATGGGTTCTTTGCGGTCGATGGCGGCCTCAATGCGATCCACAGCGGTTTGCAAACCTGTCATCAAGAGCGGCGAGTGAAGATGCGCGAGTGAGGGTGAGAGAAACCGCTGCGCTGCGTCGCCGTCGTGGATTCCGCGGCGGACAAGCAGCGGAGCGAGGATTGGAGCTGTGCTGGCGCTCGCGGTGCCGCGAAAGCCCTGATCGTTTCGCAGGCAGTCGATCAGAGAATTGACTGCTGCCTGGTCAGCTGTTCTTGGAATCCACTGCATGAATGATCTTGCAGTGTACTACTCAAATGGCATCTGATTACGTGGACAGTTGGGTCCTGCCGAACTGCATTCGGCCGGAAAGACGGGGCGGGAGTCCCTACACTTGCGGTCGCACGCGGTTAGTTCTCTTCGTCTTGATCGGGCTCATCCATGGTGAGGCCGCCGAATTCATCGGAGACTTCGAGAAGGTGCTGGTAGCGCTCGTACCATTCCGTACTGACCTCGCACAGAAACATCGAGCCCTGGTAGGCCCAGCCCAGCTGCAAGTAGCCGACTTTGCCGACGTTGGCCCGCAGCCATCGCGCATCTTCCACGTCATCGCCATCGGTGAACTCAGAATCGGCGAGGCGCTGAACCATTTCGTCGAGTTCCTCGCGCTTCAACGTCCACGAATGCATGGTCAGAAATGGCGTTCCTGCGGCTTTGGCCAACTCAACAAAATCCTTCCAGCCGTCGGGATTGTCGCCCATTTCCCACATGACGCATTGGACCTCCTCGTAGTCCACGTAGCCGTGAAAGCGGCGCATACCGTGGCCCTCGATGAAGGCAACCATGTCGTCTTTTACGGTAGTTAGATCGTCTGGAATGGGAGACATAGCACGCGTAAACGCAAAGTTATATTGTATGCCGTCTGCAAGCGGAGCGCCAATGCAGCGGCCTTAGTGCGGAGTGGGCGAAGTCATTAGATTCATGAACATACGATAGAACTTCTGAGTGTCGAGATCGAACTGGATTTGAACGCGCTGCCAGTGGGGATGTGTAGCATCGTTCACGTCCCAGGTAAGAGTGTTGCCGTACCCCGACCCATGGTCGGTATCGATGCTCATGTAGCGAGTCTCGCTGCGGGTGATGATTGCAGGATCGATCCACGCTGCGGCCGCGATCTCGTCCCACATGATGTCGGCGCCTGGAGTCAGCATGGCGAATTTTGCGATGTAACGCGCGATCGGGGTTCCCGCAGCTTCAATCTGCTTCACCATGGCCGCTGTCATCTCCGTCTTTACGGAAATATCCGTGGGAGTACACACGATCTTCTTCCACGGTGCACGCAGGACAATCGCTGCCGCTTCAGGATCAAACCAGAAATTGAACTCGTGGCGGGGATTATTCGCAAACTCGGGATTGTCGCCTTCTGGGCTCAGACCTCCGCCCATGAAAACAAGTTCCTTCGCCAATTGGGGCAACCGCGGCTCCAGCGAGATGGCGAGCGCAAGATTGGTCATCGGCCCGCCTTCGTAGATCGTGACCTCATTCGGATATTTGTGCACCATGCGAATGAGGAAATGCGCGGCATCTTCGTCTGCCGGCCTGGTTGTGGGTTGGCCCTCTGGAAGCGCAGGGATCACAGAGGCCTCGTGCCACCAACGGTCATCCCAGGCGCCGGCGTAAGCGACCTTGCCGTAACGCTGCTGCCAGAACTGGGCCTGTTCTCGAGTGCGAACAAGGGGGACTTCGGCGCCGGGCACAACCGGGATATCGGTGCGTCCGATGATTTCTAACAGGCGCAACGTATGCGCGACCTCCTCATCGAGCCATTGATCGCCACTCACGACGGTGATGCCCAAGACTTCCGCCTCCGGGGATTGAATCAGCATGAGCAACGTCTGCATGTTGCTGCCGCCAGGCCCAGAACAATCTTCGTTGATGATGATCTTGCGGCGGGGCTCAGAGGAACAAAAACTTAAGGCACATAACACAAGTACAACCGAGGTTGATTTCAGCATTTCACCGAATTGTTTTGACCTGTTTTGCCACTGATGCGTTAAACAGATTATTTTTTCTCGCTCGAAAATTCCCCAAGGCAATGAATGCTCTTGCTCCTAATTCGCCGAATTCTTGTTCAAGCGATCGGCCTCGCGCTGTTCAGCGGTGGCCTGAGCAGTTTGCGCAGTAAGTAAATAGATCTCAGCCATGCGCCGGTGGGGTTCAGGTTTCTCCGGCTGCAGCTTTGCTGCCTGCTGGAGGTAATGCAAGGAGTTGGAAAAATCGCGCACGCTCCGGCTCTTTTGCGCTAGCTGCAGGCTGATTGAATAGAGCAAATCCGCAGTTTCTGTGTCCTGCGGATTCAAGTCATGCGCCTTCTGCAGGGCTCGATAGGCAGAAACATCCTCCCCCAGCTTGGTGAGGATCACCCCGTACAGAGCGTTCAGCTGAAAAAGATCAGACCAGCGTCTCAATGCGAACTCAAGAGGGATGCGCGCTTCGGCAAAGTGTCCCAACTGGTACTGGGTCAGCGCCAGGTTGTATTGCATCTGCGGGGATTGAGGAGCCAATTCCGCCGCCCTTCGAAAGCACTTGAGTGCCCGCTCCAATTCTCCGTGCTGGCCATAAATAGTGCCCAATTTTGTCAGTCTCGCCGGGTTTTCAGGATCATACAATTGCTCACAGGTCGCACGCGCTTCCTCGCGTAAGCCTTGATCCAACTTCTGAGCGCACTCTGCCTGCAGACGAACATCATTTTCGTCACGGTGCCGCAGTTCCTCAGAGTGGGCCAGAACCTTTCTTGCATTTTCGTCGCGACCCTGTTCCCGGTACACCCTTGCCAATTGAAACTCCACCCGAGAATCCCCTGGAATTGATTGCCCAGCGGCCTTGAGCCATTTTTCAGCATTGGCTAAGTCATGCAGCTTAAGGAAGGCAAAGCCCAGGTAGTAAGGTGTGTCGGGAAACGGAGGTTTCACGACCGCTTTACTGAGATTTCGCACCGCGCCGCGGAAGTCGCTCATCTCTACGTCTAGTCTTCCCAAGTAATAGAGGATGTTGGGATGATCCCCGAGGCGATGTCGCAAGGAGTTGAACTCCCGGCGCGACTGTTCATAGTTATGCGATTCAAAAAGGGCAACAGCCAAAGGAAACTGCGCCCGCTCTACCAGCATCGGATCGAGCTTTAGCGCCGCTCTAAACTCGGTTGCAGCGCCTTCGTATTGTTCTTGCTTCAGAGCGTCGTAACCCTTTCCCAAATGGGCTTCGGCAGCCGTTGGATTCGGTGTGTCCTGCTGTGCAGTAATCGGCACGACTCCAGCGAGGATCGCAAGAGCTGCGGCCAACATCAATGGGGTGCGGAAATAAAAGCGTTTGACTCTCATACCACCGATCAGCAAGCGATTATATAGCTCTGCGGCTAACACTGAGGGATTGGAAGCGGAAAGCGCGCGCACTGGTGCGTAGCAAATTGGAATACGTGCCCAAGCATTGCCATAGGAACGCTTCCCCCAGCAGCGCGATTTTCACCTGCTGGGAGAGAGCGATCTAAAAGTTCAATTTCAGGGCGAACTGCACCACCCGAGGGTCTTTCACGACGCCGGTAATCTTGGCGAACGAGGGCGTATCGGAGTTCTGCATGCCGCTGCTACCTGAGTCGCCGGGTAGAAAATACTGGGGATGGTTCAAAAGATTAAAGAATTCAGCGCGAAAATCGAGTCTTACACTTTCGCGGATTGGGAAGTGCTTGATGAGCGAGAGATCCGTGTTCACGAAGCGCGGTCCGTAAACGGGCGCGCGCGGAGCGTTCCCGAGCTGTCCTGGGGGTGCGTCCATGAATGCGCAGGGGTTGAACCACGCCGATGTTGTATGAATCTGGGACGGAGCCACGCATGTTGGGTTGGCCGCGACCGGACCGGCCTTGTTCGGGTCGCCGACCATATTAGGGCGATTCAGGCTCGATCCATTCCATTGAAAGTTAACCCCCGAACTATTCTGAGACACTACAAAGAGCGGGAACCCAGAGATTGCCCGCTCGATCACATTAACCTCCCAATGGCCAAAGATTGTGTCCGTCGCGCCACTCCAATTTCCGCCGAACTGCTTGCCTTTTCCAAAGGGCAGGTCATACATAACGCTGGCCGTGAATTGGTCGTTCGAATTGAGTACTGAAAGCCCCCAATCAACCTTCTGCGCTCCCGGCAATGGAAAGTATGTAGCTCCCGGAAACGTCCCCAAACCGTCCGGGAACCCGGAGTCAAATGTCCGTGACCAGGTGTATCCCACTAGTGCGTACAGACCGTGCCGAGAGCTCTTGGTTTCGGCTTTCAGCTGTAGCGAGTCATAGCGAGCGTTTCCTGCATCGTTGTTGTTCGCCACTGTCGTGAAGGGTCCGTAAGGAGCAACCAGCGCCCCGCCACCAGGCGCGCAACCGAGTTTGTAATTGGGGTCGTAGTTCGGACTTGTTGGGTCGCATGCTGAGGGTGATCCGACGTTAAGGTTCAAGCCATCGACGAGTATATGGTGACTGCGGGAACCAGCATACCCAGTCGTCAGCACAACATTGCCGGGTAATTGACGCTCAAGACTCAAGCTGAACTGCTGCACTCGGCCCTGTTTATAGTTCAGGTTCTGAGATTGAATCGTACCCGTGAACGTCGAAGGATCCGGCTGCGACGTGATTGCCGGAAGAAATGCTGCCCGCAATCCGCAGCCTGCCGGTCCGCCGAAGCCGCAGTTCAGAGTACCCAGATCCTGGAACGCAGCTGTTCCCCAGAAGTTATCAATTTCCGCGAAATAGGGCGGATTCTCCCACAATCCCTGTGCGCCTTGGTTCCATGAGGAATCGTGAAACATAGCATAGCCCAGACGAACCGATGTCTTACTACTCCCCATCGGTTTCCAGGCGATTCCAATGCGCGGCTCCAGTGCTGTCTTATCCAACTGAATTCCCACCCATCCGTCGGTGTGAACACAGACGGTGCAAGCGCTGAGGACAGGGCTATTGCCAGCAACCAGGTATTGGCCAGTCGCGAAGTTGAAATTCGCCTGCCGACCATGTGCCTCGGAAATCGGGGTTACGAAGGCCCAGGCCAAGCCAAGGCTCAGCGTCAGATCATTGGTGACACGCCACTCGTCCTGAATATAGGGACGGAATAGCTTCCACCGGCGTCCGGTGGTGGCGCCATTGAAGGTCTGGTCGTGAATCGCGCCTGTAATCTGTCCCATTAAGAGATCCGCCGCAGCGTCGCCCGTTGCAGCGCCGAAGTCGAGGAAAAATCCGTCCTGGAAGGCGTTCGTCTCAACGTTCATTTGCTGGGTACGAATCTGGCCACCAATACGGATGTCGTGTTTTCCGCGGATCATGTCGAAGGAATCGGCAATCGAGAACACGTTGGTCCCGCCCTGGAATGGAGCAAAGCCCCGATCGCCAAGAGCCCAGTAACCCCCGACAATGGTTGCGCTCAGGCCGCAACTGATACAGTCTTTCTTCGACTGTGACACCACCCCCAAGGGAGCGTTGGGACACTTGCTGTTCAGGTCGGCGCCAAGAATGCCGAGGTTCGCCGCCTCACAGGAGCCATCCCCAAAAGACCGAATGTGATTGAAGATGCGGTTGTAGCCGAGACTGAGCTGGTTGATGTTTCGATCGGAAAAAATGTGCGTTTCAGAAATTGCTACGTTGCGCCCATGGTTCGTGATGTCTTGAGTACTCGCAAACGCGCCAGCGTTGGCGAATCCGGGAGACCCTCCAGGCACGAAGGAAACCGCCTGGTCATAGCTAAATCGTCCATAGAGCGAATCTTTGCTGGAAAAATTATGGTCCATGCGAACATCGAATTGATCGTCCGTGAGTTTGCGCACAGGGACGTTCGAGTAATTGACACCCAATCCCGGGTCGCTAACGTTACTGACCGGGTAAAGGTTCACCATTCCCTGGCCCGCCGCATCAAAAAGCTGAGAGGGAATGATGTTGCAGGGTTGGCTGCCGACCACCGGCGTCTGACTCCCATCAGCATTTGGCGTAACCGGAGTACTGCCCACGCATAGGAACGGAGAAGCGCCGTAGGGGTTTATCAATTGCGAGGAATTAGGCCTACCAAACGGATCGTTGCTGAAATCCCCGTTCTTCATCGCGGGTGTCGGGACAAGACCTAGAAACGGGACTCCTCTGCGTCTTCTGGCGCCTTGATAGTCGGCAAAAAAGAACGTTTTGTCTTTGCGGATAGCTCCCCCCAGAGATCCTCCGAATTGATTGAGGTTGAACTTATCCTTCGTGGACGCGAACTCCTGTGTGGCATCGAGTTTCGTGTTGCGGAAGAATTCAAACAATGACCCGTGGAGGTTGTTTGTCCCGGACTTGGTCGTGACGAGTACCGTTGGGCCCGATCGCGTGCCCCATTCCGCAGAATAGGTGTACGTCAGAACTTTGAATTCTTGAATCGCGTCGATAGAAGGCAGGATCGAGATGCCGCCGGCAGTCAATTCGTTGTTATCGATTCCATCCAGCAACCAGTCTGTACTGGAGGCTCGAGATCCGCCAACGGAAAGCGAATACGTGCCGCGAGTAGATACTTCGCTGCTGCCCCCGCCATTGAAAAAACTATTAGGATTCGTCTCTTGCGTTGTGCCGGGTGTGAGCGTCGCCAATTGCACAAAATCGCGGCCATTCAAGGGTAAATCGGCCACCTGCTCTGACGTTATAACTTGTCCCAATGTAGCGTTGGAAGTTTCCACCGCCACCTCGGTCGCATTGACTTCGACGCTCGTGCTCACCGCGGCAGGCTTCAAATTGAAATTGAGCTCCCGATGCTCATCGACCTGCAGGCGAATGTCTTTCTGTTCCACTGTCCCGAAGCCCTGGGCCTGGACTTGGAGTGAGTAGATCGAAACCGGTAATAACGGAATCAAATAGTGACCGGAGGCGTCCGTCTTGGTCTCACGCGTGAGGCCTGTACCCTGCGAGGTGATTCTGACGGTCGCTGCCGGAAGCACCGCGCCGGCGTTGTCGGAAACCGTTCCTGAAAAACTTCCGGTCGCCTGACCATAGAGAAGCGGGCACGACAGGCTGATCAGCGCACAACACGTCACCGCGAGGAAGATCCTCTTGCTCGACATTGCGTTTGCTACCCCTTTCGGCGAAGCGCCGGTAAATAGGAAGAACACTCCCGCGCCCCACGCGAGAGTTCACTCGACCGTAGAGTCGCCTTATAAATTGGCGGTTGGCGCTAAGTCAAGAATTTTCTGTGTGGTACAACGATTGCAGTGCTCAAAGTTTTGCACAGATGCATCAAGAAAAATGTAGGAGCAACACAAAGGTTGGATGCTGCTCCGAGTCCCAGATAATTCATCCGGAAAAGGGCGCGCGACAGGCTATGCTCGCTTTGCCCACTCCGCATCGAAGTGGGCCCGGTTGTAGAACGACTTCTGCGTACCGATTCCCGTGGTGGACAGCGCGGCGTAAAGATTGGCACGGCGAACCGCTTCTTTCTCAGGTATGCCCTCTCCCAGAAAAACAGCGAAGCTGCCGATGAACGCGTCGCCGGCGCCGGTGCTGTCGATGCAATTGACGGTGAACGGCGCTACGTGTCCACCGCCATCACGCGAGCCCAGGAAAGCTCCATTCGCTCCCAGCGTGATGATCACCCGGCGGATACCTGCAGTGACCAGCTTTTCGGCGCATTGGCTGGCGTCGTCAACTGTCTTCACCGGGGCTCCGATGATGGTTTCGGCTTCGTGTTCATTGGGCACGAAGTAGTCGAGATCTCTTAGCGCGGCCATGTCGACCGCCTGCGCTGGCGCGGGATTAAGGATGCAGCGAATCCCGTGTTGGCGGGCGAATGCGACCGTGTAATACACCGTCTCCAGCGGAATTTCGAACTGCAGCACGATGCAGTCCACCGATTTAAGCATTTCAGCTGCCGCATCGACGTCGGCGGGCTTGATCGCATCGTTGGCCCCTTTGACCACGAGAATTCGATTCTGTCCGCTGGGCTCGACAAAGATGGGAGCCACTCCGCTCGACAGTCCTTCGACCTGCTTTACATGCGTAGCATCGATCCCCTGCTTGCGGAAATTGTCGATGGTCGCTGGCCCGAACAAATCACTGCCGACCCGCGCCACCATGAACACATCCGCGCCGCAGAGGCGGGCAGCAACCGCCTGGTTCGCACCCTTGCCCCCGAAACCCAGGTTAAAGTTCTGTCCGAATATGGTTTCCCCCGGCTTAGGGAACCGCTCCGCAAAGGTTGTCAGATCAATGTTCGCGCTGCCTACGATCGCGATGCGAGGACGTTTGGCCATGATGGCTGGGTTGTCTCCGTAATCTCGAGGAAGGCCGAGTCTAGTCAGGCTTCTGGCGCCTGTCAACGCCGCCCAGATCGCGATCAGGGCGTCCGGGTTCTGCTATAGTTCCTCGACAGTTGGAGGATTTATGCCCCGCAATGTCCGCTGCGCCCTGATTCAGGCGAGCAACGCGCTCAGCACCACGCGCCCTCTGCCGCAGATCCGCAAGGCAATGCTCGACAAGCATATGAAATTGATTGAGCACGCGGCGCGCAAGAAGGCGCAAATTCTCTGTCTTCAGGAACTGTTCTACGGTCCCTATTTCTGCGCTGAGCAAAACGCCCGCTGGTATGAACTGACCGAGCGGGTCCCTGATGGGCCCACGACGAAACTGATGCAGAAGATAGCGGCCAAACACAACATGGCGATGGTGGTTCCGGTTTACGAGGAACACATGCCAGGCGTCTACTTCAACACGGCAGCGGTTATTGATGCCGACGGACGCTACCTGGGGAAATACCGCAAGCATCACCTGCCGCACTGTCATCCTGGGTTCTGGGAGAAATTCTATTTCACGCCGGGGGATCTTGGTTATCCGGTGTTCCAAACCAAGTATGCCAAGGTGGGCGTGTACATCTGCTACGACCGGCACTTTCCGGAAGGCGCGCGCGTTCTGGGGTTGAACGGAGCTGAAATCGTATTCAATCCTTCGGCGACTGTGGCCGGCCTTTCGGAGTATTTGTGGGAGTTGGAACAGCCGGCGCATGCCGTCGCCAATGGATATTTCGTCGGCGCGATTAATCGCGTGGGCCGGGAGAAGCCGTGGAATATCGGCGAATTTTACGGCAAGAGTTATTTTTGCAATCCGCGGGGAAAAATCATTGCGCAGGCCAGCCGCCACAAAGACGAGGTCGTAGTCGCGGACCTTGACCTCGACATGATCAGCGAGGTGCGCAAAGTCTGGCAGTTCTTCCGCGATCGCAGGCCAGAGACATATGCTCCGCTGACGGCACAGAGCGCAGCGTCCGCCGCCGCTGATTGAACGCCCGGCCCGAATCGTCCCGGTTTTGAAAGCCATCATGGATTCCGCCGAACTTCAGTCGCGAATCGCGTCCAGTCCTCTTTATAACCACGATCTTGCGCCTGCCAGCCCTGAGAAACGGCACTGGGGTACGTACAACTTTGCCGCGCTCTGGATATCCATGTCGGTGAACATTCTCACCTACATGCTGGCCGCGAGTTTGATCCAGGGCGGAATGGACTGGAAGCAGGCGGTCGCGACGATCTTTCTGGGCAACGTGATCGTGCTGGCACCCATGCTGCTGAACTCTCACCCAGGTGCGAAGTATGGAATCCCATTTCCGGTCTTAGCGCGCGCATCGTTCGGCGTGTTGGGAGCAAACGTTGCAGCAGTGTTGCGGGCGCTCGTCGCGTGCGGATGGTTCGGGATTCAGGCCTGGATCGGTGGCGAAGCGATCAGCACGTTGCTCGCAACTCTGACTCCTTCATGGAAAGATGTTCCGCACGGCACCGCGATTTGCTTTTTCGTATTCTGGCTCATCAACCTCGCGGTAGTGCTGAAAGGAATTGAGTACATCCGGATCTTGCAGGGGATCAGCGCGCCGGTTCTGCTCGGCGTGGGCCTGCTTCTTTTAGGCTGGGCCTATCACGCGGCTGGTGGATTTGGGCCGATGTTGTCGGTGCCGTCGCGATTCCAGAGCTTTCCCGAATTCTTGAAGTTCCTGATTCCCGCGCTGAATGGCACTGTCGGGTTCTGGGCAACGGTTTCGTTGAATATCCCTGACTTCACGCGCTTCGCGCGAAATCAACGCGAGCAAGTAATCGGCCAGGCGCTCGCATTGCCCACCACCATGACGTTGTACGCGTTCGTGGGCATCGCGGTGACTTCGGCGACAGTAGTGATTTACGGCAGGGCAATCTGGGATCCAGTCCAACTTCTTAGCCGCTTTCATTCTCCGATTGCAGTCGTGATCTCGCTGCTGGCGATTCTGCTGGCCACACTTAACGTCAATATCGGCGCAAATGTCGTTTCGCCGGCCAACGATTTCTCGAACCTCTGGCCGCGGCGAATCAGCTTTCGAACCGGCGGCGTGATCACCTGCTTCATGGGAATTGCGCTGATGCCCTGGAAACTGCTCGCAGACTATAGGACATTCATTCTTGGATGGCTCGGGGGGTATGCGGCTTTTTTGGGACCCGTGGCCGGGATCATGATTTGCGATTACTTCATCGTCCGCCATCGTCTCCTGCAGTTGGAGGATTTGTATCTGCGAGGAGGCGCCTACGAGTATTCGCGCGGATTCAACTGGCGCGCTGTGTTTGCATTGGCGGTTGGAGCTGGGACGGCGTTGATGGGATTGGCGATTCCATCCGTACGCGTTCTTTACGATTACTCCTGGTTCGTGGGCTTCGCCGTTTCATTCTTAACCTACTACGCAATGATGGGGAGTCGAAATACCCAACGTTCCGTGTAAGGACGCGGGAAGGGGGCACCCTCTGGGTCACTTCGCAGTTGCTTGATAGCTTGGGAGTATTTCTCGGCCGTAGGTTTCTAGCGTCTGCTCTTCATCTCCGCACATCAGATAGATGTTGAACTGGGTGACACCAACCGCTGCCAGTTCGCGGAGTTTTTTCTGATGAGCGTCTGCATTCCCCAGCAGGCAGAAACGATCCACCACTTCATCTGAAACGAAATTTGCATTGTCGCTGTCGACCTCGCAATGATGCTGGTAGTCGTAGCCGCCGCGATCCTCGACATAAGAGGTCAGCGCCGGGGGCAGGTCTTCGGGCTTGTATTGGCGGATCAGATCCATCACGTGGTTCGAAACCAGGGCGGGAAACCAGCGCACGCGTTCCCGCCCGATGCTTGGGTCGTTCGAGACCCATACCGGAGCTGCGGCCATCACTTCAATCTGGCTGACGTCGCGTCCGTCAGCTCGGGCGCCTTCCTTCACAAACCCCATGCACCAGTCGATCAAAGCAGGATCGGCAAACTGCAGGATGATGCCGTCCGCCACTCGCCCGGCCATGTGCAGAACTTTGGGACCGTAGCCGGCGATCCACACGCGCGGAGCGTCTTTCGCCCAACTCAAGCGAGTCGGCTGGCCATCATGCTGCACTTCCTTTCCCGATGTCAGATCACGAAACTCCTTCACCGCCGCTTCCAACTGCGACCAACTCACAGGCTTCTTGCCCATGACGCGCCGCGAACTGTCGCCCCGGCCAATGCCTAGTTCCATGCGGCCGCCGGAGATCAGATTCAGAGTCGCAAAAAGGCTCGCAGTGACGGTTAGATCGCGAGTCGCGGGATTAGTCACGCATGTTCCCAGTCGCATGCGCTGCGTGTTGGTCGCCATCAGGGTCAAGAGCGGGTAAGGTTCTTTCCACAATACGTGTGAATCGAACATCCAGCCGTATTTAAATCCGGCGCTCTCAGCCTGCCGGGTTAAGGCCACGACGCGCTCGATGGAAATGTCGGGTTTGATCGTGAATCCAAACTGCATGGCTGGTCCCTCTCTGTGGCGGGCAACGGATTGTGAACAACTAAAGGGCGGCAGTGTAGCATAATTCCCTGCTCGCTCTGGACGGAGGTTCCATGGGCTTCGATGCAATCATTCGGAATGGAACTGTGGTGACGGCGACCGATTCTTATCTGGCAGATGTTGCCGTCATCGATGGCAAAATTGCGGCAATCGGTAAAGACCTGCCAGCGGAAAATGCATCGCGTATTTTGGACGCGTCGGGAAAGTTGCTGTTGCCTGGCGGCATCGACGTGCACACCCATCTGGACATGCCGTTCGGAGGCACGACGAGCACGGATGACTTCGAAACCGGCACACGTGCCGCGGCATTTGGCGGCACAACCACGCTGATTGATTTCGCGATCCAGTACAAAGGTCAGCCACTGCGTCAGGCTTTCGACACTTGGATGAGCAAGGCGTCCAGTAAGGCAGTATCCGATTACGCGTTTCATTGCATTGTCACTGACGTTTCGGGCGGCCAATTGTCCGAGATGAATGATCTGGTGCGAGAAGGGGTGACCAGCTTCAAGTTATTTATGGCGTATCCCGGCGTGTTCATGCTCGATGATGGAAGCATTTTTAGAGCGCTGCAGACGACTTCGCAGAATGGGGGCCTGGTCTGCATGCATGCAGAAAACGGCAGCGCCATTGACGTGATTGTGCAGCAGGCGCTGGCGGAAGGGAAGAAAGCGCCGAAGTACCACGCTCTCACGCGCCCGACCACGGCGGAGGCGGAAGCAACGTCGCGTGCCATCGCCTTGGCGGAAATGGCGGGCGCGCCGATTTACATCGTGCACCTCAGCTGCAACGATGCACTTGAGAAAGTTCGGGAGGCGCGCGACCGGGGACTTCCCGTTTATGCGGAGACTTGTCCGCAATACCTTTATCTCTCGATCGAGAACTTCGATGCACCCGGCTTCGAGGGCGCGAAATACGTGTTTACTCCTCCGCTCCGCGAGAAATGGCACCAGGAGAAATTGTGGAACGGGCTTAAGCGCGATCACCTCCAGGTGGTCTCGACCGATCACTGCCCCTTCTGCTTCAAGGAACAAAAGGAACTGGGCAAGGATGACTTCACAAAAATTCCCAACGGCGGTCCGGGTGTGGAGCATCGCATGAGTCTGATCTACTCAGGTGGAGTAGCCGGTGGCCGATTCAGCGTCAACCGTTTTGTGGAACTGGTCTCAACAACCCCGGCAAAACTGTTCGGACTCTACCCGCGCAAGGGAACTATAGCCGTTGGGAGCGATGCCGATCTGGTGATCTTCAATCCCACTCGCAAGCACACAATCAGCGCGAAGACCCACCACATGCGGGTAGATTATTCGATGTTCGAGGGAATCCAAGTGACGGGAATGGCAGATATGGTGTTGTCGCGCGGCAAGGTAATCGTCGAGGGCGACAAGTTTCTGGGCCGTGCCGGACAAGGGCAATTCCTGCGGCGCTCAAGCTATGCGCAAGTGAACAGCTAGATATCAGCGCAAGGCATCGTTCAGAGCTTCTTTCCACTTTTGATTATCGATCGTCCAACAGATCTTTGCCTTGTAGCCCGCCTGAATGGCTCTCTGCCAGATATCGCGATTGCGCTCATCCTCCGCCACGTTCAGCCGATCGACAACCGTCATGCCACGGGTTAACTCGCTGTGCGTCTCAACCTTGACGTAGTGTTCGCTCCAGTTCATTCCGACGGTGGGATCGAGCGCGATACACATGGCCACGGGATCGGGCAGGCAAATTCCATCTTCACAGGTTTGAGTTTTGTAAGCTTTTCGCGCATGGCTGTTGCACTCAATGGCGAAGTGCGCGAGCTTGGTGTTGAAGGCTTGCACGCACGCAATGTCGTCGCCACTCAGTACAGCGCCTCCGCGGCAGAGATGCCAACCGATCAACTCAACGGGCAGCCCACTGCGCATCACGATGCTGGCCGCTTCGGGATCTACCCAGATGTTGTATTCCGCGGCGGGAGTCACATTCCCTTCGCAACACGGGGCACCGCCCATCACTACGCAGCGGCCCACTCTCGAGGCAATTGCAGGATTGCGTGAAACAGCCAAAGCAATGTTGGTCAGCGGACCTAGAGTCACCAGAACTAGTCCCGGATTAGCTTCAATGGTTCCGATGATGGCGTCAACGGCGTGATTCGCGTTCGCACGCTGCTGAGGAGCCGGGTAGTTGTGATCTCCAAGTCCGTCGCGTCCGTGAAACCAGGTTGCATTCTGATACGCACGCACCAGAGGTTTCGCTGCACCCGCGTACACCGGAACACTGGCTCCGCAAAGCTCAACAGTATAGAGAGCATTGCGCGTGGCTTGCTGGAGATCAACGTTCCCGGCTACTACTGTGATGGCGGAAACCTGAACGCCGGGCGCGCGCAATGCCATGATCAGCGCCACTGCATCGTCGGAAGCAGTGTCTGTGTCGATGAGAAAGGTGCGACTCACGCGCGCAAGAATAGCAGAACCGATCCAGCCTGTGGCCAACCCAGCTTGTGGCCCAACCCAAAGCAGTGTAGAGTTACACGTTTTGCAAGGGAGACAGCATGTTCACACCGCAAACTTTTGGTGTTGCGCTGGTGATGATGATTACAGCGGCAGTCTGTTGGGGTTCGTGGGCCAATACCTTCAAGGGCGTCAAGAATTATCGCTTCGAACTCTTCTATTGGGATTACGCTATCGGCATTTTTCTGATCTCTCTCATTCTGGCATTGACGATGGGGAGCACAGGCCACGACGCTTCCAGTTTCCTCAACAATGTCGAATCGGCGGACCGGTCGAACATCGTCTCAACTCTTGTGGGCGGCGCAATCTTCAATTTGGCAAATCTGCTGCTGGTGGCAGCAATCGATATGGCGGGATTAGCCATTGCGTTCCCGATTTCAATCGGAATCGCTCTGGTTGTCGGAGTACTGTTGAGTTACTCGCTGGAGCAAAAGGGTAACCCGATTTTTCTCGGCGTTGGCGTGCTTTGTGCGCTGATCGCGGTGATGCTCGACGGGAAAGCCTACGGAAACCTCCCCACCACGGGCCGCAACTTCTCCAGGAAAAGTCTGATCACATGCGTGGTGTCGGGAATACTGATGGGCCTGTGGAATCCGTTCATGACTTACGCGATGACGCGCGGCAACTCTCTGACACCGTACAGCGCCGCTGTCTCCCTCACCCTGGGCGCGTTACTCTCCTGCTTCATCTGGAATCTTTATTTCATGAAACATCCGCTGGTGGGAGAACCGGTGCGCCTGGGAGGATTCTTTCGTGGCTCGCCATCCGGCCATTTATTAGGCCTCCTGGGCGGAGCGATCTGGGGAACGGGCACGGTTTTCAGCCTGACCGCCGGGAAACTCACCGGACAAGCGATCTCCTATGCAATCGGCCAATCCGCGCCGATGGTCGCGGCATTATGGGGCGTGCTGGCATGGAAGGAATTCGCCGGCTCGGGAACTCGGGCCAAGTTGTATCTCGCGCTCATGTTCGTTTTCTACGGACTGGCGATTCTACTGGTCGCGCGCGCCAATGGCTGACCCAGTTATTTGCCCTTGATGCGGCTGATAAACAACTGCAGGAAGCGACCCGCATCGGAGGCAAGGCAGACTCGCGCGTTCGGCTTCAACTCGATCACGCCATCAATTTCGTAGTGATCCCCGTGCAGCACGTTGTTCTCGTCTGATCCCATGCGGTTTCCGACCGTTTCACCGCGCGTGAATTCGCCCTTCGTTTCCACATCGACATGCATGTCCTTCAGCGTAACCAGGCTGGGATCGATCGCCGTCGCGACCGCCAGGGGATCGTACATCGCGGCACCCTCATACCCACTCTTCTCCGAGCGGGTTACATAAAAGTCCGCAAGCTTTGCTATGAAATCGCTCTCCGGACCATGGAGGCTTTGCAAGTCCGCGAGGTGCTTGCGAGTCATCAGGGTGCGCTCACCCACATCGGACCCGATCATCGTGACCATCCATCCTGCATTGAAGACGATGGATGCAGCTTCCGGATCGTTGTAGATGTTGGCCTCCGCGGCGCCATTCACGTTCCCCCCGGTGATCGAACCACCCATGATGATGATGTTTTTCACCAGCGGAACGATGGAGGGATCTTTCGAAACCGCGAGTGCGATATTCGTCAATGGACCCACCGGGATCAGAGTGATCTGGTGGGCGTATTTGTGCGCGAGTTCAATGATGAGATCCGGACCGAAGCGCGGATCTGCCTTGCATTTCGAGGCCGGCAGATCCACTCCGGCGAGGCCGTTCGGTCCGTGCCAGTACTGTGCCGTTATCAGTTTCTGGTTGAGGGGATGCGTGGCTCCGCCCGCCACCATGACATCACACCGGCCAGCAAGAGAAACGATCTTCAACGCATTGTCGAGGCCCTGACGTCCATCCACATTTCCCGGCACAACCGTCAGCGCTTCGACCTTGAGTTCGGGCGAGTTGAGGGCCAGAAGAATTGCAAAGGCGTCGTCAATGCCAGGATCGGTATCGATGATCACTCGCTGTGACTGTGCGTTCGTGGGTGACAGGAAGTTTGTCAGTACAAGCAGAAGCAGAACAAAGTGTCGATTCACGAGATCGGATTCCTTAGTTGGTGTTGAGCAAAGTTAAATTTAGAGGAGCATTCCGGCAATTGAGGCTGACATCAGGTTTGCCATTGTTCCCGCAAGCATCGCACGGAACCCAAGCCGTGCCAGTTCCCCTCTTTTGTTGGGAGCTAACGCGCCAATACCGCCGATCTGAATTCCGATGGAACTCAGATTTGCGAAGCCGCAGAGCGCAAACGTAGCGATGGTCACCGAGCGTGGATCAAGCAGCGTTTTCTGACCTCCTAATTGAGAAAAAGCGACCAGTTCGTTCAATACCATCCGTATACCGAGCAGATTGCCCACGGCCGCGCAATCGTGCCGCGGAATACCGATCACCCACGCGATGGGCCAAAAAATGTATCCGAAGACTTGTTCCAGGCTCTGAGGAAAATACTTCACGTAGTTGTGAATGCCGCCCATAATGCCGTTGATCAGCGCGATGAGCGCAAGAAAGGAAATCAGCATGGCGGCGATGTTGAGCGCCAGGTGAAGTCCGTCCGTAGTTCCGCGCGCGATCGCGCCTAAAAGATTTTCCTCTTTCTCAGTCTTCTCCTCGTCGGCGCTCATAATGACCTTGCCTGCGGTTTTGGCTTGCTCGGTTTCAGGTACCAGCATTTTTGCCATCAGCAACGTGCCTGGGGCCGTCATAATGACCGCGCTTAGCAGGTGCTTGGGGTCGATGCCGAATGCAATGTAGGCAGCCATGATTCCACCGGATACGTGCGCCATTCCGCTGGTCATCACTGTCATCAACTCCGAGCGGGTCAACTCCGGCAGAAATGGACGGATGGTAAGTGGCGCCTCGGTCTGTCCCATGAAAATGCTGGCGGCGACGTTGAGCGATTCAGCTCCGCTTGCACCCATGATCCGGGTCATCACCCAGGCAAAAATACGGATAATGATCTGCATGACGCCGAAGTGGTAGAGCACGGCGAAAAATGCAGCGATAAAAATAACTGTTGGCAATACGCCAAATGCAAAGTAGCCCAACTGTGAACCGGGCTTGGCAAGATCCCCAAAAACAAAGTGGGATCCTGCGTAGGCGTAGCTAAGCAGCCTGGTGACGGCATCTCCCGCTTTCTGAAACGCGATTCGGCCGGCATCAATGCGGAGCACAAAAATGGCAAACACGAGTTGCAGGCCCAATCCCCAGGCGACCGTCTTAAGCCGGATAGCGCGCCGATTTGTCGAGAAAATGTAGGCCAGAGCGAGAATCGTAAGAAGCCCGAGAATGCCGGTGAATCGCCCCATTCAGTGCTTCTCTCCCGCTCTTTGAATGACCCTGTGGATCAGCGGCCTTTTCATCGCAGGAGCAGCGTTGGAGATCACACAGCTCTCTGTGATTAGCTGGCGCGCTCGCTGCAGTCGGGCTTCGCTGTTGAAGTGAATGGTGGCCAAGGGTTCGCCCGCGGCCACACGGTCTCCTACTTTCTTATGCAGCACGATTCCGACTGCGGGATCCACCGAGTCTTCCTTGCGCTCGCGCCCACCACCGAGGATGACGCATGCTGTCCCAATCTGTTCGCAATTCATGGCAGACAGGAAACCGCTCTCGGCGGCAACAAGTCTTTCAGTCTGGCGCGGTTGCGGGAGGTGTTTGGGATCGTCAATCACTCTGGCATCTCCACCTTGCAGTTCCACCATCTGCCGGAATTTCTCGAGAGCTCTTCCAGACGAAATCAGTTCCGCGCCTTGCTGTGTCCCCTGCGCAACCGACTTCGAAAGCCCTCCCAAATGCAGCATCCAACCGCCCAGGTGCAGGCAGAGCTCTTTCAAGTCTTCCGGACCTTCCCCGCGCAAAACCTGCAACACCTCGACCACCTCAAGCGCATTCCCAATCATGTTGCCCAGCGGCTGATCCATGTCGGTGATGAGCGCGACGACGTGTTTTCCCATGCGCTCGCCGGTTTGGACCATGAGTTCGGCCAGGAACGCCGCGTCCTTCTCAGTCTTCATGAACGCGCCCGACCCAGTCTTTACGTCCAACACGAGGCCGTCAATTCCTTCGGCCAGCTTCTTGCTCATGATGGATGCACATATCAAATACGGGCTTTCAACCGTTCCCGTGACATCGCGCAGGGCATACAGCTTGCGATCAGCAGGAGCAATCTCTGGAGTTTGGCCGATCATGGCGCATCCGCAGGATTCGAGTACGCGCCGAAAGTCGGCGACAGAAAGATTCACGTTGAAGCCGGGAATAGCCTCGAGTTTGTCCAGCGTTCCGCCCGTGTGCCCAAGACCGCGGCCGCTGATCATGGGGACGGCCAATCCAGCAGCGGCCGCCAGAGGAGCGAGCACCAGCGATGTCTTGTCGCCGACTCCACCGGTCGAGTGCTTATCTACTTTCTTGGCGGTGAGCGAACTCAAATCAAGAACTTCCCCGGAGTGCAGCATCGAGTCGGTTAGCGCGGCCGTCTCGGCGTAGGTCATACCCCGCAGCACGACTGCCATCAACCACGCCGACACCTGGTAATCGGGGATGTTGCCTTGCGTGTACGCATTGACGAAAGCTTTGATCTCCGCCTGCGAGAGTTCCACGCCATCTCGCTTCCTGCGAATCACGTCGATGGCGCGAAAATCTGTTCCTGCGGATTTCAATTGGCTCACTTGAGACGGAATCCTTCCGGAAGAAGTTCGGTGATGTGAGCCTGCCTGGGGCCGCTAGCGCTCTGGAAAAAGATGGTGGCATTCGGTCCGAATTCGTAGATCACCTGGCGGCACGCCCCACATGGAGAACAGGGCACGCCCTTGTCATTCGTAACCGCTACCGCCTGAATTTCAATTGTGGGACCGAGATCTGCGACAGCCGAGAAAATGGCTGTCCGCTCGGCGCAATTGGTCATGCCGTAGGACGCATTCTCCACATTGCAGCCGGAGTAAATCTTTCCGTTGCTGAGCAAGATGGCCGATCCCACGCGGAAGTTGGAATACGGGGCGTGGGCATTCTTCATCACCTTGGCCGCGGCCGATTCGAGCTTCTTGCGTACGTCCGGCGCAAGCTCTGTTTTAGGCATAGGTAATTATTTGACCGACTGGGACGAAAGTCGTGCGTCATTGTAAACCCTGGCTGCGTTATTTTTCGGATACTTCGCTGGATCCCGTGCATCAGAGCGGGTGGGTATGTATGTCGCGTTGTTCGCATGCCCTGCCGTACAATTGCAACGCAGCAGGGCTGAGTTTCGCCCGGAAACCCAGGCAACACACAATGTCCGGCGATCAAATGAATTCCAGGCTTCTGCACAGCTCTGGCAGCCGTCTCCACGCCAGCGATCTGCAACATGGGAATGTGATCGCATCGCTTAACGGAGAGGGGCTGCTTCGCAATTGCGGTATGCCACTGGACCTGAACTGGGTGCAGGAAGTTCGCGTGAACACGAGCGCCGTCGAGAGACGCACCCAGTCTCAAGTTGCGCGACGCAGCGTGAAGAAGGAATGGCAGGCTGCATGGCTCTTGCGAGCAATCACCTGCATGGACCTGACAACGCTCTCCGGCGACGATACGGAAGAGCGAGTACGCCGCCTGTGCGCCAAGGGGCGGCGCCCGCTGCAGCAGGAACTAGTCGACAAGCTCGGCATACAGCAACTCGGGATTCAGGTAGCTGCCATTTGCGTGTATCACACCTTCGTGGAAACCGCGCTCCAGGCGCTGGAAGGCAGCAGCATTCACGTGGCCGCCGTTTCCACTGGATTTCCCGCCGGCCTGTCGCCGCTTGCGGAGCGGGTTGCGGAAATTCGCCGCTCGGCAGAGGCTGGTGCACACGAGATTGACGTCGTCATCACGCGCGCACATGTTTTCGGCGGCCGCTGGCAGGCGCTCTATGATGAGATTGCGGCCTTCAAACAGGCATGCGGATCTGCACACATGAAAGTGATCCTGGGAACCGGCGATTTGCTCACCCTGCGGAATGTGGCTCGCGCGAGTTTCGTCGCCATGATGGCTGGCGCAGACTTCATCAAGACCTCTACGGGAAAAGAAGCTGTCAACGCCACGCTGCCTGTGAGCCTGGTAATGGTCCGCGCCATTCGCGAGTATGCTCAGAGGACCGGGATGGCAGTGGGGTTCAAGCCCGCCGGTGGCATTCGAACAGCAAAACAGTCGCTCGATTGGCTGGGGATGATAAAGGAAGAATTGGGAGACTCGTGGTTGCGGGCCGAGATGTTCCGCTTCGGTGCCAGTGGATTGTTAGGCGACATCGAACGTCAGTTGGAGCATCACGCGACCGGACGTTACTCTGCCGAGTACAGACATCCGATTGCATAGGGATTGAGGTCGGGGAGCAGACTGAATGAGCATCGCCGAAAAATTCGCCAGCATGGAGTATGGCCCCGCCCCTGAGGATCCGAAAGAAGCGCTCGGATGGCTCGAGCGTCACAAACGCCGATTCGGAATTTTCATCGGGGGCGAATGGCGAGAACCCGCGGCGGGTCAATATTTCGACACCCTGGATCCCTCCAATGGTGAAAAGCTGGCGACAGTCGCGCAAGCCGATGCCAAGGACATCGAGTCTGCGGTTCAGGCTGCGCGCGATGCTTTTCCGAAATGGCGGGCACTTACTCCTCATCTACGCGCGCGCTATCTTTACGCGTTGGCTCGCCTCGTTCAGAAACATTCGCGACTGCTCTCCGTGCTCGAAACGATGGACAACGGCAAGCCCATTCGTGAGAGCCGCGACATTGATATCCCGCTCGTCGCACGTCATTTTTACTATCACGCCGGATGGGCCCAGTTGCTGGATGAGGAATTTCCAGAGCACGAACCCTGCGGGATAGTAGGGCAGATCATTCCGTGGAATTTTCCACTGCTCATGCTCGCCTGGAAGATTGCTCCCGCACTCGCCACGGGTAATACAGTCGTCTTGAAACCCGCCGAGTTTACTCCGCTTACAGCGCTTGCATTTGCTGAACTCTGTCAGGAAGCTGGCCTGCCGCCCGGTGTGGTGAACATCGTTACCGGCGATGGATCCACAGGCGAGGCGTTGATAAAGCACCCGGATGTAGACAAGATCGCGTTCACCGGTTCGACGGAAGTGGGACGTGCCATCCGGGGCGCCACTGCAGCAACTCACAAGCGGCTCTCGCTCGAACTCGGAGGAAAATCTCCCTTCATCATTTTCGAAGATGCCGACCTCGACAGCGCAGTGGAAGGACTGGTCGACGGTATCTGGTTCAATCAGGGCCAGGTGTGCTGCGCCGGCTCTCGCCTGCTGATGCAAGAAAGCATCGCCGAAGCGCTGATCTCGAAAATTCGCGATCGCATGAGCACTTTGCGCATCGGCCCGCCGCTCGATAAGGCGATTGATATTGGAGCAATCGTGGCACAGGTGCAACTGGAGCGAATCCAGCGGATGGTGGCGCAGGGAATAGCAGAAGGCGCTACCTGCTGGCAACCGCAACTAGCGATGCCATCTCGAGGGCTCTATTATCCGCCAACGCTTCTCAGCAACGTCCATCCAACCTCTATCGTCGCGCAGCAGGAGATCTTCGGGCCCGTTCTCGCCGCAATGACCTTCCGCACTCCGCAGGAAGCTGTGGAACTGGCGAACAACACCGTTTATGGGCTGGCCTCGTGTGTATGGAGCGAGAACATCAATGTCGCTCTGCAGGTTGCCGCACAAATAAAGGCGGGTGTGGTTTGGGTCAATTGCACGAATCTGTTCGATGCAGCTTGCGGCTTCGGAGGATATCGCGAGAGCGGTTATGGCCGCGAAGGCGGACGAGAAGGCCTGCTCGAGTACATGGAGCTGAAGTGGTTCAAGCACGCGCCCAAACTCACCAGCGACGTCGCACCTCAACTCGCGCAAAGACAGGAATCGCCGCAGACCAGCACGCCCGCGATTGACCGCACGGTAAAGCTGTACATAGGAGGCAAGCAGGCTCGCCCCGATTCGGGCTACAGCATGGAAGTCCGCGCGCCCGAGGACCGATTACTAGGCGAGGCTCCACTGGGCAATCGAAAAGACATCCGCAATGCTGTAGAAGCGGCCCGCAAGGCGAATGGATGGGCTAAGGCGACGGCGCACAATCGCGCGCAGGTTTTGTATTACTGCGCCGAAAATCTCGCGTTGCGGCGAAATGAAATCATCGAGCGACTGGCAATCGTCGTCGGAAATGCACAGGCTGCGCGCGAGGTGGATTTCGGCGTGGAGCGCATTTTTTCCTATGCCGCATGGGCTGACAAGTTCGATGGCGCAGTGCACAATCCCCCATTCCGCAATATCGCCATTGCCATGAACGAACCCCTGGGAACCGTGGGAATCATCTGTCCTGCCGACGCGCCGCTGCTTGGATTTTTGTCCCTGGTATTGCCCCTGCTCGCAACCGGCAACACGGTGATTGCGATTCCTTCTGAGATATATCCGCTGATTGCGGGCGACCTCTACCAAATATTCGATACCAGCGACATGCCTGCGGGCGCAATCAATATCGTGACTGGATACGTCTCGCAACTGCTGAAGACTCTCGCCGAGCACGATGACATCGACGCCATCTGGTGCTACGGCGACGAGACAATCGTTGCTTCGGCGAAAGCCATGTCCATAGGCAATTTGAAGCAGGTCTGGACCAACGAAGGCCGCGTCATTGATTGGTTCGATCCCAGGATCGCGGAAGGCCGCTGGTTCCTCGAGCACGCCACGCAAGTAAAAAACATCTGGGTTCCGTACGGCGAATAGCGCCGTCAGCGTGCAGTTTGCACCAATCCTGTTGCAAAATCTTTTTGCCGAGCCGGCATTTACTTCGCCTTCCAGCGGGACTAGGATATGCCAATCTTCATATCGCCCGGCTTCATTCTGCCTTGCAAGTTTCTATGACCAAGGAGGACCTATGGGCATCGCAGTTTCTCCGCAAATCCATCCACGGGTAGCGGAGTTCATCGACAAACCACGACAGATGTTAATCAACGGACGCTGGGTGAATGCCGCGTCCGGAAAAACTTTCCCCAGCTATAACCCCGCAACGGGAGAAGTTCTCGCGCAAGTTGCGGAGGGCGATCGCGCAGATATTGATCTGGCGGTGAAAGCGGCTCGTCATGCCTTCGATCAAGGCCCGTGGCGCCGCATGACTGCGTCACAACGCGGACGCCTCATCTGGAAACTCGCCGATCTTCTCGAACAGCACACAGAGGAGTTCGCCTATCTCGAAAGTCTGGACAACGGCAAGCCGCTGAATATTGCAAAAGCGGCGGATGTCCCGCTCGCGGTAGACCTGTTCCGCTACATGGCGGGATGGACTACCAAGATCGAGGGCAACACGATTCCGTTGTCCGTTCCCTACACTCCAGGGGCGAAGTACTTCGCCTACACACTGCGAGAGCCGGTGGGAGTTGTCGGCCAGATTATCCCGTGGAATTTCCCCTTGTTAATGGCGGCATGGAAGCTTGGCCCGGCCTTGGCGAGTGGCTGTACCGTGATCTTGAAACCGGCCGAGCAAACGCCACTATCCGCGTTGCGTCTCGGGGAACTGATCATGGAAGCGGGGTTCCCAGAAGGCGTCGTCAACATCGTTCCCGGATATGGCGAAACTGCAGGGGCGGCCTTGGCGGCTCATCCAGATGTCGATAAAGTCGCATTCACCGGATCGACCGAAGTCGGAAAGCTCATCGTGCATGCAGCGACCGGTAATCTGAAAAAGGTGTCGCTCGAACTGGGTGGAAAGTCGCCCAATGTGGTCTTCAAAGACTCTGATCTTGAGACCGCTATCCCCGGCGCTGCCAGCGCCATTTTCTTCAACCATGGACAATGCTGCTGCGCAGGTTCACGTTTGTACGTCGAGAAAGCTGTCTTTGATCGTGTGGTAGAAGGCGTCGCAGAGCATGCCAGGAGAATTAAAGTCGGCTCCGGCCTCGAACCTGACACCCAGATGGGCCCGCTGGTTTCCGAAGAACAACTGCAACGAGTGTGCGGATATCTCGAATCAGGATTCTCGGAAGGCGCAAAGGCCGTAGCCGGTGGACGCAAGGCCGGCGACCGCGGATATTTCGTCGAGCCCACCGTCCTGGTCGATACCAACGAAAACATGAAGGTCGTACAGGAGGAGATCTTTGGCCCGGTGGTTGCGGCGATGCCCTTCACCGATCCAGAAGAAATCATTCCTCGCGCCAATAATAGCGACTACGGGCTTGCTGCCGCCGTGTGGACCCGCGACGTCAGCAAGGCGCATTACGTGGCCGAGCAACTTCGCGCCGGCACCGTGTGGATCAATTGCTACAACATCTTCGATGCCGCCCTGCCTTTTGGTGGCTATAAACAGTCGGGCTGGGGTCGCGAGATGGGGCACGACGCCCTCAACCTCTACACCCAAACCAAGGCAGTCTGCGCCAGAGTGGCGTAACTGACCAAAAACTCAAAGGACGGTGGTCACGGCCACCGTCCTTTTATTTGGAATTCGCGATTAGCGTTCCATCAGCAGAACTTTTTCGGCATCGTCGATCTCCGTCAACTTCACCTCGATGACTTCGTTCATAGTGGTTTGCACATTGCGTCCTACGAATGTTGCCTCGACCGGGATCTCCCGATGTCCTCGGTCAATCAACACACAAAGCTGGACTCTGCGCGGCCGTCCATGGGAGAACAGCGCGTCTAGCGCGGCGCGGGTTGTACGCCCGGTAAAGAGAACATCGTCGACAAGCACGACATTCTTTTCCCCGATGTCGAATCCAATCTCCTTTTCCTGCACGACAGGTTTCGGCCCTAGGGTCGACAGATCGTCGCGATAGAAAGTAATGTCCAGCGATCCCACCGGAACCTTCGCGTTCTCGATCCGCGTAATGATTTTGCCAAGTCGTTCGGCCAATGGCACTCCGCGGCGCCTGATGCCAACCAGTCCCAGGCCGTCAACTCCGCTATTCTTTTCTACGATTTCATAGGCGAGCCGAACCAGAGTGCGCTCAATTTCTGACGCCGACATCAATTGGGCCTTCTGCCGAAGTCCAGTCTTTTTTATGGGGTTCTTTGCATTCATTATTGGTTGTGCCTCAGCGCCTTGAAGCCGGCTACTCAATGTAGACAACGCGCGTGTAGAGGTCAAGCCGGACGCCCGAAGTCCAGAGGTGATGGGCTGATGAGAGACTTAGAGCTTGTGGACGGGAACAACCGCTTCCGGCACGAAAGCCGGCTGTAACTGAGAGTTCGGACATGGTGTCTTCACCAGGCGAGATAGCGGTGGCTGCCCTTCGCGCGCCGCAATGAGACTGATGGATGCGGGCTCGCTCAGCGCGGATTCCCCTGGAAGAATTCCGACGCCCTGATTGCGTCCCATTCCTTTTGCCAGATAGAGTGCAGCGTCAGCGAGGGCGATCGACTCCTCCGGGCAAATGGCCTCAAACGCCGGACGGCACCAGGGGTATGCGGCCCATCCCACAGAGCAAGTCTTTCTCAACAGGATTCCGTGGCCGAGATCGAAAGGAGTAGACGACATGATTTCAAGCACGCGGCTGCAGAACGCAGGTGTTCCGGACGGGTCTGTCGAACGGCTCATGATGAGAAATTCTTCTCCGCCCCAGCGAACCAGCACGTCCGATTTGCGGACCACAGTAGACAGCCTTTGGGCTACCAGTTGGAGCAAGCGATCGCCGGCCGGATGACCGTACAAATCGTTTACCTGCTTGAAGAAGTCCACATCGACCATGATGAAAACCAGGTCGCGATGATCCATTTTGCGGATCTCAGTGCCGCTGGCGCGCTGATAATTTCGCAGCACCTGGCCTGCTTCGGCGGGCAAGATCTCCTCCAGATAGCGCCGGTTCCATAGTCCGGTCAACACATCGGTGAATGAAATTTCCTGCAACTCAAGATTTTTGCGCTGCAGTTCGAGAGTATGCCACCGTAGAGACTGTTCCTTGTTTTCGAGTTCGTCTTTCAACCGGCACATCTCGTCAAGATTGTGCCGCGAAGATCGCAATAAACTGAGCAGTTCCTGATCCAGCAGATGCTGTTTCAAAAATACGAGAGCGCCCATGACTATCATGACCGCGATGGTAAGCAGCAGGCGGTATGTTCGGACGCTTTGCGGGGCTCGGCCTCCAAATTCTGCCCAGGCAATCATGAGCGGAGTGATGAAAACAGCAACCATCGCGAGGCGAGCCTTCCAGATGCCGAGCCCCCGCATCGCAGATCCTTCGGTGACGGTGTCATTATCAAGGCTGCGTGCCAGAAAACCGACTCGAATAAACCATGCCATGGCCGCAACCAGGGGCACATCGAAGATGCTGCCGGTGTAGTAAAGATGGAGATCGATGGCCTCGCTCGCTGCCAGCGACGCCACGCAATAGCTCAGGCTCGCCAGAAAGAAATGGAAGTAGATCCTGCGCCACGCGCCACGGCTTCGCCGCCACACCAGCATCAATCCGGTCACCAGCGCCAGTTCTTCGCCGACATAAACCAGATCAAAGCTCCTCCCATATACGATCTCGGAAGGATGTACGTACTGCCAGGGAATAACTACGAACAGATAAAGAAACAACCACCAGATCATCAGAAGAGCAAAATCCAGCGTATCGACCCGTATGGCACGGTCGTCCTGCTCTACGTGGGGCTGTATGGCCAGCGCGGCCATCATCGGAACGATGTGTAGAAATAAAATGACGTCTCCGACGAAGGGATTGGGTACTTCCTGCCGCAAGTAGACCTCAAAATAAGTCCACGTCACTTGCGAGCCCAGCCACATGCACAAACCAAGGCTCATCAAGCCCCAGAACAGGCGATTCTTGGGCGATGCGAGCCTCAAATTGTTGAGGAATATGGCTGCCGAGGCAAGCAGAATAAGATTCTGGAGAATATCGCCGAATGCCGTCAGCGCAAAGCTGCGGCGCACCAATACGGTTGCGGCGATATGTACGCACACGAGGGCGCCGACCGCGAGCGTCCACTTGCGTCCGTTCTGGAACGCAACACTCCCCACGCTACAAATTGTATGTTCTCGTTGGAGGCCGGTCGTGGTTACCGAGGTAATCGGAAGCAGACCGAAGATCGCTCTAATAGGTTACGGAAGCGCCGCCGAGAAACGTTGCACGAACTGAAAAACATCTGCATACGAGTTGTATAGTGGAACTGGAGCGACACGGAGAATATCCGGCTCGCGCCAATCGCCAATCACTCCTACGGCCGCAAGCCTGTCGCAGATTTCACGGCGGCGACGCGAGAGTCGTAGCGATAGCTGTGCTCCTCGACGGGTTTCTTCCGCGGGAGTGATGATGGAGAATTCAGAAGACAATTTTTTTCGCAGAAGAAATTCAAGATAGCCGGTGAGCGACACGCTTTTCGCCCGCAGCGCGTCAAGCCCCGCTTCGGCAAAGATTTCCATCGATGCGCGCAGCGGAGCAAGGGCCAGAACCGGCGGGTTGCTCAATTGCCAGCCTTCAGCGCCTTCCATCGGGTGGAAATCCGGTCCCATCTCGAATCTTGTCTTCTCATCATGTCCCCACCAGCCGGCGAAACGTGGCAGGCTCCATGCGTGACCGTGTCGTTGGTGCACGAAACACCCTCCGACACATCCCGGACCCCCGTTCAAATATTTGTAGCTGCACCAAACTGCAAAATCGGGGCCCCAATCGTGCAGCCGCAACGGAATGTTTCCTGCGGCGTGGGCGAGATCGAATCCAACGACGCAGCCTTTCTTGTGTCCTGCAGAGCTGATACCAGAAATATCGAACGCCTGACCAGTGACATAATTCACCCCGCCAAGCAGAATGAGAGCGATTGATTCTCCCTCTCGATCGATGAGCAACTGCATATCTTCCTCGCGCATGCAGGATTCGCCATTGCGAGGCCGTAATTCGACCAAGCACGATGCCGGATCAAAACCATGAAACCGAATTTGCGACTTCAGGGCGTACTGATCGGAAGGAAACGCTGCTCCCTCCATCAAAATCTTGTGGCGAGTTGCCGTCGGTCGATAGAACGACGTCATCATGAGGTGCAGGTTGACCGTCAGAGAATTCATTACGACGACTTCAGAGGAATCTGCTCCCACCAGTTGCGCAGTTCGCTCCGTCAACAATCTGTGATATGTGAACCACGGATTTTTCCCTCGGAAGTGGCCCTCAACGCCCAGTTCCGCCCAGTCCCGAAGTTCCTGTTGCAGGTATGCAGCTGCAGTTTTTGGTTGAAGCCCGAGTGAATGCCCGCAGAGATAAATGCACTCCTGTCCGTTTGGTAATTTCGGAATGTAAAACCTGTCGCGGAAATGTGCGAGAGGATCGCGCCCATCCATGCCGCGCGCGAATTCCTCGCTACTCTGATGGGAACCGGGGGTCACGCGGGCTCCAATGCGGTCAATTGAGCTCGAATGAAGCGGTCCGCTTTCGTCCAGTCCAGTTCGTCGAGGCTGTTCACTCCATCGCAGAGCTCGGCCAGCAAGTGATCCTGGATCTCCCCTCGCCTCTTCGCCGTGCCATATGGAATGCGATGAAAAGTGACCATCGAATATTTTGGCACAAAGATTTCGGGATATTTCGCTTCCAATGCCAACTCAACTTTCTTGCGAAAAAGAAATCGAGGGTCGGCCACTCGGTCGCGCATCTCGACGAAGTTCTCGACGGCCAGATCCGCGATCGCGTCCGTGTTCACCTTGCGGGCTTGCTCAAACTCTCGAAAGGTGTGTTCCCAGTTGCCCGGAGACTGGTCCAGCAGATGCAAAAGCACGGTGCAATCCTCGAACCCGCAATTGATACCCTGGCCAAAGAAAGGGACGATTGCGTGCGCGGCATCGCCGAGCAAGAGCACCTTACCCGCTACGTGCCACGGCGAACATTTGATGGTTACCATTGCACCGGTAAGGTTCGCAAAAAAGTTCTGAACCAGATGAGGCATGAGAGGCAGAGCATCGGGAAAGCGTGATTCGAAGAATTCACGAACAGCTTGACGCGACGCGAGTTCCGCAAAGCTGTCCTGCCCCTCAAAGGGAAGAAACAAAATGCATGCAAATGTGGCGTCAACATTGGGCAAAGCGATGAGCATGTAGTTTCCACGAGGCCAGATGTGCAGCGCGTTCGTTTCCAGCACGTGCTTGCGATCCGGACCAGCAGGAATTGTCAGCTCTTTGTACCCGTAATCCAGATATTTCTGGGAAAAGTTGAAGCGCATCCCTTTGAGCATCTCGCTGCGTATCGCCGATGCCGAACCGTCACATCCGATGACGACGTCGGTCTCGACACTTCGCTCATTGCCGCTGATCTCGTCACGCAACTGAATGGAGCCCGTGTGCAGGTCTACACCTACACAACGTTGCTGAAAGAAGATTCTGACGCCCTGCGCCTCAGCAGCCTCCATCAGCGCAACATTTAAATCCGCGCGCGAAATTGAGTTGATCACCTCCGATTCATCCTTCCCATACGGCTGGAAAGTCAACTCTCCACGCACGGAGTGCATCATTCGCCCTTTCATAGGGATGATGATCTTCTTCATGTCGCGCCAGAGGCCCGCCTCAGCGAGCGCATGAATTCCGCGGACCGAGAGCGCTAGATTAATGGAGCGGCCGGCACTGATGGGAACGCGCCGCATGTCAGGCCGCCTCTCGTAGATCTCGACCTTAAAACCGCGCCGGACCAAGCCGAGCGCCAGTAATGGCCCGTTGAGCCCGGCACCGATCAGCGTGACGGTTTGAGGAGAACGCGGCATGAAGGA
>JBKOUZ010000141.1:0-5330 GCA_046723715.1 Acidobacteriota bacterium | reverse complement strand
CTTGAAATTACGATGCGGGGATCTGAACGCTCGACACGATGTTTGAATATCCACTTTCTGCACCGCTCGTACTTACGGCGGTGGTGGCATAACAATACGACGCTCCGATGGTGACTTCCGAATCTGTATACGAGGTGCTCGTAATCAGAACTGAGTTGATCTTAAGGAACGATCCGCATGAGTAGTTGTACACCGCGCGGTAGACGTTGTAGCCGGAGACTTCGGCTGACGTGCTCGCGTCCCACGAAAGGCCGACGGTGTGTGCCGATGCACCCGTGCCAATGTCTCTGCTCGATGTGGAAACTCCGGCACAGCCAATCAGAATTACCGTTGCCACAAGGCTCAAGACTAAGCACCGAGCCTTCATAGTTCCTCGATCATACAAGGTTCGGAAGTCGAGCAAACTGCTTTTAATTTCGTCCAGCAAGATACTCGGTGACCGGGATCACTGAGCACGTGTTCTTCTTCAATATAGATTCTGCCTGAGTGCCCATTCGAAAGGACGGCGGGAGGTCGCGCATGAGCAAGACGGTTAAAGAAGTTGCGTTGGGTCGCTTGTGTTTGGCTCCGGTGATCCTGTATTTCGCCTTGCCCGGCATTGTTTTTGCGGGCGGCAAAGAACACCCGTTGCAGGGAACTATCATCGCGCTTGGAACGACTCAGGAGACAACGGGTGGAGGAACGAGTACCGTGTTTACGCACGTACATCGGACCTACACGGTACGAACCGACACCCGAGTCTTCGTGCTGGAGTGTCTTTACGATATGGATGCTCTTCCCATATTCGCGCCGAGAGAATGTGGCGGAAAAAAGAAGATTGCAATCGGGGATGTGATTCATTTCCGTTTGAATAAGAACAACGCTTACGTGTTGACCTCCCAAGGCAAAGACGAAAAGCTGACAGTAGTGAGCGAAGCCATGAATGGCGGTGGGACGACCGTCCCTGTTCCGTAGCAGGAACCATGAACGTGAAGCGAGCTTGCCACCATTGTCCTGTTAGCGCATATTGAAGACGTTTGCAAAATCCCGCTTCACACTATTCGGATGGTTCGTAGGCGCTAGCTCCATGGTCAAAGCCACCCAAAATGAGGAACAGGATCGTGATAGTAAAGAGTCGGCTGGTTCGGATGACAATCTGCAGCATCCTGCTCATTGCCTTTCAGTGGGTGCAGGCGCAGACGATCACATGGGCCGGACACACCTGGAAAGTTACCAGCGGCGCTATGGCAGGCATCGCTCGCGGCAATCCCGCCAATGTCAACATTAGCGCGGACGGGTATCTACATCTCCAGATCACCCATCGCACGGGGAAATGGACTGCGGCGGAGTTGTTTACCACCGACAATATGGGATTTGGGACTTACCAGTGGGTCGTACAAGGCGACGTCTACAACATGGATCAGACAACCGTGCTCGGACTGTTCACCTACGGGCCGGCTCATCATTTTGGAGCGAACGCAGAGAACGAAATCGATATTGAATTTTCCCAGTGGAACAAGACCTGTCACGGCTGTAATGCCGACTTTACAGTTTACCCATCCACGGGTAACCGCAAGCCGAAAGGCGTTTCCAGCTGGGAAGACAACTTCCAGGTCAGCGGTGGAAACCTTACTACGGCAAGAATGGAGTGGAGATCCGATCGAGTTGTGTTCACGCTCATGAACGGTGTTCATCCCATCGGATCTGTTGCCGATGTCCTCAAGACCGAAACCTACTCTTCGAATAGCACAAATATTCCGCAAACGGCCGCGCCAGTAGGCATCAATCTCTGGTGCTTCAAGGGGACGCCTTCAGAGAATCAGTCGGCCGTCATTCGCGATTTTCAATTTGTTCCCTATTGAGCGACAGCGAGACGTATTCATGATCTGGGCTTCAGCATGGCCTCCCTTGCAGTGACGTGTGTCACATCTTGCGACTATGGTTGGCTTGCCTCTTGAGGAACCTGCGAAGTGATCCGTTTCAGAGTTGCCAGGTTTAGCGTGAAGGCGACTTCGGTGCAATCGCTTGGCAATTCATGCAAAATCTTTGTGACATTCAACATGCGATGGCAGCTCATCGGCGAATCTCCTTCCCCGTGCTCATGCGAGAACGTCCATTTATGAAATCGTTGCGGCTTGTCACAATGCTGATGGGGTTAGCAACACTTTCGGTCTCGGCATCCGCCCAGAAGGAATTTTATAATCATTGGGAGAATCGAGTTCGCTCGACAATGGCGCAGCAACCACCGTGGCCAGTTCCTCTGTTCGCTCCAACTTCCAACCTTTCGCAACTGTTTCGCTACGATATTGTGCGGCAGATCGCCCCTGCAGGAACCAGCACGTGGAACTACGGCTTCGGCAAGGGTCTCAACCTTACTCCCTGGTACAACACCGAGGTTGATGTTACTGTGCCGCCCTACATTGAGCACAATTCGACCGCCCACGATGGCTTCGGCGATTTCAGCACACTTCTGAAATACCGCTTCGCTGCCGGCAACCTGGAGCACGGAGATTACTCGGTTGCGGCTTCACTGACCGTTACGTTTCCTACGGGCAGTTACAAAAACGGCGCTCGACACCCGACAGTCGGGCCAACGCTTCATGCTGGCAAAGGATTCAAGAATTTCGACGTCATAACCAGCGTGGGGGCGACGTTACCGACAGCTGACTCCGATAGCATCGGGCGGATGCTTGCGTGGAACGTGGTGGGCCAATATCGAATTCACAAAAGATTCTGGCCGGAGATTGAGAACAATGCGACATTTTTCCACGCAGGCCCGAATGACGGGCGCGTGCAGAACTTCGTCAGCCCCGGCATCGTGGTCAGCCCACTGAAATTGAGCAGCGATCCTAAAAGCCGACTCGGGCTGATTCTGGGCATTGGCGAGCAGATTGCCACTACTCACTTTCATCTGTACAACCATGCACTGATTCTCGATGCGCGTTTTGTTTTCTAGCTGCTGGCGTCACCTCGGGTGAAGCATTGGTAGCTGAACGATGGCCTAAAGCGGTTCCGTGGGCAGAATTTTGAGTTTAAACAACCGCTTTCGCAAGCAGGGTGAAAATCCCAGCGGGCGGAAAACTGCCGAGCCGCGGCACAGGCGACGCGGGTACCTTGCATTCTCCTCCTCTCTCGCTTGCCGTGTTGACCTTCCTCTCTTCTGACCGTCCAAGTGATGTATTTCGAAAAGGCGGCTACTGCCAGTGTCCTTCACTATGAACACGCTCCGAACGCACATGCTCCGTGGTTCGACGATTCTCACGCTGACTGTTTGTCTGTTGGCCGTGCCCCTGTTCGCCGCGCCCATGACCAAGGAGGACCGCGAACACCTGCTTGTGCACGTCGAAATGACTACGCAAATGGTGGCCGAGCAGGTGCGTGGTTTATCGCCAGCGCAACTGGAGTACAAGTCCTCGCCGGATCGCTGGAGCATCCGCGAGGTCGTTTCACATCTGGCTGTCGCGGAACCGGATTACTGGCGCGATATCCAGAAGGCCCTCAAGGCCGCGCCGGACATGAACAGCAAGAAATCGGCTGCCACCGATGCCGACATTCTTTGGTACGGCATCGATCGCGTGGTGCATACCAAGACCGGCGGTGGGCACGAAAAAGTTGACACCTACAAGGATCTGGGGGAGGCACTCGGAAAATTTCAGGCGCTGCGCGCCACCATGATCGATTACATCAAGAACACGAACGACGACATGAGGGCGCACAGCTTCGGAGATCGAGAGGTGATCGACTGCTGGCAGTGGATGCTGGAGATCTCCACGCACGCCGAGCGCCACATCCAGCAGATTCGCGAGATCAAAAACGAGCCGAACTTTCCGAAGAAATGAATCTCTGGTAGGCTTGCGAACGTAAGTACCCAAAAAAGATTGCTTGACTCACCCGATTCCATGCATCACGAGCCAGTAGCTAGATAATTCGCCAGCTCCCCCGCAACAGGCGTCAAGTCGAAGGATTGCCAGTCCGTTGTGTTTCCAATCTGAAAGATGGTCAGGCCCCGGACCTCGAGGTCCTGCTTCATCTGCGCATCGAACCACTTCAACCAGGCCAGATACTGTTCGTTGGTTAGTTGTCCCTGCCAGCCCGTTGAGCTTGGCGTCAAGTACTCGCCTTCACCTAAGACGATGGGAATCCCTGTCAGCCCGTTCTGGTCCCGAACTTTACGGTAGTACAGAGCATATGCGTCCTCGATGTTGACACTCGTGGTGGCGGTAAATGTGTAGGCATGATAGTCCCAGCCCCATTTGTACGGTTTTGATTTCATTACCGCTGCCAATGGCGCAAAGACTGTAGCCGGAGAAGGCTGGCGCGAAACCAAAGATCCTACCAACGGATTGTAGCCGGCGTTATGCATCAGATCGGCGAGCGTCGACCAGAATGACGAAACCCAGCTAGCGGTGCTCAGATCGTTGTACCAGTTCGGAAGATTGTCTAATTCGTTAGGCCCCTCCAGCCAGTCAATCTGGTTCGCGGGGCCGGTCGCACTGAGGCCCTGCGTCGACATCTTGTTCCAAAAATCGTTGGCGGAAACGGCGGGATCGCTCGTAGGACTATACGCCGCCATTGAGGTAGGAACAAAGACCCTCAGAATCACAATGGCGCCCGGACAGCGGCTCTTGTAGCTGGAGATTGCGACATCGATCCCGGGGGATGGCGCCACCCATTTCCCAACCCGTGGACACTCACCCAGAATGCTGCCAGCGCCGACATTGTTCGAAGCGCCCAGCACGTGAGGGCCCAATTTGCTGGATGACAGCTGGCGCGGGGATGGAGGCGGCGGGTTAGTATCAGGACTGGCACTCCCACCACAACCTGCCAAACAAAATAAACCGGCGAGGCACAATGCAGAGAACATCCCGGTCGGCAGGTAACCAGCTGTACAGGTCAAACCAGCTGAACGCGCTATCGGTTTCATTGAGCGAGTTCTCCGACACGCGAGAGTGCGGTGTGGATCCTTGCATGGGCAAAGCATTTGGTCAAGTCTTGAGATACGCTGAGACTTCTCTCTGAGAAGATGCGTTTATAAGCTGCGTTACCCCAATCCGCTGTTGTCGTTGGCTATAAATCCGCCATTGCAGCGGCTGGGGATGATTGGTGACCGGATTTCAGCGTCGGCAACGAAACGATATTCTGCTGAGTGCTGACTACACATTTCTCTGCTCATTCCGCCATCTTGGCCACGTGCACATCGAAGCCAGTCTTTGGCAACAGTGACGTGAGCGCGAATGCTTTGAAGCCATCGCCATTCACTTCCGTGTGGCGGTAGACTCCCGGCTCATTCTCGATGGTTTCGCGGCGTCCTTCCATATCTCCGAGAAATTGCTGTGCCCGATGGACGCTCA
>JBKOUZ010000122.1:0-16368 GCA_046723715.1 Acidobacteriota bacterium | reverse complement strand
GACCAGTGAAGGCGGCGATAATCGAGCGGTCGATCAAGGCCGTGTCGCGCCAAAGATTCTGAGACCAGGCGGGTTAAGCTCTCCATTGTGGGCTCCTGATTCGCGTTGCTTGGCAGACAAACGAGGAATTCCCTCGTTTGTCCTGCAGATGTTGCTCCTCGGACTTACCGCGTGTGTCGTCCCCGGGGGAGGATCGGGAACGGCCACCGCGCTTCTACTCGACTTGCAACTTCCCGCTTCCGGGGGGTTTGGCTCCGGAAGCGAATAAGGTTTGAGTTCGGTTTCAAGGTTTCGGCGCCGGGCTTACGCACTTGAAGCCCAGGCGCCTGAGCCTTCCTGGTCCTGCGAGTGAGGCCAAGTCACCTCTGGCCGGGCATCAGTTCGCAGCATTGGTCTTCACTCTCGCGAATTCCGCCCCATTCCCGTGAGGCAAAATTCATGTCCTTGGGAATGCAAAGTTACTCCCGCTTATTGTACCTGTCAAGAGATAAACACCATATGTTGTATCCCTAGCAATGACGCGCTTGATGCGCGACAAGGGATTTTTTTTCCACATTCGGCCGGGATATTCACAGGACTTCCCAGTTGTGAAGGCTAGTTGTGCGCATTGCATTCTCAGCCGTCCCCGAGACGAGGTCAGGTGCACTGTGACCCTGCCCCGGAGAACGCGGCGGTCCAATGCGGGGAAGTGCGGCCTTGAGTATGCAATCACATGAGGCCGAGTTGAGTTGTGGTGGTGCGGGCGGAGCGCACCGGTTGAGGAGACTTGCGACGAACGCGAGATGGATCTTGCCGCACCGGCCGGTGAGGGTGCGGTGTCCGGGTGGGTAACTTCCGGCGCTCGAAGTTTTGTACGTGCGATGGAAAGATGATCCAGATTCGTTTCGTCGCCGCCGGCATAGGGGAAAGTTTTGGGCAACGACCCGGTGGCCTGTGAGTCGAGCAGTGACATGGGTACGTAAATGTCTTCGAAGATCTGGCGAGGGGCGATGCTAACGACTCCGTCGCAAGACTCGACCAGGTAGTCTCCCTTGCGGCCATGATGCTGTCGGCCGAGATGGTCGCTGAAGCTGAGAGGCGAACTGAGTTGCTTGGCCTTGATTAGAAATCGCGTGCGGTATGTATTCCATTGATCTGATTTCATGGTGCGGGTAATCCGGTGACTGCGTTGTTGTTTTTACTTTTCTGGACTGCTGTTCTCTCGCTTCGGGACGGGAACCGGCAGTCAACCTTGTCCTGCGGTGAAGAGAATGTACGGGCGAATTGGTTGCGGGTCAATTCAGTATTTTTGGTGCAAGTGAGGAAAATGGGGCAGAGGATTCTCGCAGATTTGCAGCGACGAAGTTGAGGCTTGAGAGATGGTCGAAGGCGCATGATCCGGAGAGTTTCTGGTTGTCACGGCGGGAGAGGAGAAATCTGCTAGAGTGGGCCGCCGGAATATCCACAGAGAGCGCACAGGAAATGCAGAAAGACAGGGAGAGGGAATTACTCAGAACTCAGATTGGAGGCTTATGCGAAGTCTTGCTTGTGGCTTGATTCTTGTGTTCGCGGGCGGGTCTGCGGTGCTGGGACAAACCCCCAGCAAGACCATTGCCCTGCGCTGCGGGAGTTTGTTCGATGGGCGCGGGGATTCATTGCGGAAGAATGTCGTGGTCGTGATTGAGGGAGACAAGATCAAAGAAATTTCGGGCAGCGTTCCTGCCGGGGTGGAGGCGGTCGATCTATCGCATGAAACGTGTTTGCCGGGATTGATAGACACGCATACCCATGTGCTGCTGCAGGGCGACATCACGGCCGCGGATTACGATCAGCAATTACTGAAGGAGTCGCCGGAGTACCGGACGATTCTGGCAACGGTGAACGCGCGGCGCGCTTTGGACTATGGATTCACCTCCATCCGCGATCTGGAGACGGAGGGCGCGGGTTACGCAGATGCGGACCTGAAGAAGGCGATCAACAATGGTGTGATTCCGGGGCCGCGGATGCAAGTGGCGACTCGAGCTTTGGATGTTACAGGAGCTTATCCGCTGTTGGGGTACGCTCCCGGGGTTCACGTGCCGCACGGAGTGCAGGTGGTGGACGGAGCGGAGAACGCGCGGCAGGCGGTCCGCGAGCAGATCAGCCATGGTGCGGACTGGATCAAAGTCTATAGCGACCGGTCCTATCGGGTGCGGGAGGATGGCGTGCTTGACGACATTCCCACCTTCACGGTCGATGAATTGAAAGCGATTGTGGATGAGGCCCACCGTGAGCGACACAAGGTGGCGTCGCATGCGATGGCTTTGTACGGCGTTCACAATTCGCTGGAAGCCGGCGTGGATTCCATCGAACATGGGAATTACATTGCAGAGGAAGACCTGAAGACAATGGCAGCGCGCGGCATCTTCTATGTTCCAACAATTTTTGTGGGAGAGTATGTGGCGCAGGGGAGAGCGGCAGAAGGGGCTCCGGTCTGGGTCAAAATGCTTCAGATTCATGAGGACACATTTCGCCGCGCGATGAAGGCGGGAGTGAAGATTGCATTTGGAACGGATGCAGGCGGGTTTGACTGGAAGGTGAATCCGGCGAAAGAATTTTCCTCGATGGTTAAGTTTGGCATGACTCCGGCCCAGGCGATCCGGTCGGCTACGTCGATGGCGGCGGAGTTGTTGGCCGTCAAGGATTCACTGGGAACGATTGAGCCGGGGAAACTGGCCGATATCGTGGCGGTGCCAGGGGATCCGGTGGGCGACATTTCCGTGATGGAGAAGGTGGATTTTGTGATGAAAGGGGGAGCAGTCCAGCGGAGGCCCTAAAAAGTTGTGAGCCTCGCAATCTCATGTGGCCATGGAGGCCACTCTCCTCGTCAGCACTGACACTTGCGTGCTGAATGCGTTTTTCGCTTCTGTGATTTCGCAGATCTACAGTAAGTACCCGAGGGAAGGCAAGTGCTTTGTGGTGAGAATTGGAGTGAAGCAAGAATTTTTTTACAGGAGATGAAGGCGATGACAAAAGATCCTGTTTGCGGAATGAATGTAGACGAGAATAATTCTCAATATCAATCTGAGCACAAAGGCAAGCAATACAGCTTCTGCTCGGAGCAGTGCAAGAATAAGTTCGATCAGCATCCGGAGCAGTACGCGCGCTCGGCGGCTTAGAGCTGAGGCTGTTGCAAAAAGCCCCCGCTGCGGCGGGGCTTTTGCTTGATGGCTTGGCTTACTTGGCTTAGTGGAACACGATTGGAAAATGCAATTGCGAGTGATTCGACGCTCGCTGGGCTCGCGGGGCGGACGAGGCGTCCGCCCCGGCATGCTCTTTACCTGTGCGCCAAGGCCGGTTCTTGCGTGGTCTTTCCTGATTTGAAGGCGGCGTAGCGCGCATTGATTTCTTCCCAGTTGAGTACATTCCACCACGCGGCCAGGTATTCCGGCCGGCGATTGTTGTACTTCAGGTAGTAGGCGTGCTCCCAGACATCGTTGCCGAAAATGGGGAACAAACCTTGCGAGATCGGGTTGTCCTGATTGGGAGTGGTGATGATCTGAACTTCACCGTTGGATTTTCCTGCCAGCCAGACCCATCCTGAGCCGAACTGTTTTGTTCCTGCGTCATTGAACTTGGTTTTGAAATCGTTGAAATTACCGAATGTTTTCTGGATCACCTGCGCGATTTCGCCGCTGGGATCGCCTCCGCCCTTGGGCTTCATGATCTTCCAGAACATGGTGTGGTTAACATGGCCTCCGCCATTGTTGCGGACTGCGGCGCGAATGTCTTCAGGAATGGCGTTGAGGTCGCGAATGAGTTCGTCGGCGGATTTGTTGGCGAGTTGGGGATGCTTTTCGATGGCGGCATTCAGATTTTTTACGTAGGCACCGTGATGCATATCGTGGTGCAGGGTCATCGTCTGCTTATCGATCGTAGGTTCGAGTGCGTCGTAGGCATACGGTAAGGGGGGTAGTTCGTGAGCCATTGTTATCCTCCAGAACTTTCTGATGACGGGAGATTCGAATTCGATGCAGTGAAACGATTATAGCTCGGGGGCTGGATGAGGCGCTCGGAGGCTGCCAACGAGGAACGGATCGTTCGACTTGGCTCATTCATATCAAACTCAGGGCTGGGCTCATGCTCGCTTGCTCGCAGGGCGAACGAGGCGTCCGCCGCTAGATTGGTCATTTTTTCCCCAGAAGGCGGATTCTTGAGGTGAAGGCTCGACCCTGGCAGGCGCTGAAGGTGGGAGCGGGATGAGTTGCGTCAATGACGCCGTTTACAACGTATGGATTGCAGCGGCCTGTGATGTTGTCGAGGCCGCCGCGCAGAGCCAGGTAGTAGCCGAGGAAGTGGAAGCGTTTTTCCAGTTGGATGTTCAGCGAAAAATATTCGGGAAAGCGATGTTCTCCCGGTCTGCCGATCAGTTGTTGCTGATTTGTGTATTCGTTGAAGGGAAACCCGGTGCGAGCCTCCATGGAATACGCAAGCTCCAAGCGATGGATGATGGGCAGTTTAAAGAACGGGAGATATCCCCAGGATAGGAAGCGATCGGGAGTATCCCAAGGATAAGGTCCGGGCTGCTGCGGGCTGAGAACATTGCCGTCGACGTTGAAGTCAAGAGCTTCGTTCGAGGTGGCACGGGAGCGGGTGTACGAGCCCATGAGTATGTAGGCTTCGCGAAAGTTGTGACGGAGCGTGATCTGGAAGGAACGGTAACGATCACTGCGCGTGTTCTGCAGAATGAAGTCGCCGAGGCTCGAAGAGTTGCGGGTGTCGTAAACGAATCCGTGCGCCCCGCGGCGTTCGAAATATTCGGCCTTGGCATAAATCGCACCGGGAAGCTTTCGTTCGACGCCGATGCTCCAGTTCAGGAAACGCGGAGAGCGAACGGCGTTGGTGTTGGCTGTGAAAGAAGTGGTGAAGGGACCGCTGCTGGTAACGCATCCAGTGGGCGCGGTGCAAGCGGGATCGGTGAAGTAGAAGGTGTCCTGGCGGGACCCGGCGTACGGGCGAGCGATCAAAAAAATGGGAGTGGATTCGTAGATCACAGCTATGCCAGCAGAGAGTTTGGTGTTTCCCGAATTGTCGAGCACGTACGTGCCGGCCAGCCTGGGAGCTACGTTAGCGCGGTGAATGAGGGAATCCCAGTCGAGCCGGACGCCGGGTTCGACCAGAAGGCGATTGGTGAGACTCCAGCGATCTTCAGCGTAGGCCGTGATTTCCGTGTTGAATTGCTCGTGCAAAGGGGCGAGCGTGAAGTTCGAGTAACGGGTGCAGGGAAAATTCTTGTCCTGAATCGCGGTGAAGCACAGATCGGGTGAAGTGAGAGTGTTGCTGCCGGTGAGGTAAGCGATGGGCCCGCGAAAGAACTGGGCATCGTAGGTGATGTGATCGAGATCGACGCCTACTTTGAAATCGTGGCGGCCGCGCCACTGCACCGGGGGCAGATAGAGGTTTGCGATTCCTTGCCAGCGTGTTGCCGTGGTTTGCTGGGTGAGGTAATAGTTTCCCCCCGTCGTATTCGTGTTCACGAAGTAGGGGTCCGTGCCGTAAGGAATGTAGTGCGAGTGGTATTGGTTGAAGGCGAGTCCGGCTTCGAGAAGTTCTCCGTTGGCAAAGTAATGCTGGTCTTTGATGCTGGTGACGTAAGCGGTCTCGTAGTCTTTAGGATTGGCGCGTTGCGGGCTTTGCGGTGAAAGAAAGGCATATTGATCGTTGAGATGATTGATCAGGAAACTGGTGGTGAGGATGTTGCGATTGGTGACGTTGGCCTGGAGCTTGGTCAAGTTGCCGATGCGCAGAATGTGATCGTTGTCGGCTCCACGGGGTAGTTCGGTATAGATCTGGTTTTCGTATTCACCGTCGAAAGCGTTGTAGAACCAGATTTTTCCTTTCTCGATGGGACCGGAGAAAGTAAAGCGCGGGAGAAATTGGTTGAAGCGCCATCCGTGGCGGTTGATGACGGAGGGAATAAAGTCGGTGGCCCAGAAGCGGAAGTGATCGTCACCGATGCCGGTGTTAAGCATGAGGAGTCCGGCGGAACCTTTGCCAGCTTCAGCGGGCTCGCGGGAAGGTTCGACCTGGATGGAGCGGAAGGCATCGATGCTGACGCGGATTAAAAGTTGTCCGTTGGCGGGTTGAGTTACGTTAAAGCCATCGAGCAAAGTCTGCGTCTGGTAAGTTTGGGCGCCTGCGATGTGGGTTTGACCGTACTGGTCCTGTACTACACCAGGGATAAAGTTCAGTGCATTGCGGTAATCGTGGGTGGCGGGAAAGACGATGTTGAGGACGTCGAGACCGGTGAGAGTCTCGCGGGAAGAAACTTGAGTGGGATCGATGGCTGGGGTAGATTCGCGGACGTCCACGATCTCACGAACTTCCTGCTGGTGATTTAAGGTCACTTCAATGGTGGAACCGGGATCGATTTGCACCTTCGGCTGGTCAAGCGCGTAGTAGCCTTCCTTCTCCACGTGCAGCTGATATTCACCGGCGGGCAGAGAGGGAACTTGGCAACGGCCGGTGAAGATCGTTAAACAATGGACGGCAGAGTGCGACGAAGACTGAAGCGTGATGCGGGCGGAGGGGACGGCAAGCCCATTTTCATCTACGACGGCGATGGTGGAACTAGCAGGGAACTGGGCTGCGGCGGTGCTAACCAAAACGATCGTAAAAAGGAGAGCACGCATGCTTGCGGGGGTATCTAGTCTCGGATGCAGGGCGCAGACGCCGGGTTTTTCGAATGGCCCTTGGGTTCCGGGCGAATACACTGCAAACTGGAGAAAAGGCTAGCGTCCGATCGCATAGTTTCCTCGCGGTGATCAGCGTAACCGACAGCGTTACAGCATCTTGGAGCATACCAGCATCTCGTGCCTTTTTCGGAGGGTACAGTGTATTTCCAAATCCCTGGTGAAGAGGTAAAATATGGGTAGCCGCTCAGAAGGATCTTCCCGATGTCTTGCATGTCCTCCCACGAAGCACTGCAGCTCACCGCCAGTTTTGTGGCCACCGCCGAACGCATGCGGTCCCATAGCGATTCTTGTCGGCGAGCCAGTCTCTATGAGATAGCTAGCCGGATCGCGTTTTTGAGAGCTCACATGATTGCCCGGAACGAGGAGGTTCGTCCGGTATTCGGCCAGAGCTTCCGGCCCGCCGCTTTCGCCACTGCATGAAGGCAAACAAGCTTCTGAGTGTCTGACCTCAATCCCGCGAGTAGTACGTTAGTGCTCGGCTTCCTCCCGAATATGTCTTAGAACCCGCAGATGGATGCGGTGGATGATTTGGTCCGACCAGAGTTTCCAGTAGGCAGACGGCCACAGGCCGTGGCGGTACCAGGTAGTGCCTTGCAGGCGGGTTCCACCATTCGGGAGACGGGTGAGCAGGAACTGCCCGCCTTCGGATATCAGGAATCCGTGGAGGTGCGGGGGATTGACGTGCGGGTACGGCGTCCACTCCTGCATGGGAGCGGGATTGGAAGTGACGGAGAATTTCAAACGGTGTGGCGCGTCCCAAACTTGGATAGGTTCAACAAACGCGCCGGTGGAGAAGACGCAATGGCGTTCTGCTCCCGGGCCGCGACCGAACATTTCGGCGCGGATCGGATAAGCGACTCCGGCGCGAAACATCCATTCGGTGGGCGCGGGGATTTCGGTGAAGGCGATGACCTTGTCCCAAACTTTTTCAGGCGGTGCTTCTATCTCGATCGTTGAGCGAACCACGAAGACGGGAGACGGCCTTGCGATCGTGTGTTCCAGCCATTCCACGCCGGGAGTGAACAGCAGCAGGACCGCGACAAATGCGGGGGAATCGTACCTGCGGTTCTTTTGTATAGCATAGGCGCAGACACCGCCCAATGCCGCCAGCGGAATCGCAAGCGGCACGACCATGGCGATGCAGATCAATCCCTCGAAGGCCAGTCCCATCAAAGCAACGCCCAATAACACAACTGAAAGGCAGGCCACACCGATCTGCGCACCTGCGCTGCGCGGCTGGCGAGATCCGTAGATCAACGCGGCAGTGAAACCCATGGCGAAGGGTAGAGCGACGAACAGACCCCAACCGTAGTTCCTCAGGATTTGAGTACCCAACCAGGCGGTGGCCAGTCCTACAGGGATGGTGACGAGCAGGGAGACCGCAGCGCTGCCTACTGCGCCTTCAGGGAGGATGCGTGAAATGGAGGTGCGCGTGGCCGGAAACGAACTTTGATTTGCAAGCGGATCAATCGTGCCGGAAGGCGCGGGCCAGGGCCCCCGCGACACTTGCTTCTCAGGCAAAAGGCAGAGGACGAGAAAGAATAAGAGGTTCAGGAAGGGAAGGAAGAAGAGAGCGACGAGTTGCGGAGAGAGGCCTGCGCTGCGCAGGCGCTTGATGGTCATGGAGACGCCGAGCCATATGAACGGCAGCGAAAGGGCCACCATGGTAGCCAGGAAAACAGCTTCCGAACGCGGGAGCTGGGTGACACGAGCGACGTCGCGGACAGGCACCCAGTAGTTGAAGACTCCCCAGTGGCGATGGAATCCAAAGCTGGCCACAAAGCGGTCGAGATTGTGCTTGAGAGTGAATCCGAGAAGGCCGACGATGGCGTACGTGCCGCGAGTGACCGTTCCCGAGGGACTCCATAGGCGGGCAAATCTGTTCAAAGGGGCACCTCGCTCGGACTGTTATTTCGGTTGTTTCTGTCGTTACAGAAAATAGTGCAAGATCGGAATGTTGTCAAGAATTTCCTGGGCGCAAGGTGGCGCGAAGCTTCATTGGCTGAGCCGGGCCAGGGACATTTCGCGCGCAGAAAGCGGCACCTAACTCTCAGCTCGCACCCATCTCCGCGGTTCTATTTCGCATCGAAGCGGTACCATAGTAGCGCCACTTCGAGGGGTTCTCTGTGTACTCTTGTATTCCCCTCATCGCTCTCGCGGCCCGATTCAGTTCCATGGCGGCTTTTCTCATAGCCGCGAGCATCTTCAGTGGATGTGGATCTCACAATGATCCCGCGAGTGCGGCGACGGCCGCGCTGCCCCCCGCGATTCCTGCATCCGAACCTGTTCTTCTTTTTAATGGAACAGGCACTTCGGCGGATGTCTCCGCAGTAGAGGCAGTCCTGAGCAGCGAGGGGATCGGGTATAGGACCGCGGATTCGGACCAGCTCAATGCGATGACGAAAGCGGAACTGGGAGGATACAAATTGATCGTCGTTCCGGGTGGAAATTCCATTGAGATTGGACAGAGCCTGAACGGAAGTACGGTGGAGAACGTGCGCGGCGCGGTTCAGCAATATGGGGTGCACTACCTGGGACTTTGCGCGGGTGCATTCTTCGGGGCCCATTCCAGCTACAACGGAGTGAATCTCACCGGGGGAGTGGCATTCGATTTCTATGCCGACGAATTCAAGGGGATTCATCAGGAAGTCATCGAGATCTCGTTTGCTGACAGTGCGCCCCTGAACATCTATTGGGAAGATGGACCGCAGCTATCGGGGTGGGGGGAGGTGGTGGGGAAATTTCCCGATGGCACTCCTGCAATCGTCCAAGGCCAGTCGGGCAAGGGTTATGTGATCTTCACCGGCGTTCATCCGGAGGCACCCGCGAACTGGTTCGGGCCGATGATGCTGCAGGCTTCCGTGAATGTGGATCAGGCGTATGCGGGAACCTTGCTCAAAGCGGCTTTGAATGGAGTGCCCCTGCCACATTTCTGAGATCAGTCGGAGCTCTGCAGATGCACTGCGGGTGGAACTCGTACCTCCGGAGTTTCGGCGCGGGGCACGGGAATGACCGCCAGCACTCTCACTCCACCCTGATCCGAACGGATATCTAAGGTCCCGCCAAGAGGACGCAATCGTTCTCGCATGCCAAGGAAACCCACCCCGGGCTGAGTTGAAGCGTCTGGCCGGCCTGCAGAAATCCCCTTGCCCGCATCTTCAACCTCAACGGTCACGCAGGCTTCGTTGCGGATCAGTCGAATGCCGGCGGTGGCACTGCCCGAGTGGCGGTGAATGTTTGTAAGGCATTCCTGCACCATGCGAAAAACTGAGATTTCGATTTCACTGGGCAAACGGCCGAACTCCGGCGAAGTTTCAAGCGTGACCGCGATCTTGCTGCGCTTGGAGAAGCCCTCCACGTAGCAACGGAGAGCCGACGCCACCCCGGCCTCATCCAGCAAAGGAGGATGCAGCAAATAGGAAATGGTACGAATCTGCTTGCTGACTTCGTCAACCATCCCGACATTCTCGTTGAGAGACTCGGCCGCATCCGTGCTTAGCTTCTCGGATTCCGCTGTCAGCACCACTTGATTCATGGCAATCGCGGCGAGGAGTTGGCCGACGCTGTCGTGTAATTCGCGCGCCATGCGCCGCCTCTCTTCTTCCTGCAGCATGGTCATCTTGGCGTTCAACAATTCCAGTTGCCGCGTCTTCCGGTGCAATTCGATAAACGTTCTTACTTTCGCGCGCAATAATTCCGGCGGCGCCGGAACAGGAAGATAATCGACAGCTCCGTGCTGGTAGCCTTTGAGCCGGTCGACATCGCTCACGCAAATTCCGGAAATGAATACGATGGGCGTATTTTCGAATCGCGGATGCTGGTGAATCATCTCTGCTGTTTCAAAACCATCCATGCCCGGCATGCATACGTCCATCAGCACGAGGGCAACATTGTTTTTCAGCAGCTGTTCCAAGGCCTCCATTCCGGAGTGAGCCTTGATCAGGTTTTCCCCCAATTCGCTCAGAGCCGCTTCATAGGTCAGCAACTTGGCGGGTTGATCATCCACCAGCAGTATGTTTAGTTTCTCGTCCATGAGCTCACGACCTTCATGGTCGATCAGAGGGTCAGCCGTCCTACATTAGGCAAAATACCCGTCCAGCTGAATACGGGAAACAACCTAGAGCCGCCACTGTACTTCCAGGTAACGAGATATCAGATTGAAGAGTTCTCGGATTCCGCTTGACTATAAGGTATTTCTTATATAAGGTATCGATTATGGAATTGGATGCGGCTTTTTCCGCTGTCGCACATGCCACTCGCCGCGCAATTCTTGCGCGTCTTGCGCACGGCGAAGCTACGGTCGGGGAGCTTGCAGAACCTTTTGATATGACGCAACCTGCGATTTCGCAGCACTTGAAGGTACTCGAAGATGCGGGACTCATTGTCCGCCGCGTCGATGGTACCCGGCGCCCGCGCCGCCTATCGAAGGCCGGGATAGAAGCGATGGACCAATGGTTGGCGATGCTACGAAGAGCGCTGGAGAAGAATTACGACCGCCTGGATTCCGTTCTGGCCCGGATGGAACCGAGGAAAAAATAAAAGGAGATACGATGAGCAAACTTACGCTGAGAACCGAACAAGACAGATATGTAGTTGTGACGAGGCGCTTCGAAGCTCGTCCCGAGGCTGTTTACCTCTCACATATAGATCCAAAGTTAATACAGCAATGGATGCTCGGCCCCGAGGGCTGGACGATGCCCGTCTGCATCAATGAAGCGCGACCGGGCGGCAAGATTCGTTACGAGTGGACCAATGGAAAGGGCGGCGGGTTTTATCTTACCGGCGAATTTCTGGAGCTGGTGCCCTACAGCAAGATCGTCCATATCGAGCGCATGCACCTGCCCGATCCGACGCCGGACAACCATATCGAAAGCAGGTTCGAGGCGGATGGAACCGGAACGCTGATGACGATGCGCATGACGTTGCCCTACAGCCAGACCCGCGCCGCAATGCTGGCGACAGGAATGGAAGGCGGCATGGAAGCCAGCTACATTCGCCTGGAAAAAGTAATCAGCGCGTCGCATGCTCCCACTGAATTAGCAAGCTGATTCGAAGAGAGTAAACGAAGGGGTCCCGGTCCTAGTCTCGCTCTATTGCGAGACAGGACGGGGATCTTGACTTGCCTTCAGTGTTTCTTTCCCACTGCAGCAGCGGCTTTCACACCCGCCTTCTTCGCGCGGCTCCCCGAAACCAGATCGGCGACGGTTGTATTCTCCAAAATCTTTGCCGCAGCATCCCGCACAGCGAGAAACACCTCATACAGGGCGCGGTGAGCTTCGTCTTTATCGATCAAGCCGCGCAGCTGCTCTGCATCACCCATCGGGGCCAGGGGGCCGTCCACCAGCCGGATAATGTCACTCAGCGGAATCTCCGAGGGATCGCGGCGCAGCTGATATCCGCCGCGGGCTCCGCGCACGCTGTCCACAATGCGCGCATTCTTCAACTCCAGCAAAATTAGTTCCAGGAATTTCTCCGGCAGATCGCTCTCGGCCGCAATGTCGCGAATCTTGATAGCGCCCTGCTCGTGCCGTCGCGCAAGCGTCATCATGGCCTGCAGCGCATAAAGGCCCTTTTGCGAGATCTTCAAGTCTCACTCTCCCGCCCAGCCCTGCATTTTGCCCCATTTCACAATCTTTGCCTAGAAGCATGGAAGGTGCCGCCATCGCCGGATCCGAATGCGGCGCTTTATGCCCGTGTACGCAGAAGCCAGATCCTACGAGAAGAACAGAACAAGGAAAGAATTTACTGGTGCCATCGAAGGGACTCGAACCCCCACACCGTTGCCGGTACATGGACCTGAACCATGCGCGTCTGCCAATTCCGCCACGATGGCAAGTGGACTCAAATCGCCGCGGCAGCCAAAAGCCACCGGGTCAAGACCTGCACTTCTATTCTACAGGCGAGAACTTACCTGTCAAACGCCTCGCGCAGCTCTGGTTGTTCGGCAATCACGGGCAAGATCGTAAGCGATGAGTTATCAGCAGCGCCATGAAGCCTTGCCCGAACCCGGCAGGCGGCTAAGAATAATTAATCTCCGTGGCCTGCCGGATTCATCTTCCTATTCCAACTTCGCATTCATAGTGATCTTCGCGTTTAGCACTTTGGAAACCGGGCATCCCTTCTCCGCGGCCTCCGCATACTTCTGAAACGTAGCCGCGTCCGCGCCCGGCACCTTTCCCACAACATCAATGTGGCTCTGAGTGATCGTCCATCCAGAATCAAGCTTCTCGAAAGACAGGGTCACAGTAGTAGAGATGCTCTCTGGAGTAAGATTCGCACTACCCAGCTGTGCTGAGAGCGCCATGGAAAAGCATCCCGCATGCGCGGCCGCGATCAATTCCTCAGGATTGGTTCCCGGCGCATTCTCAAAACGTGTGGTAAATGAATATTGCGTATTGTTCAGCACCCCGCCCGGAGCCGACATCGTCCCCTTGCCATCCTTCAAGCCGCCTTTCCAAACCGCACTAGCCTTGCGTTGCATGACGTTCTCCTCGATCGATAGAAATAAAGTCGCCCTGACATTCTAGACGCAAGGACTCGGACGCGTCACCGCACCTCAGATCTCATTTGCAGCTGAAGTGATCCGGACAACATACAAACTGTGGGTCTACTCAGAGCCTCCGCATGGATTTGAGCGAATCGCCTGCGCTCCCTTAGCAAGGGATGAGTCAGGGTTTCGTTTGCATGATGAGATAGCTGGCTGCGAAAGGGTAAACCCCAGGCTTGAGCAAGGCGCTCGGGCTTCAAGCCGCATCCTCTTAGCCTCCACGGAGGGAGCCATCAATTAATGATCACAGCAGGCAAACGGAACGATCAAAATCCAGGTGTCATTTTAGTAAAAGTCGGAGCAGCTCAAATAAAACCCGCACTGCGGGCACTTCAACTTGCACCTGCTCTCGCGTAGTTCCGCGGAACAGTTAGGACAGTATTGTGAGGGATCCGTCTTTTTCGGGATCCTCTGAGCATTGCTGGCCGGCACCGTCGTCTGCTCGTCGCTGATCATGACTGCCTTTGCTCACGACTGGAGATTGCTAGCCCGGTCGCTGTCTGCGAGCCCGAGAAAGTAACGATTTCGGCTTACCTCTCCAGGGGCACTGACTTGCTGGGCAAGCGCAATAGACCCTTGTCCGCGCTGACACCCTTGGCTGCCTTAAGCCGTTGCGACGTTAGCGCCGGATTCTCGCGCTCCGCGATTTGCCTCTTTACTCGATCCATCAAGGCGGCCAACTTCTTCGACTCCTGATCTCTCTCAGCCTGCTTGCACATCTTTTGAAGATCTTGCGGAGCATAAGACACACGATTGGTCATAAATGCATGAGCCCCTTCGAAGAATTTGAAAATGGATATTAAAAGAAGGCATAGCCTACCTTATTACCCTGTTCTTGCCAACCTTCGACGCAGCGCTGCCTGTTGAAATCTTGGATGACGCTTATAGATGCCCGGTGCGCCGAAAATTTCCAGAACGCGGTGCGAAAAAACCCTGGAATATACGAGCCCGGTGTGGAGAATGCTGCGGAGTTGATGATGGGGCTTAGAGCCGGACGCTCCTGCAGTGCTGTAGTGGCTCCGTTGGTACATGGACTTCCAGACCGTTGAGCCCATGGCCAAATTCCGCGAGAATCACAGAGGTCGGAACTTTTTCAGCGGGGGCGAGTGTGTTCTACCGTCGAGTCATAATCCTTACATTATTTGTTGCGGCGGCCGGCATTTCGCTGGCGGCCGGGCGGGACCTCGCTGTGGTCTCCAATAAAGCCAATGCACTTTCCGGCATCGCGGTACCGGATCTGATGAAAATCTGCAAAGGCCTAACCCATCACTGGCCCGACGGCAAATCGGTGACTTTCATCATGCGCTCTCCGGCCACCCCGGAGATGAAAGTGGTTGTGGAAAAGCTCTACGAGAGCTCGGAATCGCAAGTCAAAGAGCTCGTCTCCACGGCCAACCACGGACGCGCCGGACATCCCGCGATCATTATCGTGAATTCCGATGAAGAACTCGTCAACAGGGTCGCATCCATTCCAGGTGCGGTCGGGGTTGTGGACGTTTACTCGATTAACAGCAGCGTCTCCGTCGTAAAGCTTGCGGGAAAGCTCCCGCTCGAGCCTGGATACTTGCTGCACGGCAACTAGAAAGGATTTCGCGGCTCACAGGTTCCGCGTCTCCACATGAGTACTGACGAGAAGGCCCGCGCCGCCGCCGCCCCGGAAACCTCTACCGGCACGGGCTCACGCACCAGAACCAAAGCTCAGTTCACTCGTCGTTTCCCGCGGTTCGTGATTGACGTCCGCCTGCAGGTGAAAATGTTCCAGGCCGGAGAATTCCGCACCTGTTGGGGGCGTTCCACGGAAATGGGGCAGGACGGTATTGGCGCCACCTTAACCGGCAGCCTGGAACCCGGCGAGATCGTCACTCTCGACATACCATTGCCCCTCACGCCCTATCCCATCAAAGTGAGAGCCATTGTGCGCTATCGTCAGGGACTCCGTTACGGATTCGAATTCCTGACGTTGAACGATAACCAGCGCGACACCATCCGGCGCGTCTGCGAATACCTCGCCACCAAAGCCTGATAGAACACTGGCGCGGGGCGCCTGCATCCAACAGACTGTTCATTTCAAAAGTTGTTCACCTCGTTAGAAAGCTAACGAGGCGGGGCGGAGCTAAGCCGCGTTCTTAGAGCTTGAGCAAGTGCCCGTTTCTTTGAGAAGGTGCAGGATCTGTTCCGGCCCACCGGATTCCGGAATTGCGAAATCAGTCTCCGAGGGAACTTCCCCTTTCTGGGCCGGCTTGGTCACAAAGACGATCCTCCCGTCAGGGCAGTATCTGCGAAAGAGCTTGGTCAACTCGTCGGCCTGTTGGCTCGATACGCGGTAACAGATCAAAAAAACTCCGCACCGGCCCATCTCAATTTCGAAGCGAGCCTGCACCGCACTCATAACCGATATCACCTTCAAACCTGCGTTTCGGAGGGTGGCTTCCCGGGATCGTAAGGCATCCTGACTGGGGCTGAGCGAGAGAACAGTGTCCTTGTTCATTGAGTGCTCCACAAGTTCTGGCCTTAGGATGCCATTGCAACGGCCGGTCGTTGCATGAGTGCCCATGCGAAGCGCGCATTGCAAATGCTCGTGATTGGCGTGTCTCGGCTCGGAAAAGCAGCTATCGGGGCCAAATCGCGGGCAGCAGGAGATTACGCTCCGGCGCCTAAGCAGGCCATGAGCCGATGCCCGGAAGATGATCAGCTGTCTTCGAAAACTGGACGCAATCTTGAAGAAATTGATAGACACGACCACTCTGCAGTTTGAAATCTTTCGCTCAAAAAGCCCGGTGAGTTCATGATGGCGGACAAGGAACTTGAGTTTTTCGTGGGCGAAAGAACGCAGCATCGGGCCAATGCGACAGCACGCTGATGAGCACAAGTGTCAGTCAGCGTGATCAGGGCCGTGAGATGGCCTTTCAGACAGAATGTTGCGCTCCGCCGTAATGAATCAGGCGGTTCTCACGCAAACCGTTTGGAGCACTGCACTATTTCCGGTCACCGTCCTGTGGACAGCGTGCACTCGATTGAAAATACGTGTACTTACAAAGGCGTATTTTTCATTGACTGGAAAAATAAAAGGAGTACAACAAGATCGTTCTTTGACAGCTTCTTAAGTTT
>JBKOUZ010000251.1:0-19162 GCA_046723715.1 Acidobacteriota bacterium | reverse complement strand
CATGAAATGTGCCTGTCCAGTTCGATGAGCGGGAAGAGGAAACAGAACAACGTCAAACCGGACTGAGGCGGCCAGGTGAAAACCTGACCAACTGCCACCGGGAGGCTAAAGCCACTGCGCCTCTTCTCGACTCCACTCATTGGCTTTGCCCAGAGATTTTTACTGCTAATCCGTGTTTACAGTCATTTGGCAACGGCAAACCAGAAGGCATTTCATAGCCGTTTACGCAAGCCGCGATGTCGCGTGAACCATCAAGGCTGGCCGCTGAGGAGGCCATTGACGGCTTTGTCCAGTTCTTCGAATGTCCGATCGCCCTTGATGGCGGGATGCAAGATTCCTCGGCGGTCAATCACGAATGTTGTGGGATAGCCGGCAACATACCGATAGAGACCTGGGATTTGACCATCGTATGTCAGGAGCGGATATGTCACGGGCACCTCTGCCAGCCCTTTTCGTTGTGTGGCCAGCTTTTCGTCAGAGAGGCCGAATACTACGAGGCCCTGATTCTTATGTTCCTGATATAGGTGGTCGAGCTTTGGCATTTCCGCCAAGCAGGATCCGCACCAGGTTGCCCAAACATTCACGAGTACGACCTCGCCCTTATGCTCCGCGAGAGCTTGAGTGTTTCCGTGGAGATCACGCGCCTGGAAGGCCGGCGCAGGAATATTGTGAGCAGCTTCGTGCCGCATACCAATCCAGAGCAGAATCATACCGCGGATGCAAAATATTGGGACCACGAGCGAGACTACTGCGAAACACAAACCTAAAATTTCCGACCACGAGATCCGATGTCTCCGCCGTGCTCGGGTGACTAGAAAGACTACAACCAAAAAAGGAATGCTCGAGGCCAAAACCATCATCAACGGAAAGGTCACAGGTGGAACCCGAAGTATGGCATTTGCCCACCGCTCGGCATAGAAGCCTATGAGCATCACAAGACCAGCCGCGGCAAATGAGGAAAGAAAGCCGGTAATGAGGACTCGATGACGTTTCAACACAAGTGGGACGAGCAAGATTGACTCCAAGGTCGCCAGCTACGCCGCCACGTCAACGACCGCTCTCTAATCCGCAGCCTGTTCGATTCAACTCGCAACATCGCTTAAATATTAGCATCGCCCCAAATGGTGGGCGAAAATTTCCCGAAGCGTTTCGATGGTTCAGGCGTGAAGCGACTCAACAGATATCGTCTTGAGCGCCATGGCCTGGCCTGCTGTCGTCAACTGTGCAGTCGCTGCATTCTGATGTTTGCTTGAATAAGATTCCAAACAAAAATCGCCGGAGTGAGGAGAATAGCTGCTGGAGAAGCGAACACCCTCCATGGCGCCCCTTCGTGGATTGGTCAGTCGATAGAACGCGATCCAGAACACGCCAATGCCGGTGGTTGTCGGGGAAGAATGCCTGCACGTCGCAATCCGGTTGAAGGGCAACATCCAGAGCGAACGAATGCTTGCAAGGAAGCAGAACATTCGTCGCGAGCGCGACGCGGATCAAACTGGGTGGAAGTAACGTGAACACCAGGGGAATCAGGCGGCAAGCACACTTTGAGCCTGACCTTCCCGCCATTGGGAACGTCGGCAATCTGGCGAATGCAAATCCTCGAGGAAAAACACGACCTCTGTTTCAATGAGCGATATCGCGAGTTATCGTCAACGAAGGCCAGTTGCGTCTGTCAGTTCATTCGGCGCAAACTAACACCCTCGCTGCCCTGCGGCGCACGACGATGGTGCGATTGCACTTCCAGCGGTCGCTTTGCCCACGCTGCAGATGAGCCAAGTATAATTCTGGATTCCATCAGCATTCAGTGAAGGACTCCATTTGGCACTCGACGAACATATTTATCAGTTGCGGACCGAGAAGTTGAAGGCGATTGAGGCTCTCGGCCAGCCTACCTACCGCAGCAAATACGAATTCACTCATACACTCGATCAGATCCTGCGCGACTACTTGTCCAAGAGCGCGGAGGAGCTCGAACATTCCCGCGTGAACGTGCGGGTTGCCGGACGGATTATGGCGATCCGGCTGATGGGGAAGGCGGGATTCGCTCACCTGCAGCAAGGCGGCCAGAAGCTGCAGATTTATGTGAAGAAAGATGCGGTCGGCGAGAAGGGATTCGAACTGTACAAACTGCTCGATCTTGGCGATCACATCGGGGTGAGCGGATATCTGTTCCGCACGCGCACCGGCGAGCTTACGGTTCATGTGGAAGAGATTACGTTCCTCAGCAAAGATCTGCTGCCCTTGCCGGAGAAGTGGCACGGCCTGACTGACGTTGAGCTGCGCTATCGGCAGCGCTATGTCGATCTGGTGATGAATCCTGAAGTGCGCGAAGTTTTTCTGAAGCGTACGAAGATGATCCAGTCGATGCGGCGCACTTTCGATTCTCATGGATTCATCGAAGTGGAAACGCCGATGATGCAGCCCATTGCCGGCGGGGCAGTGGCGCGCCCGTTTGTGACGCATCACAACACGCTGGACATGGATCTGTACCTGCGCATCGCTCCTGAGCTGTATCTGAAAAGGCTGGTGGTGGGCGGACTGGATCGCGTCTACGAGATCAATCGCAATTTTCGCAACGAAGGTTTGGGGTGGCGGTGGAATCCCGAGTTCACGATGCTGGAGGCATATCAGGCATATACGAACTACGAAGGCATCATGAACCTCACGCAGGAATCGATCACCGAAGCTGCCATCACCGTGAACGGCAGCCCGAAGTCGAAGTGGACCCGGCAGGAGGATGGCAAGGATGTTGTCGAAGAACTCGACTGGTCAAACTGGCAGCGTATGACCATGCGGGAGGCGATCATCAAATTCTGGCCGGAGAAAGCAGGCGCTAAGCCGGAGATGAGCGACTTCAATAGCGCGGATGGTGTGAAGAAGTTGGTCGAGCGCTTTAACGCACGGCATTCGCACATGGCGTATGACCCGAGCGCTCCGACTGGGAAGAATATTGCGGACTTGTTTGAAGCGGCGGCAGAGGAGCATCTGATGCAGCCGACGATCATCTACGAATTTCCGACTGCGGTGTCTCCGTTATCCAAGCAGAAACCCGACGAGCCGGAGTGGACCGAGCGCTTCGAAATCTTTGCTGGACAAATGGAGATCTCCAACGGCTTCAGCGAGCTCAACGATCCCGAAGACCAGCGACGGCGTTTCGAAGCACAATTGAAAGAACGTGAGCGTGGCGACGAGGAAGCTCACCAGATGGATGAGGACTACATCCGCGCGCTGTCGTATGGAATGCCTCCGGCTGGGGGCGTAGGTATCGGCATCGATCGCGTATGCATGCTGCTCACCGATTCGCATACTATTCGCGACGTAATTCTGTTTCCTCTGCTGCGTCCGGAAAAGAATTCCAGCTCGGAGGGAACGGAGAACGCCGAAGCAAAGTAGGGCTGCGAACCTGCGTATGCACTTTCAGCGGTGCATCGGCATTTTCTATAATCTTTCCATGATTTGGGCCAGGCATTGGCAGCGCTACCGTAGGTGTTCGGTAAGCACGGAACACCGGGACGGTAGCGCTTTGCTCTCTAACGCGACGCTCCGGCCTTGGAAGCTGTTTTTATCGATGAGGTGCGCGGCGGCACATACGGCGGTCGATCCGTACCAAAGTTATTGCTCAGATAATCGATGAGGGCGTCATGGTCGGTCGTATCGACTACCGCTCCCCACTTCACCATTTTGTCAACCTCTTTGCCCCAGGCGGCTCTGCCCAGACGTTGCTGCACGATGATGCGAGCCTCGTGGCATTCCGTGCAGGCGGTCACAGCTTTGTCATGCATCGAGCCACTGGGCAATTCCTCACTCAGGGCCGGCTGCGGCGGAGCGGGCGATTGAGGCCAGATCTGGCGCGTGCAGAATAGGAGCGCTAGGGTGGATACGGCGCGAACGAAAGCCTTAGGCGACATGGATTCTGACCTCGTCGATGGCGTTGTACAGATAGCCGCCGGGATTCCAGACTGGAGTGCTCGGTTGAGTGCGGCCCAGGCTATCGCTGGCGCGCGCGAGAATTTTGTGGTCTCCCCTGGGCGGGCTCCAGATATAGCTCCAGAGGCGCCAGGCATAGTGCGCGCGATCGCGTGCCAGAGTCGCCGGATTCCAACTGGAGCCGCCGTCCGTTGAAATTTCAACCTTCACGACATCGGCTTCTCCGGCCCAGGCGGCACCGTGAATGAAAACACGGCCGGGTTCTAGCTTGGCGTGATCCAACGGGCTGGTGATGACGGACTTAACATTGAGCGCGGTCACGGGTTGCGTATCCTCGGGAGCCACCGCCTCGCCGGGCTTTACCGGCCGATTTGGAAGGCGGTATCCCGGATTCATGAAATTGCCGACGAATTCTGATTCCAGAACTTTGATTTCTGTGAGCCACTTGCAGGAAGCGGCTCCAATCCATCCGGGCACGAGGGCACGCGCGGGAAAGCCATGGTGCTTCGTAAGCGGCGCGCCATTCATGTGAGTGGCGATGAGGGTGTCGGAATCAAGCGCCTTTTCAACGGGGATGCTGCGGATGAATGGGGGCACCTTGCCCGGGACTTCGTCGAGCCCGCGAAACATCACGTGCTTGCCGGAAGTTTTTACGCCTGAGCGCTGAAGAAGGTCACGCAGGCGAGGGCCGGAGAACCTCGCAGTGCCTACCGCGCCTTTTCCCCATTGCGCTCCGGGCACCTGGGGACGGTACAGGCCACGGCCGTTCCCAGCACATTCCAAAGTATTGACAACTGACTGAGGAGCGATACGCGACAGTTCAGCGAGACTGAACGTGACCGGCTTTTCGACTTCTCCGGCAACGCTGAGCCGCCAATCGGTGGCGGTAACTTCGCTGGGCTCGTGCATGTGATTGCGCACGAAGAAACGAGGCACGGGAGTGATCCAGGTATCGAAGTATTCGATCGGAGTTTCGAGATCGAGAAAACGCGAAGAGCGCACCAGGAGGCCGTCTTCACCGGGCATCTGGATTCGGCGGCTTTGAGCCTGGGCAGAAGCCCAGGATGACCACGAGGACCCAGCACCCACAACCACCACCGCTCCGGAGATTTGACGCAGGAATGTGCGCCTGGAATTCATATCCATGCCCGCCGACTTGTCCCACCAGACGCAAAGCAGGGAAAGCGAACGGCATGCTCGTATCCCGGTGGGAAACTCCGCATTAGTGTATCGAAATTCACAGAGCTAACGCGGTGTCCGGCAGGAACACCGGGCGCTAGCGCTTTTTCTTGTTAGAAGCCTAGTTGAATGCGGCTCGTTAAAACATTTTCGTTGTGCAACGGAGTCGCTGTGCTCGAAGCCATTCTGAAGGTGGTGTGCTCATAGTCGGTCATAAGCTTCACGTAACGGTTCAGGTGCCAGTTCAGGCCAATTCCGGTCGCGCGTGCGCGCTGAGCGGCGGTGGACGCGCTGGCAAAGGTCGGAAAGGCTTCAGGATCGATTGCCACCTGGCTGTAGCGGACGGCAAGTTCCACGGCGCCCAGACGGCGCAAGGAGTGATTGGGTTCGAAGGAATGGCGTGGACGGAACCCAGAGTAAGAGTTCTTGTCGCCAGTCAGCATGATTGATCCCTGGATCTGCCAGGCTTCATTCCTGATTCTGCCTGTGTTGCCTTTGTTGAAGAGTTCCTGCGAGGAAATCATGTATTCGCCGATCACGCCGAACGGCCCGGCATAGTAATACGCCTGCGGCGACAAACGATTGTGCTGGCCGTCCGCAACCGCGGTTGAAGAGTACTTGAAAAATGTGGTCTGCGCAGGGGTCTTGAGTCCTGCAATGGTGCCGTGTTGATGTCCGGCAGAGCCGCCGAGGCCGAAACCGAAGTCTTTGAGTGCACTGAGCGAAGTAGCGGCAAACGGCTGAAAGAAGACCCGGGCCGCGGCTTCGTTGCCGCGTGTCCATTGGGTGAACACAGCATTGGCGCCGTCGCTGGATCCCGCGAAGTAGCCGCCGTCGTAGCTAATGGATTTTCCAAGCACCGAACCCGAGATCTGCGCGCCAACGTAACGGAGCGGAAGCAGGTCGGAGGCTATGGCGCGCTCGGTGAAGGCGAGATCACGATCCTGGCGGAGAACTTCCAGGCCAATCGGTTCCTTGAACTTGCCTACCCGGAGTTTGGCGAAGGACACTGTCTTCAACTCCAGATAGGCTTCCTGAACTTGCGGATTGTACTGCCCGAAATCCGGCATGAAGCGGAAGTCCACCTGGTTGAAGAGAGTGCCTTCGAATAAAGGGCGGATCCGGCGGAACAGGAATGTATCGAGATCTTGCCCGCGCGTGTTGGACCAGAACAGGCGGTTGTCAGCCTGCGCATATCCATGGACCTGCAGGTGCGTGCTGCCGTCGCTGGTTGAGAACCAGAGGCCATCACGGCGGAAGGAAACTGGGGCCGTGTGAGGCGGGGCCGATGTCGTTGGCTGGATCGCGACGGGGGCGCTACCGTCCGACAAGGCGGGGTGTGCGGTAATCGAGCTTTGGTTCGCGGACCAGAGCGTCTGGCTGGAGGCAGAATCGGTCTGGGCGAAACTGGCCACTGTGAGTGTGGCAAACATTAAATTAGCGAAGGTCACATACTTGCGGCTCATGAACGTTCCTACCTGTTGGAATTTTGCGTTGCCGGGAGCGGCGTGGCGTCGCTTTCACTATTATCGCTATAACATTACTAGACATAGCTTCGAAACAAAACTGCATTCCTTGCACCTTGACCGCGTGGATAAGCCTGTTGGACTGACCAGGCTTAGTTAGCGGGAGCGAGTCCCCACTTGTTCTGCAGATGCCGCTCCATGCCCTTGAACACCACTCCGTCAACGATGTAGCCGAGGGCGATGATCAACAACATTACGGCGAGGACGGCACTCATATCGTTGAGGTCGCGGCCCATCATCAGCACCTGCCCGAGACCCAGGCTGAGATACAGCATTTCGGCAGTGATGAGCGAGCGCCAGGCAAACGCCCATCCTTGCTTCAGGCCAGAGACTATGAACGGAAGACTTGCCGGCAGAAGCACGTACCAAAAGAGTTTGAAACCCTTGGCGCCGAGGTTGCGCCCGGCTTGTCCGAAGATTTTCGGCATCTGCTTGCGGCCATCTTCCATGGCGAGCGTCACCGAGAGCAGCGAGCCCATGACGACGACGAAAAGAATTGCGTTCTGATTCAGACCGAACCAGAGCAGCGCCAAGGGCCACCAGCAGATGCTCGGGAGACTTTGCAGGCTGACCAGGAGCCCGCCCATGGTCTCTTCCAGGAATTTGTTGCTGGCTACACCCAGACCAAGAATCATGCCGAGCAGGACAGAGATGGCGTAGCCGATCAAGACCCGCTGCATGCTTACCCGAATCGCAATCCAGTAGGTGTGGTCGGCGAATCCGGCGTAGAGCGATTCCGCGACTCCCCAGGGAGTGGGGAACAAGTACGGCGGCCAAATCTTGAGTTCGGCGAGCAGAGTCCATAAGCCGAGCAGACCGGCATAGAAGATGATGTAGCGAAGCGCGCGCTTCATGCGGAAACTCCTGGCTCAATGTGCGGCTTGACGCCGGCGCTGTACTCGGCATCAAGCGAGCGGTTGATCTCATCGCGAAGTTCATCCAGCACGGCGCGGGCAGCCAGGGCGACGGCGGGATCTTCCAGGCTTCGCGGGCGAGGCAATTCGACAGGGAACTCATTCTTGACGCGTCCCGGACGGAAGGTGAGCAGAACCACGCGATCCCCGAGGCGAACCGCTTCGCGGACGTTGTGGGTGACGAAAATTATCGTGCGGCCAGTCTGGCTCCAGATACGTTCCAGTTCGTCGTGCAGCAGGTCGCGGGTCTGGGCATCGAGAGCGGCGAAGGGTTCATCCATCAACAGGACGTCAGGCTCGGTGGCGAGGGCGCGGGCGATTGCTACGCGCTGACGCATGCCGCCGGAGAGTTGGTGAATGTAGCTGTTTTCAAATTTCCCGAGGTGAACCAGCCGCAGGTAATGCTGCGTCCTCTCGCGGCGCTCGGCCTTGGGAATCCCTTTCATCTTCATGCCGAACTCGACGTTCTGTCCGACGGTCAGCCAAGGGAATAGTCCATGATCCTGGAAAATCAGAATGCGATCTGTTCCGGGGCCCTGAATGGGATTGCCGTCCACCAGGATCTGACCCGAGCTCTGGGCATTGAGTCCTGCAATCAAATGCAGCAAGGTCGATTTTCCGCAGCCGGATGGACCAACGATGCAGAGAAATTCTCCCGCGCGAACGTCGAGATTGATGTGATCGAGAGCGATGAGCCGTTCCCCGGATTGCGCGCGATAGCCAAGACATATCTCGCTCAGACTAACCTTCGGAATCTCCAGGGAGGCACCCGGGCGTGGCTGGTCGAGCGCAATTGGACCTGGCTGGGCGCGAGTGACGCTGTCAACCGGAAGTGGGAACTGACGGGGGAAGCTTTGCGTGCTCATTGAATCGCCTTTCGGTTCTTCTCAGCCAGAATCTGGTTGAGAATTGTGAGGTCGTACAGCCCGGACAAGTCCGGCATTTGCCGGCCGAGAAATCCAGCATCAAAGGCCTGCTTCGCCGCGCTGTTGAGTGCCGCGTGCAGCGGGTCGTATGTGATCTGCAAGCGGGAGTAAGCATCATCGAGAACGTCGGGCGGCAAAGCTTTGCCGGTCTCGCGCTGGATCTGCTGGTTCAACAATTTCTTGGCTTCGGCTGGATGCGCGTTGATCCAGTCTGTGAGTTCGACATTGGCGCGAATCCAGTTCTTCACCATGTCAGGATGGGCCTTGAGAAATTTCGCATTGACCACCAGCAGGCCGATTACGAATTGGCCGTTTGGCCAGAGAGTGCGTTCATCGACAAACAGACGCCCGTTGCCTTCGCGGACCAGTCGCGTGGCCCATGGCTCAGGAGCCCAGGCGGCGTCGAGATCTTTTTTGAGGAATAAGGTGAGTTGGTCGGGATTGGCCAGGGGAATGATCTGCACATCCCCACCTTTATCGTTGCTCTTCATTCCATGCTGCTTCAGCCAGTTCCGCAGAGCCACATCTTGCGTGTTGCCGAACTGCGGGGAGGCAATGCGCTTGCCGTGAAAATCCTCAGGCTTGGTGATGCCGGCATCGCTACGCACGACCAGCGAAGCTCCGCCACTGGCCGCGCCCGCCACTACGCGAAGAGCTTCACCATTGGAACGAACGTAGCCGTTGATGGCCGGATTCGGACCGACATACGTCATATCAATGGCACCGGCAAAGAGAGCTTCGATGGCGGAAGGTCCAGCATTGAAACTGGTCCATTGCACTTTGGTCTGCGTGCCCATTGCCTTATCGAACCAGCCGTTCGCTTTTCCCACCATGGCCTGCGCGTGGGTGATGTTGGGGAACGCACCGACCCGGACGACGCTGCTGTTCGCTTGCGCGAAGCCGGCGGCAACGAGCAGGAGCGGCAAAAACGACAGAAGGCCGAGCCTGCGAAGTTTGAGAACGATCTGCATACAGGATTTCATGTATACCGTACTGATATGATAATGTCTATTGAAATAATAGACTTAATCAATAAAGATGACATAGCAATTCATTTGCCGTCAAGCTCCGCGACACGAAAAAATGTGCTTCCTGTTTTCAGCTACTTGCGTCAAGCGGCGACGGGCGACGCTCCAGGAAGTGCAGAACTTTTCAGCCGTTGCGGCAGATCAGATCACTTGAGGCTGTGGAAAGCCGGCGTTTTCTTAACAATGTAGAGGCGTAGCTTTCCAGGGAATCGTTCATCGTGAGCGGAGAAAGACTCCGCATGCGTCAGGCGCACCCCAGATTGCATAGATCCTTCGCTTCGCTCAGGATGACAACGGAGGCACGGTTTTGGCCCACGATGACAATGGGGGCGCGGTTTAGTCGGAGCAAACAGTCTAGTCGGAGGAAACACGGAGGAGCTGGACGGTGATGTTATCGGGGCCACCACGTTCCAACGCCATTCTCACCAGCTTCATGCAGGCATCAGCCACCGGCTGAGCTTGTGCGAGGCGGGACAGATCCTGCTCAGCGACCAGACTCCAGAGGCCGTCGGTGCAGAGGATGAGCACATCATTATTTTCCAGTTCGATCGGTTGTTCCGGGACGTCAGGAAGGATGTCATGCCCCGATCCGAGAGCCGCAGTCAGAATGTGACGTTGGGGATGGGACTCGGCATCTTCGGAGCGGACGATTCCGTTCTCGACGAGACGCCCGACATAGGAATGGTCGCGCGTGAGCCGTGAAATGGCGCCGTCATGAACCCGATAAAGCCTGCTGTCGCCGACGTGGGCAAAATAGAGCTTCCGGCCCACGATGGCCAGCGCAGTACAGGTCGTGCCCATGCCGCGAAACTCGGGATGCTCAAAGGCATAACGCAGGATAGTATCGTGCGCCGTTTGAAACGCTGCGAGCAGAGATGCGCGAGGATCGCCGGCGGGTTGGCGATCATAAATGTGACGGACGGTCTCGACCGCGAGACGGCTCGCTTCCTGGCCGCCTTCGTACCCACCCATTCCATCGGCCACAATCGCAAGACGTCCCTTGCGGCGGAAATCCTCGTCGGAATCGGGCTCCCAATAGAGATATGAGTCTTCGTTGTCGGAGCGCTGCAGTCCGACGTCGCTCAGGCAGGCAGCTTCGATGCCCGGCTTTGGAGTTTTACAGTCCAACTGCATAGACGAAGAATGGAGAACGTTGGATGAAAACAGTAGCGCCTGGTACCAGCCCCCCAATGCCGGTTCACAACATTATACGGGAACCGTGCCCAAGCGAATATTGTCGTCCTGAGCGAAGCGAAGGATCTATGGAGTCTGCTTGCGGCAAGAAGATGCATAGATCCTTCGCTGCGCTCAGGATGACAACGTGATTTCGCTACACCCCTTCCCCGGCAAGATTGCGTAGCGTAACACTGTTCAGCACGATTGGGGAAAAGAAAAAGCCGCTGCGATAGCGGCCTTCTCTTTAGCTGTGTTCAGAGCGGGGGATGGCTGGGCAATTATTTTGCGTCGTGTTTGTCTTTGGCGATGCGGGCGCTCATACGACTGGCTTCGCGATTGAGCTGGCGCTGGTCCTTCTTCGTGAGATGACCATTGTCCTTGGCCATGAGTCGCTTCTCGTTATTCTGCAGGCGTTTTTCGCCACGCTCCAGCCGGCGGGTTTCTGCCGGCGTGAGCTGGCCATTTTTAACGCCGTTCGCGATTCGTTTCTGCTGATTGGTCTCACGGCGATTGATTTGGTTGACGCGGGGATGTCCGGGATCGACCTGTCCCGCTCCAGCGCCTGAAGTGTTAGCAGTTTGAGCAGAAGCTGATCCGACGAACATCAGACCACCCGCTGCCAGCATGAGCAAAGACTGCTTCAATGTGTTGGTCATAAGAGGTTGAACCCCTGCGCGAAAGCTTAGTTCTGAATTGGGCCGGGGGAGCATTACGAAAGTGAAGCGGGAAGCAGCAGCGAAAGGCCACCCCGCTCGTGGTAATCTCCCGATGGTTAGTGCTGCCGGGCCGGTTCACGGTTGGCAGCCGCATCGTAGGTGTGCCACTTCAATTTCAAGGGACCCTGGATGAAGACAAACTTCCGCATTCGTTTGGTTTGTTCGTTTGTGCTGCTGCTCTGCACGCACTCCCTTGTGTCATTCGCGCAAGAGCCGGCCAATTCACTGTCCAGCGAAACGCCGGGCACATTCAAGCCTGTCACCTCCAGCTTCGATTACATCAAGCGCGATGTGATGATCCCGATGCGAGACGGCGTGAGGCTCCACACCATTGTCGTCAGTCCGAAGGGAGCGAAGAACGCTCCTATTTTGCTGACCCGCACTCCTTACAATGCCAACTCGCAGGTCAGCCATGCAGCGAGTTCGCACCTGGGCCCGATTCTGAATGGTTATGACAACGCTTTGGAAGTAATTCTGCAGGGCGGCTACATCCGCGCGGTGCAGGACATTCGCGGCAAGTACGGCTCCGAGGGCGACTACGTGATGACCCGTCCTCTGCACGGACCTCTGAATCCGACCGAAGTGGATCATTCCACCGACACCTACGACACGATCGAATGGCTGGTCAAGAATGTTCCGGAGAGCAATGGCAAGATCGGAATTCTGGGAATCTCCTATGACGGATTCCTTTCTCTGATGCCGCTGGTGAACCCGCATCCCGCATTGAAGGTAGCTGTGCCGATGAATCCCATGGTGGATGGCTGGAAGGGCGATGACTGGTTCCACAACGGGGCGTTCCGCGAATTGAACATGCCGTATATCTACGAGCAGGAGGCCACTCGCAGCAATAGCGAGAACTGGTGGACGGCTCATTTCGATGATTACGACTTGTACATGGAAGCGGGATCGGCCGGCGAATTAGGCAAGCGGCACGGCTTGGAACAAGTGGGATTCTGGCGCAAGCTGCTGGAGCATCCCAGCTACGATTCGTGGTGGCAGCAGCAGGCGATGGACAAGATTCTTGCCGCGCAGCCTTTGAAAGTGCCCATGATGCTGGTCGACAGCTTGTGGGACCAGGAAGATATCTACGGCGCTCCCGCGGTGTATAAAGCGATCAAGCCGAACGATACGAATAATGACAAGGTATTTCTGGTGATGGGGCCATGGCATCACGGGCAGGAAATCGGAGACGGCAGCAAGCTGGGCGCGATCAAGTTCAACAGCGATACCGCGCTGTATTTTCGCGAGTACATTCTGGGGCCGTTCCTGGCGCAATATTTGAAGGATGGCGCACCCAAGCCTGACGTCGCGCCGGTGACCGCATTCGAAACGGGAACGAATACATGGCGTCGGCTGCCGTCATGGCCAGCCGGTTGCGAGAGTGGTTGTTCGGTTCACCCCACACCCCTTTATCTGCAGGCGGGATTGAAGGTTGGGTTCGATCCTCCGAAGAGTGGCGCATCGGAATATGAGGAGTACGTTTCTGATCCGGCCAAGCCCGTTCCATTTCGTTCTCGTCCGATACAGCCGGTGGGATACAGCGGCGACTTTACCTGGGCGTACTGGCTGGTGGATGATCAGCGGGAAGCTTCCGGGCGTCCGGATGTTCTGGCGTTCGCATCCGACGTGTTGAAAGAGCCGGTGAAGGTCAGCGGGCAGCCGGTGGCGAACTTGATTGCGTCCACCAGCGGCACGGATTCAGACTGGGTCATCAAGGTGATTGATGAATATCCGGATGAGATGCCGGGGCAACCATCCATGGGGGGATATCAGTTAATGGTCTCGGCTGACATCTTTCGCGGGCGGTATCGCGAGAGCCTGGAAACTCCCAAGGCGATTGCCTCCAACAAGCCGTTGCTCTATAAGGTCGCGCTACCCACGGTGAACCACGTATTTCTGCCCGGACACCGCATCATGGTGCAGGTGCAGTCGAGCTGGTTCCCGCTCTATGACCGAAATCCGCAGACGTTTGTGCCGAATATTTTCTGGGCTCAGCCGGGGGATTATAAGAGGGCTACGCAGCGTGTGTTTCACTCGGCCGACCACGCGAGTTTCATCGAACTGCCGCTGGTTGAGATGAAGTGAGCGGCGTCTTATGAGAAGAGTTTGGCTGATTGCCGGTATGCTGCTGCTCGCGCTTCCTTTGCCCGCGCAGAGCAAGCGTTTGTGGGTGCTGCGCGAGCCAGGGGAGATGGTGGAGTACGATCCCATAACGTTTGCGGTAAAGACCCGGGTGAAAGTGCCGCCACAGGCACTGAAATCGCCCGAAAATCTTTCAGTGAACCAGCCCGGGCAGATATTGCTGGTGCCATCCACCAATCCCGCAGTTACCGAGGAGGACGCAGCCGCTCCTCACACCATATGGCTCTGGCACGGGCAAGCTGCAAGCACGCTCGATCCGGGGGCGGAGCACAAGAGCGAGCAGCGCGGCTCCAACCAGGTGGTGACCGACTCCGCTCCTGTGGCTGCGCTGTCGGCGGACGGAACTCACCTGTATTGGTTCGACAATCGCGAGCGTCGGCTCGATCGCGAAGAGATTAATCTTTCAACAACTATCGACTGGCAAGCCTGGCGCTCGGACTTAGGTGGAAAGAATCGCGAAGATTTGGCATCGGTGAAACTGCCGGAGTGCGCTTGTGCCACGGGCGTTTGCAGCGAGACTTGTCCAGTCGGCGCCTTCTGGGGCCCGGATGAGGGTGTGGACAAATGTTTCCTGATGACGCAGTACACCGCCGGGCAGACGGAGAGAACTTTTAAGAGTACTACGCTGTACCGGGAGGACGGCGGTAAGTGGACGGCCAAGCCCCTGCCGCAAGCATTGGAGCAACCGCTGGATGCATCTGCCGCTGGAGACGTCATTGTGCACGCGATTCCAGACGCGGCGTGTTGCGGATGGTCCAATCAGAGCAACGATCAAACGCTAGTACTCTCGAATGGAAAATCGCAAACCATCTTCGATGAGTTCGCCACTTACAAGAATTCCGACTACGACGTGAGCTTCTTTACGTCGAGCGCGAGATTGTCGCCGGATATGAAGTCGGTGGCCATGACGATCAGCGCCACCGCGCAGGCGAACAAGCCGATTCAGCTGGCCGAAGAGGGACAGGCGAATCCCGAGGAGTCGCAAAGGATTCGCAAGGCATTGGCCGATTTACCGGCGGTCGGCGTCAAAAGTATTGAGGATTCTCCCAAGCAGGTTGCTTTTGTGCCGCACGCCACGCTTGTCGGATGGCTCAGCGACAAAGAGTTGCTTATCGTGGAGGATCGTGTGCTGGTTGTGTATACAGTCGGCAGCGGAGTGCGGCGGAAATCTACGGTGAAGGTGGACGATGCGGCGCGAGTGTTTCTGCGCTGAGGAAAGCTGGGCGCTCGAGGGCGGCTGTCCCGACATATTATTTAGACGCGGGAGGGAGAACGATCTTTTGCGCGATCTCCGATTCGCAATGGGACAAGCTGGATCTTGCGGAAAGCAAGCAGCCAGAACGCTGCGTGTGAAGGTCCCCATTCCGTGTAGTCAACCATCGATGATTAAAATGTGAGGCATGGGCGCTTGCGTGGCGGGGAATTCAAAAACCCCATCCTTTCGCGTAAACGCGAGAAGGATGGGGCACCCCTACTCTTACCCGTACTTTCAGGTTTACTTTCATGCTTACTTCTTTGTGGGACTCAGTGCCGGCTTTAGTAGCAGGTCTTGATAGTCGAAGCTGAAGTCGGCTAACGGTGAGACTGCGGCCATCTTGGCGCTATCGATGGTGCCGTCTGCGTTCAGGGAAAAGGTTACGAATGCGTCTTCGATGGTGTGGACGCGCCAGTGCGCTTTGAAGGTGTCGTATTGCCAGTGCTGCAGGTCGCCAATCATTCCCGGAGTGTGATCGAAGCTGATCACCAGATTGCCGCCTTCCATGCTGATCGTGATCGGGCCATACCAGGCATCGTTGTACACGCCTGCGTATTTCTCCAGCGCGAGCGAAGGGTTTGAATTGGCGGCACGCGCGCCTTCGGCCTTTTTTATGGTTTGGGCAGCTTCTTTTTCATCCTGATCTTTTACCGCCTTGAACGCCGCAATCCAGTCGGTTGCGGGCAAGTGGAAGTAATAATTGAGCACGTGGTAGAGGATGGAATCGAAGGCGCCGCCTTCTTCTGCATTGGTAAGCACCACCACTCCCAGATTTTCTTCAGGAACCAGCATGACTCGGGAGACGAAGCCTGCAACCCCTCCCGTATGGCCCACCAATTTGCGCCCGTGATAATCGCGCAGGCCCCAGCCGAGGGCGTATTGTGCGAAGTTCGATTTCAGCCCAGCCAAAGGCGCGGGAGGTTGGCCAATGGGAAGAATGGTCTGCCCCGACCACATTTCCCCGGAACGTTGCTCGCTAAACAATCGTCCCTCGCGATCGAGGTATTTGCCGCGATTAAGTTGCAATTGTACCCACTTCGCCATATCTGCCGCGCAGGAGTTGATTGCGCCCGCCGGCCCCGCATTGTCGAGGTCCTCAAAGGGAATGGCTTGCAGCTTCCCACCCATGCTCGAATGCGGGAAGGCGTAATCGTCGCCGGGCCTGTAGGCGGTGAGGCTGAGATTGGAATGACTCATCCCCAGCGGCGCAAAGATTCGCTGGCGAACATAATCGTCCCAACTCGTACCTGTAATTGCAGGAATGATCTGCCCCGCGGTCATGTAGAGCAGATTGTCATAGGCGTAATGGCTGCGGAAGCTGGATTGCGGCTTCATGAACCGCAAGCGGTAAATGATATCCGCCCGCGAGTATGTGGTATGAGGCCAGAACAGAAGATCGCCTTCGCCCAAGCCCATGCCGCTGCGATGGGAGAGCAGGTCGCGGATCGTCATCTCGTGCGAAACGTATGGATCGTACATGACAAAGCCCGGAAGACGCTGATAGACGGGGTCGTCCCAGGAGAGCTTGCCTTCATCGACGAGGGTGGCCAGCGCAGCCGTCGTAAAGGCTTTCGTGTTCGAGCCGATGCCAAATAGCGTGAACTCGTCCACCGGAGTGGGTTCGCCCAGTTTCCGCACGCCGTATCCTTTGGCGACAAGAATCTTTCCGTCCTTCACAACAGCGACCGCCATTCCGGGGACGTCGAACGTCTTCATGGATGAGGCGACGTAGGCATCGAGATCAGGAGGAGTTCCTGACGCTGATTGAGCACTGAGCGAGGTGGCAAGCGCGAGCACAAGGAAGACCAGAGCCGGACGGCAGCGGATCACACGCATGAGTATCTCCGTAAGAAGGGGACCGGAATTTGAAGGGGAAGATTACAACACAGATCGGGCAGTTGCGAATCATCAAGCAAAAGGGGCCGGTTACCCGGCCCCCGAGAATCCGAAATCGCTTACGTCAGTTCATCTGTTCGGTGACTACGGCATCGATGTACTGGATGAGCTGAGCGACGGTGAGTTCGGAATCCAGCAAATTTTCCATGTCAGACGTGCTGAAGCCGGTCCTTGCAGCCGCCTCCTGTAGCAGTTCTGCCATGGAACCATAGCTCAAAGGATCGGAATAGAATCTCATCACATGCTCCTCGATTTGGGCTGTCGGTGGAACTGGCGCGGTTCCTGCCTTCTTACGGCCTAGCCCCAGGTGGGCGCAGGACGGGTCAGCAGCGAATCGAGCAGAGGAGAATGGGAAGAGAATCGTTCGGAGACAGCACTGCAGACGCTGCCAACCGGAGCGGAATCCACTCATGGGCGACCGCATTCGCAATCTGGAAGGCGGAAGCTACCAGGGTGGCCGGAGGAGTCGCAGTTGCTTGAGCATGGACGACAACAGGCGCTGTCCCGCGGTGAAACGCCGTATCAGGTGGGTCGACATTCGGTAGCACCACCAAAAGCAGCACAATGAACACTACGCTGCCCAACAGGATGAGTGTCGACGTTTTCACGTTCCAGCGAGACATGATTTCGCTCTGTTTTGCCAGACTTTGAGATGGCTGTCAAGGCGGAAGCGTTGTATTTAGGGCAGAAGATGTTGCCGTCGGCCAACGCTAGCCGGGCGTGCTTCTGAATCGGAGGGGACAGGAACTGGGTCCATTGAATATGCAAAGTTATTACCTGGAACGCGAGCAGTGGCTGCCGCAGTCGAAGGACAAAATTTTCTGTTTTTTTTCACGGCCGGAAAATCTGCAGAAACTCACCCCGCCTTGGCTGGATTTCCGTATGGTCGATGTTCCCGAAGAACTTGCGCGAGGAGCGCTGATCCGCTACCGGTTACGCTGGCACTTTCTTCCCATCCGATGGACTACGGAGATCTGCCAGTGGGACCCTCCGCACAAATTCGTTGATCGGGCACTTTCCGGGCCTTATGCCCTGTGGAATCACGAACATTCCTTCGAGTCCCGCAACCGGGGAACCACTGTGCTCGATCACGTCACCTATGCGCTTCCCTTTGGGTGGTTGGGAGTGCTGGCGCATCGCCTGAGGGTGGGGCGAGACATCGAGAGGATCTTCGAATACCGCACCGAGAAGCTGCGTGAATTGTTTCCCGGCTGAAGTCGCTGTACAAAGCGGCAGCCTTCGTATAAAAACTCTCAAAGCGGCGGTCGGTGCGGAATCGGGGGATCCATCCTTTGTACCTCAAGCCCAAGACATTGAGCGACGCGGTTTACGTTTTGGGTACGTCCGGCGGCCAGATTTTGGCCGGTGGCACGGATTTTTATCCCGCCCTCGGGGATAGCCAACCGCAAGGCGATGTCGTGGACATAACCAGCCTGCGGGAAATCCGCGGCATCGTCACCGAGGACGAACACATTCGCATCGGCGCGCTCACTACCTGGACTGAGATTGTACGGACGCCTCTTCCGCGATGTTTCGACGCGCTGAAGGCAGCCGCCCGGGAGATCGGCTCGGTGCAAATACAGAATCGCGGGACCGTCGCCGGGAACCTGTGCAACGCGTCGCCAGCGGCCGACGGCGTTCCTCCTCTGCTGGCCTTAGAGGCCGAAGTCGAACTGGCCTCGGCAGCCGGGAAGCGACGCCTTGCACTCGGGGAATTCATCACTGGCAATCGCAAGACGGCGCGGAGAACTAATGAAATTCTGTCGGCTGTACTGATTCCGCGCCGGATCGAGCACGCCGCGTCCGCTTTTTCGAAGCTGGGGGCGCGGAGATATCTGGTCATCTCAATTTCGATGGTGGCCGCCGCGCTCGAGGTAAATTCATCCGGGAGGGTTGCCGGCGCGAGCGTCGCCGTAGGGTCGTGTGCGGCAACGGCACGTCGCCTGCATGATTTGGAAAGAGAACTCGTCGGTCAGAGTGCGAATGCCGATATCGGCGGTCTCGTGAAGGCTGAGCACATCGCGGCGCTCTCTCCTATAAGCGACGTGCGCGCCACCGCAGAATACCGGCGCGATGCTTCGCTAATGTTGGTTCGCCGCACGTTGCAAGCCTGCGCAGGGAGAGCTTAAGGTGGCGAGCACGCAAACCACGACATCCCCGGCACAGCCTGAGAGCCTGTGTTTTTCGGTCAATGGCCAGCATGTGAATGTAGCTGTGCCCGGTAGCCGCCGGCTCTCGTGCGTCCTGCGGGATGATCTGGGACTCACGGGAACAAAGATAGGCTGCGATGCAGGTGACTGTGGAGCTTGTACCGTGCTGGTGAATGATGACCCGGTCTGTGCCTGTCTAATTGCCGCGGGCCAGGTTTCAGGCTGCGAGATAACGACCGTTGAGGGCCTCGCATCCCGCTCTCCGCTTCATCGCCGTCTGCAACAGTCATTTCTGATTCATGGCGCTGCGCAGTGCGGAGCGTGTACACC
>JBKOUZ010000213.1:0-76761 GCA_046723715.1 Acidobacteriota bacterium | reverse complement strand
CGCGACAGCGTCCTCAATATTCTCGGAGGCGTCAAAATGGAGAGTACCCGTTCGCTATTTCTAGGTGTGGTACTCGCTGTCACTGCAGCGATATCGTTCGCGCAAACTCCATCAGCCGCGGCCCCGGGCGGCGGAGATATCGATTCTGTTCCGCAACACCGCGATGTGGATTCCAGCAGCAACTTGCAGTCGGCACGCAGCTTTGATGGCATAGTCGTCAGGACTGGCAGACAGTTCGTGCTGAAGAACAGCGTCGCGCATACCTCATACAAGCTCGATGATCAGAAAAAAGCCAGGGAGTACGAAGGACGGCGCGTAAAAGTTACGGCCACAATGGATGCCGATACGAGCGTACTCCACGTGATCGACATCAACGAGTCGTCTCACACGCGACACTAGCGTATTCGAGTCACTCACTCTTGGTTAAGAAAGCAACTCTATCTTTACTACGTGAATATTGTTAGTGCCGGCCTCAAGTGTTCCCGTCACCCGGACGTTCTTGTTTTCGTAGCGCTGTAAATCGTTCTGCGCGTCGAGTACGTATGTGGTATTACCGGTTGCCCTCAACACATACTGAGCCCCTTGCTTTACGATTCGTCCCGTGAAGGACTGGGCCGGAGACTGTTCTGTGTGCGGATCTCCAGGTGACTTCGCTTGCTGGTCAGGCGGCTGATCCGGCTGCGGAATTGGCGTATCCCGGGGAGGCAGGGGTTGAGGCGCAGGTTGTGGCTTCTGCAAACTCGACCAGGCGATTAGGTCACGGGTCTGGAAGGCGTCCTCGGGAGTTTGTTGATTCCGCGCCGGCTCTTGGCCGAAGGCGCAGGAAACTACCAGTGTGGCTACAAGGCTGGCAAGAAAGTTCGTCATTCGACCCATAAGAACAGTCCTCGAAAGACGAAGCAGTCAGCGCTGGCGCGCGAGCAATACCATCAATTTCTGTTCCACTATGGCCAGCATTCCGTCTTGCGCAAAAGCACTTCAGCACTTGTAACGCCGCCCGGAGAAGGGGTCCATCAAGTGTTTTCTGTACCGTTTTTTTCGGCTCCAGGCCTAAACTGATACCTTCTCAGAAATCGTTGGAGGGCAGCATAACTGGTTGATCGGGCATCAGATTAACTCTCTAGGCGCGGAATTCGATGAGTGATCTCTGTGGCTGGTGGGCGACAGAAATGTTTCGGGTAAACGCATGAGGCTGCTAAGCGCCAGACTCATCATCGCGTTGATCTTTGGAGTCATCCTGGTATCCCTGTGCTCCTCCGAGTACGAAGTCCTATCGACAAAGCGCAATCTGCGACGCGACATGCAAAGGCGAGCCGAAGTTTTAGGGGAAAGCCTCGCGGGTAATGTGGAGCGCGATCTTGAGCGGGGAGCGACTCAGACCTTGCGCAGAACGGTGCAGCGTTTCGCCAATCGTGAGAACTTGATCGGGCTCGCTGTTTACGATCCTCAAGGGCGGATCGTAGCGGTGACCAGCGATCTTGGTCCGCGACTTGCTGAAATTCCAGCCGTAGTGCAGCAGAGCCTGCGCAATAGCCAGGAAGTAGATGCTTTTCAGAAATTAGGCAAACAGCACGTTCATGTTTGCGCAGTTCCGCTGCGATCACCGGATAAATTTTTGGGAACACTGGCGGTGGTGCACGACGCGGAATACATACGCGCACAAAGTATGCGCATCTGGCGTGAGACTTTCCTCAGCGGCTTGGCCTACGTGGTGTTGATTGCCCTGATCACATTGTTGATCGTGCGCTGGAGCATCGAGGGCCCAATTGCCCGGACGGCTCACTGGATGCGCGCCCTGCGAACCGGACGCATGCCATCCTCCCGGATCGGAGTTCCGGATGTTGAACTGTTCCGCCCGCTGGCCAAGGAAGTTGCGACTTTTGCAGAGAGCTTGAACACAGCCCGCACGGCCGCAGAAAGAGAAGCGCGTCTGCGTGTGGCAGGACAGTCACAGTGGACACGCGAGAGACTTGCAGCGGAGGTCCGGGCAGGCTTGGGACCGGGTCGCCTCTTCGTCGTTTCTAACCGGGAGCCGTACATGCATGTGCGCAAGGGCCGTGCGGTAGAAGCGATCGTTCCACCGAGTGGTCTGGTCACAGCTCTCGAGCCTGTGCTGTGTGCATGTGATGGTACCTGGGTCGCCCATGGAAGCGGGACGGCTGATCGTGAGTCAGCCGACCGCCACGGGAGACTGCCGGTGCCGCCGGACGATCCACGTTACATGCTTCGTCGCGTGTGGCTCACGAAAGAAGAGGAAGAAGGTTATTACTACGGTTTCTCAAATGAAGGTCTCTGGCCCCTATGCCATATTGCCCACACGCGCCCCGTTTTCCGCGATAAAGATTGGCGACAATACCAAGCGGTAAATGAGAAGTTTGCCGACGCGGTGCTCGAAGAAATGCGGGGGACTGAAAAACCGATTGTTCTAGTGCAGGACTATCATTTTGCGCTGGTGCCTCGGTTGATCAAGCAAAAAAGACCGGATGCGCACGTAGCCATCTTTTGGCATATCCCGTGGCCCAATCCGGAGACGTTTGCCATCTGCCCGTGGCAACGCGAGCTGCTGGATGGCTTACTGGGCGCGGACCTGGTCGGATTTCACCTCCAGGCTCACTGCAACAATTTCCTCGAAACTGCCGATCGTGTGGTGGAATCCAGAATTGACTGGGAACATTTCTCAGTGCAGCGGCTCGGGCACTGTACCCTGGCCAAGCCTTTCCCCATTAGCGTCGACCCGAATCTCGAGTGTAATTCGTCGGACGAGTCCGCCTCCGACGCGCGCTCTGCCCTGCTCAAGAGTTTGGATTTAGAAGCACTGTTCTTGGGGGTTGGTGTGGACCGTATCGATTACACCAAGGGCATCCTGGAACGTTTCCTTGCCATCGAACGCTTTCTCGAGAAGTACCCTCGCTATCAGGGGCAGTTCACGTTCATTCAGATCGGTGCTCCAAGCCGGAGCCACCTGAAGAGATATCACGATTTGGATGCGGAGATCGAAGTTGAAGCAGGACGAATCAACTGGCGATTCCAAAGAGAAAAATGGAAACCAATCGTACTGCTGAATCGGCGGCACAGTCATAAAGAAATTCAACCCTACTACCGGGCTGCGGATTTATGCATGGTGACGTCGCTGCACGACGGCATGAACCTCGTGGCAAAGGAATTCGTTGCTTGCCGGCGAGACGAGACGGGCGTGCTGATCCTGAGCATCTTCACCGGGGCGGCACATGAGCTCCGGGACGCATTGCAGGTCAATCCTTATGACGTCGACCAGATGGCGGAGGCGATACGGGTGGGGCTGGAGATGGATCCTGACCAGAGACAAGCACGCATGCGCAACATGCGGCGCACCATTGAAGAGCACAATGTCTATCGCTGGGCCGCGAGCTTAATTCTTGCTGTCAGCGAGCTCAGCGTGCAGGATGACAAGAGCCGTAAGGCCGTCCAACGAAGCGCATCCTAGACCGAAGCAACCCTGATCATAGCAACGGTTCGCGCACGTCATTCGCGCGCGCATCCCGGGAGTACCTTGCCAGCACAACATCGACGGCCACCAGGGCTGTTCCAAATGCTAATAAAAACTCAAATATTCCGATCTGGTGAACAATCAGACTGAGTAAAGCAAACATCATTAAAAAAGCACCAACGGGGCGAACCATGCGCAACTCCTTAGCGAACGAGATGGGGAGAAACCTTCCAGAGCGTAGCCAGCGCGCGTGCAGCGTCCGTGAGGGCGCGTTTTTCGACTTGTTGCTCTGTTTGTACGCGAGCGATGGGTTGTGTTCGAGCGGCGATGGGACTGCGGCGTTGGCGGCTCCCGGTCTGCTGTACGACCGAGAGAGCGCTTTCGAACGTTTGTCGCGGGTTGGTGCTGACGGCTTGCAAAGGCTTAGTGGCCATTATTCTCTGGTCTCCCTCGTGATGAGCCTATTTAAGCTTTCCGCCAAGCGCGAGAACATACAGTAGGAAACGGATGAAGAAGAGAAGTACTACCTGTTCAGAACGCGTAGTCTTTGTAAGTAATAACTGGGGTTGTTTATGTAGGGCCTGCAAGCACTACGGAGGCCGCCGGGCCCCGGCGGACCCGGCAGCGCGTCTCTCAAGGCAACTAGCTTCCCGTACGCCTTCGAGTGATCGACTCTTCCGTGTCTGTATCCTCATCGCGCACGCTTCGCGACGGCTTGGCGCTGGAGTCCGAGCGATCAGCCGCGTCTTTTACGGCGTCCACGCCCTTTCCCCATGCATTCTGCACCTTACCTTCTGCCTGCTTTGCGGTGCCCTTTGCTTGCTGTTCCGAGTCTCCAGACCACTCACCCGCCTGCCGCTGGACGCGGCCGGCGATATCTTTGACTTTTCCTTCCACCCGATCCTTGTTCATCTTTTCTCCTCCTCTTGATGTCAAGCGACTTCCTACGGGTCGATGCAGTCAAGTGCGCAGGACTGCGGACGATCGCCGCACTGATCAGATGATGCGGCTACGCGAATGTTTGGTGACTTTCTGGGGATAACTTCAGATGCTCGGATACAGTGAATTTCCGAGGTCTATACGGGACTGCGTCCCTGGATGATCCGAATCAGAATCGCGACCACGGCGAGTATCAGCAGGATGTGGATGAAGCCACCGAGGGTGTAGGAGCTGACCATTCCCAACAGCCACAGAATCAGGAGCAGGACCGCAATCGTCCAGAGCATTTCCGTCTTCTCCGCGGTCGCGTGAATTCTGAATTTGCGCCGTGATGAACTGCTGCAGAGTACGCAGAACTGAAAGGAACAGCTATCGGGCAAAGTACGTACATCCTCGCATTATTCTCTCCAGCGAGTAAGAAGCCGGGTGCAGTCCAGCAGCGAAACTGAGGGTCAGAACACCTGCACAATTCCATTCCGCACCGCATAGCGCGTCAAATCTGCGACCGAGTGCAAACCGAGTTTGCGCATGAGGTTCGTACGATGGGTTTCTGCTGTCTTAACACTGAGATTGAGCGCCACCGCCACTTCCTTACTTGTCTTGCCTTCAGCAAGTAACTGAATCACTTCACGCTCACGGGAGGTAAGTACATCTGTCGTGGAGTCATCCGTTTTTACGATCCCGCCACTCTTCTCGCGGTCCAGAAAGCCGTCGAGAACCATCTGGCTTACTCGCGTAGTGAAAAACGTTCTCTGATTCTGGAGAGCCTCTACGGCCGCTACAAGGTCACGTCCGGCGTCGGACTTGAGTAGATATCCTCGAGCCCCAGCGCGCAGTACCTCGCGTACGACATTATCTGAATCGTGCATGGTCAGAATAAGAATTGCAACATCAGGCAGAATGGTCAGGATCTGGCGGGCAGCTTCTAGCCCATTGAGATTAGGCATGCCGATGTCGAGGAGGACCAGGTCAGGTCTTGTGGCCGCCGCGAGTTCGACCGACTCGCGGCCGTCTTTGGCCTCTCCGCAAACCACCCATCCCGGGTGGTTTTCGAGTACCGCCCGGATGCCACGTCGGGCGACCTCGTGATCGTCTGCAATCAAGATACGCAGCATTTTCTGCCTCCATTGATGTACAGCCGAACGGCCTGAGTCACCGCCTACACTGCCAGCACCGTTCGCAGAGTTTGGATCTGACATGGTTGACAGTTCCAAGCCGAAGCAAGTAACGTGCCAAATCCGAAAGGGCTGCATCCAAAATGTTTGCGACACTATCGCCCGAAAGATCGATGTAAGTTTTTCCGTCCGTCAGATTCCCCACTGAGTTGCGAAGCGACACCTACAGGTTTCGCTGTAGTGAGACTTGAATTCATCTTTTTAGGCCTTCTCTATTGCAGGGAAGAGGCATCTAACCGCATTCACGGAGGAATGCCTCATGTTCCTTAGCGGGAACCTATATCTCCGCTTTAGCTTGAAAGTGCTGGCCTTGGCGGCTCTTGCTGCCGCATTTCAAAGTTCCGTATGGGCGCAGGATAACCCTCTGGATCTGCCGCCACGCACCGCGCCGCCACCGCCTTCGGTGCAACAGAATGCCCCCGAGGAGCCGCCACAGAACGGCCAGCAACCCGTATCTCCGTCCATCAGCCAATCGCCCAACGCCGACGACAACAGCCGGTTCGTCTTCAAGAAGCAAGTCCAGGAAGTCTTTTTGCACGCGACCGTAGTGGACGAAACGGGGAGGCCAGTCGCCGATCTCACCCGCAATGATTTCCAGGTCTATCAGAACGGACAGCCTCAAGCGATCACCTCATTCGAGCGCGAGGACGTCCCGGTCGCAATCGGTATAGTCATCGACAACTCGGGTTCCATGCGCGACAAGCGCGCCAGAGTGAATGAAGCAGTCATGAACCTGATCAAGGCGAGTAATCAGCAGGATGAGGTCTTCGTGGTGAACTTTGGACAGACCCCTTATCTTGACCAGGACTTCACCTCCGATTTGCACCTTTTGGAGGCAGCTCTGCACCAAACCTCCAGCCGTGGGAGTACGGCGCTTTACGATGCGGTAGTCGCTTCCGGTGTCCACTTGCGGAACAATCCTCGACTGGGCAAGAAAGTGCTGATCGTAATCACCGATGGGCAGGACAATATGAGTCGGGAAACCCTGCAGGATGCAATGCGGAAGCTGCAATCCAACAAAGGCACGACCGTGTACGCGATTGGACTAACCGATGAGGCTATGACCCGGTCGGGACGTCAAGCGTTGCAGGATCTCGCGACGAGCACAGGCGGGGTAGCGTTCTTCCCTCAAACTCTGGACGATGTCAATGAAATTAGCCGGACGGTAGCTCGCGATATCCGAACCCAGTACACCATTGCGTACAATCCTGGACCCAATATCGGAACGGGGTATCAGACAATTCGCGTAGAGGCACGCACCCCAGATCATGCTCATTTAACCGTGCGCACACGAACGGGGTACTACCCCGGAGAGGCCGTGAGGTAGTGCGGGAGCTCAGAACCCTACGCCGCCGTAGGCCCCGCAGGTGACTTCGGCGGCGGCAATTCAATCTGGATCAGGTTGTTCTTGATCGCGTATACCACCAGGTCGCGTATCGAGTGGAAGCTCAATTTGCGCATGATGTTGCTGCGGTGTGTTTCCACCGTCTTGGTGCTCAAGTTGAGCAGCGACGCGACTTCCTTCGAGCTATTGCCTTCCGCAAGCAACTGAGTAATTTCACGCTCGCGGGCTGTGAGGGTGGGGAGCTTGGGGGTTTCGTTTCGCGAAACTGTCTGACCCTTTTCCAGGAATCCCGCGAGAACCAGATCATTGACTCGCGGCGTAAAGAACATGCGCTTATTCTGCAGGGCCTCCACCGCCGACACCAGGTCGCGAGCCGCATCTGACTTCAACACGAAGCCACGGGCTCCGGCATCCAGTGCTTCGCGGATCACCTGATCTGAGTCGGTAATTGTCAGGACGATCACTTTGAAATGGGGATCGTGCTGAAGCAATTGTCGGGTCGTATCGAGGCCATTGAGATTCGGCATGCCCACGTCGACGATGATGACGTCTGGATTGAGCTGCAAGGCTTTCTCCACCGCCTCGCGGCCATCGCTGGCCTCGCCGCAGACCTCCCAGCCCTCATGCTTTTCGAGCAGTGCGCGCAACCCTCGGCGCACGATTTCATGGTCGTCTGCTAACAAGATCCTTAGTTTCATAGTGGCCCTCTCTAGAGCAAAATGGTTCAGCAACTACGTCAACTCCGGGACTGTCCGGCCATGTAGAGCGGTAAAGACCCGGTGTTGGCTTACTGCCTCGACCGCCGCAAGCAGATCCCGTGCCGCATTGGATTTCACTACGTAACCGCGCGCACCTGCGTCCAGCGCCTCGCGCATCATCTGCGGAGAATCGTGCTGGGTTACGAACAGAATTTCTAAACCAGGAGCTTGGCGTCTCAACAGGCGACAGGCTTCCAGACCGTTCATGCGCGGCATGGTCACATCCAGCACCATAACGTCGGGATGAAGGTCTTTTGCTTTTTCCACAGCTTCGGCGCCGTCTGAAGCCTCGCCTACAACTTCCCAATCCGAATGACCCTCCAGCAAGGTTTTCAGACCCTGCCGAACGATGGGGTGGTCATCGACCAAAAGTATGCGAATTGTCATTCTGTTTCAGTTCCTTCGGGGGGAGACCGACCAGACGATTCGCCACATGTTAACGCTGAACAGATGTGACAGCCTGACCAATAACCGGGATTCTTACTCGCATCAATTTGACCAAGAGTGCACCCTCTGGCCAAAGAGAGGCTAAACTGTTGAATTCACAGGTCCAATACAGGGAATCCTGTATTTCCCGGCAAGGCTTGCGGCAGCCCCTAAAATGCTCTCAGTTTCAGACCGGATGCTCAGACGAATTCCCGGGAAAATACGTCTGGTTATGCAAAAGGACGTCTACCGCCTCGATCACGGAACCAATGTCCTGCTTAGCACACGCGCCGCGCACCCCAGCCTGGCGGGCCGCATCGGCCAATTGACTCGACAAGTGCAGCGTTACCATTAAGATAGGTATCTTTGGAAACATTTCTGCAATTTGCCTCGCCACGTCGACCCCATTCAAATCAGGCATCTGGTAATCAAGCAGAACCAGGTCCGGAGGCGATTCAAGTACCTGGTGCAAAGCTTCCGCGCCGGTGCGGGCCTCCCCACAAACCTTCCAGGATTGCTGTTGCTCCAGAATGGCCCGCAAGTAGCGCCGGACAGCGGGATTATCGTCGACGATGAGAATGCGGGTCAGCGCAGTTCCTTCTAGATCCCTCCAGCACCAGGGATCATCTACTAACAATTCTAGACGTTAGAATTCCCTTTGGAACGGCACCATCCGGGAAACGCAGTAGAGCGATACGTGTCAATCCCTAGCTTCAAAGCACTTTCTAAAAAGGGGCATCACCAGATGCCCTTGTCGCTTCCAGTGAGCTTTTGTTCAAGCGCAGCAGCCGTCGCCAAACCGGGAAGCAGACTCAAACGCAGACTATTTCGCAGGTCCCCATTCATGAGCAGAGTCTTCAGTTCGCCAGCATAGAGGTTGATCGATTGGGGCAAGATTGGAACCCGCAAGAATTGGCGTTTGAAACGGATCTTGGCGGCGCCGAACTTGGCAGACCCGGTCACCAGAGGAGGCAAGGGAACACCGTACCCACGATAGGTTTCCATATACTCGGAAACGATGTTCAAGTAAGTTGCAATGCCGTCCCACAGGCCGGCCGAAGCCCCGAGCGAATGCAAGTACTGGAAATCGACGAGCTGCTGGTCCAGCAACGACGCGTTATCCACGATATCGCAGAGTCGGATGTAGAAGTGGCGGTACATTCGCTGTAGCGTGCTGATGACGATCCGATCCTCGGGAGCAGGCACACGGAACGAATAGTGGGCGACGTTCTTGATTTGCGAACGGCCTGATACAGATCGAGTAACTGCAATCTGCTCGCCTGTCTGACCCAGACGTCCAACGTGAACCTCGATTACCTCGGGCAACTCCGGCACGACGAAATTCCACTTATTCGCGAGACGATCTCCCCAGCTGCGATTCTCAATCTTGGCATTGAACTTTGAAGTCATTACGTGGACGACTTGAGCCGCGTCAGCATCGGTGTAGAGATCGAGATCGCTGCCCAGATCCGGCCAGTGATCCAGCGATTTGATGACGCTGACGTTGCATCCGCTCTGTTGTAAGGCGGTGCAGATATCACTGAGAAATCGGAGTGCAAGCTGAATTCGCGCTCGCTCGTCCTCGACTGCAACCTGCACCCATTCAGCGGCTTCGCGATTTCCCTCGACATCGAGAATCGGTCCGAGCGATTCAAACGCGCGCACGATGACGTGATTCGAGACTGCCAACAATTTCAATTCATGGAGATCCTTTTTGGTGAGAACGGCGGTCAGTTCTGCCAATCGCGGCGATGGACTCACGGTCGGCCGGATTTTGACTGTGGATGCACTTGAGGCCGACACCTTGTTGCAAACGAGTTCCGACAACAGTTCCATCATCTTGGTCGAGTCCTGCACAGGCTCCATGGGTCGAGGGCTCCTAGTATTTCTTGACTAATGCAGTGCCGCCGTTTCGATGTTTACGCATCGCTTGCGGTTGGCAGGCTAGACTTCACTGCGTGCCGGAACTGGACTGCACATTCTGGCTGCATTTGGCAAAGTTCAGCCTTTCGATCGCGGTGCCTTCTTCGTAGTCGTTCCAAGTTTCGATCATGACGAAGGGCAGGGGGTGAGCCGCGTCGAAATACCGATTATAAAAATGGAGAGTATCTTCGAAAGTCTGCCCACAACGCGCTTGCATGTGTCGGTTCAGCCCCCACTTCGCGGCTGAATCGTCAAAGCCCGGCCACGCCGCCCCAACGGCAATCTTGTCCGGATGCTTATTCCTCATGTTCTTGTAGAAGTCATCCAGATATTGCTGGCCCCAATTACTCCCATCCGGTGTCCAGCCCTTGCCTCCCGGTTGAACCCAGGCGTAGAGACCCGTAAAAGCGGCGAGATATTGTGCCGGAGGTTCGTCCTTATAAAAAAAGTAAGGCGATGATTCCCAAGACTGGCAGTGCTCGACAATCCGGTTCCAATCGACATGGCCGTGCTTGGGGAAGATAAATATCACCGGATGGCCGTTATAAGTGAGATAGGCGCTGCGATGTGGCGCCTGTGGCCCGATGTAGGCCTTGTAGGCTTTGTCCATCGCACTCATCGCTTCGTCGGTGGCCTGAGCGTCTTCATCAGCTGATTCATTGTAAAGAAGGGCGACCTGGAAACGACTGTCCTCCGCCGCTTCCTGCATGAGACCGAAATTGTGATCAGAGAACGGTTGGCTTTCTCCATACCAATCCACGACGAAACCGGAAATTCCCATGCGGCGGGCCTGCTGGATTTGCCGGCGGAGCACGTTCTGGTCATAGCTGGCGTAGCCAACGTCCATGTGGGTGCGATCTCCGAACCATGGCATGTAGACGGCGAGTAGCTTGGGCCACGCGTTCGGAGCCTGCAGTTTCTGGCCCGGTGAGAGATGTGCGCCCGGCGTAGTACATCCGGTACCCACCAGGAAACACACAATCGCTATGACCAGCAGCCTTTTAGACAAAGCTAGACTCCACTCGCAGGTTTGAACAGGTTTAGATGCCAATCGGGCAATTGCTGGTTGGTGTGCCGCTGCGCTTCAAAACTGTTGTACTGCCTGGATTTGCCGTACAACCCAACGATCGGCTCCCGGAGTCATCAGCACGACGTAATGCACAACCGCGTGCTCGTTATGGACAGCTTTGCTTCCGTCGAGAATTTGATAGTCGTACTCAGCGACGTCGTGTAACTCAATAACATCGCCCTCGGGGGCATAAAACACGGCTTCGACTTTGTGATTTTGATTCGAATAGCGCGACGAAAGGCCGCTGCGGCGCTGGCTGCTCACGGCATCTCTGAGCCACCTATTGGCACTGCCGACAAAAAGACCGCTTATTGGAGCAGCAGAATTTGTTTGTAGAGCCTGCGCCAGGTTGGTCCATGCAAATTTGTAATCGCGGAGCAGCGCACGTTGTGTGAGAGTCTCGACGCTCCGCGGCGCAGCTTTGTTCACGTTCAATGTCATTTGTAGAGAGGCATCAGCACCCAATAGGCTCTGCGCAGTGCCGGCGCCAAGCACCAGGGCAAAACACAGCATCGTGACTCGCGTTCTCATCATGTGAGCTCAACCTCTCATCATTATTGCGCGCCTACTCGAACTTCATTTCCCATCACCACACCAGAGGCAGCGGAAATCACGACCGGCCCCTTAGCGACAATGCGCGCCCGCGCGATGTCCTGTTTCACCGGCGCATCCACCGTGCTGATTTCATCCCCGTGCTTGGCGGTGAAAGTCACTATTGTGCCGTCAGGAACCGGGTTTCCGGCGCAGTCACGGACAGGATCGGTTTCCACTTCCACTCCCTTGGCGTTGCGCTGGGCTTTGATCTTCAGACGGCACGGATCGGAGGCGACCTGCTGAACCACTCTTCGTGCGCTTGCGCCGTTCAGCGATGCCGCGATTTGCACGGCTCCGGCCGACTTCCCTGAACCGGTGCGAAACCAAGCCACCCCGTTCTGAGTTTGAACACTGTGTGAGCCCAGATTCGTCTCCTTAGAACTCAGTTGGAACTGAACGGTCTCTGGAGTGAAAATCACGTTTCCGAACTCATCGAGAGGGAACACGACGCCGCTGATCATGTCGGGCTGTCCAACAGGCGCGCGCGACGGATGAACCAGGAATGTCAGATTTGAGGCCTTGCCTGCGGTCACAAAAAATACGGCGCTGCTACATGTGTCTGTGCAGATAGTGGCGACGTAACGGCCGGCGGCCTCGACTTGCTTCGCAGTCAAAGGAATTTCTTGTCCGAGTTGTACATCCCGCTTTAACGCCAGAGCCGGACCAACGAGGTACAAGGTTGCGGAACCGCCGCCACTAGTCGAGATCGAGGTTTGCTGTCCTGCCACTGCTGCAGACGGAACGCGCAAATTGACATCCTGTGCGAAGCTAGAGGCCACGAGCCACACCACAGCAGGAAGCAATCCCGTCCGCGAGAACCAAGCTCGATTACGATTTCTGCAGGCTGTATTGGTTGACGACAACATGAAAGTTCTGAACCTTCCCTGCAACAGATTTTGGAACCTCTACTGCGAATGGCTGAGTCGCTTGCGGGAGCAACGCCTGCTGCACGTAACCATCAGAGACCCAAATCACCTTGCCATTGTTATCGTAGAAACTAGCAATGACATGGGGAATGTTCACAGTTTGCCCAGTCTGATTCAGTAGCTCGCCATGCAGCACGGAGCGCCCTTGCGCATCCTGGTCCAACTTCTGATTCATGACTCCAATCACGGGATCCGAGGAGGCTGGGACCAGTGTGGCCTTCACGTCCATCCGGACGTTTTTCACTTTGCTCAGGCTAACCTTGGGGAAATCGATACGATACGGAGAAACTTGTTTGGGCAGCAGGACGTGAAGGATCTTATCAAAGCTGCTCTCGTCATCAATTGGATTTCCCGACGCGTCCACCAATGTCGAATTGACGTTTACGAATGCCGGGACCGTGTCTTCATTCACGACCTCGCCCATGACCACTGCCCCTTCCGCAGAGTCGATGGCGTTCATAGACACAATTCGTACCTTGGGGGAATCGACGTTGTGCGATCCCCATTCGTCGGTTGATGTGCCGCTGACCAGATCCCACCGCAGGTAGTTCACCGGGACCACCTGGGCAGGCACGTTGGGCGGGGGAGTCAAATCCCAGACCACCTTCCACTGATCGCCCTTATGCGTCAACTTAAAATCGCGAACGTCTTCCACCGGTCCGACCGGAGTAGTCCATTGCATTCGGACGCGCATTTGAGCTTCTGAATTTGTCGCATGCAGGGGCCGTGCCTCATATCGCTCGAGGTTAGAAAACGCGCGCAGGCCGCCGTTGGCACCCGTCCATTCCTGGATAAAGGCCTGCTCGTTTTCTGTGTCGTTGGTTCGCTCCACGTTGGCGAATGCGCGATCCCAATTCCGGCGCTGAACATCCTGGAGGAAATTGGATAGAGCCTGCTCCGGGGTGGCCGAATTAGCGCTGAAGCCGGGCAGAGCTGAACCGGAGGCGATGCCGACCGTCCCACTGGACCGGCCGAATGTCATGCCTAGGAATATCAGGACTACAGTGGCAGCGATCAAGACAATGACGATGGGCAGAGCACGTTTCATTTGTCTTCCTCAGTCTGTTCAGGCTACGTAGTGCCGTTCTGGTTCTTGCATGGGAATCGGCTCCATCACTCTTCGTACCCGCCTTTGAGGCAGTAACACGACCAGGAAAATCGCCAGCACACTCACTCCGATGGGAAGCGTGCCCCACATAAGACCCATCCAGGATGGAGGAATCGCGTCAGACTGCATGCGATGTGCGGGCGGAACATCATCCTTCGACCACGCGGTAATCTCCCCGTTGTTGAAAGTTTCCGTCTTTCTGTAGCCGATAAAGGTCAACAGCGGCTCATAGTAGGAGTCATGCACAAAAATGTATTTCAGCCCGTAGCGGTTCGCGTGTTCGAGCATGGCGCGGAGCGACGCCATGCCGGCTGTGCCATAGAACTTCGCATTGGTCAGCTGTGCCGATCCGTAGTGCGTCATCTCGGGCAGCAAGCGCGCTGAGTTGTAATCGCCGTCCACGCTGCTCGCGTCGGTGTACGTCGACACCCGCGCGAGTTCACTGCCGAAGCCGAGCGTCAGATAGCGATAGGAGTCATGGCCGTCACGATTGAGAAAGGCAATCACCGGCTGAACGTTCATGGTGGCGGTTGGGCGGTACGGATTGGCGTTGAGCCACCAGAGTGCGGTGCCAATCGTTACAACCGCTGCCAATGCCAATCCCACGGCGGCCTTCGCGCGGAAACGCTCCAGCAATTGAATGGCAAGCAGGCCCACGATCGGCATTGCCATCAGAGTTGCCCAGAACGTGAACCGCTCGAAAGTTAAGATCTCATAGGCGCGGCCGAGGAGCCACCTGGGGAGCGGAGTCGTCCCCCCCAATCCAAAAATGAGGGTTAGCCAAAAGCCAAACAGTAGCGGGCGCAGGCGACGGACCGATGCTCCTCGCCAGAAGATGAATGGCAGCGCCAGGATCAGGGCGCCATAGGGAATCAGAAAATAATTGATGCCGGTGGTCGAATTCAGAAGGAAGTTGTTGCGGCTATCGTGCGGAATCGGGATTTGATGAATTGGATGCTGAATCAAAGTCATCCAGTAGGGCAACAGCACAATGCCTACGCCGATCGCGACCAGTACCGCGAAGAGTATGGCTCGTCCTGCCACCGCCCCCATGGATCCTCTGGCGCGACCGTCACGAGCGTCCAGCAAGGCGACCCAGAGCACCGGGACCGCAAATAAGACTGTGCCGAATATCAAAGTGACGTGGTGAGCCGCGGCCGCGGCCAGACTCACGAAAAGCCCTTTGAGCAATGAGCGCCCTGAACCTTCCTCGGACCATTCGAAGAAGTAAGGCAACGCATTCAGGTACAGGGCGGCAGAAGTTACTGTGGCCAACTGTCCGGCTTGGTATACCAGGAACGACAAAGCACCCAGGAAAATCGTGCCCAAGGCGGCGTACGACGCAGAACGCTCATCCACCCAGATCTTCGCAAATCGGAATACACCCACAGGCAGGAGCAGCACTGCAACTAATTGCACCAGCATGTAGGCCATCTTGAGACCGGCTACGCTGGAGACGACGGCAATCCATTGATGAGTGAGGGGTGGATACGTGGTCTGCGAGAATCCCGCGAACCACTTCTCGTTCCAGGGATTGAACCAGTGATGTGAGTAATGCGAGGCGAGGAATATATGAAAATTGGCATCGAACGATCCGGAGGGAAGTTGCATCAGCAACAAAGGCCCATGCACAGCGAGGGCCACCAAAACAATCGCCAACAGCGGAATTGGACGAGAGTAAGCTTCGTTCGCGGTCATGCAGTGCACACTCCTGTGCCTTAAGCAGCCACATTGGATTCCAAAATACCCCTAAAGGGTTTGTTGCATTTCGCGACCTCCTGGGCCAGGCAAAAGCAAACCTAAGAAGCCTCGTGGCATCTGAAGAGAACCGCAGGACTTCTATGCGGGAGGCCCCCTCATGCGGGACCTTTTACATTCTTTTCAGAACGTGGTGACTACGTGAAAAGCCGGCTTCCGCTCACGAGCTTTTGCTTTGTCATGATCCTGGGCCTTTCTGGCCCGGGCGTCTGCCAGACGTTCGACGTCGGCGGCCAGTCTTCTTCTTCCTCGAAACCAACAGGCAATGCCGAGGAGACCACCTCGGGTCAAAGCGGCAATGATTTCAGTTGGGGCTCGGGCATTGCTGTGGCGCGCCAAGCTCGCGCCGCGCAGGATGCGTTGAAGCGCAACGACTTTGCCGCTGCGGTCACGTACGCGCAACAAGCAACAAAATCGGCGCCGCAGAATCCGGAGTTGTGGTTCCTGCTGGGATACGCCGCGCGACTAGATCAAAAATACCCGCTCTCCGTCGACGCTTTCAATCGAGGTTTGAGACTACAACCGAATTCCGTCCGGGGCCTGGCGGGATTGGCGCAGACTTACGCCCACATGGGACGCACGCAGGAAGCTGAACAGCTGCTACAAAAAGTAGTCGCTGCGAATCCGAGAGACGCCAACAGCCTGCAACTTGCCGGCGAATTGATGCTCAATACCAATCCACAAGCATCTTTGGACCTGCTTCAGCGCGCAGATGCCATACAGCCGTCCGCACATACGGATCTCTTGATTGCGCACGCGTACTCGCGCATGGGGCAGCAGGATCAGTTCATGAAATATCTGGATCGCGCAAGGAGCAGAGCCCCGCGCGATCCCGACGTCTTGCGTGCAGTCGCCGGTCAATATCGAGATGAGGGCAAGTACGATCAGGCAATTGCGGCACTCCAGGCAATCCCAGGCAAAAATGTCGATGCGCAGGCGGAACTCGCCTACACCTACCAGGTGGCGGGAAAACACCAGGAAGCCGCGACGCTTTATTCGCGCCTGGCGAAAACAGCAAAAGGGAACATAAGCTTGAATCTGAGTGCGGCCCAGGCCTGGATCAACTTGGGTCGTCCGGACGACGCAAAGGATTTTCTCGAGGCGGCCCGCCATATTGATCCGAACAATTACCGGTTGCATGCCATTCTCGCGGACCAGGCGAAATCTGAGGATCGACTGCCCGAAGCCGAGCAGGAATACAAGCTTGCTTTGAATAATCTGCCGGCGACTGTAGCGGAAGGCCCGCTGTATCCGGTTGAGCTGCGGCTGAATCTCTATGAAACGTATGTGCGCGAAGATGACGACGCGCATGCCAAAGAGCAGCTACAAGCCGCGTCTGCTGCGATCCAGCAGGTGAAAGTCGCGGATGAACAGCGGCCCGAAATGCTCCGGTTGCGCGCGGCCGTGGAAGCGGCGTCAGGTGATTTGCAGGCGGCAAACCGCGATCTGACCGAAGCTCTCTCGCTCGCTCCGAACAACGTGAACTCGCTGATGAACTTCGGGACCCTGCTGTGGAAACTCGGTCAAAAGGATCAGGCGCGAGATGCTTTCAACAAGGTTCTGCAACTGGATAAAAACAATCGCCAGGCATTGTCCGGGCTTGGCTACCTGGCTCGAGACGCGGGCAACAACAGGCTGGCCGAATCCTATTTTCAACGTGCAATATCGGCGCATCCCAAAGATTACGCGTCCTATCTGGCCCTGGGCGATTTGTATACGGCGGAACGGAACTTTTCATCAGCCGAAAAGAACTATGAAACCGCACACCAGCTTATGCCTACGAATCCCTTGATCGTTTCGGGTGCGGCGAACGCGGCATTGGAATCTCACAACCTGAATCTAGCGCAACATTGGCTGGATCGGGCGGACGCCAAGATGAACACAAACCAGCAGGTGCAGCGGGAACGCGAGCGCTACCTGTTTTTCCGGCAAGACTATGCGGAGTCCGCCAAGCTCGGGCAGAATGTGCTTGCGAAACTTCCCAACGACCGACAAGGCGTGGTCTATCTCGCTTACGATCTGTATTACCTCGGACGCCTGGATGAAGCTTTGGCGCTGGTGACGAAGTACGAACCCATTCTCAAGAACGATAAGGACCTGCCGCTGATTGCGGGCAACGTTCACGCGCACAATGGCGATCTGCAAACTGCATTGAAAGACTTCACGCTGGCTCTGGAACGTGATCCGAAGATGGCGACGGGTTATGTAAATCGGGGATTCGTATTGAACGACCTGAAGGATCCCGCTAAATCATCTGAAGATTTCAAGACCGCCTTGAAGCTTCAACCTGGTTACGGCGAAGCCCATCTTGGTTTGGCGTTTGCTGACCTGCAACTGCACCGTCCGCGTCCCGCGCTTCGCGAGCTTGATGCCGCACAGAAAATCCTCGGCAAATCGCATGCCTGGCACCTGGCTCGGGCAGAGGCATTTCGACAGGGGCAGGACTTCCCACATGCCGCTGGTGAATATCGCATTGCGCTGGCTGAAGATCCGAAGGACGCGCCAACTCAGTTGGCGTATGCGGATGTCTTGTACCGGATGCGCAAATATCCGGAATCCATTGGCGCCCTCAACACAGCCCTGCAGCTATCGCCGTCCGATCCCTCCATTTACGCTCTCATGGCTCAAGTCCACGCCAAACAGGGCGATCGCGAGCAGGCTCTGCACGACATCGACTCCGCCGAGCGACTGGGTAGCAACCGCGTGGAAATCCTGACCGCAACCGGAGATGCCTTGCTGACCCTGGGCGACCGCAATGCGGCCATGCAACGATTCTCGAGGGCTCTGGAAGTGCCCGCCGGAGACCGCATCGGCATCCGCTTGGCCATCGCCGAAATTTTTATCCGCCAGCATGACTACGACGATGCGCGTCGTGAGATCGCTCTCGGTTTCGCTGAATCCCGGCTGTTCCCTGACTCTCCGGTGACAGCTGAAGATTTCAGCGAAGCGGCGAACCTGTTCTTGTCAATGCACGACTTTGATCTCGCGGAGAATTACTACACGAAAGCACAATTGGCGGGCGCGAATAGCCGTACGGTCGCCATAGGCCTGACGAATACCTACTTAGCCCAAGGCGATACCAGGAAAGCGGAGTCGGCGCTCGCGAGTCTCGGCCCGGCGAAGGACTACCGCGACGATTATGACTACATGATGGCTTCCGCCAATCTGTATCGCCAGCGACAGGATCCCTTGCACTCGCTGGTGGCCTACGCACAGGCGAGCACAGTGGCCGGCATAGACGATCGAGGCATGGCAGAGACTTCCCAATACACGGCGGGAGAGCAAGCCGGACGTCCGGTGAACGACAGCGTCAGCTTGGTCCCGGAGGCAAATTTCGCCCCGGCTCTGGAAGACATCAATGTATACACTCTGGACGCGAAGATCCTTCGCGTCACAGACCCCACGCTGCTGCCGCCTCCACGCCATTCTTACCAGAGCCTCGCGGAATCCCACTACCGCGTGAAGCTTTGGGACCTTCCCGTCATTTCTGGATTCGTCGGAGAGAGTATGACCGCAGGCCGACTGCTATTTCCAAGCGTCGGCGCCGTTCAGAACCGGAATACTTACGACACCATGGTGAATGGCGGAATCAACCCCGTCCTGCACTTGGGCTCGAACTCGATCACCTTTAATGGTGGGCTGCAGTTTACCGTGCGACGTGACAAGATCTCGCCAGTGTTCATGAATCAGAATCTGTTTCGACAGTTCTTATACGTTTATACGAGTTCCTTCTTCAATTGGGTATCTTTCACGGGTACAGGGCAGCGCGAAGCCGGACCATTTACCGAGCGAGACCTTCACTCCCGCGACTTGTTTGGAAACCTCGAATTCACCGTGGGCCGACCCTGGGGCAGCACTTCGCTGATCACCGGATATACTGCGCGCGACCTGCTGTTTCGACCGTTCGTGCAGGAATATTTCAACAGTTCAGCTTATGCCGGGCTGCAGCACAAGTTCGGGAATCGTCTGACTGTTGCGGCGCTGGCAGAATATCTTCGCTCTTGGCGCGTGCAGAATACGCAGTACGCCATTGCACAGGCACTGCTGCCAGGTGGGCGCTTCGATTTTCGTGCGACCCGCCACTGGAATGTTCAGGGCTCGTTTGTCTTGTCGCGAGGCATGGGATATCACTTTTACGACAATGCCCAGAGCGAGTTGCTGGTCTCATACACCAGGGGCTGGAAAGGCAGCGTGAAGGACGGTGAATTTGACGTTCCCGTTTCATTCCCGATGCGCTTCTCGGTCGGAGTGCAGCAGCAGACGTTCTATAACTTCCCAGGATCGAGCAGCGTCACGAAGAGCACCATACTGCCGGTGGTGCATTTCACCCTGTTCTAGTTTTCCTTGACCAATGGCCGAGCTCACAAAAACTCGAGTCAGCGATGCGTCAATCAACGCTTCGCCTTACAGCCGAACCAGGGCACTTCGCCAAAAACTTCTGGGAGGCAGTCTCACACTCCTGGCAGGCTCGAGCTTGGTGGGAGTCACAAATCTCATTTACAACGTGCTGACCGCCCGCATGCTCGGCCCCACAGGCTTTGCGCATGCGACGGCAGTCTACACGCTGCTGATGTTAGCGTCGGCAATCACCCTCTCGTTCCAGGTGGTGTGCGCCAAGTACGTTGCAAGTCATGAAGATGAGAGTGAAAAAAACGCGATCTTCGCGCGGCTTCATATCCAGGCGTGGATCGCCGGCACAGGAATCGGACTGCTGTTGTTCTTGTTCAATGGCACCCTGCAGCGCTATCTCAATTTGCCAAACCCGGGACTGATCTCATGGCTGGCATTGGGAACCGCATTCTACATCCCTCTGGGGGTGCGCCGCGGCTACGTTCAGGGAGTCCACGCCTTCCGCGCCTTGGCTCTTAACTTCATGCTAGAAGGCTTAGCCCGGCTGGGCGGGGCCTATCTGTTGATCCTCCTCGGACTGGGAGTACAGGGAGCGGTGCTCGCCAGCGTGATTGCGGTGATCGCCTCCTACTTCTTGGCAAAGCCAACTCCGCGCTTCCAGTTGCACGCGCGACGGATGCCGATGCCGTTTGGAGAAGGCGTACAAGCCATCGTTTTCTTTTGCGGCCAGGTCGTGATCAACAACTTCGATATCGTGCTGGTTAAGCACTTCTTTGCTTCCAATGAAGCGGGGATTTATGCGGCTGTCTCACTAGTCGGACGGCTGGTGAATATGTGCGCGTGGTCGGTTGTAAACACGATGTTTCCTGTTTCTGCAGCAACTCGTTCGAGCGATCGCGAGGCACGCCCTGTTCTATTCATGTCGCTGTTTCTGGTATTGCTGATCCTTTCAGTCCTGGTCTTTGGTTTGTGGGCAATTCCGAGTTTCTTATGGAGAACCCTATTCGGCTCTCATTTCGAGTTAAGGAACTACGGTGGCCTGGCGGCACTGTTGATTCTGTACGCCATCACCACTGGTATTTATTCGCTCAGTTCCGTGATGATCACCTACGAGATGTCGCGCAAGATCGCAAATACCAGCTGGGTTCAGCTCGCCTTCAGCGGCGCTCTCGTACTCGGAATCTGCGCTTTCCATCACAATCTTCGTCAGGTCATCCTGGTGCAATTGCTCGTGATGATCGTTCTTTTTGTCCTGGTGGCTCTGCCCCTCTTACGAAAAGAAATTGCGCCTCTCGAAGATGTGCGCACCTACCCAGCTCTATCGGTCGTTCGCTCGCTGAGCGAACACGAGGTCATCGCAGAATTCTTGCGAAGCGAGTTTCACCATCCTGAGTTTGAGGAGTACCGGTCCGACTTTGAACGTCTCGTGAATCAGCCTGATCTTGAAAGCCATCGGGAAAACGCTTTACGCCGGGCCCTCTTGTTCCTCCGCCGGGGTGCGATGTGGCGTGAGTTGCCGGAGGACACGCTCTGGTTCGAGGTGAAGCTAAACCGCCAGGATCTGGAGAGGATTCGGTTTTTCCCTCGCGCCCAGTGGAGACGAGTGGCGGAGGGCAGCTTCTATTTGACCGATATGATCGAGTGCCTGCGCGTGAAGTGGCAGGAATCACCGAATGATGAATTCTTCCAAAAGCTGCGCCGGATGAGCGATCCCGTCCGACAAGGTTCGGTCAATCCCACGGTGTTGCTGATTGGAGTCAACGACTGCAGCCCGTTAACGATTCTCGACGGCAATCACCGCATGGCTGCGGCGATGCTGGCGCAGCCGCCTGCCGCATTAGATACCCTGCAATTTATCTGCGGCTTATCACCTTCCATGACCCGCTGCTGCTGGTACAAGACTAATGTCAATACCCTTTCCCGCTATCTGACGAACATTCTGCGGCATATTTTCTACGATCCCGAATCCGATATCGGCCGCTTTATGGAAAGTGGATCCTAGGTCACCGCGGCTCTTCCGGCTGTACGCCGGGCGTAGTGGGTGCAGGCGGCTGGGCGGGCTCTTCGACAATGCTATTGTCACGACGCCGCAATGCAACGGGTTCGTTTTCTCTCTGCAGCGCCTGCCGTTCCTGCGCCACCTTAGCATCTACCCGCGAGGTGTTATCGTCGGCAACTGCAAACAGCTTCTTTCCTTCGGCAGTACGGCGGCTCGCGACCCCCACAACTGCCGATGCGCCCAGAGTTTGGCGAGCGTGATCATAGAAGAATTGGGCTGTTTCCTGGTCTCCTTCGAGCTCAGATACGTAGCCAATGTTGTTGAGCGTAAACGCATCGTTGGGATCAAGCGCGTACGCTTTACGGAAAGCTGCATTGGCAGCCCGTAGGTCGTTGCGATTCACGGCCGACACGCCGCGCAAATTTAGCTCGGCCACTTGCTCGCGGACATCCTGTGCGCGCGCCAGGTGATCGCGCAGGGCCTTCGCATTCTGCTCCGCCATCTGAGCTACAGGGCGCCCTCTCCAGGAGGGGTTGGTGGTCACGACCGCGCTCGCGGTTTGTTGTGCCGCAGCGGCTCGATCGTAAAGCCTCAGCGCATCTTCGTTCTCGCCTTGCATCTCCTTCGCCGCGCCCAGATTGTTGAGCGTGTAAATGTTATTGGGATCCGTCTTAAGAGCCTGCTGAAGCATGAGGTCAGCTTCGGAGGCTCGGCCTTGCGATAGGAGGCGCACTGCTTCGACATTGGCATGGTTGACTTGAAGCGGCTCGCTGGTAAGGGCCAGGGCTTCTCTCATAGGCCGGCCTCTTACTTGCGCCGCGCTGGCCAAATCGACCACTGCCTCGCTGGATTGTTGCGCGGCCATTGAATAGTACTGCTGCGCGCGTTCAATTTGGCCCTGCAGTTCTGAGATGTATCCCAGATTATTGAGCGTGAACGCATCACCCGGGTCGTACAGGTACGCTTTGTAGAATAGTTTCTCTGCCTTTGAGAAGTTGTGCTTCTTAATCGCTTCAACACCTTCCCGGTTCAGGCGCTGGACAGGCGTCAGCTTGCTGCGACGGGGAATGGTGATTTTCCAATCTTTAATTTCCCCGGCTTGCGCGGAGTGCAATCCCGACGCTGCAACCGCAACCAGCAACAGACCACGAAGAAAACGGCGTTTCCAGAGCATGAGGCTTAACCCTCGCTTGATTTGGGCGATGAAGCTCTAATTAGATGCTGCGGGAAATTATTTGTTTGCCGCCATTTGCCTCGTTTCGGCGCTCTGATTGGCAGAATTGAGACTACCCCCAGGCGGCGAATCAGCATCAAAATACGTCGTGAAAACCTGTATGCGTCAATCTCTGCTTGTTGTGGTTGGCTGTGCGTTTTTCACCTCTCTTGCCCCCGCGCAAACATCTACGGACGGCGGAGCGGCGATGGTGTCTCCCCCCAGTGGAAGCATCCAGCCCGCAAACATTCAGCCGGGAACTCCGGAGGCGAAAGCAGACGAGAGCGCTATTGTTGCCGATCCCGCCAGCCTTATACCTGACCTTCCCCCTGTACCGCCTAACAAGACGACGCTGGTCGGGGGTACGCTGGAGCGGTTGGATCGGGTGCGCGACCAGGTAACCGTAAAGGTGTTTGGCGGAGGACGCGTAAAGGTGCTGTTCGATCCTCGCACCCGCGTTTACCGTGGCCAGAAGGAAGTCACCATTGCGAATCTCAAGCAGGGCGAGAGAATCTATCTCGATACCATGCTTGATGGCGACACAGTGTTCGCCCGCAACATTCGTTTGAGCGCCGAGGCTGCCTCCGGCCAGAGTCAGGGGATCCTGCAAAAGCGTGAAGGCGATGAACTGACGATCAGAGATGGTATTGCTCCGTTGCCCGTCCGAATCCGCGTGACGCCCACAACAAAGTTCCTGCGAGACGGCCGATCTGTATCGGCCAGTGCGCTCGTGACGGGCGCGCTCATTTCCGTCAACTTCGCGGCGCAAGGAAACGGCCACAGTGTTGCACGTGAGATTTCCATCCTAGCGCTTCCTGGAACGCGATACACATTCATCGGACAGGTCGTTCACATCGACTTGCGTACTGGATTGCTTGTCTTGAACTCGTCCATCGATCACAAGACCTATGAGATTTATTTGAATCCGCAAACCACGCCGGATGACAATCTGCACACGGGCGCAAACGTCACGATCATGGCCAACTTTGAGGAGTCGCGCTATGTCGCGCGTAGCCTCTCCGTAAACCCCGAGTCTAAATAAAGAACTTAGTTCACCTCGGTGGAGGCGCTGAAGGATGCCCGGCTCGCTTTGCAGGGCGAGTCCACGCCTCCCTACGTGCTTGCATTACTTCAGCACTTGCGCGTTGCACGTCCCACTTGTGGATTGCGGCGGGGGGCTGGGAGGCGTAGCCCAGGGCACATTCTGGAAGTCGAAAAATTCCGTCATATCCATCTGCGCAGCATCCCGCTTGGTGAGAGAGGGAACCTGGAATCGCGCCTCAATGAGCTTCAACATTGCCGTATAGTCCGCGACCGTGTGGGAGACGTAGTTCTTCTTTGTGAAGGGAGAAATCACGATGAGCGGGACCCGGTATCCCGTGTAATTGAAGTTGCAATTTACTCCCGAACCGGAAGTACAGACATCCCCAGTCTGAAGATCGATGGGGGACATGCCGTCAGGATTCACCGTCGGTTGCGGAGGGACGTGATCATAGAAGCCGCCGGACTCGTCATACGTAAGTATGAAAACCGAATCCTTCCAGGAAGGGCTGGCCATGAGGGGATCGATGAGGCTTGCGGCGAAAGCAGCGCCGGTCTGTATGTTGCTTAGCGGATTAGGATGCTCGTCTTTGTTTGAGATATACCCGCTCTCAATAAAAGAAACGGCTGGTAATGTGCCGGCTCGTACATCCGCGAGATACTGTGAGATAGGTACAACATTGCTCGGCAGATTGTTCGGCGGTGCATAGGTCGTGAACTGCGTCAGGAATGTACATGGACCGGTCGAAGGGGGCGTATCACTCCCGTCCGAGGCTTTGGTACAGCTATCATCCGTGTAGTAGACCTTCCAACTGACGCCCGCCGTTGTCAGTGACTCGAATATTGTCAGCGCTTGAAGCGGTGCATTATCCGTGGCGGTCGTTCCCGGCGGATACGCATACCCCTGGGAAGTCGCTGCGAACATGTAGAGCCGATTCACCTGCGTGCGGTCCATCACAGGGGCAAACCATCGGTCCGAAGTCGCGAACTTCGAGGCCATGAAATAGTAGTAGTTCAGATCCGTGTCATCGTAATAACCCATGGCGCGAATGCCAGCCGTGTCGCTGTACGGGGGCGTAGCGCCCTTCTTATTTTCATTTGCCGCGAAATTTGCTGCATTCCAAACAAAGCCATTTAGCTCAGGTGTGCTGGAGAGAGGTTCCTTGAGATTCCAATTCAAATGGCTTTCGTTCCAGGAAGGACTAAGATTTTCTACGCATTCCGTCGCCAGATGGTAAGCCTCAACGCTGCCTGTCATGTTCGCGTCGGGATTGGATGCCCCTTTCGGAATGCCGTCAAATTTTTGTGAAGGGTAGCCGTTCGCCGCCCAGTAGTCTGGCAAATGCCCAAAATAGTGGTCGAATGACCGGTTCTCCTGCGCCATGATGATGATGTGATTAATGTCAGTTACACGCGGGTCCAGAGGAATCGGAGGCGCGCCCGGCCCTTGCTGCAAGCCCTGACACGCGGAAATTAGCATCGATAAACCCATAATCACCGCAGTTGCACATACCTTCTGTACTCGAAAAGGCATCCAGGTCACCCCTGTATGGAATCTGAGGCTGCCTCAAACCTTTCTTGGATGAGTCTGAAAGGTCATCTGTTGGCATTGATGTCTCTACAGGATTTCTGACCAGCCAATAAAAGCCTCTGCGGGAAGTCGGGTCCGCACGTGCATTCTCGCAATGCGCCGATTTTTCTTTCCTCTGTGTACTAACAAAGGTCGTTGCACTAACGATACCTTTCACCTGCAGTTGTTTTCGCACTAAGCTCGCGTCGTCCCAGAAAGTCCCAGCTGGTTCGAAGGAATCTACAGGCTTAGCGGCCTCCCTGCTGAACCAGTTCTTGCAAGACGCAAGCGCAAGACCTCGCTCGTTACGCTCCTGAGGGCAGATGTGTCGAAAAAAGCTGTATCTTCTTTTTCTGCTCCTGTCACTGACAGGGGTTTGCGCCGCGGCAGGCCCCGTCGTATCTACAACTACCTTAGCCGCACAGACAGCGAACAACACCAGTGCGGCAAGCAACTTTCCCAGCCAGGGCAATGGCAATGAAGCACCTGGAAATATCAGCAAAGTCGATGTGCACTCCTTGCTCTATCCCGGGGCCACGACCAAAGTTTATGCGCACTTGATGCTTTGGTTCGGAGGCTCGAACCATATGAATGTGGGGTACAGTTCGGCTGACCCCGCGCAGGTGCATCGGCAAATCTCAGACATGATCAGCAGGGGAATTGATGGCATCATTGTTGATTGGTACGGTCCCAACAACAACGTCGACGAGGCGACGAAACTCGTCATGAATGAGGCCGAAAGACATCCCGGTTTCACCTTTGCGATCATGGTGGACCAGGGCGCAATCAAGTGGAATTCCTGCCCCGGTTGCTCCCCTCAGGCTGCCTTGATCAACCAGCTGCAATACATCGAGCAAACCTATTTCCCGTCTCCCGCCTACCTCACGTCGCAAGGCAGACCCGTGGTGACCAACTTCAATGTGGATCTGTCGTATGCCATCGACTGGAATCAGCTATCCGCGGCATTGTCCATCCAGCCGGTCTTCTGGTTTCAGAACAACAGTGGATTCACTCACGTATTGAGCGCCGGCAGTTATTCGTGGGTGATGCCCACAACTACAGACTATGGCATCGCATACCTGACGAGTTTTTACCATGCAGGTTTCGCGCAACCCAACGCAGAGACGATAGGAGCGACGTACAAGGGCTTCAACGACTCTCTTGCTCACTGGGGCTCAAACCGCATCATGGGGCAGCAGTGCGGACAGACATGGCTGCGGACGTTCTCGGAAATCAACTCCCTTTACAACTCCGGTCGGCAGTTGCCCTCGCTGCAGCTCGTCACCTGGAACGACTACGAAGAAGGCACAGAGATCGAATCTGGCATTGACAATTGCCTGAAACTCACAGCTTCGGTTTCTAGTAATGCGCTGCGCTGGAATATACAGGGAAGCGAAAGCACGGTTGATCATTATGTTGCTTACGTAAGCACGGACAACAACAACCTGCGCGCTTTGGGTGACGCGGAGCCAGGCAGCGAATCACTGAACCTGTGCAGTTACTCCATTCCGAATGGCACATACACCGGCTACGTACAGGCCGTGGGTAAACCGAGCATACTCAACCATATCTCGAACGGAGTGAAATTCACTCTGAGTTGCGGCACCAGCAGTGGAGGAGCCACAAACGCGGGTGGCAGCAGTGGCGGGGGGACAAGCATCACTGTGGCTGCGAATCCTTCCGTGCTCACGATGAACACAGGTGAAACCCGCACGATGGAGGTGACGATTACCCCTCAATCGGGCTCATTTAATAACGCCGTGGCGCTCACATGTTCGGGACTGCCGAGCAATCTAGGCTGTTCGTTCTTCCCGGCGTCCGTTACTCCCGGGACCAGCGCCGTCACTTCCACTCTCAGCCTCAAAGCCAGCGCCGTGACGGCTGCGGACGGGCGACAACGTCGGACTTTCTTTCTCGCTACTGGACTGTGCAGCTTCGGCCTGTTTGGAGTAACCATCCTGGGCACGATCCGACGCCGAAGCCTGCTGGTGGCGTTGGGATCCGTTGCCATCCTCACGGCCTTGATAGCGGGGACTTCGTGCGGAGGTAACAGCCTGAAAGCCGTTAAGGCCAGCTCGGCCATCAACACGTATGTTCTTACCATCGACGGCGAGGCCGGATCCGTCCACGCGGCCACGACTGTTACCGTCACCGTTGACTGATCCCGGCTCCGCACGATTATTCCACGGGGAATGCATAATTGCGGAACGACGTGCCCAGCCCAGGGAGTTCCGCGTCATCAGACGCAGCAGCAAGGATTTGGAAGGGATCCAACGTGGCAGCCTGCGAAAACGGGATACGTACCGCAAAGTCTGAACTCGCTGCTGCAGTTCGAAATGCCGCAAATACTTCTGCACGACGTTCGGCATCGTCATGCGTAGGCCAGCGGAAAAATTCTGAACCGCCATTTGATGTTGCTTAGGCGTATCCTGCAGAAAATCAAACAGGCATTCGGCTAACCCTTGCGCACTCCCCGCAGCAGGGTAAAACTCGATGGCCAATTCCTCGGCTTGCGCCATTTGCCTGAAGTCTGGAATGTCTGCGCAGACGATGGGTACTCCGTATGCGCAAGCTAGATGTGCGACCCCACTGCACCCAGTGGAGGAGGAATACGGCATCACCGCAACAGTCGAACCCTGGAATATATCTGCCAACTCATCTTCGGGTACGTAACCACGAAATTCAATGCGGTCATTCCCAGCGCATTGCTTTCGAACAGAATCGATGTAGCCGGGCGCCTGGGGATGATCTCCGCCCCCGATCACGAGTCTCGCTTCCGGCATTTTTTGCACAAGCAGATTGAATGCCTCGATCATCAGTTCCAGGCGCTTGTAGGTTCCCCATTTGCCGAATGCAAGGATGCGGTGAACTGGATTGCCACGCCGTGAGAAGTCCGGGAACTCCGGCCGCCTGGTCAAAATTCCATGCGCTCGCAAGTGCACGTTGTCGCGGCCATACTTGTCATTGAGTATCTTGCGATACCCGGGCATGAGCACCGACACCGAATTGGAAAGCAGCAGCATTCGCGTCGCAAGAGCGCCGGCTAACCGGTAAAGCCGCTCGTGGCGAACTCCAACATCCTTCAGTTCTACCGTGTCCATCAGATGATGCAGCGTAACGTGCGTGTATCGACCGGTTAGACGAGCTAATAGCGGCGTCATCAACCCACTGAAAGCAACGAGTGGATTTCGGCCGAATGTGCTGAAAAGCAGGTTGAACCAAACTACATCTGGCTTCAAACGGTGGAGTGTTTTTAGCAGCCGGTAAGAGCTGGCGGGATCATCAAACGACCAGCAGCGGAGTACAGAAAATCCATCGATCTCGCCGTGATCCGTTCCGAGTTCGTCTGCCAGAACAGTCAGATTCAGGAATGGGTTCCGTTGCAGTTCCTGAGCAATGTGAAATCCATATTCGCTTAACCCGCCCGTACTCGGAGGGAAAGTCGTTACTAAACAGATTTTCATGCGGCTCCCGTCCTTGGCAGCAAAAGATTCGATGTGCTTTCAAAGCAAGATGTTGCAGGCGGACTCAAGAGGTAGTGGGCAGGTTCTGAGGGGTCGTATTTGTCCCAGGCGTGGATGCAAGCGGGTGTTCAATCCTCATATCCACGGTCCCAAGTTGCACTGGCAGGCATTTCTCAGACACCGCCTCTCTTACCGCCTGTGCCGCCTGCTGAATGGGAAGCTGGGGTATGACGGTCATCCCAACCAGTCGGGCTAGTCGAACGTACGACTCGCGATTTCGGCGAACGAATTCCAAGGGATATTCAGGCTTCCGTGCCGCTGCGGATTCGGGGTCCGCATCCAGCAGGAGAGCTAAATCCGGGTTGGGAATGAACATGAGCAGTACTCGGATATAGAGGCGCACTGCCGCATGTTGCAGCGGCAAATTCGCCAGCTCGTCATAAATGTAGCGATCGAAAATTATGAAGTCTGCGCCTGAGTCCGCCGTCCGCGCTATCACAGTGCACAATCTGAACGTATCCATCAAATAAAACAGGAGTCTTATGCCGGTGAGGTACCAGGAAGTCACGTTTTTGTCGCGACGTGTGATTGGGCGATCGGGACTGCCGACGCCTTTGTCACCTTTAAAGGCCTTCAGGCTGGCATGCTCGCGCCATTTCGCAAGCACCACAACATCATCCCAGAAGGTGAATAACGAATACTGAAGCCCCGAGTCTCGAAGGTGACTGCAGAAGGACTCAATTTGAGTACTTTTTCCCGCTCCGTCAATCCCCGAGAAGCTTACCAATTTCACGCAGCTGATTCCCATGGCCCGGCAACTCCCGTGTAATTAGTAAAGGCACCACAACTCAGTGTGCGCCCGGAGGCTTACTGGGCGTGGCTGCTGTTAACGCGATCACAGTGCCTAATGCTGCCCCGGCGCCGATGATGGCTCCTACTTTAATTACGATGGTCCGAACCCGATGCTGCTTGGCCGGCGCTATTGCAATTCCCGCCGGCTCTGCGGCCGTAATTCCACTGATCTTTGGCGCCTCAGCGGCTGCGGTACCGACTGGACGTTGGAGCTTTTGATCCTTTTGCGTGTTGGCCGGCGCGCTGGCTTGCGAGTTCGTCTGATCTGCCGGTGATGAGGGGTTCGTCTGCGCTGTGGACGTATCCTGGTCCTGAGCGCGGGAGGAACTGGGGCTGTCTGGAAGTTCCGCCAAAGCAGTTAAGGCGCCTTCCGAGCGTGCAACGGACTCGGCAGGCGCTGCCTTCTTTTGACTCTCAACGCTTGCGCTCTCGGCGGGCACCGCCGCTTGCGCTAGCAGGGAAGGGCTGGAAACCACGTTTAGTGAAATACAGCAGACCGCACAGAGAAGACCCCGACTCAACGATCGCATCGACTCCTCCAAGCTTCCGACTGCTTAACTGGCTTGTTTCAGAGCACCTAAATCACCAAAGACGGCGCTGTACCAGGGTGCGTCCTGGGGTGCAGCATCCACAGGGATGGCATTGAAACTACGCACGGCCTCCTCAGAAGTTTGAAACGCCTCAAAGACGCGGGCCACGCGCATCAATTCGAGAATCACTTCGGCTTCCGGCGACAGAGCGGCTAATTTTAGATCGCCGTCGCGTTTGAGCGCCTCTTCCAGGCATTGCAGCAAAGCCTCGACGCCTACGCTATCCATGCTGCGGACCTGGGAACAATCGAGAACAATTCGTGGACGATTGGAATCGAGCAGCGGTCCTAGCTCCTCCATGAAACTCTGCACCGCCCCTGCATTGAACTGCTCTGGTACTTGCATCACCACCACAGGCCCGCTGGTCAACATGTTTTTAACCCCTTTTGAATTTATCTCCATTACAACCAACTCTCCTTACCGGAGACAGTGTTACTGCCCTTTCTCGGGAGCAGACGACATGGCCATGTTGCGGACGTCGAGGTTCGCCAAAAAACTGCCGTCTATGCCCGAGCGCACCCGGCTATCCCTCATCTGCCGGAGCACAACTGGATCGCTGATGTGCAGCATTACGTCATGCTGGAGGTTCAGCAAATTGTCGCCATCCACGATGGAATGCGACAGGTCAAGCCCAATTCCTACGTATGTATTCGATAAAACCGTGCTGTCCTCTATTACCGTCCCATAATCAACTTGTGAGTTGCTCTCAACGTTGCTGCCTCGCGTAATCAGGCACTGATCCGCGATCTTGCTGTTGCGTCCAATAAACGCAGGCGCGACAATTCTGGCTCCCCGCTCCACCTGAGCTCCCGGGGCCATCCAAATTCCTGGTTTCAACTCAGAGCCCTGGGGACGAAAGTCGCAGCGCGCAGCGAAGCCGTCCGCGACCAGACGGCGCATATCGCGCAGACTCTCCAGTCGGTTCACGTAGCCGGAAACCACATATGAAGCCGCTGCTGTACTCTGCACCGAGTTCCGCAGGTCATTGTCGTCTCCAGCCAAGGTCTTGCTATCGATCACCCACAGGTCAAGCCACCCATCGTCATTGCATGCGCGGGTAACCGGCTTGCCATGAACTGCATGGAACTGGAGCATGTCGGCTGCATCGAACTCTATGTATGCTCCCAGGCGGATCAGCAGCACTGCATCTGCGTTGAAGCCGGCAGCTTTTTCGGAGGCTGTGCGCCATACATCTTTCGATGGCGAAAAGCCGACATTATCCTCGCCCATTACTGCGGACGAAAACGAAAAGTCCGCTACCACCGAAATGGAGTGGACCTTTCCGCGCATGAGTTCTTCGATTGTTCGACCCAGCACGGTGCGACCAAGAACTTCCATGCAAGCAAGAGAGCCGTGCTTAAGCTGCAGTTTCGCAGTGCTCAACTCCATGCTCGTATCACCCCAGTCGCTCGGCCCGACAATGACTACTGCCCCCACTATCACGTTTGCATCACTCTCCGGTCCTGAGTCGCGAACCGCTTGGGTGCGCGTATAGCCGTCCGCTTTCGTTGAATCTGATACGCCATTTCGTCTCCGCAATTAGTAGGCCAACTTTGGCGCATTAGCGTTGCCATTCTTCGCGGAGCGCCGCCGTATTTTTGTCTTCGGAAAAAGCAGCGCGCGCATTTTCAACTTCGCCTTGTGCAGCTGGGATTTCGAGTTGCCGATCGAGCAATCAAGCAACTGAGCGATTTCGTGATGCTGGTAGCCCTCGACCTCATGCAGTGCAAATATCGTGCGGCATCCCTCAGGCAATTCCTGCAGGGCGCGGCGTAATGCAATTCGGTCCACGACGCCGGAGAGTTCCGGATCCGTCTTGCCGAAATCGCGATGGAGCGATGGCGATTCGGAATTCACTGGTTCATCTAGCGAAACTGTGGGGGGGGACTTCCGCCGACGCAGCTTCATCAACACCGTATTCACTGCGACCCGATACAGCCAGGTGGAAAACGCGGCATCTCCACGGAACGAACTAACCGTTCGGAAGACTTGGAGGAAAGCTTCCTGGGTTAGATCTTCGGCCTCCGCCACATCCTTCGTCATGAGAAGACACACGGAGTACACGCGATTCTTGTGCTGCTGGAACAAAGTTGCAAACGCTTGCTCATCGCCTGCTTGCGCTCGCTTTACGAGATTGGTCTGAGAATCGTCACGGGTTTTCGCTCCGGACGAGGGGATGACATTTGCTTCTGTCGCAGAAATTGCACAAGTCGCCACGGTTTTTCTCCTTCAGATCCCTGAAAGTTGTTCGCCCAACCGAAACACAAGTAGCGAACATGTATGGAGAGTAGAAAAAGGAGCAGGGAGCTTGTATCGGGTCACATCTGTAAAGCATTGAAGGAGACTATGTAAGACTCATTATTCCCTTCGCCGCGCAGTGCTTTGCACATTGACGCACAAAAGCCAAAATCCGCGTTTGACGCGGATTTTTTTGGCCTAAACGGTGAGCGACGAAAATTGGCTGTCTAAGTAGAGCAAGGCACCGATTGACATTTCACGATCAGTAGAGATGGAATTCCACTTCAACACTGATCTGAACGTCCACCGGCTTACCATCTTTCAGGGCTGGCTGGAAACGCCAGTTTCGGACCGCCTCAAGCGCTTTTTCATCCAGTCCGAAGCCCAGTCCACGCACTACCCTGATGTCGCGAGGGCGACCTGTGGAATCAACGATTAACCACAGCGTGCACATCCCTTGCTTCTTGGCCCTGCGTGCTTCTTCGGTGTATTGAGGGTCGGGCGACGAGATCGCTGTCGGAGCGGAAATTCCGCCTCCGACCTTGTAAACTCCGCCGCCAATGCCACCTCCACTTCCCGCGCCAATTCCGGGACCATGGCCAACTCCAACCCCACCACCGGATCCCGAACCAATCCCGCCGCCCGCGCCCGTGCCGTTTGACGGAGGAGCCGCCGGCATCACTGTGCTCGTTGCCGTACCCAGAGTCGGCATGTGATTCTCAGCTACATGCACTGCAGGCGGAGCAACCACTGTGGGCTGCACCGCAAGCTTGGGCTGCGGGTTGCGCATGACAATGGCCGGGGGAGTAATTTGCTGCTCCAGCGTAGCTTTCGGAGGACGACCTTTGGGAGCAGGAATCGGATCGCGATCGCCGCCTCCGCCGCCTCCGCTTACCACCTTTTTCGAAACTGGGAGCGCATAAGAATCCGGAGAAGGAGCTATTAGCGTCACAACCTGGCGCTCCTGACGCTGAGTGATCTGGTGGCTCACAAATACGCCGCTCAGCAGTAAACCAATGACCGCAATGTGAATCATTGCAGAGACAGCAACACCGTTCGCACGGTAGTTGTTGTACTGTCCCCAGATTTGCTCGGGCGGACGCGCAATTCGTGCCGCGCGGTTCACTGCAGGCCGTAGCGGGCGCCCTTCTCTCGGTCGCGCCGGGTTTATGACGCGTCCAGGTATCTGAAAGAAGGACTCACCGTTGTAAGCGGAGTTTTGATGACTCGACATGACTGCTCCTGACCAGAGTACTCACCTTCAATAGATGCGCAGCGGGATTTACGGGTTTGTGAGCATCGCCCAAGCTGCGCAGCCCATCCCCGTTCCTCATGCGCTAAAAAATAGGGGGGATCACGGTGACTCCCACCCAGAAGTCACGAAAGCAAGTTGCCGCGTTTTCTCAGAGACGCCCCGCCAGAAGCAGGATGATCACAATGACAACGACCAGTCCCAGTCCTCCGCTCGGGTAATAACCCCACGATCGGCTGTATGGCCATGTGGGCAGAGCACCCAACAGAAGCAAAATCAAAATCACTAGAAGAATTGTGTACATAGAAACCTCTCAGTTGGAGTTAACTCCCGCTTACTTTGCTGCCGATAAGGTTCCCGGAGCTTGCTCGTTCTTGCTGGATTTACTCTGCGCCGAATACTTCCTTACTGCCGCCAGGAAGGGCTCACTGGATTCAGTGGGCTCAACCTTTCCGTGGAGAATGTCAGAGAACGGAACGAACTTGCCATACAGGAGGTGAGTTTCATCTTTGTCCTGGGTGATGGCTGAGCCATTTAGATCGACACCCGCGAACAATCCCCTTGCGCGAGAATAGGTCAAGACCTCTGAACGCATCTTGATGTCAGTGTCAGCTCCTGCATCACGTCCAACCGGTCCGGCAGCGGCTGATGCATCGGCACCCAGTTTGAACTTGCTGCTCAAAAGATGGTCCATCCCGGACTCGTTCATCACGACGAGCACCAGATCCACAGCTTGCCCGCCCAATTGCAAACCCCAACTTCCGCCAGTGATAGTGATGGGAGCGGGAGCACTCCAGCCGCTTCCGGTCCGGCAGGTTGCGATGCCTTTGCCGTGGCTACCTCCAAATCCAACTGCAATCTTCACCATGGAGGGGATTACCGCAATGCATTGCGCCTTCGCCATGACTTTGTCTGGAATTGCCTTATCTGGCGTTGCCATAATTTCGTTCAAAACTTTCGCCGATGCATCAATCCGCTTTGCAATGTCGGACTTGTTGTTTTCGTCGGCGGCCCAGCTCGCCCCGGCCAGTACGGAGCAAAGGCTCCCCACCAGGAAACATCTCAGGCCCACGGAAAGTATTTGTCGCATGGCTTTGTCCTCTTCGGTGTTCCCGCACGGGAACACAACTGTTCCTTGCGAAACAAAGCTATCCTTGCCCGACTGTTCGTTCTATCCAGCAGAGGCAGTAAACAAGGGCAGAAGTTTCCCGAGAGTGGACTTTTAAGATGGTTTTACCGGCTCAGGCGAGGCCCTATCCTAGGAAATACGGGAAAAAAGATACAGTTTTCACCTTATTGAGGCAGAAGTGGAGGCGGACTAGTCTGCAATCTCTACTCGACACAACGCCCCCCAAGCGGGTGCCGGTCCTCTGGGACGGATCGGCACCTGCTCCTTCCTGAAGCTACGGCCCGTCAGCGCTCCGACTACTGGCTTTCATCGATGTTTGGGTTATGTCAGTGCAATTATGATCGGCAGTGGAGGTGAACTATGCTTTACTGGTCCCTGGTTTTTCTCGTTATCGCGATTATCGCGGGTGTGCTCGGATTCGCGGGTATCGCCGTGGCCGCCGCCGGTATAGCCAAGCTGCTCTTCGTCATCTTCCTAATTCTGTTCGTGATATCACTGATCATGCACCTTGCCCGAGGCCGAAGGGTGGTGTGAGCGGAGTGTGCTTCAGTGGCCTGCCTTGGAGGCAGGCCACGCGTCTTTGGTTTACCGGGTCGAACTGGCCCTCTGATCCTTAACGTCTAACTTGTTAACAACCTGCTTCACATTAGGCACCTGCTTCGCCAGCTTTTCGACCGTCGTCCGCTGCGATTCAGAGGCTACATTCCCCTTTAGCGTAACGACACCATTATTCACGTCATAGCGAACGTCATTCTTCAGCCTGTGCTGAACCAGCATGGCGTCCAGATTCTTGTCGATTCCGGAGTCCAGGTCGGAATCGACCTTGCGCGCAGTCGATTCATCCCCGTTCGGCCGAACACCAATCTCGTTCGAGACAACTTGATCTCCCGCTATCGACCGGGCGATAGACTCAGCGCGTTGTTTATCCGCGTCGCTGGCCACCTTACCCGTCAAATTCACCACCCCTTTGTCCCTGTCTTGAGACACCCTGACGTCCTTGAGTCCCGCTTGTTCCAACGCATGTCGGACGTTGTCGGTGACATCGGGGACTCTTTGGCGGTTTGAACATCCCAGCGTCAGGGCTATCGCGAAAGCTACCAGTACGATTGAAACAGCTTTATTTGATTTCATAGTTCTCCTTTATCGGGCGGCGTAAGGCGTGGCGCGGGCAGTGCCCGCCCCATGAAGAAGAATCCGCCAAGCTAGCGATGAGGAACATCGACTGGACTACGTAAAGCTGCCGAAAAATGTAGGTAAAAGCAGATCAGAAGGCCGGTGCGGTCCAAGCAAGAACGGCTTCCAAGCCGGTCAAACTGCAAAGGCCCGGCAAGGGCCGTCGTGTGCAGTCACTCCTTGCGGACATGCTCGTCCCGCACCTGAATACTGAAGAGAGTACCAGGCCTCGTCGACATCGAAAATCGGCACAACCCTGTACCATCAGTGCATGCTATCGGCGCATCTACTTCTGCTTGCCGACATTCGGTAAGTGGAGAGTGAATGGTAACTCATAGCGAAGCACCCGCTTTAGAAACGCGGCGCTTCACTGCGGACGAAATTCTTCAGGGCACGATCGAAAATGCGCGAAGTGAGCTAAGTCGATCCCTCACAAAACTTGGATTTTCCGGAGTTGCGGGCGGAATCACGATGGGACTGACGGCGCTCGGCATCTCTGCGATGCACGCTTTTCTCGGTGAAGGAGGATGGCGCGATCTGGTTGCTTATCTCGCTTATCCTTTGGGCTTTATTGCCGTCATTATCGGCCGCGCTCAACTATTCACTGAGAACACGCTCTATCCCGTCGTCCTCGTGCTCGACGAGAGAAAGCACCTGATCAGAATGCTGCGGCTTTGGGGTACCGTTTTTATTGCAAATGTGGCTGGAGCCTGGATCTTCGCGGCTCTGGTCGCAAAATCCAGCGCCTTGCATCCCGACATGCTATCCGCCATGGTGAAGATGGGCTCAAACGCCGCGTCGGGCAATGCTGCGCATTTCTTCTGGAGCGGCGTGATCGGCGGCTGGTTGATTGCTTTGGTCGCGTGGTCAGTAACGGCTAGTCACTGGACCATAGGCCAGCTCGCGATGATCTATCTTCTTACGTTCATTGTCGGGGCGGGACGGTTCGCCCACTGTATCGCGGGGAGTTGCGAAATCCTGTCCGCAGTGGTGCATGGGGCGATTTCCACCTGTACGTACTTCCATTGGCTACTACCCGCCACACTCGGCAACATTTGCGGCGGCACGATTATCGTCAGCTTGTTAAATTACGGGCAGGTGCGCGCGAGCTAGGCACCATGAGTTTGGGCATTCAAATTGTCTGGCTGCTGGTTCTTGCGGTTCCAGTCGCCTGTATTGCGTGGACGATCACCCACGAAGAAGTGCTCCGCGAACCGCGTGAATACTGCCTTCGGGAGCGTAATTCCGCGCCATCATTGTTGCGCCGGAAATTCTTCTATCTTTTCACCTGCGAATACTGCTTCAGTCATTACATCGCGGCCGCGATGCTTGCGATCACTCGCTATCATTTACTTTTTTCTGACTGGCGGGGATACCTGATCTCTTTTTTTTCGCTAGTGTGGATTGCGAACCAGTACATGAGCATTTACAACCGCTTGCGGCTTGATATCAAGCACGAGCAGGTAGAGATTAAAGCTGAAGAGCACAATGTCGCTCGGGTCAAGGATCAGCGAAAAGCGGCGTAGTGAATCGGCCTTAGCCGGATATATGTTCACGCGGAAGCACGGGTACTGTTTCCCGGGCTCTCGGCGTTGGAATGACGACCTCAACAATGGTCCCGGGATTCGCATTTAAGAGCCGCAAAGTTCCGCCAAGTTCGGTCACTCGCTGCCGCATGCCCCCAATCCCCACGCCGACGCTTTCGGGACGCTGCTGGATGACATCGTCATCGATCCCTTTCCCATCGTCAGTCACCGTAACCGCAATGTTTCCATCTCGTGCTACGACCCTGACGTGCCCGTGGGTTGCTCCCGAATGGCGGAACATGTTGGTCAGCGCTTCCTGCACAATACGGAAGATCGCGGTCTCTAAATCGGATTTTAGCCTGCCCAAACTGTGGGGTTGAACCTCGAGATCAACCTCAATGCCGCTCCTTTGTGTTAATCCTTCCAGAAACCACCGTAGCGCCGAGATCAAGCCGACTTCGTCAAGTAACGGCGGGTGCAGCAAGTGGGAGATCGTCCGCACCTGCTGGATGGCGCGATCGACTAATTGGCTGGCTTCAACTGAGGCCTGCTGCAGTGACGGCGATTTATCTTTCGCAAGGATGCCATCCAAAATCATCTTCGCGGCCGCGAGTTCCTGGCCGAGCCCGTCATGAATTTCGCGAGCAATGCGGCGCCGTTCTTCATCCTGCATCGTCATCAATCGACCTGACAATCGGCGCAGTTCGGCGGTGCGGCTGTCAACCAGTTTCTCCAGCTGCATGGCATTATCGCGAATTGACTGCTCCAGCATCTTGCTATCGTGAATGTCCGAACACGTGCCATACCATCGGACGATGTTCCCGTCCGCGTTTCGCAGGGGCACGGCGCGCGCGCGGAACCAGCGATATTCGCCGTCTGCGCCCCGCAACCGATATTCAGACTCGTACTCCTCACCCGACTCCACACATCTCATCCATTGCGCCAGGCTTGACTCCCTGTCCTCGGGATGCACGTACTCCAGCCAGCCAAAACCGACGGCTGAGCCCGGTTCTGCCCCCGTGTACTCGTAGAACCGGCTGCTGATGTATTGCCGCCCGCCATCCGGCTGCCGGCTGAAAATGATGTCGGGAGCGGTCTGCACAATCGCATCCAGCTCCTGGTGTCTTTGCCCCAGATCCTCGTTGGCCTTTTGCAACGCAAGAGCCTTCTGCTCCAGTTCACTGGTCCTTTCCGCCACACGCTGCTCTAGTTCTCTGTTCAGCCGCTCGAGTTGCCGCTTCTTGCGATGGAGTTCGGCGAACACCTTCACCTTGGCCCGCAGAACTTCGGGAACAATCGGCACAGAAAGATAGTCGACGGCGCCGTGCTGGTAGCCTTTCAAGCGGTCCACATCGGTAAGATGCACCGCGGAAATGAAAATGATCGCGGTCTCGTGGAACCGTGGATGTTCCCGGATCAGTTCCGCAAGCTCGAAGCCATCGATCTCCGGCATACTGACATCCATCAGGACCGCGGCTACATCGAGCTTCAACAGTTTCTCGAGTGCGTCCTTCGCCGAGGTCGCCTGAATCAGATTCTCCCCCAATTGCGAAAGAATGGCCTCATAACTGAGCAGCTTGCCAGGTTGATCGTCCACCATCAGGATGTTCACTTTCTCCTGCGGCTCGATCTTTTCGGAGGCGGACTCCATCGGCTGTGCTACACGGTTTCCAGTTTTGGAACCAATGCTCATCGATGCAGCCACATCCTCAGGGCGGAAAGCAATTGGTCCGTATTGACTGGCTTTGCCAGGTACTCCGATGCGCCCGCTTCCAGACATTTTTCGCGATCCCCTTTCATGGCCTTGGCCGTTAAAGCAATGATCGGCAGCCTCCTGAGGGATGGATTCTGCCGAATCACCTGCATAGTCGCGTAGCCGTCCATCTCAGGCATCATGATGTCCATCAGTACGATGGCGACCTCAGGAGTCGATTCCAGCATGGCAATCGCCTCTCGTCCGGTGCCAGCTGTCAGAACCACCATGCCACGGCGTTCCAACACGCTGCTCAGCGCAAAGATATTACGCATATCGTCATCCACAACGAGCACCTTCTTACCTATCAAAGCGTCATCGGATCGATGCAGTTTCTCCAGCATTTTCTGCTTCGCGGGCGGTAGGTCGGCGACCACGCGATGCAGAAAGAGCGCGGTTTCGTCCAGCAAGCGCTCCGGCGATTCCACACCCTTCACAACTACGCTCCTGGCTAGCGTATGCAGCCGCGCATCCTCCTCGGGCGAAAGTTCCTTGCCCGTGAAGACCACGACCGGCAAATCCTTCACCTTGGGATCGTCGCGGAAGCGTTCCAGGATATCGAAGCCGCTCATGTCAGGCAGGCGAAGGTCCAGCACTACGCAATCGAAGGAATCGGTTCCGACCAGCTCCAGAGCTTCAGCTCCGGTGGCAGCCACGATGACATCGATATCGTTGTGGCCTAACAACTCCCGAATACTGAATTGCTCTGCCGGATTGTCTTCTACGATGAGCAACCGTTTACGGCGCGGAGCTGCGTACTCTTTGATCCGGGACAGCGCCTGTTCAAGTTCGTTGGGATTCGACGGTTTAGTCACGAACCCAAAAGCGCCGCGAGCTAAGCCGTGCTGCCGATCCTCGTCCAGAGTCAGCATTTGGACGGGAATGTGCCGGGTTGCCGGATCTTGTTTGAGGTGGTTTAGGACGGTCCATCCCAACATGTCGGGCAGGAATACATCCAGCGAAATGGCACTTGGATGGAACTCCCGAGCCAAAGCCAGCGCGTCCGCGCCACGGAGCGCCACCAACACTTTGAAGCCCCGGTCGCGAGAGAGATCGCACAGGACACGAGCGTAATGCGGATCGTCTTCGACGATCAGCAACACCGCATCGTCCGGTTGCAAGTTCTCCCGATCGTCGGGAATAACTTCCACCGGGTGCTCGATCACGGAGATCTTGGAAAGCTGCAAGGATGCTACCGAAGGTCCATCGGCGGGCGCTGCTTTGCCGGCAGTGGCTCCCACATAGGTGAGCGGCAGGAACAGAGTAAACGTGCTGCCCTGTCCAGGCGTACTGCGTAATTGAATTTCGCCGCCCAGCAAACTGGCCAGCTCCCGGCTGATGGCCAGCCCCAGTCCCGTTCCGCCGTACTTGCGGCTGGTGCTGGCATCTGCTTGTTGGAACGCCTCGAAGATGATGCGCTGTTTGTCCGGCGCAATACCGATGCCGGAATCCGCAACTTCGAACGCAACCACAGAGCCGGCTGTGCTCAGGATCGGATGGCCTTCGCTCCAACCTTTCTCAGCCACAGACACCGAAAGCTTCACCGAGCCCTGCTCCGTGAACTTGAATGCGTTTGACAGCAGGTTCTTCAGCACCTGCTGCAGACGCTTGGAGTCCGTGACCAGGCTTCTCGTAAGCTTCGGATCGGCGTGAACCTCGAACGCCAGCTTGCGGTTCTCCGCTTCGTGCCGGAACGGACGAGCGACCATCTCCAGCAGGTTGCTGAAGAATACTTCCTCGGCCTCAACCGAAACGGTTCCAGACTCGATCTTCGACAGGTCGAGAATGTCGCTGATCAGGTTCAGCAAGTCCGTACCAGCTCCGTGAATCGTACGCGCGAATTCGACCTGCTTCGGAGTCAGGTTGTGATCGGGGTTCTCGCTTAGTTGCTGCCCAAGCACCAGAATCGAGTTCAGCGGCGTCCGCAACTCGTGCGACATGTTCGCCAGGAACTCCGATTTGTACTTGGAAGTAAGCGCGAGCTCCTTGGCCTTCTCTTCCAGCGCGCGGCGAGCTTGCTCGATCTCCTGGTTCTTCCGCTCGACCTCCACGTTCTGTTCGGCAAGCTGTTGCGCTTTCTGCGCCAGCTGTTCATTGGTCTGCTGCAGCTCTTTCTGCTGAGTTTGGAGTTCCGCAGCCAACTGCTGCGATTGTTTCAGCAGGCCTTCCGTCTGCATCGTGGCCTCAATACTGTTCAGCACGATGCCGATGCTGGCCGTGAGTTGCTCCAGAAACGCCAGATGGGACGCAGTGAACGCGCCCAACGAGGCCAGTTCAATAACCGCTTTGACTCTATCTTCAAACAGCACCGGCAGCACAATCACGTTGCGCGGCACTGCTTTGAACAATCCGGAACTGATCGGCACCGTTTTGTCTGGCAAGTCCGAGATCAGCATCCGTCGCTTTTCTGCCGCGACCTGGCCGATGAGGCCCTCACCCACTTTCAATCGCCGCAGATGCCCGGTCTCTGCATCATCGGCAAACGCCGACAACAGAACCATGCCGGCGCCCTCATCCGTTTCCATCTGGTAAATCACGCCCTGTTGTGCGCTCACCAGCGGAGCCAATTCCGACAGCAACATGCGGCCCACGGTCGCCAGATCGCGCTGCCCCTGCAACATGCCCGTGAAGCGAGCCAGGTTGGTCTTGAGCCAGTCCTGCTCGGTGTTTCGGTCTGTCGTCAGGCGCAGGTTGTCGATCATCGTGTTGATGTTGTCTTTCAGATCGGCTACCTCGCCGCTGGCTTCCACCTGAATGGATCGCGTCAGATCGCCTTTTGTGACGGCCGTTGCGACTTCTGCAATCGCGCGTACCTGGTTCGTCAGGTTGTCAGCCAGCAGGTTGACGTTTCCAGTGAGATCCTTCCACGTACCGGCAGCGCCCGGCACATTCGCCTGACCACCCAGGCGCCCTTCCACACCGACTTCGCGTGCCACGGTCGTGACCTGATCGGCAAACGTCGCCAGCGTTCCGGTCATGTTGTTGATCGTTTCCGCCAGCGCCGCGACTTCGCCCTTCGCGTTTACGGTCAGTTTCTGGGTGAGGTCGCCGTTGGCAACGGCGGTCACGACTTTCACAATGCCGCGCACCTGCTCGGTGAGGTTCGCGGCCATGACGTTAACGTTGTCCGTGAGATCCTTCCACGTACCGGCTACTCCGGGCACCTGTGCCTGTCCGCCAAGTTTTCCGTCGGTACCGACTTCGCGTGCGACGCGGGTTACTTCGGCAGCGAATGCATTGAGCTGGTCCACCATTGTGTTGATGGTGTTCTTGAGCTCGAGAATTTCGCCCTTCACGTCGACCGTGATCTTGCGTGACAAGTCGCCGCGAGCCACAGCGGTGGTGACTTCAGCGATGTTTCGCACCTGACCCGTGAGGTTGCCGGCCATGGCGTTCACTGAGTCCGTGAGATCTTTCCAGGTACCGGCGACGCCAGGCACGTTCGCCTGTCCGCCCAGCCGGCCTTCGGAACCGACTTCGCGGGCCACGCGGGTCACTTCAGCGGCGAACGAGCGCAGCTGCTCAACCATCGTGTTCAGCGTCTCTTTGAGTTGCAAGATTTCGCCGCGCACGTCGACGGTAATCTTCTTGGATAGATCACCGTTCGCGATAGCCGTTGCGACTTCAGCAATGTTTCGCACCTGGCCTGTCAGGTTGCTGGCCATGAAGTTTACGTTGTCGGTGAGATCTTTCCAGGTACCCGCAACACCGGGCACCTGCGCCTGGCCGCCAAGTTTGCCGTCCGTACCCACTTCGCGGGCCACGCGCGTTACTTCGCCGGCAAACGCGTTGAGCTGGTCCACCATGGTGTTGATGGTGTTCTTCAGTTCGAGAATTTCGCCTTTCACGTCGACCGTGATCTTGCGCGACAAATCCCCGCGGGCCACAGCCGTCGTCACTTCGGCGATGTTACGCACCTGGCCGGTAAGGTTTCCGGCCATCGAGTTCACCGAATCTGTGAGATCTTTCCAGGTTCCGGCGACTCCTGGCACTTGGGCCTGTCCACCGAGCTTGCCTTCGGTACCCACTTCGCGGGCCACGCGCGTGACTTCAGCGGCAAACGCGTTGAGCTGGTCCACCATGGTGTTGATGGTTTCTTTCAGCAGCAGGATTTCGCCGCTGACGTTCACCGTGATCTTCTTTGACAAATCGCCGCTGGCGATAGCCGTCGAGACTTCGGCGATATTTCGCACCTGGCCAGTGAGGTTGCTGGCCATCGAGTTCACGGAGTCGGTAAGGTCCTTCCACGTACCAGCGACACCGGGCACAAGTGCCTGGCCGCCCAGTTTCCCGTCGGTTCCGACTTCGCGCGCCACACGTGTCACTTCCGAAGCAAACGAACGCAACTGGTCCACCATCGTGTTGATGGTGTCCTTCAGTTCGAGAATTTCTCCCTTCACGTCTACCGTGATCTTGCGCGACAAGTCGCCGCGGGCCACAGCAGTTGCTACTTCGGCAATGTTTCGCACCTGGCCAGTCAGGTTACTGGCCATGAAGTTCACGTTGTCGGTGAGATCCTTCCAGGTACCTGCCACGCCGGGCACCTGCGCCTGACCGCCAAGCTTGCCTTCTGTGCCGACTTCGCGGGCTACACGGGTCACTTCGCCTGCGAACGCATTCAACTGATCCACCATCGTGTTGATGGTGTCCTTCAATTCGAGAATTTCACCTTTGACGTCTACCGTGATCTTGCGCGACAAGTCGCCGCGGGCCACGGCCGTCGTCACTTCAGCGATGTTGCGCACCTGGCCAGTCAGGTTTCCGGCCATCGAGTTCACAGAATCCGTCAAATCCTTCCACGTGCCTGCCACGCCGGGAACGTTTGCCTGTCCGCCCAGTCTGCCTTCGGTACCCACTTCGCGGGCCACGCGAGTGACTTCGCCCGCGAACCGGTTGAGCTGATCCACCATCGTGTTCAGGGTTTCTTTGAGCTGCAAAATCTCGCCGCGCACGTCCACCGTGATCTTGCGTGACAAGTCGCCGCTTGCGATTGCGGTTGCGACTTCAGCGATGTTCCGCACCTGGCCAGTCAGGTTGCTGGCCATGAAATTCACGTTGTCCGTGAGATCTTTCCACGTGCCGCCGACGCCGAACACTTGCGCCTGACCGCCGAGTTTGCCTTCCGTACCCACTTCGCGGGCCACGCGCGTCACTTCGCCCGCGAAGGCATTCAATTGATCCACCATCGTGTTGATAGTGTCTTTCAGTTCAAGAATTTCACCCTTCACATCCACCGTGATCTTGCGCGACAAATCGCCGCGAGCCACAGCCGTCGTCACTTCGGCGATGTTTCGCACTTGGGCCGTCAGGTTGCCGGCCATGGCATTCACTGAATCGGTAAGATCCTTCCACGTACCCGCCACGCCGGGAACAACCGCCTGTCCGCCAAGCTTGCCGTCGGTCCCGACTTCTCGGGCCACGCGCGTCACTTCCGAGGCGAACGAACGCAACTGGTCCACCATCGTGTTGATGGCTTCCTTCAGCTGCAGAATTTCTCCGCGCACGTCTACCGTAATTTTTCGTGAGAGATCGCCGCTGGCCACAGCTGTCGCCACTTCAGCGATGTTTCGCACCTGGCCAGTCAGGTTGCTGGCCATTAGGTTCACGTTGTCAGTAAGATCTTTCCAGGTTCCAGCAACGTCCGGCACCTGCGCCTGTCCGCCCAGTTTGCCTTCGGTGCCGACTTCACGTGCGACGCGCGTCACTTCTGCCGTGAACACGCCCAATTGCTGAATCATCGTGTTGACGAGGTTTGCTGAGCGCAAGAACTCGCCCTCAAGGGGACGGCCATCCACATCCAGTCGAACGCCTTGCGTCAGATCGCCCTGGGCAACTGCGGCGATGGCGCGAGTGACCTCAGTAGTAGGCCGGAGCAGATCTTCGACCAGGGTGTTTACGGAAACTTCCATCTCGCCCCAAGCTCCTCGGGACTCGTGGAAACGCGCGCGCTCGCGCGTCATACCTTGCTTGCCGACGACCTGACCGAGCCGCTTCAGTTCTTCCGCCATGTGCTGGTTGGCGGAAACGATGTCGTTGAAGGTGTCGGCAACTTTGCCGGCAAGACCCACCCAGGTACCGGGCAGGCGCACGCTGAAATCACCATCTCGCATGCTCTGGAGACTGGTCAGAATAGCAGTAAGGTCAACCTGATCATCTGCGCCTTTCGATCTTCCGTTTTTGCTGCCGTTTTTGGGAAGGGTTGCAATCGCTTCTTTCTGTTGATCAGGGGCGGCTTCTTGCACGGCGGACCGTTTCATCTGTCTCTCCGGAAGACAATTAGCGCTCCAGGGACTTACTTCGGCGCTGGGCGCCGAATCAAACCCTGAGGGCACGCGATTGCCTCTACGAATACATTTCTGCTTTACGTCTAGCTCGAAAAGGGGGAGCTGAACTCTCAGATCATAGCGCGCAATGGCCCGAGGTTTACGGTTATTGGACCATGAACGATTTGCAGGAACCCTAAGGTAATTCCTGTAGTCAGGAGGAGTTCCTCAACACGGTGGGCCCCATCGGCCAGGGCGCTGTTTAATCACAACCCACACAGCTACTTACGTCTCTAACGAGAACACGTAAACCGGCGTCCGCCTGGGGGTCGGTCATGTGAAGGAAGTTGCTTTAAGAAGGTGCCCTTTGACGCCATTTCGCAGTATCAGCATCGTGATCCCCGCTTATAACGAGGCGGAACGACTTGGGCCTACCCTCGACCGCATCCTGTCTTTTGCGGAAACTAGTGGATGGAATGCCGAGATCATAGTAGTGGATGACGGGTCCACCGACGCCACGGCCGATCTTGTCCGCAGCTATGCACGTAAGCACGGAACCATGAGACTGGTTCAGAACCCCGGAAATCACGGCAAGGGCTACAGTGTCCGCAATGGAGTGCTGAATGCTATCGGCGAAGTCATTCTTTTCACTGATGCCGACATGTCTTCCCCCATCGAAGAGGCCCCTAAACTATTGGGAGTTCTAGCCGAAGGCGCCGATATCGCGATAGGATCGCGCTGGGCTCGGAGCGAGTTGCAGACCCGCCGCCAGTCTCTTGCCCGGCAGTTTTTCGGAAGAGTTTTCAATCTGTTGCTCCGGATGATACTGAGATTGGACTTTAAGGACACTCAGTGCGGATTCAAGGCTTTCCGGCGGGAAGCCGCCAGAGCTGTCTTTCCTAGGCAAAGCATCGAGGGTTGGGGCTTTGACCCGGAGATCCTCTTTCTCGCACACCGGGCTGGGTTCCGCATTGTTGAGGTGCCGGTGCGATGGGGACATGATACCCGCACCCGCATTAATCCACTTCTGGATGGTTCGCGCATGGTCTCGGACATGCTTCTTATACGATGGAATTCCATCGCCGGAAAGTACCGCGACAGTGCTCGCCCCCTCGATCAGGACGCTGCGCAGCAGTCAGTGTCCACCGACGTGAATAGTGCTGCATAGCCTTCCCAGCACGTGTGGATGCGCTGTCGCTGGTTTGGGCACAGTACAGTGCTTGTTCAGGGCAACTAAAGATCGCACCTTATGGCCAGCCAACTTGCCTCCTCAATATCTTCGAATGCAGGGAGTTGCGTTTCACGCATAGACTCGGTGCAAGCGGCGGTCCACGAGGCGCACCGCGAGTAAATCCGCTGCTAAGGCTGCTCAAGACTTCGGATGGGGAGAGATCCTATGGCAGGGAAGAACACCGCAGTTTTCGGGCTATACCCTTCAATCACCAGCGTTGAAATTGGAGTGGACGAGCTGAAATCCGCCGGTTTCCGGAATACGGACATTTCAGTTTTGTTTCCAGAGAGCGCCGGCACACGCGATTTCGCACACGAGAAAAACACCAAGGCTCCCGAGGGCGCTACAACCGGCGCTGGCACAGGAGTCATTCTCGGTAGCGCTTTGGGATGGTTAGTGGGCATTGGGGCGCTCGCCATCCCGGGTGTTGGACCGTTTATTGCGGCCGGACCGGTCATGACCGCGCTCGCCGGCGCCGGGCTTGCTGGAACTGTTGGCGGCATTGCCGGTGCGCTCATTGGTATGGGCATTCCAGAGTACGAAGCAAAGCGGTACGAAGGCCAGGTGAAAGACGGAGGCATTTTACTGTCAGTTCACTCCGACACCTCCGATGCGACCAAGCGCGCCAAAGAAATTCTCAAGCGAACCGGCGCACAGGACATTGCCTCAACGGGCGAGGCCAGCGTCGATGAACCGCTTTCAGAGTTCCGTCTCAAACGTGCTGGATAAGCCGCGCTTGGCGGCCCATGCACGAGTAGATCAATTGCGGAGGCACTGGGCTACAAGGCTTGACTCGCATCTTCCGTGAGCAGCCATGTACTGCAACCGCACCATGGAGGGTCCGAATTGGTACGCTCTTCGAGTCCGGCAGTCGTCACCAATTCCCCCAAATCCTTCCAGGTAATTGCAGTCGGGGTCACGATTGCTTTGCTGTACTTCGGGCGCGAAATCTTCGTGCCTGTTGCCCTGTCGTTCGTCCTCAGCTTCATACTCACTCCGCTAGTCAGCTGGTTGCAGAGACTCCATATCCGGCGGGTTCTTGCGGTCTTGATCGTGATGGGCCTTTGTTTCGCCATGACCATCGTGGGCGGCTGGAAGATCGCGAGTCAGTTAGTCGAGATAACAAGCCATCTCAGCGATTACAGAGAGAACGTAGAACGAAAAGTACAAGCTTTGCGCTCGCACAATAACGCCCCTATCATTCAAGCAACGAACACAGTTCAGGAACTCAATAAACAATTATCGGGCCCTTCAGACGACTCTAAGAACAAGCCTTCTGGCTCGCGACGGCCTATCCCAGTCCAGGTAACCACGCCTTCGGCAAATTTCTTCCAGCAGTTGCGGAGTTTGTCCGGTCCGCTGGCGGGTTCCATTGAAACGGCAGGCCTGGTGATCATCTTCATGACATTCATGTTGATCAACTGGGAAGACCTCCGCAATCGCGTCATCCGGCTGGGAGGCGAAGGGCGCCTGAGTGTCGTCACCCAAGCCATGGAAGAGGCCAGCCAAGGCCTTAGTCGCTACCTGCTGCTGCAGTTCCTGGTGAACAGCTGCTACGGGGCTATCTTCGGGACGTGCTTGTACTTCATAGGAGTGCCGCACGCTCTTCTTTGGGGAGCTTTAGCCACATCACTGCGCTTTGTTCCCTACATTGGTGTCTGGATCGCGTGTGCGTTCCCCTTTGCGATGTCCGTGGCCGTATTTCCCGGCTGGAAACATGCTTGGCTGGTTTTGGGGCTCTTCGCAGTTCTGGAATTGATCACAGCCAACGCCCTGGAGCCTTGGCTGTACGGTTCGCACGCGGGTATCACCCCTTTCGCCATTCTCGTAGCCGCTGTATTCTGGGCAACGGTGTGGGGACCGGTCGGTCTGATCCTGTCCGTTCCTCTCACGTTATGCCTGATTCTTGTCGGCCGCTACATCCCGCGGCTGAGCTTCCTGGAAGTCCTCCTGGGAGATGCGCCCCCACTGAAGCCTGAGGAACATTACTATCAAAGGCTCCTTGCGATGGATCAGGATGAGGCTACAAACCTTGCTGAGTCCTACCTCCAGGGCAAAACGCTGCAACAAGTCTACGAATCACTTCTAATTCCAGCACTGCGATTAGCCGAAGAGGATCGTCACACAGAGGTGATCGGAGATCATGTCGCCGATTTCATTGCCCAAAGCACTCGCGAATTGATTGAGGATCTGGGAGAAAGACAAGATCGCGAGCCCAAGGCATCGGGCGTTGAAAAGTATCCAGATAATCCGAACCTTTCTCAAACCAGCATTGTTTGCGTGCCGGCCAGGGATCAGGCCGACGAACTGGTAGGAATGATGCTCGCTCAACTGCTGCAGAAAGCGCGCGTGAACAACGTTCGAGCGCTTCCGATTGACACGGTTGAGAACATGCTCAATCAGGTCGAAGAAGGCCGGTTTGCAATTGTGTGTGTTTCCGCACTTCCTCCCTTTGCCGTCGGGCAGGCTCGCTCTCTTTGCAAGCGGCTGCGGGCGCGATTCAAGAACCTCGGCGTCGTTGTGGGATTGTGGGGCTTTGCCGGCGGAGTTCCGAAAGCTCAAGACCGCATTGGCGCGGCTTGCACCGACTGCGTTTGTACAAACTTTTCTGAGGCCTTCTTCCAGATTCAAAAGCTGGCCGAACAAACAGGTTCGTCAGAAGAGCAGTCACAGAACGCGGAACCAGCAAAACCCCGGCCTCGAGTTCTCGCCAGTTAGTTTCAGGAAAGTCTGGGGCCAGATGCTCGCGCTGGCCCCAATGGATCTATTCACGTGCGCGGAAGGCGTGGCTAAATCAGACCGCGCTTCTGCCCATTACAAAGTGCAGGATCAGGGAGATCACCGCGAAGACGAGCAGCAGGTGAATCAGTCCCCCGGCCACGTGGAAAACCGAAAATCCGGTGATCCATGCGATCAGCAAAATTACGAACAAAATTGTCCAGATGCTCATGTTCTTCTCCTGTCTAAATTAACCTTCAAAGTTTCGCGGCTAACCCGTCTATCCGCGTTCACAGGCTGGGATGTCTTCATCCCCGCCCACGAATAAGTGTTCACCTTAGCCTCACCCGGTTCCCCTGTCAGTAACGCAAATCTGGTAGCCCTCTGGAAATATGTCTGTACAGAATAAGGGCTTAGCTGCTCTGGAATTTCCCTCAGCGCCACCCTACAGCAAAAACTACCGCCATTCTTTCCCTGCGCGACAACCTTGGTCCGCGCCACGCAACTAAGAAGTTCGGCCTTTTGCGGCATTGATTTTGTAAACCAGCTATCGATCGCAAAGGAGGGTGTCACTCCGCAAATACAGTGGCAGGATATTTGCATTTGTCGTTCACAATTATGAAGCGACTTTTCCTGCATCTCAGAGGCGCTCTATTAGCCCTATTCGCGATCCTGGCCATAAGCGGCATCTCCGCAGCATACTCAGTCCTGACCCATGAGCAAGTCGTCGATCTCCTCTGGAAAGACAACATAGAACCACTTCTCCTGAAACGATTTCCCCAGGCCACTCCCGACGATTTGAAGAAAGCCCATGCCTTCGCCTACGGTGGCAGCCTGGTGCAGGACATGGGCTACTACCCGTTCGGCAATAAATTCTTCAGCGACCTTACGCATTACGTTCGCAGCGGAGACTTCATTCTCAACCTGCTCAAGGAGTCAAGTGATCTGAACGAGTTCGCCTTCGCCTTGGGCGCTCTGGCTCACTACTCTTCCGATAATATGGGACATCCTACGGTGAACGAGTCCGTAGCCCTCCTGTTCCCGAATCTTCGCAAGAAGTTCGGCAAAGAAGTCACGTACGAGGACAATCCCAAAGCCCACATTCGCACCGAATTTGGCTTTGATATGACTCAAGTGGCGAAGAATCGCTATACCTCCGATCGCTATCATGACTTCATCGGCTTCGAAGTATCGAAACCGGTGCTGGAACGTGCGTTTCAAGACACCTATGGCATCCCACTCAAAGATGTAATCTCAAACGAAGATCTCGCGATTGGAACCTTTCGCCGCGCCATCAGCAAGATCGTGCCCGAGATGACCAGGGTGGCACTGCTCGCAAGAGAGAAACAAATGGTTGCCGAGACCCCAAACTTCAATGCCAGGAAATTTCGCTATTACTTGTCTCGCGCCAATTATCAGCGTGAGTGGGGAAAAGGATATCGGAGACCAGGATTTGGAACCAAAGTGCTGGCATTCTTTTTAAAGTTTGTTCCCAAAATTGGGCCATTTAAAGCACTCGACTTCAAAATCCCCACTCGCCAAACTGAAGACTTATACATTGCCAGTGTCAATCGCACCCTGGACAACTATAAAAATCTCCTGCGGGACGTCAGAGCCAAAGATTTGAAATTGACCAACACCGATTTCGACACCGGCCGTCTCACCCACGCCGGGGAATACAACCTCACTGACAAAACCTACGCGCATCTTCTCGATCTGCTGGCAAAAAACAATTTTCAGCAAGTTACTCCCGACCTGCGGCAGAATCTTCTGGCTTTTTACAAAGATCCGAGTGATCCCCTGAGCACGAAGTCGAATCGATCCGCATGGGAGAAAGTCCAGCAGCAATTGGAGCGCCTGAGAACGACGGAACCTCAAGCCTCGCCCTCAATTCAGGTGATTTCGGAAAATGCGCAATAGCCCACAGCTCGTTTCTTGTTGAGAAACCGCGATTGATCCCAACAGGTGAGCGTCAAATCAGCAACTAAGTTGAAGCAGGTGTTAAATTTCCTCGTGCGCTGAGTCGCGCACGGGAACGGGAGAAACTTTGATCATGGCAGATGATATGGAACGGAAAGGTCAGCAGAGCGGGCAGACCGGACAATCCGGCCAGCAGGGCAATCAGTCTGGACAGCCAGGCCAGAAAAATCAATCCGGACAGAGTGGCCAGCAGCAGGGTCAATTCGGAGAACAGAAAAAAGGCGGCCAAAACGACCAGGACAATGAGGAACTGGACCGTCAGCGTCGCGCCTCATAATACAGAAAGATTCTGATGTCTTGAGTCCCGGCCCATCCGGCTGGGACTTTTTACGTTCAGGACAGATCCTCAACTCCCGTTACTATACCCGAGCCTCTTTGATTTGCCGCACGAGCGTGTCAATGTCTTCCGGCTTCAACTTACCGCCATATTTCGGCATGCGGCCTTTTCCATTAATGATCATGTTGCGCAATTCGTCATCCGAGTGCGTCGTGGATTTGCCCGACAGCAGCGATGGTCCGCCGAAATCACGGCCTTCGCCAGTGTTGCCGTGACACTTGGCGCATTGTTTTTGATAAATCGGGTTCGCAGTCAGTTCAGAACTGGTGGCCTGAGCGGAAGCAGCGGAGGGAACGACTAGAACGACTGCTAGCCAGAGAAACGATAGCCGCAAGATGTACCTCGCAGAATCTGGAATCTTGAAAGACCTGGGAAGCGCTGGAAAGTTTACACGCCGCAGTCGCTTGACTGCGGCGTGTTCTGTATTATGCACCTTCAGGATAATGCAATACCCGGAACGTATTTCCACCGTTGGACCACACGAGCAACAGTGCATCCTGCCCCTCGGCGACCTTCGATAGTTCCTGCTGGACCTCAGTCGGCGACTGAACTTTGTGCCGGTTTACCTCCAGGATAACGTCCCCCTGCTGCAGTCCTGCGTTATCGGCCGAACTGCCAGGGCGCACCTGTTGGACCACAACTCCGCGAACGGTACTCGGAACCTGCAGTTGCTCGCGAATATCGGGACTCAGATCACCGAGTCCCAGCCCCCAGCGCATCTTGCCCTGGCCTTCTGCGGACTTTGCGCTGTGCTCGCCTGATGCCTTCAGTTCCTCAAGCGTGATCGGCATGTTCATCCTCTTGCCGTTGCGCAAAATCGTCAACTCAACTTTCGTCCCGGGCCTCTGCTGGGTGACGAATACCTGCAGTTCTCCGGAGTCATTCACCCTCTCACCGTTGACGTCGGTGATTACGTCGCCGATCTGCAGTCCGGCCTTCGCTCCCGGCGAGTCGGGATCGACTTGCGTGATGACTGCGCCCATCGCGGTCGAGTCTCCGAAGAACTTGGCATTTTCTGGAGTGACATCACTGATGCCGATTCCAATCCGAGCGTGCTCCACCTTGCCATCGCGAATCAACGTTTCCACCGTTGGTCTCACGATCTGAGCCGGAATTGCGAAGCCCATGCCTGAGAACGAACCTGAAGGAGAGACCAGGAATGTGTTGATGCCTACGACTTGGCCACGCGAATCCACCAGCGGTCCGCCGGAGTTGCCCGGATTGATGGCCGCGTCCGTCTGTATGAACTCGCCCGGCTTGCTGCGGTTGGAATCTGGATTCGCGCGATTCACCGCACTCACGATTCCTCTCGTGACCGTGAAGCGGAATCCATAGGGATTACCGAACGCCAACACGGTCTGGCCCGGACGAACTTGCGTCGAGTCGCCCCACGGAACGCTTGTCATGTTGTTCTCGTCCACCTTCAGGACGGCAAGGTCGGTTAGCGGATCTGCTCCCACGAGTTTCGCTTTCAGCACTCGCCTGTCGCTCGTGGTCACACGGATGTCCACCGATCCGTCAATTACGTGATTGTTGGTGACGATGTAGCCGTCAGGCGAGATCACCACACCGCTTCCCATGCCGTGCTCAATCTGCGGGCCTCGTGGCTGAATCTGCATGTGCGGTCCGAAAAACTGTCCAAACGGGCCATTCTGGCCCCCAAATGGACTTCCTTGTCCGAAGAACTGCTGCATGTCGTCCGGAACCTGATTAGACGCGCTGTCAGTTTTTGTTTTTGACGTCACAGTGACGTTGACCACCGCGGGAGTGACCCGCGCCGCCAACGTTTCCATAGCGCGGTCGATCGCTGTCAGCGCGCTCACGCTACTTGAGTCGAGCGGACCAGCAGGTGCCGCCGGTACGGACGCGGCGCTCGCCGCGTCCGGCTTGACGCATTCGTAAGTTACAACCGAGCCGACCAAGGCTAACGCCAACAACGGCGCAGCCAACCGTCGGGTCCACTTTCTTGTGTCGATGTTCCACGCATTTCCTGCATTCATTGATTTACATCCTTTCGAGTTAAGAATTTTCATTACAACTAATTCCTTAGTTTCTCGCTCCAGCGGTGTGTTTCATACCGACCCAGTTTCCTTCTAAGTTTTCTTGCTGGGAGCTTTGCTGTCCACGGCGTAAGCCGCGCGCAAAACCACGACGTGCCACATCTGAATCCGGTAAAACTGGGCATTTGCCGCACTCATTTGCCCATTCTCAATGAACACCAACAGCGTGTCAGATACCGGCACCGAACTCGACTTGAGACTCGTCAAGTTGACCTGGGTGCCAGAATTCTGCGTCTGCACCGCAAGCTGTGGTCCACGAACCGGGATCCTTCGCTGGGCGGGCCTGCTTATCTTCGCCCGTATCGCCTGGGCGTTCGATGACTGAGACTTGGAGTGCTGGACGAGTCCGGCATTAATCACCGGTACTTTCACCGGCTGCGGGAGCGAGCCGGCGAACTCCGTTGCGCTTGCCTTGGTTCCTTCGAATCCCACAAACTCCGGCGTCATCACTAACCACACGGAGCAAAGCATTGCGACGCCCGCCACGGCCGCAACCGCGGCCTTCCAAATTGGTGAACTGCCCTTCGGGCGATTCACATCCAGGATTTGCGCCACACGCTGCGAAGTTTGAGCGACTCGGCCCACCAGGGCTTGAGCCAGGACGATGCCACGCTGCACGAAGCTCCGTTCAGCCAAGTGCGCCAAACACTGCGCGTAGGCTCGCGGACTCTGCGTCTCAGTAAGCACCGCATCATCACAGGCCATCTCGCGTTCCAGCGAAATTTTCTTCTCGATCCACCAAACGGCAGGATGGAAGAAGAACAGCGCTTTCACGATTTGCTGCGTCAGGTTCGTCCAATCGTCCCAGCGACGCAGGTGCGCGAGTTCGTGCAGCACAACCTGGTTCAACTCGACCGCCGAGAGATCCTGCATCACCCAGCGCGGAATCACAATCGCCGGCTTGACCAAGCCGAGTGCGGTGGGAACACGCACCCGCTCCGATGTGCACAGGGTCACGCTTCGCCGCATCCGCTTCCGACGCAACGTATCAATAATGGCGGAGTCCATGCCTGCCGGGTCGATCGGAACGCAACAGCTTCGCAGCTTGTGTAAGTGCCAGACGGATCTGGCTACTCGCGCCAGCAACAGCATCGCAATGACGGCCCATCCACAGAACAGGTAAAGTGCCCAAGATTCCGGCACCACCAGTGAAGGCGTTCCCGAAGAAGCCGCATTGGGCTGGAGAAAGGAGCGGGTCAAGGGCAGCAACGCAATCGCCAGTAGCGCCGAAAATGCAATGGCAAATCTTGTTGCGGCATTCTGCCTGCGCATCAGCCGCAACAGAAGCGCTGCAAACAAGCACAGCAACAGACCTGCGACGATGGAGTCGATGAGGCGCAGCGACGAATAACTGGCTATCACTTGCAGTTGCGAGGCCGGAATCACGTGTTATTTGCTCCTTTCCAGCAACTGGCGGACTCGCGCTAACTCTTCCGCGTCAATGCTTTTTTCTTCCAGAATATTGAGGACGAGCAATTCGTCCGAATCACCGAAGAAGCGGCTTACCAAGTGCTTCACCTCGAACCGCGTGGCATCTTTCCGGTCTACCTTGGGCGTGTACACGTGAGCTCGTTTGTCCTTCACGTGTCGGACGTACCCTTTTTTTTCCAGGATCCGAATGATGGTGAGGATGGTGTTGTAGGCCAGTGGAGGCTCGGCCGTCAGGCCTTGCAGAACTTCGTGCACGGTTGCCGATCCCTTGTCCCACAAAACGTTCATAACTCGCAACTCGGCCTCGGTCAGGGTTGCGGACTTGGTGCGGGCCAACGCTTCTCCTCCTTTCCTGCCTCTACGTATATAGACTGGCAGATCTAAAAAAGGTCAACTAATTTCTTAGTTGCGGCTAGCCGACAGCGCGTTGCCCGTCCCTCCGGACGGGCCTTTTTTGCTCGTAAGTCATTGATTAAACGTAAATTAGTGCCAGAAATCAAGCTGCGCCAATGTTTCTTGCAGGAACGTTCTTGCCACCAAACACTGCTGGGAGTGATCGCCGTCACAGAATTGCAAAGCGCCTGCAGACCAAGATGGGAGTCTGCCGCGTCCCGGAGCTTTGGCCCAGGAGTCTGAATGCGCTTTCTGAAACCAACCAGGCTGCGCCTGTATTCCCAGATCCTTTTCTTCGCGCTTTTTCTCCTGCTGCTGTTGCGCACGGAGTTCCGCGGCTCGCTAAACAGTTCTGCCAGCGAAATTCGGCTGCCTTATCCCGTCGGCATGTTCTTCCAACTCGACCCGCTGGTTGCGATCGGCAACGCACTCGCCAGTCACGCGCTCTACAAAGGGCTGCTTCTCACTCTATTCATTCTGATTCCGACGCTGTTTTTGGGGCGATTCTTCTGTGGATGGATTTGCCCGCTCGGCTCGATTCATCATTTTTTTAGCAGTTTGAAATCCGAACGCAAGCGCGGCAAACTGTTGCTCGAGTCCAATCGCTACAAGCGCTGGCAGAACACCAAGTACTACTTGCTCGCTGCCGTCCTGGTCGGGGCTGCGCTGGGATCGGGCATTGCGGGCTGGCTCGATCCATTTTCTTTCCTCGTACGCTCCCTAGGCCTGTCAATCCTGCCGAGCACGAATTACGGGCTGCAGGCGTTTCTGCGCTTTCTGGAGCAAAGTCCTACTGGACTGCTGCGCGGCTTCGGTGGAGTACTGCACTTCCTTCTCGGATCACTTGTGCTGAATTTCAAGCAGCCCTACTTTAGGCAAGGCGTCTGGTTGGGAAGCATCTTCATCTTCGTAATCGTGCTCAATTTCCGCGTCACCCGATTCTGGTGCCGCGCAATATGTCCCCTGGGAGCCCTCCTTGGGCTTGTGTCCCGCTGGTCGGTATTGGGTCTGGTGAAAGAATCTGAGCGTTGCAACGACTGCAATAGGTGCCTCCTGCGCTGCCAGGGAGGCGATGACCCTATCGGCGGAGTTGCCTGGCATCAGCCCGAGTGCCACCTGTGCCTGAACTGCGTGGGGGAATGTCCCGAGAATGCTTTGCACTTCAGTCTCTTTCCCTCGCAGCAAACGTTGGGCGCGAATTTGCAGCGCCGCAAGCTTTTGACCAGCCTGGCCGCAGGTGCCGCGATAGTTCCCCTTATGCGCAGCACGCCGGGATTGGCTGCCGAGCGGAATGAACGATTGCTGCGGCCTCCGGGGTCCGTAGATGAAGAGTTCTTTCTCGCGCGCTGCATTCGTTGTGGAGAGTGCATGAAGGTCTGCCCTAACTCCGCTTTGCAGCCTGCGCTAATGCAAGCGGGAATTGAAGGCCTCTGGACGCCGGTACTGGTCCCGCGCATCGGATATTGCGAGACCAGTTGTGTGTTGTGCTCGCAAGTCTGCCCCACTGGTGCCATCTGGGAGATCACGCCCAAAGAGAAAGGCTGGTCGGTCGAGGTGGGCAGGGAAAGCAAACCAATTCGACTGGGAACGGCCTTCTACGATCGCGGCCGCTGCCTTCCCTGGGCGATGGCCACCGATTGCATCGTGTGTGAAGAGTGGTGCCCGACCTCTCCCAAGGCGATCTACTTTCGTCCGGCAGAAGTTTTTGACGCCGTGGGCAATCCTAAACAAGTGAAGCAGCCTTACGTGGACCCATCGAAGTGTGTGGGATGCGGCGCCTGCGAGAAGGCTTGCCCGGTGCAGGATCGGCCTGCGATTTATGTCACCAGTGTTGGAGAGAGCCGCTCCCGCAGCAATCAAATCCTACTCAACCGTAGTAAGAAGGGATAGCGATTATGGCTGGCCCAGAAAACACGGCAACCGGAGAAACACTAAGCCGCCGCCAAGCGTTGATCCGCTTACTTCGCGTTGCCGGAGTCGGAGTAGGCACAGCCGGACTTGGCGTGTGGCTAAGCCAACGCAGTTTGCATCCGGAGACTGCCATCGCTGCGAGCGTAAAACGCGGCCATACTGTCGCACCCAATCCTGCGCTCCCGGAACTGGCGATTATCGAAGGCGAAGATCCCGCTCAACTGGCGAGGCAAGCCCTCGACGAGCTTGGCGGGATGAATCGGTTCGTCTCCCGCGGAGATGTTGTTCTGGTTAAGCCCAATATCGGATGGGATCGCACTCCGGAACAAGCGGCGAATACGAATCCGGACGTTGTCGCAGAAATCGTGCGAAAGTGCCTGCAGTCCGGCGCGAAAAGAGTCATTGTCACCGACGTCAGCTGCAATGAGGCGAGAAGATGTTTCCAGCGCTCCGGAATTGCGGCGGCGGCTCAGGCAGCCGGCGCCGAAGTGATTCTCCCGGATCCCTCTCGCTTCAAAGAAGTAGACCTACAGGGAGAAGTCTTGACGAGATGGCAGGTCTTTGACGCCTTCCTCGAAGTGGACAAGGTGATCAATGTCCCGATTGCGAAGCACCACACGCTCACGGGCACAACTTTGGGGATGAAGAACTGGTACGGCATCCTGGGCGGGTCCCGCAATCAACTGCATCAAAGAATTCACGAAAGCCTGGTCGATCTCGCCGACTTTATGCGTCCCACTCTGACTATCGTCGACTGTTACCGCATTCTCCTGCGCAACGGCCCGACGGGAGGGAATTTGCAGGATGTCCTGCTGAAGAAAACGCTGGTCGCCTCCACCGATCCGGTCGCGATCGATGCCTATGTCGCGAAATCTTTCTGGAATCTGGATGCGAATTCGCTGCCGTATCTCACAATGGCAGCCAAGCGAGGCTTAGGGACTGTTGAGTTCGAGAAACTCCGCACTCGATTCAGGAAGGTCTAACAATCAAAAAAGGCTCCTCGACGAGCTGACGATTAAGGCAGCTTGTGAGGAGCCTGCGCCTGACAGCGATCCCGACGCTCGAGCGGAGTGACTTGCTTACTCGTACTTAAAGTTGAGCTTGTCGACGTAAACCGTGTATGGAGTCTGCTTGTAGTTTCCGTCTTGCTGATAATTAACCGTGATTCCGTACCAACCGACTGCTGAGAACGGGGCATAAATCTTGTTCAGCACGTGGATCACACCGTTGAAGGTGATTGACTGATACAACAGCTTGTTGTCAGTAGTGCGTTGAACCTGGATGGTGAGGTGATTCCACTGGTTGTTGATGGGATTGCACGCAATGCCGGTCGCAACCCATTTCGCATTCGCGTTGTCCCAAATGTCCCACTCGTTGCCGCCCCCGGTGCGGCATTCATGACCCCAAGTGAAGCCCATGTTATTGAAGAACTGGTTGATGTCAAACTCCAGCGCCTGCGCCGCTTGCAGGTTGCTTCCCCAGAAATAGACGTCGTAGGTAAAGCTGTGCAGCGTTGGGACTAATGTGTGACTCGTGTCCGGCAATCCCTCGGATGAGAAGTCGCCGATCAGGTGATTGTTCCAGAGCACATCAGAGTAGGGCATGGTGCCGCCGATGTTGTACTGGGTGGAACTGCCGGACAGCGTTGGTGACTTCACTCCCTGATACATTGCCCAAGTGGTTCCGGGACCGCTCGGCGTACAGGAAGCACAGTCCGCGTACGATGGTGGCTGCTGCGCGTAGCTGTTCCATCCTCCGATGCTCTGAATGTTGTAGAACGCCTTCCCATTACCACTGACTGTGACCTGGACAGGCTTGGTGGCAGCTCCTCCACATTTGTCCCACTCTTCAACGACGGTATTGTAGGTTCCGGGAGCAAGATTGAGGCTGGTGTTAAGGCTGGCGCCTTGCACGGTGTATGCGAGCTGGGAAGGGGCGGTGTAGATGCCCATGGAGGCGACACCGGCCGAGCAACTCGTGGTCGCAGTAGCAACAAAATGCGCGGGAGAACTCACGGTGCTGTTGCTGGCTGGGGAGGTAACGAATACACCAGTGCCCGATTGGACTGTGATGTTGACTCTAGTGGTCGAAGCTCCGCCGCAGTTGTCCCACTCCTCGACCACCAAGCCGTAACTGCCTGGATTGAGGTTCAAGGTAGTGCTCAGGCTGGATCCGCTGGTCACATACGCCAACTGATATGGGGCCGGGTAGATTCCCATGGAAGCTACGCCCTTGGCACAGGGGGTTGAAGCCGAGGCTTTGAAGTAGACGTTTGAATTGACTGTGCTTCCGTTTATCGGACTGCTTACAGTCACTCCTGCGAAGGCGGACACGCTTGAACAAAAGGCTAGGGCGGACAGAGTAGTGAGGGCGCGCTTCTTCATCAGCGTAACTTCTCCCGTGGTAAGTCTGGAGACCCGTAAGGCTTTTTAAGACAAGAGATCCAGCGATGAAAACCGGGGACGACTGGAATGCCGCTTCCGCGTTTTACGCCCGGGACATTTTTGGGCTATAGGGAAAGCTTGCACTTGTCTGAGCGGAGTGCGTCCACTCTATACAGCGTTTACTGGAGAGTCAAACGGAAAAGACCTTAGTCAATCAACTTGGGCAATGAGAAGGGCTAAGCCTAGCAGGGAAATCCAGCAAGTTTCGAGATCCGCTCGAGGTGAGCACGCGAGCTCAATGATGTTTGAAATATTGGACTGCCTTTTCATGCTCGGCGGCGGCGCGCCGCGTGGGGAAGGTCCCCAGGTTGCGGCGCTTGCCGGTTTTTGCATTCCTCTTGCGCGAGTACAAACGATATTGGCCACTCTTTAGTTTTCGGATCAAGATTCCTCCTCGAGGGTAGTTCAGCCTCGGGTTCGGCTGTGGCTCCTTCTGGTACGGCTCGCTTTCTTAGCTGCATTACGACGAGATGCCGAACCCCGCTCACGCGCGGCCGACTGCGCCTGCTTGGAAAGGGAGCGATGCGAGGCCGCACTACGGCCCTGCTTCTTGAGAGCTTCTGTTGTGGCACGCGAGCGTCGGGCCGTTGGTTTTCGACGCGAGTGACTCTGTCCCTTTTCCAAATCGCGAGTCGCCTTTTGCCGCGTGCGGGCCGAGGTCTTTCCGCCGCTTGGGGGCGCGAGTTTCACACCGGAGCGGCGTGCTTTGGAAAGGCCAATCGCGATCGCCTGCTTGGGGGAGGCGGCGCCATGTTTACCTTCGCGGATGTGATGCATCTCCTCGCGCACGAATTCGCCAGCTTGCGTACTGGGCGATTTGCCCTCTCTTGCGTCTTCGCGAGCTCGCTCCAGCGTTTTTTTCTCCGGCATATTGCTACCTCCTGTTCGCAGGGTAATACTGCTCATCCCTGTGTAGGATCGACCGTTTTCTGTATGGTTTTTAGCTTCATGCTGTAGAGGTTTACGAGACTAGCGCTCGAGACGGGCAAAGCTGTGCAGTGGGACTGGGCACGGCTGATTCCACCATGACAGAGAATCAATCTGCTCCCGAGTTCGTGAATGTGTAGTACACCGCAAGTTGGTCGACATACACACGCATAAAGAAAATTGGATTTTTCGGATTGGCATTGGCCACGACATTGATCGGCGAAGTCACGGTTCCGCCCTCAATCGGGTTAGAAATCGTGAGCGGGAAATCATTGGAACCTTGCGGGCGGTGGAACCTGCGCGGGAGGAGCCGGCAACGGACTGCTTTGTGGGGACCACGTAATAGGCGCGGGGTGGATGGATGGATAACTGGGCTGAGCAGGCGGTGCCCCGGTGGGAACCGTACTTAGGGGAGTCTTCGGCGCACTATTACCGCAACCGCCGGAAAGGATAACGCAGCCTACAAGGGCGAGAATTACCAATTGGGATGCACGGCGGGCTTGCGGGGCCGTGTGAACAGATACGAACATCTTCCTCCAAACCTCGATACGCAGTCGCAACAAGTAGGCGGCTCGAGCGGAGGAAAGCCATTTATGTAAGTAAAGTTTCAGGCCAACTTTGTTGTAGTGTGAGTTGGTTTTTAGGAACAATACCGCGACTACCGTAACCCTAATCGGGTAATCCCGGACTCGGGGGACCGCGACGGTTCCATGCCGGCGTTACTTTCCAGGCAAACCGAGTTGTTCCAAATGCATCAGCATGTCCGCGGGATCGGCGTACACGCGAAACGCGCCGGCGCGCTCCAGGTCTTCTTGTCCATAGCCGCCGGATAACAATGCCACCCCCAACGCGCTTTTCCGGCCGGCGGCGAGCATGTCCCATGCGCTGTCGCCCACAACGATGCAATCACCGATCGCGATCCGCAATCGTTGTGCTGCAGCCACGAAAATGTCTGGTGATGGCTTGGCCCTTTCAACGTCGTCTCCGGTGACAATTTCAATTTGTTTGGGCAACTCGAGCCGCTTCAACAAGCCGGAGGTCTGTGCCTGCCCGCCGGTGGTTGCAATGGCAATCCGGACCTGCTGGCGAGCCAGATGCTTCAGCAACTCGTTCGCTCCGGGCAACGGTGCCAGTCGAGGGATCAAGCGCCGAAACAAAGTGTCATGCTTTTTTTCGAGCTTCTCCAGGTTCAGGCTGCGTTTCCTGTGGGCAAGCTCGCGCAGCAATTCCTTCAGAAATGACTTGCCACTCATGCCGATCCGGCGATGAATTTTCCACAGCGGGATTACAATACCTGCAGAACGCAACGCTTCAGACCACGCCTCGACATGATGATAGTTGCTATCAATCAGCGTGCCGTCCAAATCGAATAGAATGGCAGGAAACTGCGCGCCCTCGTTTGGTTGTTGCCCCATAATTCAATGAGCGCTTTCTTGGCGCGTGAGCGACACTTTGGTGCGACGGTTCCGCCGAAGGTTGCGCAAACATTGCAGTTCGGCTAATGCCGTGGCTCGCAGTGCCAACCACGTTGCAAAAAAAGTCATCTCAAGGCTGTTATCTTGATGGATCGTGGCAAGGGGCCGCGTGAGCTCTGAACGGGACCACGAAGTGACTTTGAATCTCTGTACGGATTCGTCCGTCGCAAAGGAGCCCAGCGGATGCGAATTGCGCAAGTTGCTCCACTTCATGAGAGTGTCCCGCCCCGGTATTACGGAGGGACGGAGCGAGTTGTTTCATGGCTGACCGAGAGCCTGGTAGCGCTGGGCCATGAAGTAACGTTATTTGCCAGCGGCGATTCTGTAACGAATGCCCAATTAGTAAGTTCCTGCAAGAGAGCTTTAAGGCTGGATCCGGACTGCGTCGACTCGCTGGTGCACCACGTGTTGATGATTGAGGAAGTCTTCAGTCGGGCAGAAGACTTTGACATCATCCATTTTCATACGGACTATCTTCACTTTTCTTATAGCCGGCGAGAGAAGGTGCCGGCCGTAACGACGTTACACGGAAGGTTGGACATTCCAGATTTGGTACCCCTGTACAGAGAATTTCGGGAAGTCCCGCTGGTATCAATATCGGATTCGCAGCGAAAGCCACTCCCGTGGGTGAATTGGGTGGGAACTGTCCATCATGGAATGGCTGTCAATGAGCTTGCACGGCATGAGAAAAAAGGGGAGTACCTCGCTTTTCTTGGCCGCGTATCGCCAGAGAAGGGAGTCCATCACGCCATCGAAATCGCAATCCGTGCGGGGATGCCCTTAAAGATCGCCGCGAAAGTGGATCGTGCCGATCGCGAATATTTCAAAGAAGAGATCAAGGCTCTGCTGAATCATCCGCTGATTGAGTTCATTGGGGAGATTGGAGATTGCCAGAAGGCTTCTTTTCTGGGTAATGCGGCGGCGCTGCTGTTCCCCATCGCATGGCCTGAACCCTTCGGATTAGTGATGATTGAGTCCATGGCATGCGGTACTCCGGTGATTGCCTATGCGTGTGGCTCGGTACCGGAGATCATCCTGGACGGAGTTACCGGCTTCGTGGTGCCCGATGTAGCCTCGGCAGTCTCCGCAGTGAAGCGAATCGATCAAATCGATCGCCGTGTATGTCGCGAGCATTTTGAGCTAAACTTCTCGTCCGAGCGGATGGCTAAAGATTATCTCAACATTTACCAGCAACTCGTTCACCGAAAATCGGCCTCGATGACGGTCGAAGAGGGAGTGTTGAATTGGATGGAAGTGGGATCGCAAACGCCCAGTACTACATAGCGACCACCGCCTCCCGGGCGGACGATCGGGCCCGGGTTCTCAAGTACGGCAGAATGTTCTTCGTGTTCGACCGCCTGGGCGACGTGCAGACGTCCGGCATGGGAGAGCAAGGCCTGTACTACAACGGGATGCGGCATCTGTCGGAGTTTTCCCTCAATCTTTGGAACGAGCGGCCCATGCTGTTGAGTTCCACCGTCGCAACCAACAACTTTCTGTTCACGGCGGACGCCGCGAACCTCGATGTATTTCGCGAAGGATCCATTGCGATTCATCGCGGTGTATTACACATTGTGCGCTCGCGATTTCTGTGGAGAGACTCGTGCTTCGAACGCCTGTACTTTGTGAACCATGGACTAGCTGATTTGGAAATTCCGGTGGGCATTCGATTCGAGGCAGATTACGCTGACATTTTTGAAATTCGCGGCACGGGCAGAGAGAAAAAGGGCCGCCGCCTGCAAAGCGAGATTTACGACAATACCGTAGTCCTGGCATACGAAGGACTGGACCGGGTTGTTCGCGAGACCTCGGTGCAGACGAACCTCACGCCCGAACGCTCTTCTGAGACGGGATTTGACTTCTACTTTGGTTTGCATCCGAAGGACAGCGTCAGCCTTGAACTGGAGATTGGCTGCAACCTGGAACGTCCTCACCAGTTCAAAGGCTACGGGGACGCGCTGGCGGCTTCGCGTTTCGAACTCTCAGGCATGGCAAGGAGCTTCCCGCAAATTTCCAGTTCGAATTCACGGTTCAGCGATTGGATCGCCCGTTCCGTGTCAGACCTCGAGATGATGATCGCGGGAAATCCTGAGCAAAACTATCCTTACGCCGGGGTTCCGTGGTTCAGTACTGTCTTTGGACGGGATGGAATCATCACGGCGCTGCAGACGCTTTGGCTCACTCCGGAAATCGCCAAAGGAGTGCTCGAATACCTGGCATCCCAGCAGGCGGACGAAGTGGACTCGTTTGCAGACTCCGAGCCCGGGAAGATCCTGCACGAGATGCGGCGCAGTGAGATGGCGGCTTTGGGCGAGGTGCCGTTTGGCCGCTATTACGGCAGTGTGGATGCCACTCCTTTATTCATCATGCTTGCGGGCGCGTACTTCGACCGCACGGGCGATCGTCAGTTCTTGAAGCGGTTGTGGCCCCACGTGGAACGTGCTCTGGAGTGGATCGATAAGTACGGAGATGTGGACGGGGACGGCTTTGTAGAATACAGCCGACGCTCCCACGAAGGACTGGTGCAGCAAGGCTGGAAGGACTCGAATGATTCGGTGTTTCATGACGACGGCAGAATCGCCGAACCGCCGATTGCGCTGTGCGAAGTGCAGGGCTACGTCTACGCCGCCAAGCTTGCGGCGGCGCGACTGGCGCGAGTATTGGGAAATAAGGATCAATGCTGCGAGCTCGAACTGCAGGCAGAGGCCTTGCGTACGAAGTTCGAGGAACAGTTCTGGTGCAGCGATCTGGGCACTTACGCCTTAGCCTTGGACGGGCGAAAGAAGCCATGCCGGGTGCGTACCTCCAATGCCGGCCATTGCCTGTTCACGGGTATTGCCTCGACAGAGCGCGGCAGGCAAGTGGCGGCAACCTTGATGGAGGATGCGTCCTTTACGGGATGGGGGATCCGCACCGTGGCGTCGACCGAGTCTCGTTACAATCCGCTTTCGTATCATAACGGGTCGGTGTGGCCGCACGACAATTCCATGATCGCTCATGGAATGGCGCGATATGGATACAAGAAAATGGCGGGAGAGTTGCTACTCGCTCTGCTTGATTTGAGCGGGGAGGTCGAGTTGCATCGACTGCCTGAGTTGTTTTGCGGATTGAAACGCCGGCCGACGGAAGGGCCCACGCTCTACCCGGTGGCGTGCTCGCCGCAGGCATGGGCGGCAGCAACTCCGTTTTTCATTCTGGAAGCGTGCCTGGGAATCACGCTGGAGGCGGAACGAGGGCGCATTTTGTTTGATCGCCCATTTCTCCCGGAAGGTATTCCGCAGCTTTCCATTCGCAATCTACGTTGTGGAAGAGCGGCGGTGGACCTGCTGCTGGAGCGCAGAAGCGATTCCGTCCTGGTGCACTGCGAGAGCAGGCAGGACGACGTGGAAATCGTGACTACCGTCTCCTAGCCGTTAAAATCTTTTGTGGTACTTTCCGTCTATCGATATTCCACCGAGTTGATCGCGCGCCACGCTGACCGACCATCGCCGGTTGATGTCATACTCACCTTGCACGATCTCGCTGCCGGGTTGGGAAACATCTGTCGAGAATGAGAACAACAGCTTTTTCGTGACCCGCTGCTGAATAGCCACGCGGGCGGATGGATTCGAGCTGGTGCCGCCAAGAGAGGGATCGATTTGCAGGCTGGAAATGCCTGCGAGTTTCTGGATTCCACTGCTGAGTTGTCCGGCCACCTGCGACGCAATCATGGAATCCGTGCTCTGGCTGCTCGCCGCCTGCTCTTCGGTCGTCTTCCCGCGCGCAACCAGGTTGATGACGTCTGCGGTGGCCAGAGGAGGATCCGACATGTACTGCGTCGTGAGTTTATCCAGCGGGCCGCGCATGGTCAGCGTGAGATTGTATTGCTCGATGACCGTGGTCACCGTGACATTCAGCACTGGACGAGTTTGATTGGGATCTTCGAAGGTGATTACGCCTCTCTCCAGCTTGTAACGTACGTTCCGGAAAAAGAGTTCGCCTGAGGTGATGGTTGTGCGTCCCGTGATGACGGGATTGTCCGCCGTCCCGCCTACCTGCAGGTTGGCCTGCCCCGCAATGCTGACCTGCGAACTAACCGCGTTGAGGCTGCTTTGCGTCTGAACTGCAATCGCCAGTCTAACCGTGTCGGCGAATCCGGGTTGGGACGGCGTGGTGCCTGTGCTGAACTGATCGCCAAATCGGGCGAGATCGAAATCCGGCGTGAAAGACAAATTGTCGACCAGTACTCGGCCGCTCAGTAGTGATGCTTGCGTCGTGCCGCTGAAGGCCAAATTGGTATCGAGCACCGTGCGCAGGCCCTCTGGATAGCGAATACGAATGGATTTGCCCTTCACTGCGAGATTGAACTGGACGGAGGGCTTGTAGACAATCGCGCCCGCGATGTCCACTTCTCCGCCTCCAACTTGTGCGCTCATCTTCGCTACCTGGACGCGGTCATTGGTGACGTCGGCCGTCCCATTGAGTTTCTCTACTCCGATGGGAGCATCGGCCGTGCTGAGGGCCACATCCTTGAATCCGATTTGGCCCTGGACCGCCTTCACTCCTGACGCGTGAACATCGAGTGAGACGACTCCCGAACTCTGAACCGTAGGAGCGAAAATCTGCAGAATGCGGAGCCCGATTGAGCCCTTCGCTGTTAGTGTGGGAGGGGCGTTCCCGCCGACTGGGATGCGGCCTTCCGCGCGAAGCGAGGTATCGGTGCCTCGAATCTCCGCCGGCTGCAGAGTGACTACGGAATTGGCGTAGTCGGCGCGGATCGGCTGTGGAATGCCGATCTCCAGAGCCTGGTACTTCGCTTGTAACAAAGGTATGGACAAATGAGCCACGAGCTTCGACTTGTCTTTCAGCGGGCCCTTCAGGCTCGCATGTAGCTCCGTTTGGCCCTGAAAGCCTTCCGGCACGCTCGAGGCGTAAATCGCGAGAATTGGATCTAACTGGATGGTGTTGGTGTCGATCACCGCGTCCGCCTCGTAATCACCGGTGAGGTTGACCGTGCCGTGCGCACGGATCGACGCTGCTGAGAGGTTCGTTCCAATATTGAGGTCGGCCTTATGCTGCGCGACTCGCAGGTCAGCCTTGAAGTCCGCTATGGATCCTTTTCGCATCTGCAACTGCGGCAACTGAACTGATGCGACCAGTTGAGGGTCGTCCACCGTTCCTTCGCCCTTTACCGAGGCCGAAATTGTTCCCTCCACGCCCAGGTTCTTTTCTTGCAGCCTCTGCAGTTTTTGCAGGACCACGGCCGGCGCATCCAGCCGCACCTTGTACGCCTTAGTCTTCGGGGTGTAGGTAAGGTCTGCATCAATTGCGCCCGCTGGCGCTGAAACGTTTAGCGTCGAAATGATGGAACCATTCTCAGCATGAAACTTTGCCGCGAGTACTCGAATCGATTCTCCATAAGCGCGTGCGTTTGCGATTTGGACCGAGCCAGATCCCGCGGGTTGAAGCTGCGAACCGTCAAGATTCAAATTCGCGGAGAGATCGCCCGTGACGGGATAATTTTTCTTTGCGAGTTGCTGTAAATCACTGAGTCGCAGCTGCTGCGCATTGAGCCGCGCCATAATTGCGTTTGAAGGTTGATAGCCCCAATTCTTCAACGCGACCCGGGCGCTCAAGTTCATTTGGCCCTGATGAGCATTGACCACAGACGCCTTGTCGACCGTAAGCTGCGAAGGATCCGCATGGAGAGCCACGCTCGCGGTTTTCCACTCGCTGCCTTCGACCCGAAGGTTTTGAGCATTTAACTGGGCTGCAATTTGAGGCCGCTTCATCGAGCCCAGGACCGTCGCATTCAAAGTTGCGGAGCCGGATACAGCGGGAGGAGAACTCGGCTGCCAACTGAAGGAAGCAGCCACTGAAGCGAGTTGGTGGAGATCGGTGGCTACGGCTTGCAGTTGAAGATTGGAGTGTTCGCTGATTACTCCTTGTGCAGTGAGCGTCGCTGAGGGAAGCTTGAAAGTAGTGTCATGGACAGAGATGCTCTGCCTGGGACCGTCGTAAGCCAAGTGCAGCGTGCCATTCACCGGAATGTCTCGCGCGGAAGGGTTGGAACGGCTGCTGGCCTCCGCCCGAACGATCAGATCCGAATGCGCCCGGAGATTGCTCACGTTGCCTTTCCAGGCGGCCTCTGCTTTCCCATTAAGCGTTCCGGAAAGGGCGGCTTGCTTTGTTGCCTGCTCGCCCGCCATCTGCTGAATCGCTCTCAGAGAAATATTGTTCAGCGCTGCACGCACTGTGGACTCCGGCGTGGCATCCAGATGTTTCATCTCAGCGTTGGCGGTGATCGTTCCTCCCAAAGACTCAACGCTAAACTTCGGTATAACCAAGTTGCCGGCAGCGAGACGGTAAGAACCCTCCAGATTTCGCAGCTCAACCCGCTTTCCCGAAGCCACAGCCTTCAGCACGCCGCTGGCGATTTGCCCGTCGACAGAAATTGCCTTCATCAACGGCTGATTCGCGATGGCATGGTAGCGAAGTTTGCCATTGACGGCCACGTCTCCGGCTGGTGAGACGGAAGGGGACATGCCGGCGAAATCTTCTGTGTGGATGCGAATTCGATATTCTCCGTCGGCGACAGGACTGGAATAATTCTTCAGCTGCGCCTTCAAACGGACGTCTGACGATCCCATTCGCAAGGCAAAAGAACTCAGCTCCAGTTGGTCCGGTGTGGCGCTGAACTTCAGTTCCAGGTTGTGAGCGAGCGGAGCATAATCCGCATAACGCAGATGTCCGTTGCGGTACGAAACGGTGCCCTCGTAGCGCTTAGCGAGTGACTGGAAGTGAATATCCGTTCCCAGATCGTATAGATCGGCAGCCAGCGGTGTTTTGCGATCGTTGTAGTCAACTTCTCCATTGGAGAGTTGCACATGCCCGACGGCAAGATCAAAAACGCTGGTATGGCTCGAACTCTTGCTCGGAGGCGCCGTCGGCAAATTGTTTTTGCCCTCCCGGCTGACTTGTACATGCACCACGGGATGGTCGACCAGCAGTTCACGCAACGAAATCTGGTGATGCAATATGGAGACGATCTTGGCGCGAACCGTGAGTTTGTCGGCATGCAGCAGCGGTGGCTGGTCGGCACCCTCAGTACCGCGGATCGTGATGTTATACAGGTGCGCCGTGAGTTCAGATAACTTGAAATCCAGTCCGCCGATCTCCATCCGTCCGCCGGTCGCTTGATCCGCCTGCTTGACGATTTCGCGGATGGCGAAACGTTGAAAGCTGTTGGTTTGCAGATAAAGGAGCCCGGCGATGACTACGATCACTATCAGTATTGCCAGTCCAGCAAAAGTCCAGCCCACGGTTTTTTTTATACTCATAACTGCACCCTAAAACGCCTGCCCAATGGTGATGTAATACTGCAGCGGATTAATTCCGGGAACGGGATTCAGATTGCGTCCGATATCAAACCGGACTGGCCCGATGGGAGTGGCATAACGCAGGCCCACTCCGATTGTGTTCGTGTAATTATTAATGAAGCTCGGGAAGTTGATGGCGCGATACACATTGCCGCCGTCGTAAAAGACAACGCCGCCCAGTGATTTATTGATATGCAGCGGAAAGCGAACTTCGGAATTCAATATGAAGAGTTGGCGACCACCTACCGGGACGGTCACGTTCACGCAACCGGACTCTCCTTGTAAGACATTGCAGAATGGCACGAGGCGCTGCGGGCCAGCTTCATCAATGGGGAAACTGCGCAGCGAGGTGCCGCCTCCGGAAAAGAATAATTGGCTCGTCGGAACAAAGCTGTTGGCAAATGGGGCGGCCAGGCCGATCCGGATGCTGTTGGCAAACACAGTCGAGTGCACCGGCTTGTAGTAGGCGTACTGCAGGAACAGCTTGGTGAAATCAGCGCTTGAGCCGAGCGCCTTAGGAGTCAACCGGAAGTCAATCGTGCCGTAGGAGCCGTGATGAGCATCCAGCGGCTTATCTCGGGTGTCAAGAATGAGAGTGCCCGATACCGTCGATAGATTCACATTCCGGTCCCGGGCCAATACCAGATCTGGAACTAGAATGTGCGACAGGTAGGTTCGGTTGAAATCGTATCGGAGTTGCACGCGCGTGTTGGTTTTTCGACTGATTACGCGTTCTAGCTGAAATGATGCGTCTCCTAAACCAGAGGTGAACAGCGGGTTCTCACTACTTCGCTCGAGCGAGAGACTGGTCAGCGACTGCCATTGCGACTTGAGGAAGTGCGGCTGGGCGTAGGTGGCGAGAAATTTTTGATCGAGGCGCGACAACAACACAGACGTGCTCGCAGTCTCTGCCAGACCACGGATATTGCGGCGGGTAAACTGCAAGAGACCACGCGGGCTGGCGAAAGTAGATTGACTGGGTGCAATCTTTTTCCCGTTTAATCCAATGCTGCCGCCACCTCCGGGTAGGGCTACGGTGCCGGTCGGAATATTTCCGCCTCGGTGTGAGACTTCGAAACCTAAGCCATACGTCAGTTCGTTTCGCTTCGCTTCGTGCACCTTCACCAGGGCCATTTCTTCTGTTTGATCCGTGATGGGCTTGCGCGGCCCTACGCTGGACCAATCGAAGATATTCAGGTCATAGAGCCGGCTTTCGGCCTCGAGCATTTGCGCGCGCCGCATGGGCGACTCGGGCGGAATTTGTGCAGTTTTTGCGATCAGCGGGAGGCGCGTTCTCTTTTCCCCCTCGTAGTAGACCTCGCCCACCCTCACGAGTTGATTTTCCGTGATTCCGTAAGTGACATTGACCCGGTGCGGATCGGCAGTCTTTTGAACGTTCGTCCTCACCTCAATATTCAGATAGCCCCGATTCAAGTAATTGGCTGAAATTCGATTTCTATCGTCAGCCAATTTGCGGGTAGAGAACGGCACGCCAGAATGCAACTGGAAGCCTTTCGGGACTGTGAGCTGCTCGTATGGAATGTGCTGGTTGCCTTCCACCTGAACATCTTCAACGAGGGTTTGAGCTCCCTCGGTGATCTCAAAGCCCACATCGATTTTGGGTTCATGGTCGACAGTACGCGGCGTCACTTTCACTTCCTCGTATCCGTGATCGCGATATAACGCCTCAATGTTCTTGGCGCTTTGCTTCAGTAACTTCTCGCTCAAACTTCCGTGAGTCCAGATGTGCGACTTCTTTATCGTCACCTGATCCAGCAACTCTTTCGAAGAAAGGGCATAGTTCCCCTGGAAGTAGATGCGTCCCACCTTATGTTTCTTTCCACGATCGATTTTGTACGTAATGAGGATCTCGTCGGGATGTTGCGTGAACTCCGTCGCGACTTTGGCGTCGTAAAATCCCTTTTTCTGGAAATAATCGACAAGGTTGCGCTGGCCTTCTTCGACCAGGTCCTTATCGACAGAGGCTTCGGAATAGATGGGAATCAATTTCTTTTTTTGCCGGCCGGCAAGGAATGGAATCGCACTCAGCCGGGCGCCCACCGTGCGAATCGTGACAATCGGCCCCACTTCAATCTTGAAAGAGACTGCGACCCGGTTCGTGGCAGGATCGAAATGGGGAGGATCCTCCGCAATGCTGCTTGCGAGGCGGCGCTGCTTGGTCAACGTTTTCCTCATCAGGCTGGTTGCCGACGCAACACGCTGCGGAGTGTATGGCTTTCCGGGTTTCAACAGGCCGCCAACAAGGCGTGCCCGTAAAGAATGGATGGCGTGCATCAGGCGGCTGGTCTCGGGTTGATCAGGTCCTTCGATCGTCACTGCAGAAATTTTGGCTCGCTTGCCTACGTCCACCACGAAACTGACATCCACCAGTTGATGGGTGTCGTCGATGTGGGGTTCGGCGTGAACCTCGGCTTGGAAGAATCCATTGTGCTGCAGGAACTTTCGCATCGTGTCCTCAGCAATAGGTATTCGGGTGGGGTCGTATGGATCTTCGTCCGATAAATCGACGACCTGCAGAAGCCGAGTGTAAGAAAACTGTTTTTCAGCACCGGGAAATTCGACCACGCCGAGGTAATACGCAGGTTCCAGCAAGAAGCTGACTCGCAGCCCGTTGATATCGGGTACGACCTTCACGTGAACTTCCGGAAAGTTGCCGGCCTTCTTCAGGGCAGCAGCGCTGCTATCAATCTTCTCCTGGGAATAGGGGCTCCCGGCTTTTTGAGTTACGACGGCAAAAAGTGGGTCCAGGTCACGGTGCGGATTCGCTACCAAAGACACATAGCTGACGTTCTGGCCTTCGTAGGCTTTCTGCGGCGCTTGCGGCGCGAGCTGCGCGAAGAGAATGGTTGCTCCGACACACCACAGGACCAAAAATAGCCTCATAGCTGGGCACCGAAGTCGGTCTGAACGGCTAAAGTTCGAGGGGACTCACGCTTCCCCAAAAACACACCAATCGTGCCGAGTTGGGATGCCAATCGTCGCGGCTAAGTTGTCGATGCGCTTAGGGCCGGGGAATAGAGCGCCTCGCTATCGTCATCACCGCCTTGTGGTCTGGTCACGATCCGTTGACGTGACGGGTTCTGGATCAGCCGAAGCGTAGTACCCGGTCTTGGCATGAGCTTGCAAGAAAGGAAATTTTCGCGGTAAACGGAGCTTCACGCGTATCTTTCTCCACGTGCTCTTGTGTGGCGTCTCCTGCGGGCGGTAAGCCAACACGTATTGCGTTCGCAGTTCCAGTCCAATGTGCCGCGCGATCGGGGGCATCAGATTTGGATTGTCCACAGTAAAGGCGCGTCCGCCGGTGGGTTCGGCAACGTCGGTAAGAAGCGATGGACCGCGCAATTCCTCCGGTGTCGGTACGTAACGATCAAAGACACCGATGGAATAAATCATGACATCGGACTCTTTGGCTAATCCTTTGATCTCTCTTTCACCGTAGCGGCTGTGATTGTCGCCGCCGTCGGAGATGACGAGCAGCGCTCTCTTGCCATATCTTGCATTCTTCATCTTGCGCAAGCCTAGATAGATCGCGTCCAGCAAGGAAGTGCGTCCCTTAGGCTGGGTGAAGACAAGTTCTTTCTTAAGATCCTCGGGATTTGAGGTGAAGTCGACAACCAGTCGGGGCTCGTCAGAGAAGGTCACCAGGAAGAACTCGTCCTGCGGATTTGAGGCTTCGCAGAATTGATTCACCGCTTCGCGGACGCGAGGCATCTTGTCGTTCATACTGCCACTCACATCCAGAATGATGCCGAGCGAGACCGGCACATCTTCGCTGGAGAAAGTCTGGATCCTCTGCGGCTTGGTGCCTTCGTACACCTCAAAATTGTCGCGGTTCAGGCCGGTCACAAATCGTTGCATAGGATCGGTAACGCTGACTGGTACGAGGACAAGCCTGCTATCCGCGTGAATGACATGAATGCCGGAACCCTGCAAGCTCGTGGCTGTCGACCGCGTGAGGCTCGCCGACGCCTGCCTGGTAGCAACGTGCACGTCATCAAGGCTGGTTTGAGAGAAAGCTGAGAGGTGGGTGAAAAGAGAGAAGAGAGCGAAACCTAAAAAGACTTTGGAATGATTCCTCAGCGCCAGCATGTCTCACCGCCTGGCCAAAGGCCGGCTGGAGCCGGGTCTTGCCATGGCCAGTTTTATGTTTAGGGCAAAAAGTGCGATTCATAAATCGTCTCTAACCTGTAGAGTTCAAGGATTGTTCCTGCAATCGCCTACACCGTTTCCTCTAACTCCTGACGTGATGTTGTAAGAACTAAAGAACAACGGAGTTCTGCATACTGCTGACTACTGTGGCCTTGCCAAGCGCATCTAAGTTCCATCTGTACAGGCAATTTCGGAACCGCTGAGGTTTGATCTATGCGACATGGCTCCTCACGAAACAGGATTCGTTACGCAGTCGTGGGTCTGGGGCACATAGCACAGGCAGCCGTTCTCCCCGCCTTCAAGAGCGCAAACAATTCGGAACTTTTTGCTTTGGTCTCAGGAGATCTCGAAAAACTCCAGGTCGTTGGAAAGCAATATTCGATCGACCATCTGTACTGTTACAAAGACTACGGGAGAGTTCTTTCGAATGTAGATGCCGTGTACCTTGCGCTGCCCAACCATTTACATCGTGAGTACGCGGTGCGCGCGGCCGCGGCTGGCGTACATGTGCTTTGCGAGAAGCCGATGGCGGTGACTGAGGAAGAGTGCCGGGCCATGATCCATGGGGCGGAGCAGAATGATGTAAAGCTGATGATTGCCTACCGTCTGCACTTCGAGGCCGGGAACCTCGAGGCGATTGAGCTGGCGAACAGCGGACGGCTGGGGGACATCCGGTTTTTTACCTCTGAATTTGCGCAACAAATCGCTGAAGAAAACGTTCGAGTGAGCGAGACCGCCGGGCATGGCGGCGGCTCCATCTACGACATGGGTGTGTATTGCATCAACGCTGCGCGATATCTATTCCGGTCTGAGCCGGTCGAAGTGTTTGCGACGGCTGCAAGAAACAATAGCGACGATCGCTTTTTGCGAGTCGAGGAGATGGCTACCGTCACCATGCGTTTTCCCGAAGACCGGCTCGCCACATTCACCTGCAGCTTTGGCGCGGCGCACGTGAGCCGGTATTCACTTTTCGGAACTAAAGGCATGCTGCAGGCGGATCCTGCCTATGGATATGCGACCGCTATCGAGCATCAGGTCACGATTGGTGACAAGGTCAAGAGAAAAAAATTTCCCAAGCGCGATCAGTTTGCGGCGGAGTTGGTCTACTTCTCTGATTGCATTCTGAAAGACAAAGATCCGGAACCGTCCGGGTATGAGGGAATGCTCGATGTTCGCATCATCCGCGCGATATACGAGTCCATCCGCTCAAGAAGGCCCGTTCGACTCGCTCATCAAGGTGCGAAAAAGAAGCCAACTATGCGCCAGGAGATACATCGGCCAGCTCACCGCCAACCTGAAATCATACGCGCACATTCACCGTCGAAAGCGGCTTGAGGTCGACGCTCTTTTGCTGATGGGCAGCAAAAAGCCCAAGCAAACTGGCTTGGGCTCATGCCGAACGAATGATTCGATTCTTAGTGGCTCATCGAGCCGGTGCCAGCCTGACAGGACTTAGAAACATGTTTCACCGAACTCACTTCCATCGTTTGCTCCGCTCCCGCGCCGGCTGAGGCGCCAGCGGCAGCTCCGCCGCCGCTTGCTGCAGATCCCGCTGAATTAGAGTTACCGGTGATTTTCACTTCGTGGCCCACGTGGTCACTGAGTTTCGCCGTATCTCCAGTCAACTGGTAAGTCTTCCCGTGTTTGTCGGTCAGTGTGTAGCTGCCGTTGGATCCGCTTAGACAACCAGTAACGGTCTTCTGGCCCGCAGAGCCCGCAGCGTTCTGTCCAGAATTGTTGGGATCCGTTCCTCTACTCGGCGATGTGCTGCCTTGAGTGGCATCCTGAGCAACAGCCCAACTCAAGCCGAGTATCAGAACGGAAAGGAGCAGGAAAATTTGCCGCATACGCAACCTCCAATTGAACTCGACGTTAGTGGCGGACGTTACCTTTCACAAGTGCAACAAATAAATTGTCCGCTCGCCCCGCAGAGCGAGCCAATACAGTGCTTACTGGAGAGGCAATGGCGCGCTTCTTACGCGGCGTCATCGCGCTTACGAGGAGGCACATCCTCGGGGTTGCCGTATTCTTCGTGTGTAGGGGTTGTACGTTCCGGATGATCTGCCGCGTCTTCGACGCCTTCGACTGATGCCGCTTCGAGTGCCTGATCGGCGTCGGACAACTCCTCCACCGATTCTTCATTCGCGTCGCGGACTTCCGAGAGCCCGAGCGAACTCACACTCTGGCCCGCGCTGTTTTCTCCCACTTGTGCGGGATCATCACCCAGATCGTCCAATTGCGCTTGCAAATCGCCTTTGAGTTCTGGCGAGCGCTCGTCGGTGGATTCGAAGCTATTGTCGTGTTTCTCCGGTTCTCGGTTCGCATTCATTCGGAATTTATAACTCCGCCGGCGGCAGTGAATGATCCGGTCTTCCCTGTATTCACGTGGCGCCCGAGACGCAGGACGTCCTGATAACAACCAACTC
>JBKOUZ010000207.1:0-27942 GCA_046723715.1 Acidobacteriota bacterium | reverse complement strand
TGCCAGGTGTAAGCTCGCGTTCCAGCCCACGACCGCAGCGCCGCACGCTCGGCCACGAGCCGTCCTTCTTCCACCACTTCGCCATTCGCAGTTTTGCTGCAAAAGTTGATGTGTTTCTTGTGAACGTCGAATCCGATATAGAGTGGGATGTTCATTGGGTTCTCCTGCTTGCGGACTCTGAGTCAGCGCTGCTACGCTGGTCTCGGCTTAGTAATCCTCGGGAGAACCCTTCTTCCTCACACTTATCCATTCAAACAGATGGAACTGACCCCAATTTTTTCTCCCATTCTGGGAACGGCGAGCAATAATCACCTCTGCGTCTGCAGGCGCATGCCACAGCTTTCGCAGTTCTCAGGCTTAGCGCCGATTTTCGATTGGACCTGAGAAATGATTCAGCATGGAAGCTTTGCCGACCGCCTCCACACAAAAACCGACCGGCTTGCCACTCAAGCGTAACTCGGCCAGCCCTATCGAATGGGTTCCAGGTCGAACATCAGCCGCTTCGATCCATTCCGAGCCATGCTTCGCAAGAACCGCGTAATGATCAACGGTGTCCTCTGGACCCGAAATGCTCCAGCTGAGAGTGCCTGCGGTTAACCGGCCCTGAATCCGGACACAATTCTCGACGCCTGTTTCGATCTCTGTGCCCTCCTCGTAGTCATTCCACGTGGGAATCATCAGAGCGCGCAATTGATTTTTGGCGGAGTAGAACCGGGACACTTCCACGAAAGTGGACAACCAGGTGTGACCGCATTGCTGATCAATGACGCGCCCCTTTCCCCAACCCGCTTCGGCGTCGTCGAAGCCTTTATAGGCGGAGCCCATGACGATTTTGCTGGAAGTCTGCGCTTTGGAATAGAACCGCTGCAGATATTGCAGGCCCATCGGATCATTCGAAGTGGCAGTCTCGGGTGCAATCCAGGCGTAGGCGCCGTCGGCGTTGGGGTCGGTAAACGATCCTGAGTTTCGAAAGAAGAACAGAGGCTTCAGCGGCAGGGACTGCCTGACGCGCTCCCAATCAATCGCATATTTTTCCAGTCCAAAGAAAAAGACGGCAGGTCTGCCCTCAAAACGAGCATACGCAGTAGAGGTTTCGAAGCGGTCGGCCACATACTGCAGGTTCGACATGATATGTCCCGTGACGTCGCATCCAGGCTGTTTGCAATCGGAGAGAGCCCCGGCATCTTCGGAAATGGCAAATTCGAATCCCTGGCGTTCCGCTTCTCTCATCAATTGAATCGTACTGTCATTCTTGGAGCCTGAACCCGGTCCATACCAATCCACGATGGCGCCCTGAATGCCGCGACTCTTCATGTCGGCGACTTGCCTGGCAATCTGCTGCGCATCATCAGAGCGATAGCCGACGTCGCGGTGATGTGGGTCCCCAAACCAGGGCATGTACCGGGTGTAAATGCGGGTCTGAGCACCAGGATAGAGGAGAGTTCGAATGGGCAACTTGCTCACATGGCCAGATGGAGCGTTGCCCCGGCTGCCGCGATATCTTGCGCTGGCGCTGGTATTGTTACCGCCATTGCAATCGATCATGTCTTGCTTCGGAATTTCGGCACTTGAACTCAGGCCGCCGAAGATCAACACTGCTGCAAGCAACCGAACCACGATCGTTTGGATGTGAGAGAAGTCGCGAGGGATGGGTCCTGAAGTACGTAGGAAGTACCTCACCAATCTGTGCCGGGCTGGGGACCATTCAAAGCCCGGCCTTGCCGCGAGAGTGGGCACTCTGGAAACCAATAGACCTGGGTGATAGATACCAGTTTAAAAAACTTTGAATGCTTTACGAGCTAAAGAGTCGATCCAGAGTGTCGTAAGTCCAGCATTGATATCAGTTTGCGCACCTCGGTCCGTTTTTTTTATTTCTGGGTGGAGTCTCTGTAGAGTTCCGTTCCGACTGGACAGCCGACAGCGACTATCCGTGCACGGGCTGATACACCGTGGTCGCGGCTAGTTAGATTGTCTAGAGGATCTTCTTCCCAAAAGCCGACAGCGCCAGTTCCACTGCCAGGTCGGCGGTCTGATTGTGCTCGTCGATTACGGGATTTACTTCCACAATTTCAAAGCTGAGCATCCGGCCGTGGTCGGCGATGATTTCCATGGCGAGGTGGGCTTCGCGATAAGTGGCTCCGCCGCGGACGGGCGTGCCCACGCCGGGTGCATCTTCTGGATCGACCCAGTCCATGTCGAGGGAAATGTGATAGCCGGCGGTGCCGCGCCCAGCCACGCGGAGAGCCTCTTCCATGACGGTGCGCATGCCGCGTTCGTCAATGTCGCGCATGGTGAAAACTCCAATGCCGGCACGCCGCACATTTTCTTTCTCCACGGCGTCGATGTCGCGCACACCGACCAGCACACAATTCTCCGGCCGCACCTTGGGAGAGAAGTCAAAAATGTTGGCGAGCTCCGACTCCCACAGTCCCATGAGAGCAGCCAGCGGCATCCCGTGAACATTGCCGCTGGGAGAAGAATCGGGAGTGTTTATATCGGTGTGGGCGTCGATCCAGATGAGCCCCACGCGCTGATTCTGACGCCGATAGAACTCGGCCACGCCAGATACAGTTCCTGCGGCCATCGAGTGGTCTCCGCCCAGGCAGAGTGGCACTCGGCCAGCTTCGAGCGTCTTCAACACCAACTCCGCATGCTTGGTACACGTCGCGGTGATTTCTTTCAGGTACTTGGCATTTGCGGCGCCCTCCTTCTTCTGTTCGGGGATGGCTACCGCAACATTGCCGCCGTCTTCCACCTCGTGTCCTAAAGCTTCGAGTCGCGCCTCCAGCCCCGCCACACGAACCGCGGACGGCCCCATATCAACGCCGCGGCGGGATTGGCCAAGATCCAGAGGGACTCCGATCACACGAATTCTGTGGCCAGAGACGTTGGCGGAAGAGGCATTGGCAGTCGTCATGAAAGATCTTGTAATTGGGTGATTTTGTGATTGAGTAATTTCAAACTTAACCCGCTCGAGGATTTCACATTACTCAATTGGCAAATTTCCCAAATGTCAAATTTTACGGGTAGAGCCTGTATAGCATTCTTGGAAACGGAATCGTCTCACGCACGTGCTCCAGGCCGCAGATCCAGGCTACCGCACGTTCGATTCCCATGCCGAAGCCTCCATGTGGAACGGTGCCGTATTTTCGCAGATCCAAATACCATTTGAATGCTTCTTCCGGCAGCCCGTGCTCGTGGATGCGCTGCAGCAGCAATTCATGCGATGCCATGCGCTGTGAACCGCCAATGATTTCGCCGTAGCCCTCGGGCGCTAGTACGTCCACGCAAAGCGCCAACTCGGGCCGTTGCGGGTCGGGTTCCATGTAAAAGGCCTTCACCTTTGCGGGATAACGATGGACCATCACAGGCTTATCGAATTGAGCGGACAGATAGGTTTCGTCCGGGGAGCCGAGATCGCCACCCCATTCGAAATTCGATTCAAGCGCGCCTTTGGCATGGCCTTCCTGCAGATTCTTGACGGCTTCGTCGTAAGTGATGCGCGGGAACGGCGGCACGATCTTCTCCAGGGTTGCGATGTCGCGGCCGATCGTCTGCAAGTCGCGGCGCCGGCGCTCAACGCAACGCTTTACGAGAAAGCTGATCAGGCCTTCGGCGAGTTCCATAATGTCGTCGAGGGTGCCGTAAGCCATTTCTGGCTCGACCATCCAGAACTCTGTCAGGTGACGCCGTGTCTTCGATTTCTCTGCGCGGAAAGTTGGACCGAACGAATACACCTTGCCCAGGGCCATAGCGGTGGCTTCGATGTAGAGTTGGCCCGACTGCGTGAGGTATGCCTGATCATCGAAATAGTCGACGGGAAAAAGCGTGGTGGTGCCTTCGCATGCTGCAGGGGTAATGATGGGCGGGTCGGTGAGTGTGAACCCGCGATCGTCGAAAAAATCGCGCGCTGCTTTGATGATCTCGGCGCGCACGCGAAGAATCGCGGCCTGCCTTTGCGAGCGCAACCATAGATGCCGGTGCTCCATCAGGAAGTCGGTGCCGTGTTCCTTGGGCGTGATGGGATAGGGGTCCGACTCAGGAACGCGCTGCAGGACCTGCACGTTGGCCACATCCAGTTCGAATCCGCCATGCGCGCGCTTGTCGGCGCGGACTCTACCCTCGACAATGACACTGGACTCCTGGGTCAGAGTTTTTACCGCTTCGAAGACTTCGGGGGTGACCGCGTTTTTTGGTACGACGCCCTGGATGACACCGGAGCCGTCACGGAACTGCGGAAATAGCAACTTGCCGCTTTCCCGCAGATTATAGAGCCACCCGCGAATGGTAACCGACTGACCTTCGTGCTTGCCGATCTCGGCGATGGTAGTGACAGGAGACATGACAAGGATTTGGCAATTCTGTAATTTGGTAGTCGGGTAATCTAAAAAACCGCAGCGCTGTTCAATTAGCCAATTACTCGATTACAAAATTCTTTAGCTTTCCTCCAATTTGGCGAACACTCCCCCAAGCCTCTCCAGAGCATTACCTTTTTCGTCGTCGCCGATCTCCAGCAGCAGCGGCGGGTTTTGCGGGGCGGCGCCTAGGAACTCGACAGCTTCCTTCCAGTTGATGGTTCCCTGCCCCGGCCACAGGTGCGAGTCCTGATTCTTATCGTTATCGTGGACGTGAGTAGAACGGATGTAGTTGCGCAGGATCTCGAATCCTTCGCTGACCGAACTCATCATGTGCGCGTGGCCAACATCGAAACAGACTCCAACGTCGTCAAAGTGCGCGCTGCGAATCAATTCCACAAGCCGATCCGGGCTGGAAAGTTCGTTGGGAATATTTTCCAACAGAATGCTGACGCCAAGGGGCTTCGCGAAGGCGCGCAAATGTTCGATGGAGGTCATGGCCGCTTCGAATTTTTTGTCGCTGAAGCTCTCATTCGGAATACCCAGATGCTGCACCAGGAAACGAAACGGAATCTGTTCAGCGATTTCTAGCGCGCGCTTAATCTCGTCCATAGCCTCGATGCGGCTGGCCCGATCGGTAGACGCGATGTTGACCGGAGGCGCGCCCGCGCGTCCCCATTCGTAATCCGAGTAGAGTGGCGAGTGGACGGAATTGAGCGGAACGCCGCTGCCGCGAAACCAGTCCGCGATCTCCTTCACATGCGCCTTGCGGTTGGCATAGTCGATGTGCTGCCGGGCGGCAAACACCTCAATCGCTTGCACGCCGTTGCGGACAAGTCCGTCCAGAATGCCGGGATGAAGGCGTTCTTTGACGAACAAATAGGTTGACACCGCTCTCTGCATGCAATCCCCTAAAAATTGTTGATGGTTGAGTCAGCAGTTCACACAGCTGATATTTCTATTCATCAATCTATCATCCGCAATCAACAATACTTCTAGTATCCCATGGCCTTGCCATTGCTGTTGCGAGCATCCGTGGCGCCGAGCCGCTGACCGGTTTTCTCGTCGACGGCAATGCATTCGGCGTCGCTCCAGTAGCCGTGCGTGTCGCCATCACCAAGTCCAATCTGAAGCTTATAGCCCATTTTTCGCAGAAGGTTCAGTGTATCTGGAGAAACCGTTTTTTCGACATTCACGACGTCGGGAAGCCACTGATTATGAAACCTCGGCGCGTTCACTGCTTCCTGTAGATTCAACCCATAGTCCACAACGCCCATCAAAACGTTGGCGACCGTGGTGATGATTTTGGAACTGCCTGGTGAGCCCAAAACCATCACAGGCTTGCCGTTGTGCACAACGATCGTAGGGGTCATGGAAGAAAGGGGACGCTTCCCCGGCCCGATTGCATTGGCTGCGCCTTGAATCAGGCCGTCGGCATTGGGAACGCCCGGCTTGGCCGAAAAGTCATCCATCTCATCATTGAGCAGGAAGCCGAGGCCATCGGCGGTCACGCGGGAGCCGAACCAGTCGTTGATGGTGGTGGTCACGGCGACGGCATTGCCGTGCTCATCGACGATCGAATAGTGCGTAGTGTGATTTCCTTCGTGGTATGGCAGGAACGGCGGATACGCGGCAGCATAGCTTTCCAGTTCGCTGAATACGGCAGGGCGCTTCAATTCTTTGCTCGGACTCGCATGCGTCGGATCGATGCCCTCCCGCCACGCTGCTGCGTACCTCTTATCGATTAACTGTGCGACAGGAATCCTGGAGAAATCTGGATCTCCCATAAACTCGGCGCGGTCCATGAAGGCGCGCCGGAATGCCTCGATGGTGAAATGAATGGATTCGGCGGAACGATTCTGCATCTTCCCGACATCGAAGCCTTCGAGGATGTTCAATGCCTCGATTAGGACCGTGCCTCCGGAGGAAGGCGGGGGGGCGCTAATGATTTCGTAGCCGCGATAAGTGCCGCGAACGGGCTCACGCTCTTTCACTTCATAGTGCGCCAGATCGTCAGCGGTAATCAGGCCGCCGCCTGTCTGGAGAGATGCGGCTAGTTCGCGGGCCAGCGAGCCATGGTAGAAGTCGTCGGGATTGGCGGCAATGCGTTCCAGCGTACGAGCGAGATCGGGCTGGTGAAAGATCTCACCTGCTCTGTAGTAGTCGCCATTGCGCTGGAAAACACGATGGGATTCCGGGAACTTGGCCAAGTAGGCGTCATGAAAATCTTGCGCTTCTTCCCAAGTCAGGGGATAACCTTCGCGCGCCAGCTTGACGGCCGGAGCGATCACTTGTTTCAGCGTGAGCTTTCCATATTTCTGCTCGGCGTAAACCATTCCGGCGACGGAACCTGGAACGCCGATGGACTTGTATCCAATCTCGCTGGCGCCCTCGAGAACGTTGCCATTGGCGTCGAGGTACATATCGCGGGTCGCGGCCGCGGGAGCTTTTTCACGGTAGTCCAGAAAATGCGTTTTGCCGTCCGCCATGCGAATGAGCATGAAACCGCCACCGCCAATATTTCCGGCCGGAGAATGGACGACGGCCAGAGCAAAACCGGTGGCCACGGCCGCGTCAACGGCATTTCCTCCGATCTGCAGGATTTCTACACCCACTTGTGAGGCGATTTGGTGCACGCTCACGACCATGGCGTGCTCGGCATGTTCCGGATGCGTCGACCCCCGGCAAGTAGATGCTGCAGAGATCAGGCCGACAAGCAAGACCGCAATGAACGATCTATGCGGAAATCGCATGAATGTTGAAGGACGGAGAGGACTCTTGAGGCTAGCCGAGGGACGCGGATTGAGTCAAATCCGTGCGGTTCCTGATCTGCTCACTTATCCAGAATTCTTCTGAAACTCTAAAATCTTTACAGCGCATCTGTGAATCTTCGCCAATAGGCCTGAATCCAAAATTGCAAGGAGATGGAAATGGAGACCCGGACTCTGGGTAACTCGGATCTGCAAATTACTCGCGTGGGTTATGGCGCCTGGGCTATTGGAGGCTCGGGCTGGCAATTTCCGTGGGGTTCGCAGGACGACAAAGACTTTATTGGCGCGATTCATCGTGCTCTCGAACTGGGGGTGAATTGGATTGACACCGCCGCAGTGTATGGACACTCAGAAGAGGTCGTTGCACGAGCGCTCCAAAGCTGGTCCGGTCCACGGCCGTACGTTTTCACTAAATGCGGGCTTCGCTGGGATACACGCGGGAAGGCGCAAAGAGTCTTAAGTGCGAGGTCGATTCGCGGCGAGGTGGAGGACAGCTTGCGCCGGCTCGCGGTTGACGTCATTGATTTGTACCAGATCCATTGGCCGCCCGACCCTGACTCTCCCTTGCTCGAAGAAGGGTGGGCTACACTCGCCTCCCTGAAGCGAGAGGGCAAAGTGAGGTGGATTGGAGTCTCCAACTTCAACGTGCAGCAACTGCAACGAGTCCAGCAAATTGCTCCGGTTACGTCGTTGCAACCGCAGTACTCGCTTATCCATCGTGAAGTTGAAGCTGAAGTTCTTCCCCACTGCCAGCGCGAAGGTATTGGAGTGATCGTCTATCACCGCTGGCATCGGGGTTGCTGGCTGGGGCGATGACGCGCGAGCGTATTGCGAAACTGCCGAATGACGATTGGCGAAGGAAACACAGCGAGCTCAACGAGCCATATCTGTCGCGCAATCTGGCAGTGGTGGATTGTCTGCAAGCAATTGGGCAGGGCCATGGACGATCGGCTGGGGAGGTCGCGATTGCCTGGGCATTACAGAATCCTGCGGTTACCGGAGCCATCGTGGGAGCTCGCAATGCCAAACAGGCTGAAGGCGTTATGCGGGCTGGAGATCTCACGTTGAGTGGAGAAGAGATCCTCGACATTGCCGAGTTCTTCGCTGCGACCGCCGTTTGAAGCAAGGTTAGCAGGCGCTAGCGTTCGAGCAGCCGCAGCAACTGCTGTCTTACCCTGGGCCATTCGGAAGCAATAATGGAGTACCGGCAGGAGTCGCGTGGGATATAGTCCGCAGCCATGCGATGCGCGCGCAGTATTCCCTCGAGTTTAGCCCCAATCCGCTCCAGTGCGGCGCGGGAGCGCTGGTTGCGAACATCGGTATGGAAGCAGACTCGAAGCACTTGCCACACCTCGAATGCGTGCTGCAGCATCAGCAGCTTGGCCTCAGTATTCGCGCCGGTGCGAATGGCGCTGAGTGAGAACCAGGTGTAGCCGATCTCGCACGCATCTGGCGTTTCGCGTGCATGCAGTGAATGTGCTGGCGGCCACGACCATTGTTCCAGATTCCAAAAGCGGGTTGAGCCGATGACCAGGCCATCCGATGGGCGCACGATAGCGAAAGGCACCGCTGTTCCTGCAGACCGCCAGGCCAGGGCCGTATCCACGTACGTGATTGCCTGCGCGTTGTCACGAGGAACCGGGCTCCAGCGGTACAGAGATGTATCCTCTGTGGATGCGGCGACCAACCCATCTACGTGACGATGCTCGAGCGGTTCCAGACGCACACATTTACCGGCCAGAATCAAGTGTTCAGTGGGCACGAATTTACTATGATAGCCGCCGGTCGCCGCCTGCAAACCTGCCAAGCGCGTCTATTGCACCAGATTTTTGATGACCGTCACCTTGCTATAGGCGACGCGAAACCCAAGTCGCTCCGCATTGCGCTGGGACGTAGTCCCGCCCTGAGTGACCACGACCGCGTATTTGCAGTCTTTCTGCCGCGCCGCGGCCATGCGAGCGCGCAGCAGAGCTGTCTGCAATCCGCGCCCACGGTATGGAGCCAGAGTGCCAGCGCCGCAAAGGGCAAACACCCCATGCTCCGGGATCACGATGCCAGTGCCGCAGGCTACAGGCGTGCCATCAACGGCTGCCACAAAGGCCAGAGCATTTGGCATTCGGTAGAGCGGCGTGATCAGGCCTCGGTACGCCTCGGGGGCGCCGTCCGGAAAAAAGGCGCTCTCGACGATTGTTCCGGCTGTCTCGGCTTCCTCCGCGGCACTGCGCCGGATTTCATATTCATCTCCCGCAGGAACAAAGTCCTTGTCCGATTCGGACAGTTGCCGATACAGGACATTATTCAGCTCGGCTACGGCGTAGCCGCGTTCTTTAAATAGTTCGAACACTGCTGGTTCATGCAGAGGTGTCAGATCCACCTGCGAAGGAGCGCCGCGTTCTCGATAGAACTGTTCGACGCGGTCGAGATCCTGTGCGGTCAGTGGTTGTTCAAATCCAACCCCGCTGGCCCTTCCAATCGGCGAGCCCAGGCCAGCAAAGACCATGTGTCCGCCACAGATTTCTTCTTCGGCTGCGCCGATTTCAGGGCGCGTCTCGCGGAAGACGCGCGCGTACAGAACCTGCGGCACCTCCTCGCATGACTCCAGGCGGCGAGCGAATGCCTTATCGATAATTTGCATGTCAGACAATCCTTTCCATGTGGAGAACAGGCAGGGCACGAGGAAGTGCGCACACGTCTTTGCGCGTCTTCACTCAGAACAAGGCGGCTCGAATTAGAGGACGGCAGTCATCGGCAGGCTGACAGGCTACCGCAGTCTTCCCCGGCGCGCAAGCAACCTGGCGGCGGAGCGAAATGCGGCTGTCCTAGACCTGCTGCCGAGCTTCTCCCAGCGAGACGGTTACATCAATCTTCCGCTTGGCGCGGTAAATAGCGATTTTCACCGTATCGCCAGCACGGTGATTGTTCATAATCTGCGAGAGGTCCTGCTCGTCATCAATTCTCTGATCATCGATCGCCACGATCAGGTCGCCTCCCAGCGCGATCGGTGTGTTCCCCAGATAAGCGCGCTCACTGCCGCCATGTAAGCCAGCCTGATCAGCCGCGCTGCCCGGAGTCACCTGGATGATGAGCAATCCGTGATCGGCGGGAAGGCTGAGTTCATCGGCCAGTTCAGGCGTGATCGCAATGGTGCGCACTCCCAGTGCGGGACGCCGCACTCGGCCCAGCGTCATCAAATCATTCAGAACTGCCTTCGCGGTGTTAATCGGGATGGCAAAGCCAATACCAGCATTCTGACCGACACTGGACAGAATCATCGTATTGATGCCGATCACCTCGCCATGCCAGTTCATCAGCGGGCCGCCGGAATTCCCGGGATTGATCGCGGCATCGGTCTGAATGGCTTCGTCGATGGTGGCTCCATTCGGTTCCCGCACGGGTCGAATGGAACTGACGATACCGCGAGTCATGGTTCCGGCCAAACCGAAGGGGTTGCCAATAGCGTAGACCTTCTGTCCTACCTGCAAATTTCGCGAGTCGCCCAGAACTGCGGGAACGAGATCTGGCGCCTTGATCTGGATCACGGCTAAATCGTGCAGGGGATCCGTACCGATGACGGTAGCTCTGTACTTCTTGCGGTTGTGCAGGGTGACTTCAACCTGACGGGCATCGGCAATCACGTGGTAGTTGGTCAGGATGTGTCCGTCTTTGTCGATCACAAAGCCAGAACCTTGACCTTCCTGGGGCATGAGTCCGTAGAAAAAATCAAATGTCACGGCGCGGGAAGTAACGTTCACTACAGAAGGAATGTTTTTCTTGTAAACGGAGACATTGTTCTGCTCCTCTCCATCGAGGGAATCATTAGGAGCGGCCTCGGTGATCTCCACTTGCGCTGGGTGGGAGAACCAATTTGTGGAACGAAATTCTTCCTTGGAATTGGAACGCCAGGTTGTGAAATAAAAGAATGCACCGGCAAGGGCCATCGCCAAAATTAAAGGCCGGATCAGTTTCATTTTTCGACCATCCGATTTGGACTACGAATGTAAGTACGATAAAGGGGAGAAGAAAGGTCCCTCAAACAATTCTAAACAATGCTGCAGACTTGAGCACGATTGGCAAGATAGAGGCTAGGCTCATGCAACCGTATTCTAGCCCACCGGAAACGATGACTTGTCAAGGCTCGGCGAGTCGCTTGCATCTGCCTGGCTGCGGAGCTTTTCCCACACACGCTCCACCTGGTGGCGGGTGTTCTCGATGGTGCCGGAGTTGTCGATCACGTAATCGGCGGCTTTGATCTTTTCTGAATCGGGCAGTTGGGCGGCCATGCGGCGTTCGACCTCTTTACTGGCACTCTCGAGATCCATGTTCTGCCGGGCGGCAAAGCGTGCGACGCGCTGCTCCGGCGTGCAGGATACGACGATGAGGCGATCGAATCTCCTGGCCATCCCTGCTTCCAGAATGAGGGCGGCTTCCACTATGGCCACAGCGCGCCTATCCTTGATTCCTACGGCGTGCATCCATCCTTCCTGGCTGCGAATCACGGCGGGATGGACGATCTGGTTCAGTTCATCGACGCGGGACCCGCGTTGGGCTCCATCCGACGCCGCGAAAGCGATCTCGGCCAATTTGGGACGGTTGACGGACCCGTCAGCATTCAGGATTTCACGTCCGAAGCGGCGCACCACCTCGTCGTAAACGGGTTGTCCGGGATGCATGAGCTCGTGGGCAAGCCGGTCTGCCTGCACCAGCCGCGCACCCAGGGCGACGAACATCTCGCCCACGACGGACTTTCCGGAAGCCATACCACCCGTGAGCCCAACCTTCAGCATGCTGCCCTCAAGCTCGCTCCGAGCCGCTCCTGCGGCCGATGGACGCTATGCACGCGAAAATTCCGGGATGCGATTCCCTCTGCGCATTTTCGCCGCCTTGATCGTGTTGAACATCAGCATGGCAATGGTAAGCGGCCCGACTCCGCCTGGCACGGGGGTGATGGCGCCAGCAATATCGGCCACTTCGGGGTGAACATCGCCGATGAGAATTGATCCCTTCTTTCGAAAGGACTCTTCCCTCTTCGCATTGCCCGCGAAGAAGCGGTGAAACTCGTCTTGATCCGTAACCCTATTCATACCAACATCGATAACGGTGCCCCCTGGTTTCACGAACTCACGAGTGATCATCCCAGCGCGGCCGATGGCCGCTACCAGGATGTCGGCCCGGCGGCATACTCCCGGCAGATCGTGCGTTTTCGAGTGGCAAACCGTAACCGTCGCATTGGCATTGATCAGCAACGTGGCTGCAGGCTTGCCTACGATATCGCTCCTGCCGACCACGACCGCTTCCGTTCCTGCGATCGGAATATTGCTTCGCTTCAGGATCTCGAGGACGCCTGCCGGCGTACACGGAACCAGCCCCGGACGCTGAGTAGACAAGAATCCCACGTTCATGGGGTGAAACCCATCAACGTCCTTCGCCGGATCGACCGCCAGGAGAATTTTCTTGGAATCCACCTGCGCCGGTAGCGGCAATTGCACCAGGATGCCGTCGATTTCATCTCTACGATTCAAGTCCTCAATCAACGCGAGCAGTTCCGCGGTGGTCACGCAATCCGAAGGCGTCAGCTTCTCGCTGTAGATGCCGACTTCTTCGCAGGCTTTGACCTTGCCGCGCGCATAGATCTCTGATGCCGGATTGTGTCCCACCAGGACTACGGCCAGGCCGGGACGCAGCCCGGCGGCCAACATGGTTTTCACTTCCGCAGCAACTTCGCTACGGATTTGCTGGGCGATCTTAGTTCCATCAAGAATGAGGGCAGGCATGATTTGAGGTGAAGCGCCCGTCTTGGGGGCGCCGCTGCAAAAATCTTACACCGCGGGAGGTGATTTCCGATTTGTGCCTGTGTGCGTTCCGTCACAGCTTCCGTCGTACAATGCAAGCATGATTCCCAAAGATTTATTGGAAATTCTGGTGTGTCCGGCGTGCAAACAGTCGCTGGAATACCGGCAGAACCCGGAGAGCCTGAAATGCACTCAGTGCCACCGGGTTTATGCAGTGAAGGATGACATCCCAATCATGCTCGTAGATGAGGCGACCATCGAGCCTTGACGAGCAAGGGTCGCGGCTGATCCCCTCCCACCTGGGTTTCCGGGAAAGGAAGGTTCCGTCGTGGCGGCCCAATACCTTTATTGTCCGCACTGTCGCAAAAAACATCCCGCGCACCAGAAGCTCTTCGACATCCTGTATGAATTCTCCAAAACCTGCCCTGAGAATTGCGCTACTTGCGGCGGCGAGCGCCAGCTTCGATTAACTCTGGATTTTCAACTTGGAGCTGGGGACGGAGAGTTCACCGTCCGTTCCGCTCTGCTTCCGCATCGGCTGGAGTCCTGGTTGGGAGAGGACGAAGAGGAAGTGACGTTTTATCCGTTCCTGATCGTGCTCCAAAACAATGAAGGCAAGCAGTTCTGCTGGATGCCTTACTGGCACGTGACCGGAAAAGAAGCCCGGTACGGCCAGCACGCGGTTTGCCTGGAAAGCGGGCAATTCGACAGTTTGAGGGCGCAGTTCAAGGAAAAGTTATTGCAACCGGTGTAGTGCCTTCAAGCGGTTATCGGGGAACGCTGGTCCGCGGAGACGGGGCCAGTGCCTTTGCGCAATCGCGCAGCTGATTGGCATAAGCGGTTCCAATCACATCCAGAAAACGACACTTTGTGTCATTTTCCTGATTACTTTGAGGTACCAAGGGTATCTCTGTACCTCCCCGTTTGCTGAATGGCGGCTTCGCAACTTTAGACAAAGATAGGGGTTAAATCAAATATCAAGATTTCAGGGGAGGGACTTGAAACTTTAGGGTAAATACGGCAGTTCAATTGCATGCAACTTCAACAACTGCCGATGAGTCTAATGCGTAAAGGTCGGAATCGGAGGTGATGACGGCCATGATGAACGACAAAGACAGGTTCACGATAACCGAGCTAGCCGCGCTCAGAAACGATCTGCTGCAGGGTGGCATGATCGATTCTTACGAGGCTGCCGAATTGCTTCAGGTTTTTCTGATGGGCCGGGGCTATGGGGTTTCTCCAAAAGCAGCTCTGGATGCTGCGGGCCGCGTCGAAATGGCCGGTTGCGCACTTCCGGTGTTGCAGCAGGAATTGGAGAACCTGGCGATGGTGATGTAATCGGGGTGGTGACCTCGAAATACGATCAGATTCGCAATCTCGGGAACACAAGAAAGTCTGGGTTCGCCGATCCAAACAGAATCGAACGAACCAAGTTCCACGGAAAAAAGCCGGGCCAACCAGCCCGGCTTTGTGGTTTTTGGGCGTTCGTTATCCAAGGTCGCAGCAGTTGTTCTTGTAAGTCACTCGTATCGGAGGCTTTCCACGGGATCCAGCTGGGAGGCACGCGTAGCCGGAACGGTGCCGAAGATGATCCCCACAATGGATGAAACGAAGATCGCGATGATCGCCGAAAGGCCGGAAATGGGAATTCGATAGTCCGTCAGGAAGCGGAGGGAATAAGGAATCGCGAGGCCTGCAACGATACCCACTACCCCTCCGGATAGTGAAATCAGTATGGCCTCAGCCAGAAACTGAAAGCGGATTTCACGATTGGTCGCTCCGATCGCCTTGCGGATCCCGATTTCACGGATGCGCGAGGTCACGGTTGCCAGCATGATATTCATGATTCCGATCCCGCTTACCAGCAACGTCACAAACGCAACCAGCATAAGGATCAGGGTCAGCGCGTCAGCGATCTTGGCGGCCACTTCGAGCAGGTGACTGAGATTCTCCACGCTGTAGACGGATTCGGTGCGATGCCGCGACTGCAGTACACGCTTGATTGCGCTAGTGGCAGGAACTACGTCCTGTGTGCTGGCGACCGAAAAGTAGATCTGGCGAACTTCCGAAGTCGGAGTAAAAAACCGGCTGACGGAATACGGAATCAGCATCGTGTCTTCCCCGATGTCCGACTGTCCGAACGTGTCCACACTCTCGCGGAACACCCCGACAATAGTAAAGGGCAGGCCGCCGCTAAGTTTGATCATTCGGCCCACGGAACTCTGCGATGTTCCATAAAGTTTTTGCGCCAGCTTCTCGGTGATCAATCCCACTTTGTTGCGGCCTGAAGAATCCTCAGCGTCAAAGAACCGCCCGGCCAGCAGCACCAGATTTCGCACACGAATGTAATCAGGATCCACACCCAGGATCAGGATGTCGCGCTGCTTTCCCTCTCCCAGACTGATCCTGTCGCCCAAAGCCACGGTCGGAGAGGCCGCCACCACGCTGGGAACCTGCTCGCGGATGGCGCGAACGTCATCTAGGGTCATGGGATCGGGAGTCGAGTCGATACGCTGGCCCCCGCCCTGGTAATCGGCATAGATCATGTTGGTGCCGATCGATTGCAACTGTCGCAGGATGTACTGCTTTCCGGTAAGACCAATGGTCGCGACTAGGATTACAGAGGCCGTCCCCACGGCCATGGCCAGAGCAGTTAGGGTGAATTGAAGCTTATTGCTGCAGAAAGCGTCATAAGCAAAATTGAGAATTTCGCTGAGCCCGATTGTGAGCCGCCGGGAAGCTGTAAGCGTTGCAGTCGCCATCTGAGTAGTTAGATGGTAAACCCGGTCAAAAGAAGCCGCAATGCGAGCAATGTTGTAACCTGAACAGTTTCAGGATCGAAACGCGTCATGTGGAATCGCGGGGCGGTTGAACTGTCGAAGTCCTCAGATCTTGCAAGCCAACACGCGGACTGGGCGCACGTCTAATCGAGTGAAGAAATCTCATTTCGGCAAATACAACACGGCACTTCTTCTACTGTTCTTGACGTTAGCGGCTTTATTGATCCACGGGTACCATCCCTACGCCGAAGATGCCGAAATCTACCTTCCTGCCGTGGAACGAATTCTTAACCCGGCTCTGTTCCCCGTGGGCCGGGAGTTCTTTGAGTCGCACGCCAGCATGACACTGTTTCCAAACCTTGTGGCGTCTTCTTTGCGAGTCACGCATCTGCCCTTCGAGACAGGTTTGCTAGTGTGGCATTTCACTTCGATTTTTTTGCTGCTGACCGCCTGCTGGGAACTGAGCGGTATTTTGTTTGTGAACGAGAAAGCGAGGCCGGCATCCGTGTGCCTGATTGGCGGGCTGCTGACGATTCCGGTTGCCGGGACGGCGCTCTACATCATGGACCAGTACTTGAACCCTCGCAATCTTGCGGCATTTGCGGCGGTATTCGCAATGACGAGGATACTGGAAAAGAGGTACGTTCGAGCATTGGCATGGATTGCATTTGCAGCTTGTGTCCATCCTCTAATGTGGGTCTTCCCTTTCTCGTTCGGCGCGCTCTGGATTACGCTCGAACAGATCGAATCTCGCGCCGTTATTACCTCGGGTGGGTGCGGGCGCATGGCAAGCGCGGGATTCATCATCCTCCTCGGCGCTCCGTTGCTGGTTCATGCCGCGCCCGCGTACCATAAAGCTGCGCGGCTCCACTCGTACTTCTACATTCAGGATTGGAAATGGTACGAGTGGTTGGGAATTGTTGCTCCTCTGGCACTGCTGTGGTGGTTCGGAAGCATTGCACAGGCGCAACAAAGGAAATTATTGGCGCGCGCCTGCCGCGTGCTCGCTCTTTACGGAGCGATTTACGTCTTGTTAGCGCTCGCCGTAGATCTTCCGGAGCGCTTCGAGAGCCTCGCGCGCATCCAGCCGCTTCGTAGCTTGCATCTTCTCTACATTTTTCTATTCGTGTGCATCGGCGGATACCTGGGTGAGTACATCCTGAAGCATCAGGTATGGCGTTGGCTGGCATTGTTTGGAGCATTGTCAATTGGGATGTTTGTGTCGCAACGGGCTCTTTTCCCTGCGAGCGTCCATGTCGAGTGGCCGGGGCGCGCAGCCAGGAATCCATGGATGCAAGCGTTTATCTGGATCCGAGACAACACTCCGTCGAACGCCGTCTTTGCACTTGATCCGGCATATATGAATTTGCAGGGCGAAGACACGGTCGGATTTCGCTGCACAGCGCAGCGCAGCCGTCTGGCCGATATCAACAAAGATGGCGGTGTGGTAAGCATGTTCCCCCCCGTAGGCGACGAGTGGTGGGAACAGATACAAGCTCAGAGTCCGTGGAAACAGTTTCGGGCTGCGGATTTTGACCGGCTGCGGGAAAAATACGGCGTCAGCTGGATCGTTATGCAGCAGCGAAGCGTGGCTGGACTGGATTGTCCCTACGAGAACACTGCAGTGCGGGTTTGCCGGCTGGTCCAAAAACTCACGATGGGCGGTTAAGCTGGGCCGGCGCTCCGGACGCGTGAGGCGTAATGCTTTTCGCCACCCTCCTCAAGTTTTCGCCCGCGCTCGCTGAAGCGAGGCAGGTGAGCTAGCCCCCATTTTTGCAACGCAAATTGCAGTGTCGTGGCAAGCACGCCGAAACCATATGTGACGCTGCGGCGGAAATTGATGGAAGAAGCTTCCTCGAAGTATTTCGTGGGACACGAAACTTCTCCGATGCCAAACCCAAAGTAAACGCACTGCGCCAGCATCTGGTTATCGAAGACGAAATCATCAGAGTTCTCCAAAAGGGGCAATTCAGTCAGGACCTGGCGGCTGAATGCACGATAACCCGTGTGGTACTCGGAAAGTTTGACTCCGAGGAACAGATTCTCAAAGGCGGTCAGAAGCCGGTTTGCAATGTACTTATAAAAAGGCATTCCGCCACGCAAAGCACGCCCCCCGATGATGCGCGACGCCAGCACCACGTCGTAGACTCCGTAAGCCACCATACTCGCCATGGCGGTAATCAGCAGCGGGGTGTATTGATAATCGGGGTGGAGCATGATCACTACATCAGCGCCGGCGGCCAATGCTTCGCGATAGCAGGTCTGCTGATTCCGTCCATACCCGTAGTTGCGATCGTGGCGAAACACGAGCAGACCAAGCCGGCGAGCCAATTCCACGGTCTCATCGCGGCTGTAGTCGTCTACCAGGATGCGGAAATCGACCAACTCCGGCACTTCCGCGACCGTCACCTCCAACGTCTTCGCCGCATTGTAAGCCGGCATGACCACCGCAATGCGCTTGCCATTGATCATGGGGATAGCTGCGAATAGTGTACCCGAGAGCCAGATTCTGGAGTCTGAGCTTCCGGTCTGCGTCTGAGAATTTCGCCGTTAGACGTCTTCTGCTCACCGCATATTATCGAGAATCGATCCCACAATTCCGCCACAACTTCCACCTTCGACAGCCTGTCTGGGAGCTCCACGAGAGATGTATTTTTTCAATGGCGTGCAACAGCTTGGCCATGGACAAAGTCTGGAGCCAGATCCTCCCCGGACCGGTGAGTGAGGCAGAAAAATGCCATCACCACCGCAAATCATATTCTTGATCCGGGGCACCGTTGTGATCTGGAATGAAACGCTGGACTGAAACGCGCCAACGTGGCCAGGCTAGAAGCTGCGGCTTCTGACATGATGGCCTCGATGGAATCGAGAACGAATTCAAGAACGGGCATCGTGGTCCCAGTGATGCGGCTCTGCATTGCATTCTCCTGATGATTTGAATGTAAGTTTGACGGGTTCTGCTCCAGTTGTCTGGCCCGGTACTACAACCGAGCACTCTCTAGTCACTGCGAGTGCTCGGGGATATTGCAGGTTGTGCACTGTTTCGGAGCTTGTAGCGCTGCACTTTCCCGGTCGCTGTTTTGGGGAGTTCGAAAAGAAAATCTACCCAGCGCGGGCGCTTGAAGATGGGCAGACGACTGACCACAAACTCCTGCAGTTCGCGCGCCAACTGCGGAGTTCCAGTCCGTCCCTCGCGTAGCACTACGCATGCCGCGGGCTTGAACAATTCGTCCTGATCCTGTCGAAAAATAACTGCAACCTCCAGGACTGCGGGGTGCTCGCTGAGCACGCGCTCAATTTCGATCGGGCTCACCCAAACTCCACTGACTTTGAGCATGTCGTCAGAGCGTCCCGCGTACCAGAAATAGCCGTCTTTGTCCTCAAGATACTTGTCCCCGGTTCGGAGCCAGGGCCCGGCAATTGTGTTCTTGGTCTTCTCATGTTCGTTCCAATAATAGGCACAGGCGGAGTCCGCTTTTACGATCAGGTTGCCGATCTCTCCCTGAGCGACGGTTTGATCGTTATCGTCCACGAGTTTGGCCTCGAACCCCGGAAGAACCTTGCCGCTGGAACCTGGCCGAACTTCGCCGGGAGCGTTCGAAATCAGCATGTGCAAAGCCTCGGTTGAACCCAAGGCATCGAGGATCTCGACCCCAAAACATTCTTTGAAACGGTAATACACAGAAGCGGGCAATGCCTCACCGGCCGATACCGCGTGGCGGATAGAAGAGAGATCAAACTCGCGGTCGGGCGCAGGATGGGCAAGCAGCTTTACGTAATTAGAGGGGACGGAAAAAAACAAAGTGGGTCGATGGCGCTGAATTACCTCGAAAATGCTTTGCGGGCGCGGAGGTCCGGAAAGCAGGATGCTCGTCGCGCCAACCGCCAGTGGAAAGTAAAGCCCATTGCCGAGTCCATAGGCAAAAAACAGCTTGGCAACACTGAAGAACCGATCATGCTCAGAAATCTTCAGGATAGCTTTTGCATAGCGTTCCGTACTGACCACCATGTCATGCTGCAGATGGACACAGGCTTTGGGCACCCCAGTGCTCCCTGAGGAATACAGCCAGAATGCCGCGTCGTCTTTGCAGGTTGGAGCGGGTTGAAGAACGGGGGAGCCACCCTGCACCAACTCGGAAAAGTTAATCTCTCCGGCGCAGGAGTGATCGCCAACGACCACGATTCGTTCCAGAAAGCGCAATTCTGTTCGAGGGATTTCTCGAATCGTGGGCAGCAGGGATTTGCTGACGATCGCGATCCGCGCCCGTGAATTGTTGAGCAGGTATTTATAGTCGCTGGGCTTCAGCAGAGTGTTGACCGGAACTGGCACGGCTCCGATCTTGATCGCGCCAAAGAAGCTGGCGGCAAACTCGGGCGTGTCAAGCAACAGGAGCAACACACGTTCTTCTATCCGCACTCCAAGATTCTTAAGCCCGTTGCCAACCTGATTCACCATCCCATACAGTTGCCCGAAGGTCGTTCGAAGTTCGCCGCATTCAATGGCCACTTTGTCGCTGCGGCCTTGAGCTACGTGCCGATCGATGAAATATTCCGCTGCATTGAAATATTCGGGGAGCGATAACGGGCTAGGAGAACTCATCACAATTCTGATGACAAGCGGGCGAGATTCGCAGAAGTATACCGTTTGTGACAAAGTTCCGCTTCATCCGGGGCCCGGATTCTCCCCACAACTGTGTTCATCCTCCAGCGCATCGAAGTGCAGAAAATGAAATGCTCGACATCGCTCTGCTGTCCCATGGCTCTGCTGATCGCGACCATCTTATTCGCGTCGCACACTTCGGCCTATTCGGTGCTTACGCATCAAGAACTGATCGATTTGGCGTGGAACGATTCCATCCGGCCGCTTTTGCTGGCGAAGTTTCCCAGCGCAACCGATCACGAATTAGTCGTAGCACACTCGTACGCCTACGGTGGATGTGCGATTCAAGACATGGGATATTACCCGTTTGGCAAGGTTTTCTTCAGCAATCTCACGCACTACGTGCGGAGTGGAGACTTTGTTGCCCGCCTGATCCGGGATGCCCGGACTCTAAATGAATATGCATTCGCAATCGGTGCGCTATCTCATTACCTCGGCGACTCCATCGGCCATTCGGAAGCGGTGAATCTGGCGACGGCAATGGAGTTCCCCAAGCTTAAGGCCAAATATGGCGAGAGTGTCACCTATGGGGAGAGTCCCCACTCGCATATCCGTACAGAATTCGCTTTTGATGTTGGAGAACTCGCGGACCGCACTTTCGCGCCTGCGGCTTACCTGGAGCGTGTGGGATTCAGGGTGCCAAGAAACTTCCTGCGCAATTCTTTCATTGCGACCTATGGAATCGATATCAGTGAAGTGTTGGGCAGAGCGAGACCGGACCTGAAAAGCTATCGCACGTCGGTGCGAAGCTTTATCCCTGCGTTCGCAGAAGCGGAAGTGGTTTTGCACAAGAAAAAGTTTCCGCCGCATCCGGATACTGAAGCATACCGTATCTTCATGCAGCGGGTCGCGCACACAAACTACGAACGTAGATGGAAGCACCCCTATAAAGGGCCCGGCATAAAGGCCCACCTCTTAGCCATTCTGGTCTTCATCATCCCGAAAATCGGCGCTGCAGCTGATTTGGCCATCAAAATTCCCAGCACAGAAACCGAAGACTGGTATTTGCGAAGCGTCAATCACACGGTGGATGAATTTCGCAAAATCCTGCACCAACTGCTGGTCGACCCCGATCCTGCCCTGAGATTCGCGAATCTCGATCTCGACACTGGAGACAGGGTCAGACTTGGCGATTACGCACTCGCCGACAACACATATAAGAAATTGCTGGAGCGAGTCACGTCGAAACCTGACCGCGGGATACCACAAGAACTGAGACAGCATCTCCTGGAATATTATGAGGGCTCCCCGAATTCAGGCGATACGAGCGATCCGGAGGCCATCCGGTTGGAGAAGTTGAAGGGGATGCCCGCAGGGCGCGCACGCTGATGAAGTAGAAGCCTGTCGAAGCATGGTGCCGGGAGGGGGAGTCGAACCCCCAAGGTACCAAGTACCGGTGGATTTTGAGTCCGCTGCGTCTGCCAGTTCCGCCATCCCGGCTCTTCGTGGAAGTGCTTGATTCTAAAGCTAATCTCACATTCTATGTCTTTTTTATCCCAGACATAGATTGTGAAACTGTGAAAGTAAATGTGGAAGTATTCGTCGATTTCCACAGATCCTTGTCACCTGCGCGTGAAGTGCTTTGCGGCTCTCCTCGGGCGATGATGTCCACCTGGCCAAGCAATAACCAGGACTTCCCATAGGAGACTTTACCACCCAACCCACTCATGGCCCCATTTCTAAATGGAACGCTTTCACCTGTGCAAATAGCAAATCTTGTTATTTTCGATTATCATGGATTGTGAAAATAGCGCCAAACGCTATTTTCGACGTTAAGAAGGCACATTGGCCCACGCCACTAACATTCCTGGCCAGAAAGTATCGCAGGGAAGCTATTCAGCCTTTGTGCCGGCGCCCCTACCTCCTGAACTGAACTGGACACCTCGGCTGATTGGGGCACTCTCGGACGCAGACCGGCTAGTCGGACGATTAGCCGGCGAAGGTGGTCGGCTGCCCAATCCTCATATTTTGATCCGGCCTTTCGTACAGCGTGAAGCTGTTCTATCGAGCAAGATTGAAGGCACACAGGCCACGCTAGGCGAGTTGCTTGCCGCCGAGGCGGGAGCGTTCGTGGATCGAAGTCCCGAGGACCTTCGGGAAGTTGGCAACTACGTAGCGGCTCTTGAGCACGGAATCTCGCGTCTCAAGAAATTTCCCCTTTGCGTCAGGCTTACCCGCGAGTTACACGAAAAATTAATGACGGGCGTTCAGGGTCACCAAGCAGCGCCCGGACGTTTTCGCAGGATTCAGAATTGGATTGGCAAGCCTGGCAGCACTATCGCAACCGCTTCCTACATCCCGCCCCCTCCAGGGGAGGTCGAGCCGTGTCTCGCGGCCTGGGAAAAATTCCTGCATGAATCGACCCTACCACCGCTCGTGACCATTGCATTGGCTCATTATCAGTTCGAAGCCATTCACCCGTTCCTTGATGGCAATGGCCGAGTCGGACGCCTGCTCATAACCTTGTTCCTGATCGAGGGCCAAATCCTTCCGACACCGCTGCTCTATTTGTCGGCCTTCTTTGAAGCTTCGAGGCAAGATTACTACGACGGTTTGCGCGGGATCAGCGAACGCGGGGCCTGGAGCGATTGGTTGGAGTATTTCCTGCTGGGAGTCGCTCGCATGTCAGAGGACGCGTTGAGCCGAGCCACGCGCATCAACGGACTACTCTCCGAGTGGCAGAGGAAAGTTTCAGGAGAATCAAGCAACAACCCGTTGCGTGTGGTCGAACTTTTGGGGGCAAATCCCTTCATCACGATAAAAGGTGCGGCCGACAAATTGAAAATCGCGTTTACGACCGCGCAGCGCGCCGTCGAACGACTCGAACGGGGGAAGATCGTAAAACGGATAGGAGATGCGAAGCGCGACCGAGTCTATTGCGCGACTCCTCTCCTGGATATCCTCGAAGAGCCAGCCCGTCTCAAGCCACCCGACAACAAATAACCCGGAGTGCTGCGAAACCAGAAATGCATATCGCAACTGTAAAGCTTTTCAGCCCCAGTTAAGGGGCGGTAGGGCCAAATACAATTCGTATAATCCGACCATGTTGCTGACGCTCACAACTACGAACAACCCAGCAACGGACTTGGGATATCTGCCCCATAAAAACCCGGCAAAGCTACATTCGTTCGAGCTCTCGTTCGGGAAAGCGCACGTCTTCTATCCGGAAGCGACTACGGAGCGATGCACTGCAGCCCTTCTACTCGATGTCGATCCGGTGGGACTGGTTCCTGGTAAGCGGGGACAGCATAAGGGTGGAACGCTCGATCAGCATGTGAACGATCGGCCTTATGTGCTCTCTTCCTTTCTGAGCGTCGCGATGGGCCGCGCTTTTGGCACGGCGATGTCGGGACGCAGCAAAGGTAGACAAGAATTGGCTGACCTGCCAATTCCATTGACTGCAAACCTGGCGGTTGTGGCGTGCAGAGCGGGCGAGGCGTTGATTCGAGGACTATTTGAGCCGCTCGGGTACAGCGTCGCGGCCCAGCAGCGCCCGCTCGACGAGAAGTTTCCTGAACGTGGCGACGGGCCTTATTACTCAGTGACCTTGGCTGGGACTTTCCGTTTACAGGATCTCCTCAATCATCTTTATGTGCTGGTGCCGGTCCTCGACGCAGAGAAGCACTATTGGATGTGCCAGGATGAAGTGAGAAGCTGCGGCGCAAAGGAGAAGGTTGGCTTGGTTCGCATCCTCATAAAGAAAACGATCGTAAAGCGCTATTTGCCACGACAGAGACAACTGGCGCGAGAGGCGCTCGCCGGGCTGACAGAGGAAGACAATCTTGATCCTGATGCGACCGAGGAAGCTCACGCTGAACAAGAAACGAAGATGGAGGAGCCGATCCGGCTGTGGCAACAGCGGATGGGAACCGTCGTTGCGGTACTGCGATCAGCAGACGCGAAACGTGTCTTGGATTTGGGTTGCGGAGAAGGAAAGCTCCTGCGCGTGCTCCTGGACGAGAAGTCGTTCACTGAGGTCGTCGGCATGGATGTCTCCTATCGAAGCCTCGAAATTGCGAGTCAGCGTTTGAAACTCGATCGAATGCCCACGAAGCAAAAAGATCGGCTGAAACTGATGCATGGTTCGCTGATGTATCGCGCCAATCGGTTATCCGGATACGATGCTGCGACGGCCGTGGAAGCAATCGAACATCTAGACGCGCCACGATTGGCCGCGTTCGAGCCTGTGCTTTTCGAAGCAGCGCACCCGAAAACAATCGTGGTGACCACACCCAACGCGGAATACAACGTGAAGTTCGACACTCTGCCGGCCGGCCAGTTCCGCCACAAGGACCATCGGTTTGAGTGGACTCGGGAACAGTTCCAACAGTGGTCCTGTCGCATCTCCGAGCGTTTTGGTATGCGGTGCGGTTTCTGCCTGTGGGAGAAGAAGACCCTCAAGTCGGCGCACCCACCACCTGGGCAGTCCACAAGCCGGACCGAAGGTCGAAACTTGTCGACGGATCAATCTACCCGTGCGTGAATATCTGTACGCCGTACTGCCGAGCTTAGCCAAAATGCAACTACAGCATCTATCGGATCTAACGCCCACAGCTTGGGTCGCACAGCACTGATTGAGGTGCCGTCCTGGAACCTCCGGCATGAGCCTCAAACCTTGTGCTGACGATCTATCTGAACGAGGTCTCTTTGTGGAACCCGCCGGGAACCCATGTCCACCTCTTTACCCTTGGCGTAGATAGGATGCCGGCCATGCGACCTATTCCACTCGGTCAAGCTCGCCGTCTTGTGGAGGTGTTCCACGATCCGCCGCCAGCGGCCCCCGTTATAGGCACAGAAGTTGATTTCACCTTCCTGCGTCGCCACTGGCGTACTCGAGTTGGAGATCAGCGACAGGTCGTAGTTGTAGTTATCTTGGAAGGCCATTGGGCTGACCATCACAAGCCTCCATACGCCCTTGTAGGCATAGGCCCGCTTGGACCAGTCGGGCCCGCTGCCAGCTACCCGGTAAACGCAGTCTGCAAGCAACTCGCGGAGCTGCCCGATACCAAAATCTCGAGGTGCTTTATCAGGATCGAAGTTGCGTCCCAAGGATAGGAGAACCATCGATTTGGTGATCGCCGGCCGCTTGGCAGAATCAGAGATCTCCATGATGTCTTTGAGGAACTGCTCCACGTCAAAGAACCTGGCAACCGGCACGATCTCCTTCGTCCGGGCGTTGACCAGAATCGGGGAGAACATGCCATGGTCCGGATGTATGTCGTTGAACAGACTTCCCAGTTCAGCATCCGGGTGGAGAATGTCACACAATTGGGTAAAGGCTGCGTAGGCAGAGACGGGAAACCAATCGCGCATCGGCTCCCACCCGAACGAAGTTTGAGTCTGCAAGTCATATGCGATCTGCGAAACCGGGTACCGCTTCGCGTACCGCTCGTCCGCGGAAATGTCTTCATCTCGGCCGCAGAACATCACCGGCTGCAAAATGACACCGTGGATCTTCTCGATGTGATCTGCAACGAATCGAATGATGTCGCCAATTCCATCATTGTTCAGTCCGTTCACGACGGTCACTTGGAGTGTGGTCTTCATGCCGGCAGCTGCGATATTGTCGAGGGCACGGAGCTTCAGCTCCATGTAGTTGCCGATTCCGCGGTGACTGTTCTTCTTTTCCGTGACCCCGTCGAACTGCAGGTAAACCCCGTGAAGTCCGACAGCCCGTGCCCGGTCAGCAAAACCTCCCTCTTGAGCGAAGCGAATTCCGTTGGTCGCCACATGGAGCCGATGGAAACCGACGCTTTTGGCGTGCTCGACGGCGTCCAGGAATATCGGCGATAACGTTGCTTCCCCGCCGGAGAACAAGACGTTGATCTCTCGCTGAGGCTTGAAGGATCTCGCCCTCTCAAACAAAGCCGTTACATCCTGCATGTCCAATTCATGGACGTAGCCGGCGCCGTTGGCGTCCATGTAGCAAGGCGAACAGAACATGTTGCAGCGGTTGGTGAGGTCAACGATCAGATATGTGCCGCGACCTGTCCTGATGCTGTTCACGCCGTGATCGTGAACCGCTTCGTCACCGGCGCAATCAAAGTCCTGGCCAAATCCAAGGCTTTCGATCCGTCTGAAAAACGCGGGATGGTTCGAAAGCACGTCTTCAAACGGACCATGCTTCCCGCAGGCCTTGCGCATGAGGATGCGCCCTGCTTCCTCGAGAATCTCCGCATCGACGATTCCAGGGCGATCTCTGAAATCGGCGAGGCTCGAGTCTCCGCTTACCGTGGCCTCGACTGCCTCACGATTGCATTCGGGGCAGAGGGATAGCGTTCTCCTTGGAACACCCATCTTCATCGGAACCCTCTCCGAACTCTTTGGAAGCGGAGCGGGCGCCCAAGATGGCTGAGGCAAATTGCCAGCCGGCAAGATTGAATTGATGTTTCTAGCGAAGGACCATGCGGCGTTCGACGCGGACCGAAGAAGATTGGCTGTTTGGGCGGACATCAGACACCTCCAGTGGGGACTAGCTCAAAGGCGGGAATAAGGGAAAACTGCAACAGCATGGGAGGAACCCTGCGGCGGAAGTGGTTGGCCTATTGTACTCTGAAGTCAAACAGGTGGGGGAACCTGGAGTTCGCACTTCCGAGGAACCCTGCAACAGGTAGTACCACCGCATGGGGGAGAAACCGGCTATGCGTCTGAGGAACTCGTTGCAGAGCTTGGGTCTGCTTTTCTGTGTGCTGACCTAGAGTTGCACCAGGAACCTCGAGAAGACAACGCAATGCATACATTGCCGATTGGCTGGGAGTTCTGAAGAAGGAAACGACTCCCATGCTTCGTTGCCAGAGAATCTTGGCAATTTCCGGCAAACGCTGCGTGCGGCGGACAGTGGAGTTCTTGGATCGCGCGGAGATGGATGAGTTGTTGGCGGCGCCTGGCAGCACCAAATACGCTACCTGTAACTCATGCAATGGTAAGCACATCCGCTCAAAATATGCGCTGATCGCAACGCTGTGTGCGTCGGTAGTTGAGCCTTTTCGCCAGCCTCGATACTCTCGTGGTTTGCGCTACTCCTGACGCTTTCCAGCCAAGCGCCCACATGCGAGAGACTATGTCCGTTGCGAGGATCGCCGAGTCCATCACAGAAGTCGTTGATGCAATTGAAGAGGAATTACGCATTGCGTCCAAATTCCTCAGATTTCGAGTGAGCGATCTTTCACAGCAGGCAAACATTTGGAAGGTTGTTGTCAAGCCGATGAATGCCTCCAGTTCGCTGGACGAATCGCTCGAAAGCGCTGCCGCTTGGTGGGGAGGACCGCCCTCCGGCACCGCCGACGTGCTTTCAGTCATTCCTGACACCGATCAATTGAACATTCGGTACTTGAGTAGCCCACCTCCTCAGAAGGGGCAGGAGATTCGTATATACCCGCCACGCTATCTGGAAGCACTGCGCGATTGCTGGGAGAGTTCGAGTTGGGCAACGCAGGGTTTTGGATGGCTATCTAAGGTAACCGAAGCCCAGTTATCCGATCTAGAGGAGGTTGATCGAATCGAGGGCTTCCCGAGGCTTCGCGCTGCCCAAGCACAAGCATTCGGGCTGCTAAAGCGAGAGCATGGTTTTCTGTGGGGACCACCGGG
>JBKOUZ010000221.1:0-13253 GCA_046723715.1 Acidobacteriota bacterium | reverse complement strand
GAGAACGTAGCTGCTGGCGGTAAACGCGTAGAGTATCAGCCGCGGTTTCAATCGCATGAGTAAGCGGGTGGCACTGTCAGCATTTTCGGCGAATGACAACGAGCGCGGGTCGCCGTTCCAAAGAACGCGAGACGCGTGAATGGACACACCCGCAGGAGCCATCGTCCGCATTTCAGATTCCGGGACGGGATCGTCATCGGGCGTCAAGATGCCGATTCGGGCCAGTGATCCAATACCATCGGCTTCCCAGCGCGGCTGCACTTCAATCAATCCGGAAAGACCGGGCGAAGCAAAGGCGGCGACAGTCGCGGCGACGAACTGTCTGCGGTTCATCATGACCGGACCTCAACCTGCTCGGACTCCCCTGCGGGTTCCCTCCTCAGCACTGCGTTGGTTTTTGCTCTCCTTTGTGGGAAGATAGCGCGCCACTCCACGAGGATGGTCGGCAGAAATGCTGCCAGCACTGCAGATAGCCAGAGCCTTGCCTCGGCTCCTGAGTGCCCCGCGCGGGTGCTGGGCAGGAGCAAACCGACAAGACGATTAAACGTAAAGACCATTGCCCACGGGTAGCTCCGGATCATCCAGCGCCGGTGCTGAACGATGTTGCCTGTGCGAATACAGTAGAGGGCGATCATTGTGGTCGTTACCCATCCCGCCGAAATTACACAGTTAGCAACAAACTGCGAAGGCGAGCGGGACAGTTTCATGGCTACGACAACCGCAAGTGGGGTGGCTAGCAAGACACTGGTGACGTACACATATCCGAGCATTCGGTGCACGCGCAAATACTGCGCTCGGAGGCGGTTGGAAAACTGAAATGCTGCCACTGCCATGGCTATAGCTCCGAAGAAACCATGCACAATCACGTACCATTTGGCGGGGGCGAAGTGCCGTGCGATCGGCGAACTTGGGTCTAAGACACCGGCATTCTTGTGATAAATCACAAAAAGCGTGAGGGCGAAGAACACGGCGAAAAACACGATCTTCGTGTTTGAACGCGAAGTCACAGCTGGAGCAGTTGCAGTCGCCATAGATTTCATTCTCCACCAGACTCAAAAACACCCAGTCATGCCTCTGGGGCGCATTCTTTTCGCCGACGCAAGACGGCTCACGCCGGAAGAATTGGTGCGCCGTGCTCTGCGAGGCCGACTACGCCATCAGAGACAGCCCTGGCATAACGTGCTAACAATGATACGTCCACGTTTTCCGGCCAACGGTCGCCGACACTGTGAAAGACAGAACTGGCGCAGGCCAAGGTGACGAACCGTCCACCGCCACGTTGGATGGCGGCTGTTTCACCTCGCGCCATTGCGCTGTGCTGTTCCTTCTCATCAACGTGCAGCCCCTGCTTGGTTAACGCGGTCACAAGCCATTGTTCTAGCGACTCGTCGGACGCATGGATGAGATTGGGCTGCCCGGGTTGACCTATATCGGAGCCAAGAAAGATCCAAGCTGCAGCGCGCCTGATCATCTCCTCACGTCGTTCCAGATACGAAGCCATGCCCATAAATCCGAGTTCGTGTCCGCTCAGGGCCACGAAATGGCACGCGCGTCGCGGCTTCGCTGCGGCCAAGCTCCGTATGATCTCGAGCCAACACAGAATCCGGCTGCCTTGCTCGCTGACACACTGCCACCAACCACTGCGCGGCGCCATCACCACTAGCGGCGCAAGACTCGGGTCTCTGCCAGGGATAGTGGCCGTAATGTTGACGGCTTGTGCGGACGTTCGGTTTACGTACGCCACGAGCGTCGCCGAGGCGCCCTGTTGCGCGTGGCGTTGCAACCACGCACTTTCTACGTTTGACACCTGAAGTATGGGAGGACCAGAGGGATTGAGGAAGGTCGAGGCGTTACTAAGAAACAACCCAGGCCTATTTGCGCCAGTTATCAAAATTACTGCCTTGTGGCGGCTCCGCCGTGCGCGGGGTAGAACGTCAAGCTCAGCAATATTCCCGACCGTCTCCGCGGCCCTTTCGGCTAATCCGATCTCGGCATCGCTCCCAAACGGACCTAACCGACCAGTCACGCCATCGGCACCCGTGAAGCCGCTATCGAACATCGGAACACCTTCAATCCGACGATTTCCGATACGAGCATATGTGAGTTGCAGATCAACGCGACTGAGACCAAATGGTTCCAGCGAAGACCTTATTCCGATACCTCGCACTTCGCCCGCCAGCCATTCCGCGGTGTCGCTATCTACTGCCGTTCCGGTGCGATGGTTACCCTGGGAATCAAAGGCCTGAAGCACGCTCGCCACGCGCTGTTCAAGCTCAGTGGATGAGCTTTGTGATGGTTGCTGCCCCCGTGACACAACGGCGCGGGTCGTATGTGCAGCCACAGCGAATGCCAATGCCTGGCCCGTCGTCGAAAGGAAGTACCGACGTTGCATGTCTTGCCTCCCGGTCAGGAGTAACATCTTCCGACCAAGCAACCATGGTCGTTGCTAGGGAAGGTATCATCGTGAGTGGCCCCGCTCCAGTATTCTGAATGAAGTCCCTCCCGACATTTCGGTCATAGCTGGTCTCCAAGGGACTGTCCGATACGTTCATTTTCCATCGACAGAAAAAGCCAGCAACACGTTACCTGGCATCCCTCCGAAAACCGGGTATCCGGAATTTACGAACAACATCCCCCCGCCGATTGCGGGACCCGCTCCGTCCAACGAACCTCCGCTCGCCTCAACACCGTTAACTGTCTTATATCGACCGACCGTGTCAAAGTCCCACAATATGGAGCCATCCTTCGTTGAGTACGCGCGTAGATGTCCGTCCACCGATCCGGAAAACGCTGCGCCGGGAATGGCCGTCACCGCGGCGGATTGTGCGGGGCTGCACTTCTTTCTCTCGCCGCATCCCGGCGGCGGCGTAGACCAAATACGCTCGCCCTTTTCCAGGCTCAGGGAGAACATGCCGCCTCCCAGTTTGGGATCAAGTTCTCTGCGGAGAATTGAAGTTCGCGCAATGTCGGATAGGGCCACGTAAACGTGCGACTGGTCGGCGGCTGAACCCCATTGAATGCCGCCTAACGCTCCGCCTTTTCCGACCCGCGTCTGCCAGATTACCTCCCCGTTCTTGTCAGGGTCGACGGCGTGCACCACGCCTGATTTTTGACCCGCCACGAGTGCACGTCGTCCGTTCGGCAACGACACCAAGATCGGAGGAGCCCCGAAGTCAAAGTCCGGCCCGTTCGAGTCCGGACAGTTGGTTTTGTCTGGCATGCGGCAGGCATTAGTGAAAGCGTCGCCAGCCGTCACTTGTCGAGACCAAAGAATCTTTCCTGAATTGAGGTCCATCGCCAGAAACGCGTCACTCATCGTGGTCGGAGGGTCCGTGTAGTTATCGCCGGTCGTCACGTATAACAGCTTTCTCTTCACGTCGACTGTTGGAGTGCTCCAGATCGCCACTCCCGATGGACCCCACAGTTGTGTGCCAGCTTTGTTCTTCTTTGTTGGCCGCGCTTCTTCGCTGATTGTGTATGTCTTCCATATTTGCTTTCCTGTGGCGGCGTCCAAGGCAACCACGCTCCCCCGGAACTTGCAGCACTGGTAAGCTGACGCAACCGCATAGACTTCTTCCCGCGAAGAGACCGGCACATATAACCGCCCGTCGTAAAACGTTGGTGTACCTGTTATGACGGCCGCCGGATTAAGGTCGGCCTTGCTCTTCCACAGCAGTGTTCCAGTTGCCGCCTCGACTCCATAGACGGTGCCTGCGGTGTCTCCAAAGTAGGCCACCCATTTCGAACCTGGTTCCGCCCCAATTCGGGCAAGGACAATAGCGGTCCGCACTACCGCAGGTATATGGAACCACCAATAAACACATCCCGTTGCCGCGCTGAGCGAATAAACCCGGCCGCCTTGGCTGCCAACGAACACACGGCCGGCGGCAATCGTGGGTTGAGCAATCGACCCCGTGTCGCCGGGAAAACCGAACGCCCACTTCACTCTTAATCGCGGCACATCTGCCGCTGTGATGTCGGCTGAAGAGCTGTCCTGAAAACGTGTGTTCTCTAAGTTCGCACCCCAACCAGTCCAGTGTGGTCCGGTCGCCCAGTCCGTCAGGTTACCGGACGCCACGTTGCAGAGGCCTTGAGGCGGCGGAATTTTCTGTCCAAGAGTCTTTTCCGTAAGGAATTCGGCAAGGGTGCGGCGCTCAGCAGCAGAAAGGCGGCCCGCCATCGGAACCATAGCTCCTGATTCCATTGCGGCAAGCACTCGCTCCGCAGACATTGATTTGAGGCTTTCACGATTCGGCGCACGCTCCACACCGACGTCGTGACAGGTGGCGCAGAGGCTCTTGTACATCGTCGCTTCATCTTGGGCGAAAAGCAGACAACCGAATAACAGAACGCAAGAGCTTGCAATGCCAGATCGGAGAATCCTCATGACACAACTCCGTAAGTAGCGCGCCTACTTGTTCAGACGCTGCCACACTAATTTGTACGTGACTTTGTCCCGATCAATTACTCCTCCCTTTCCATCACTGACTGGAATCAGCAGGATGAGGCGATTATTGCCCTCGAACTCGAACCATCGGACATTGTCCATTCCGTGACGCCCGGGCCGGGAATGATTCTCTATGTGGTGTGTTACTGTTTTCTTTTCAGAATCGACGGTGTAAGTCCCGTAATACGCGAAATACGAGTCGAAGGCGGCCGCTTTCTCCTCCACGGTGCCGGATCTAAGTCCCCTTGCGAAGGGTTTACGATCTCCTTTGACGACTATTTGGACTGACATCCAGCCTGAGGCATCGTAGATGATCATCTGATGGATGATCGAAGCCCATAGGAGAGACAGGGTCTTCCCCTTCGACCGAAACCAATTTCCAGGCACCGACAAATCTTTTCGCGATGGAGTCATTTTGCGCATGGGCAGAAAGGGGAAGCAGGCAAATGAACATCAACACACTTGATATCAGTTTTCGGCTCATGAAAAACCACTGTTGTTGGGGAATTCAATCATCAGCGCACCGGCCCTTGTAATTCTTGAAGTGTCGCCCACAACCGCTCGCCGTCGGCTTCTTCAATCCAGTATTGGGTCATGTGATTGGCGGGCGAACGGCGCGCACCCACGACCATGCCTTCGGCTTCGGCACTCTTGACACGCATACCCACTTTCAGCGTAAAGCAATCCATCGGGCTGGAATTGGTCGGCGTGCTTGGTTGAAGGAGAGAAGTCAATAAAAATGTGCCTTCACTGGTCAGTTCATAAACGGGATCAGTAAGCGCGAAGAACAGGACGAAAAACGCGATCTTCGCGCTTGAGCGAGCCGCCACGGTTGGGGAAGTTGCGGTTGCCATAACGATCCCCAAAGCCAATACATGTTACAGCAGGAATGTACGAGTGCAGACAAATCAATCTGTGCCTCGACTCACGTCCTCTGTCCTCTGCCTCATTCAAGGTCACAAAACGGAGTCCCTCGCACGCGCACGAAGAGTTCGTAGTCGCCCAACCCTGGCGATCACTAATGGAGTTTTGTCCCGTCAGCATGGATTAGAACGGGAACCGGGGTGTCACTTCCAGCAGGGAAAAGTGAAGCGACCACTTCGTGGATCTCGCGCCCGTGATTGCTTAGAACAAACATAAGTTTGATTACCTGACCAGAACTCACGCCTGGAGGGGGTGGGAAATCCTCTTCAGCGGTACCTGTGCAGTCTGCATTCACGTGATAGGTGCCGGTCAGGCCAGTGCGAAAGGCAGGATTGAGGTTGATCCCGCCCGGAGGAATCCGCCCCGGTGTCAAAGAGGCGACAAAGTCGATGAAGCTGAGGTGGCCCTGTCCATCGAAATTCCGCATGGCGATCCCGGCACGGTTGTCGATGGTTCCGTCGGTATGCAGGATTTGCCCGGAGATCGTGAAGGCATAGTCTCCTTTCAGTGTGGCATCGGAGCAGCCGTCGTTGTCGTTGGCCTGCGCCTTTAGGCTGGGGGTCCCTACCAAGCTTAGGCTTAAGACCATCAAAGCAATTCTTACGCGTTTATTCATCGGAGGTCTCCTTTCCGTTTTGAAACGGTGTTGCTGCAACGCATAATGCGTTCGGTGTTCTGCGGAACGGACAAGAAGATAGGCGCGGGGGTAACAACGATCAATGGAACGGGGCTGAAACGTGCCTCACACGGGAACCCACTCAAAGCAAAGAACTTCAGGATTGATATGAGACGACTGCTCCGTTGAATGAAACGATTCCGGCAGATATACTCGGCACACAAAAACGGGGTTTCTCTTGCCCTCGCCTTTCCCAAAGCCCGTTTATCGCTTCGGATCGTTTGAATTCCATTCGCAAATCGGCGAACTGCGGAAGGACGGAATGCATGTCCGTCTGGAAGGGCAGCCTGTGGTTATTCTGGCGATGCTGCTGGAACGACCGAACGAGGTGGTCACACGCGAAGAGCTTCAAAAAGGACTGTGGCCCGGCGACACCTTTGTCGATTTCGAGCAAAGCCTCAACGCAGCCATTCGGCGCCTCCGGTCCGTTCTAGATGATTCCGCAGAATCGCCGCGTTACATTGAGACGCTAGCTCGCCGAGGGTACCGCTGGATTGCGCCGTTACGGGATGAACCGGTCATATCTGCGATCCCAGAATCTCGTACCGCTCCACAGGCACCCGCTCGAACCCCGTGGAAGGGGAGGGCCCTTTGGCTTGGACTTGCGGCGTGTGTTGCTGTCGCGGCAATCTTCTTTGTTTCAAACGGCTTGCGATCTCGACGGTCCAGCCGCAAGATCATGCTTATCGTGCTGCCCTTTCAGAACCTCAGCGAGGATCCGCGTCAGGAATATTTCGCCGACGGCATGACTGAGGAGATGATCACGCAATTAGGCAGCCTCGACCCGCAGCACCTCGGTGTGATCGCAAGAACATCCGCCATGCAATATAAACGAAGCGCTGAAGGCACTGCTCAAATCGCCCACGAAGTGAATGTGGGCTACTTGCTTGAAGGGAGTGTGCGGCGGCAGGGATCGCGCATTCGCGTTGCAGCTCAATTGATTCAAGCAAGCGATCAAACGCACATCTGGGCGGAAAGCTACGACAGCGACGTCAGCGATGTTTTGAAACTCCAGAGTGAAATCGCTCGTGCGATTGCCGGCGAGATTCGATTGGAACTTTCGCACGAAGCCGATCAGCAACTCTCCAGTACGCGGCGCGTGAATGCTCTTGCGCACGAAAGCTACCTGCAGGGCCAGCAGGCCTGGAATCTGCGGAACAAGGAAGGGATCCAGCGTGGGATCGAGGAATTTCAACACGCCGTTGAGGTTGACCCGAATTACGCGGTGGCATATGCCGCGCTCGCGCGGACTTACGCCCTCGCTCCAGTTTACGGTGTGTTGAGGGAAGTGGAGGCCATGCCTAAAGCACGCGATGCGGCGGCGCGTGCAATTGCTCTCGACAATTCACTTGCCGAAGCACACACCATGATGGGGTTCATCAAGGCGCATTATGAATACGATTGGCCTGCCGCAGAACGCGAATTTCAGCACGCGATACAGCTCAATCCCAGCGATCCATATGCGCATTTGTTTTACTCCAACAGCTGTCTATCGCCCCTGGGGCGCCACGAGGAAGCGATCGCGGAGATGAAAACGGCGATAGCGCTCGATCCTTTCTCTTCCCGGATTCAGTCTTTTCTTGGGCGCACATACATCTGGGCGCGCCGTTACGACGACGCCCTGAGTCAGCTGCAGAAAACGGCTCAGACATTCCCCGGTTTCGCCATTGATCATGAACGTCTCGCCCATCTGTATACCTATCGCAGGGAATTCGACAAAGCCATTGCCGAGGAGACTCAGACGCGGATTTTGGCGGGTGAAGATCCGCGAAGTGTAGTCAAGCTGGACGATTCGCTCCGCAGAGCCCTGGCAGTTCGCGGACCGGTGGGCTATTGGGAAAAGTTGATGGAACTTTCACGTCGAAACGACAACCCTCCCGAAGCCTACACGACCCACGATGGACTATCGATCTTGTACATGCGGATTGGCGAAAAGGAAAAAGCGCTAAGTGCACTCGAACGCGCATACGAGGAGCGACAGCTACACATGACCGAGATCAGCGTCGAGCCCGCATTCGATGAGCTACGATCCGAACCTCGCTTCAAGAAGCTCTTACAGGAGGCTGGACTACTTGCAGACTCGGAAGCGCATTAATTCCTAACGAGCCCATGGAGGGGTAGAACCTTGATTAATAAGGAAAGAACTAAAAAGCCCAATGTAAGGGCAGTCTCCTAGCGTGTGACTTGAATCCAGGTGTCTTAAGCATGCTAGTCGTTAGCTGCTACCGTACTTAGTCGGGATGCGATTACATTGGACGGCGGATTGTCGAGGTCCTCGAACTTGATGTCGCGCGTTTCCCGTAGGAACAGCAGTGCGATCATGGCGCCCATGCCGTAAACGACATAGATGACCGGCACGTAGTACCACTTGTGAAGGACGTCCGCGCCAATGAGTTTTGCCAAGAGTGACGGCGCGACCATTCCCCCCAGGACACCGGCGAGACCGAAAGAAATGCCCGAGCCCGAATACCTGAATTTTGTGGGGAAGGTTTCCGAAGTCAGGATTGGTGTGAGCCCATGCATAACCCCCATTCCGAGCAGGACAATTAGGAATTGAAGAACAAATACGACCCGGATGTGCTTGCTTAGAATCGCCAGAACGAAGGGATACGACAGAATTGTGGTCACGCCAAGCGCCGAGTAGGCAACGACCTTGCGCTTCCAGAGGTCGGCTAACGGTCCACTCAACACAACGCCTGCGACGTCCGCAATCCGGCTGAGAAAGATGATTATGGCTATCGTAGCCAACGGTATGTCGGCAAACTGCATGAACGAGATCATATAGGCGCCAGACACTGCCCCTTCAACTGTCTGGAACGCAGTAACCACAGCGAGTGCAAGAATTGGAACAGCGTGTTCTCTGAATACCGCGAAACTCGGTAGCCTCGCAAGCTGCTCGCGACGCTTTAGCTGCTGAAAAAGCGGAGAATCGGCGAGCTGGTAGCGCGCAACCAAAGCGGGCACCGCGATTATGGCCGACAGCAACATCGCAATCCGCCATCCTGTGGTGGCGAAGCTACTGCGCCAGAATAGAAACACGGCGCTTCCCGACATAAGTCCGAGTGCGAGACCGAGATTGGCCAAAGACATCCAGAACGCACGGTGCCGGCGTTGTGCTCCAAATTCTGCGAGCAACGAAGATGCGCCGCCAAATTCGCCTCCGATTCCGATTCCCTGAATGATCCGCAAGGATACAAGCACTATCGGAGCAGCGATCCCTAATTTGGAATAACCTGGCAAGAGACCTGTGAGACAAGTACTCGCCCCAACAATGACGATGTTGATCAAGAACGCGAACTTGCGGCCGGTGCGGTCCCCAAAGTGCCCGAAAATGAATGCGCCGAGAAGGCGCGCCGGATATCCAGCACCATAGGTCAGGTATGAAAAAACCAGAGCTTGTGTGGGCGCGAGGTTGGGGAAGAATGTATGTGGGAAGGCACTGGCTGCGGCGTAGCCGAAGATTGTGAAGTCATAGAATTCCAGCAACACTCCCGCTGTCGCGGAACAGGCCAAAATGATCAGAGTGCGAGTGCTTACATTGAGCTGTTCCGACATTTTCCACTACCTACTTGTTCACGCATTCAGCGACAATAACGGTCAGGGCCGGCGACCCCATGCCCACCAAAGGATTCCTGAAGGCACCCTAAAGTTCGGATCATCCAGACGGACGACATCCTGCTCGAATTCTTGTTCTGTAATGTAGTTGCGGCTGATCATCGCCTCTCGAAGCTGCTCGAAATTTGCACGCAAGATCGCGATGCCAGCCGATCCCGGGTGCCACATGAAGCCACGCGCCTCGGCACCGCAATCAATTAGTCCGTAGGCCCGTAGGCGCCCGAAGAGCTGCCGTCCATATCCTCTATTCACGCCGCCATCGTCAAGCACCTTCCAGGCCGCCAATTGTGTTTTCAGAAGCTTCTCCCCGGCACTAGCCGAAGGGTCAGGAGGCATGGACATGCTGTCGTGGTCCTCGACAAGGATCCAGCCGCCTGGCTTCAATGCGGAAATCATGCTTTGCAATGCCTTCTCTCGCAGCGGAAGGTGGTGCAGTACCAGGCGCGAATGCACCAGATCAAAGGCACCGTGGGGCAAGGCGTCAACTGCGACATCGTGTCTCCACACTTCTACATTTGGCAATCTCAGCGATTCGAGAAAACGAGGATCAATATCGGTAGCGAGAACGTATCCGCTCGGTCCGATGTGGTCTGCAAGCCAAATTGCGACGGAGCCACCGCCAGCTCCGACTTCCAGGCAGTGCCAACCGGTTGTGACACCAGACTTGATCAAATGATGAATGCTGACGTCGTCAAAGACGTCGGAGAGCGCCTCAAACCGCGAAGAAGTTTCCGGATCGCTGTTCGGTAGCAAATAAGGGCCCTGTGGGATTTCGGGTTGAGTGGCCGCGTTATGCATCAAATCCTCGCAGTTAAAGAGTCATCACAGCTCTTATTCGATGAATTAAACTCGTTCGACTGGTCGGGTTAGGCTGCCCACTTCCGGGCGCAACGGAAACAACACTTCGAACGTTTCCACGCGCGGCTGCTCCGACGCCGCATATACCACTGGCAGAGAGCGCGACAGTTCAGAATGACGATACTGCATGAGAAATTCCTCCGACTCGAACACATGCACACCCACGTAATTGCCAGTTGAGCCCTCTCGCGCGTAGTACTTCTGCAAGAGACCAGGCACTAACCAAACCGATGGAAGGCGCTCCTGTAACAACTTATGCAATTCGGAGTCGCCAAGACGGCTGTGAAATTTGACCACCAAGATATGCATTGTCCGAGCCCCTGGAGCGAGCGCTTCAAAATTTCCGCGCCGCAAACATGCTGCATATTTACGACCAAAGGGACTTATAATGCAAGTTTAAAGACATCAATAATTGTTGAGCTAAACTCAATGATTGACTTTACATCGCGGCAGCTCAAGGCTTTCCTGCTGGTTGCGCAACATCGCAGCTTCACGCGCGCCGCGGGAGCGCTATTCATCACGCCCTCAGGTCTGAGCCTACTGATACGAGAATTGGAAAATCAATTGGGGGTGAGGCTTTTCGAGCGAACCACCCGGCGAGTGCTTCTCACCGAACCAGGGTCAAAGCTTCTCAATGCGGTGGAGAAAAACCTCCATGCCTTGGAAGATGCAATGTCAGGCGCCGCTAAGCCAGCCGAAACCGAAGTGAGCTTATCCTTCGGCGCCCCGCCGTCTTGGTCATCTGGTGTTTTGGCGCAGGTGATCAAGGAATTTAGGTTACGTCACCGTGGTCTTCGCCTTCATCTTGTGGATGTGGATGCCGCCAATATCCAACGAATGGTCGAGGCGGGCGAACTTGATATGGGCCTTGGTTTCTTTTTCAAACATCTACCCGGCATCCGCCGCATACCACTGTTTCGTTTTTCTCTGATGGTGATACGACCGAAAATCGGCAATGCATCCGCGCGTTCTTCCACGAACTGGTCAGCACTTAAGGGAGAAAGAATCCTCGCGCTGCAACCATCCCTTCCAATACGGCAATTCGTGGATAGGCACCTGGCAAAAGCGGGAGTCGTATATGAGCCGACGCTGGTTCTGAACTATCTCAACACGCAGATTGCGATGGTAGAGGCAGGTATGGGAGTTGCAATCGTCCCGTCTTTTGCCCTGCCCGAATGCCTGAAGCGAAAACTCGTCATGAGTCGCCTGGTCAATCCAGTCGTGCCACTCGATTTCCTGCAGATTCGACGCGGCGGCAAGAAGCTCGCGCCCGTCGCTGAAGAATTCACATCCTTCCTCCGGAGCTACATTGCCGCATGGGCAGCGCGTTCGGGAATTCTTTAGCAACGAAAGAATGCATATTTCTGTGCCACCAGTACAGTCTCAGTCCGCTTTCATGCCGAGAATTGCGCTTAGTATTTTTCCGGTTGCGGTTATGCAATCCTGAACCCGTAACACCGCAGCTTCAGTTTAACGTCTCTGTGCCGATTTAGAGTCTGTACGTCTTCGAATCGGTTCTCATGCACACAAGAAATGACGCAAGACTGTGGCGAAGGTTGTGAAATCCGAACCGGCGCGGATCTCGATTGACTTTCTAAACCCTCCGGCGTGAAATCTTCGCTGATCTGCCAGGGAGCCATTCTAGGTTTACACTCGACCGTCGCTCAATACTAAGGGCAATGACCGCGCTTCCTTTCGCTCCTTGGCTCGCGACCGCAGAAGACGGAACACGAGCTGTTCAGCTTGTCCAAGCAGGTGCTGACTGCACAGGACAGCCGCACAAAGCCGTACACGTTAGCAGCCATCTCGACTTCAACGTCTTCACCCGCGAGACAAACGGCGCGATGTTCGTAATGGAAAATAGGAACATGAGTCGCGGCGGGCCCACGTACAGTTCGAACAGGACGAGTGGTTCTATCTGATTGAAGGTGGCAGAAGTAGGGATGGAGATCGGCGAACAAAAGCTGCGGCTGAAGCCCGAGGACTCGGTATTGGGTCCGCGCAACGTGCTCACGTCTGGGCTTACATCGGTGAAGAGCCGGGGCGGATGATTATCGCGTTCTCACCAGCGGCGAAGATCGAGAGCTACTTCGAAGAGACCAGCAAGCCTGGTGCGAAGCTTAACGATCCAGCGCGGTACGAAGCGCATGGAATGAAATTGCTCGGGCCGCCTCTCCTGGGGTAGGTGCGCGCCAGATTGTCGTACTTCTTGAACCAGATATTGAAAAATGTGCCAAGAAGCGAGGCGAGAAATAATGGCAATTTGTCGGCCAAAAATCTCGCTCAGCCGTATGTTACCTGACTCTTTCCCACACCACATTTCGAGTGATTGGCTTGGCGTCAGAAGAGGTTGTGGCAAAGCTGATTGTGAGCTTGTCGCCGTCAACACGGAAGGATCGCCGGATAACCTTTCCCACGTCTGCTGGTGATATCGCAATTTCGAGGTGGTGAACAACCGTGGAATCACCTTCTACTGTGTACGTTCCTGCGTAAGCATCGTACCCACACACGGTAGTTGAATTGTTTTGACCGGCCGTAGATGGCACTCCACAAGTTTCCATTTCATCAATTACTCGGTCGCGCTTCATCAACTGGGCGGATACGTGGCCCGAGGCGTCATAAGCCAGGTTCCCATTGGCATGGCCCCGAGTTTTGGATCTTCCTTTTGAGTTCCATCGGCTAACGTTGAAGAGCGCGAGACCAAACGCCAAGTTCCAACAAGCTGTCCTGACT
>JBKOUZ010000201.1:0-8179 GCA_046723715.1 Acidobacteriota bacterium | reverse complement strand
TGGCTCTGCTGGCGGAAGAATTGATTTTTGGGCAGGTATTCCGGTTGTTTTTTGTCCGCCAGTCGGAAGTGTTAAAGGCGGGGCAAAAGCGCTGATGCGCGAAGGAGAACGACAATGCTGGTACTGCGAAATTTGCTCATGTATGGTGGCTTCGGAATGATCCTGGTGGCTGTGGGCATTTTGGGCTACGACTTGTATCTCGAAGTTCTCTATCGGAAGGCACTCGCCACTCCCGGTGTAGTTCCGATCCCGACGGCGCCAGTTTGGCGCTGGCGCCGTTCGCTGGCACTGCTGCTGTTGGCTTGGGGACCCATTCTGCTGGCCTTCAGCATCGTCGTGGTTCCGAGTGGCATGGCCGGGGTCCGTGTCAGCCAAAGCAGTGGAACGAGGCCCGGGACGTTGTATCCGGGCGTGCACCTGATCGCACCTCTGGTGGAGGATGTCGCGATGTTTGACATTCGCGATCAGGTATTCACCACTGGAGCTTTGGAGGACGGAAGGACCTCCGTCGCACCGAAATCTCCGCCCAAACCGCAACTTCTGGACGTACAGGCCAAGGAAGGATTGACCTTGGGACTGGCAATCACGGTGCGATATCGTCTGGATGCCAGGCGCCTGGACTACATCCAGAGCAATCTTCCACATCCCGTGGAGAAGGAAATTGTGCCGCCGTTGGTTGCCAGCGTATGGCGCGACATCGTGCCGCATTACACCGTGCGAGACGTTTTTTCGGCGAAGCGCGAGGAAGTCAGACAGCGCGCAGCGGGTCTCATCACCCAGAAACTCGCGGCGGATGGCATCGTGGTGAAGGAAGTGATGCTGCGAGACATTCAGTTACCGGAGGAATACGCCAAGGGATTAGAAACGCTCCTGCTGAAAGAACAGGAAAATGACCAGATGGGCGTGGAAACCGAACTCAAGCAGAAGCAGGTAAGGATCGCAGAGTTGGAGGCGGAGGCCAGCAAAGTCCAACAGATCAAGCACGCTGAGGGTGAGGCTCGAGTGCGGGTATTGCAGGCGAAAGGTGAAGCCGATGCGATGCAATACACCCTGCCATTGAAGGAAAAACAAATTCAGCAAAGCAAACTGGAAGCGGCGGCGCGCAAGGAGGCGACGATCCAGAACGCGGAAGCATCAGCCCAGGCCAAGGTCATTGACAGCAAAGCTGAAACTGAACGCCGGAAGCTTTTAGCACAGGCCGAAGCGGATCGCATTCGAGTGACCGCATCCGCGGATGCCGAACGCATGAGCAGCGAGGCCGCTATCTTGAAGCAGAATCCCCTGCTGATCAACAAGATCGTAGCTGAGCGGTTGTCCGACAAACTGCAGATCATGATGGTGCCGGCAGATGGCAAGTTCTTCTTCGCCAATGACGTGCTGCGCAGCATGAATGTGGCGAACCAGGCCAGCCAAAGTGAACAAGGCGAAGCGCAACCACGTTAGTGTCCGTCGCGCAATTCCATCCTTGCTTTCAAAGCCGGCAAGGATGCGGCCCTCGGCTTAGCGGGTTGACCCGGTAGCGGTGTCCAAAGAGTACAGAGGCGGAGCAGGATGCAATGCGGCAGGCAATTTATAATTCGACCATTCCCAAGGTCATTTTGAAATCGATGCACCGCGCTCTTGGCTCAGCACGCGTTTTCCGCAGTGCCGGCTTTGCGCTTTGGTGCATCATGGCAATGACATCGCTCTCCGCTTTGACCGGAGATTGGAGTGCGGCAGAACAGCAACTCGCGCACAAAATAGCCGCGGTCACGGGGCCCGGCGCGGCCACTTTAGAGGTGCAGAATCGCTCATCGCTCGGCAGACGCGATACCGACATCGTGCAAAACGGTCTGCAGAGCGCGTTGGCGCAGGCCGGCGTGCGACTGGTGAACAGCGAGCAGGCGGCTGCCTCCATTGCCCTCTCGCTGTCGGAGAACGAATCCTCTTACGTGTGGGTCGCAGAGATCCGGCAGGGCACCGCCGATGCAACCGTAGTCATGGTTTCAGTTGCGCGGCCGGCATCAACCGTCAGGGCTCCTGATTCGATGCCCATGACATTGCGAAGGACGCTGCTCTGGAGTGGTCATGACCGCATCCTTGATGTCGCCATCTTGGAAGGAACTGACAGCCCCACTCGGATTGCAGTGCTCGGTGCTGAGAACCTCTCGTTCTATCGGATGGTGGCAGGAAAGTGGCAAACCGAACAAGCGCTTGCGATGAACCACGCGCAACCCTGGCCAGTGGATCTGCGGGGCAGGCTGCTCTGGAAGAAGGACCACGCGCTGGAGGCCTACCTGCCCGGCGTAATCTGCCGTGGCACAGCGATGGGCAGCGTCACCCTGAACTGCCGGGAGAGCGATGATCCCTGGCCGCTGGCCGCGATAGCGAATCCTTCCAGCGGCAATGGGACTGCGCTTCTGGCAGGATTCTTTGCTTCCCGGCGCAACTTCTTCACCGGAGTGATCAGTCCGTCAATAGGGAAGTTCAGCACCGTGTCGAAATTCTATTCCGCTGCGTTCGTGCCCCGGGACAAATACATTCTTTGGCTGTTCGCTGGGACGGATGGAAACGTGCACATGATCGACGGCATTCGCGATCAGACCGCGGCGATTGAATGGGGCAGCAACATTGCCACGCTGAGAACGGCGTGCGGCGCGGGCTCGCAAGTGCTCGCGCTGAATGCGAGCACAGATAAGGACGATTCTGTGCGGGCCTATGAGTTTCCCGATCGTGACCCGGTGGCGGTGAGCGCGGATGTAGATTTGCGGGGCACACTCTCAGAATTATGGACCGAGCCAAGCGGTGATACCGCGATCGCGATCGTAAAGAATCGAGAAATTGGGAACTATGAAGCGTTCCGGCTGGCAATGGCCTGTAACTAGCGTTCTGCTAATTCTGATGTCAGCAGCGAACGCGGCCACGCGTCCGCAGTACGGCGGAACTTTGCACCTCACAATGCGAGCGAATCCTTCGTCTTTGGATCCTGCTGAGATTTCCGAGTACATCGGAGGCCGCAATGTGATTGTCCTGCTTTTCGATACGCTAGTGACAACGGATGTCTCCGGTCGTGTACAAGGCGCCTTGGCGGAGTCATGGCAAACCTCGCCCACGGATCAGCGTATCCAAGTCCGTCTGCGGCGGAACATAAAATTTCAGGATGGGAGCCCGCTCACCGCCGACGCTGCAGCCGCTTCCCTGCGTAGGGGGAACCCGGGCTGGAACGTCACGGGCGCCGGCGATGTTGTGACCATCGACTCGGGAGTTCCGGCCTCTGAACTCCTGCAAGAACTCGCTCTGCCGCGAAATGCCATTGCGAAGAGAGATTCCGGCAGCAGCATCATCGGGACGGGCCCATTTCATGTCGCTGATTGGCAATCCGGAAAAAAGTTGACGCTGGCAGCGAATGAGGACTACTGGGCAGGACGCCCTTTTCTCGACCAAATCGAAATCGAAATGGGGCGAAGCTTCCGCGATCAGATGAATGCTCTGGAAAGCGGCAGGGCTAATCTTGTGGAAGTCGCTCCGGAGCAAATGCACCGCGGTTCGCAACGCTATGAGTTGCTGCACTCCAGTCCCATGGAACTGGTCGCATTGAAATTCGCCGGCGATGCGGCCTCCGTGCAGCAGAAAAATATTCGCGAGGCCCTCCGCTTTAGCGTCGAACGCCATTCAATGCAGACCGTTCTGCTGCAAGGCGCAGGACAGACCTCGGCGAGTCTACTTCCCAGCTGGATGAGCGGTTACGCATTTGTATTCTCCACCGAAGCGGACCTGGCTCGAGCCCGCCAGTTGAGAGACCAGGTTCCCGGGGTCCCAACTCTGACGATGGGCTATGACAGGAATGATCCAATGGCAAGATTGTTGGCCGAACGCATCGCTCTGAATGCGAAGGATGCTGGGCTCTGGGTGCAACTGAATCCGGATAGCAATGACTTGCGCCTGCTGCGGATTCCGCTTACATCTTCCAATCCTCGCATTGCGCTGGAAACGCTAAACAATCAGTTGGGACTACCGCCAATCAGAAGCAAATCGCAGTCCATTGAAGACCTCTTCGGTGCCGAACAAACGGCACTGGCGAGCGGGCTCGTGGTCCCCCTGTTTCATCTCCCGCTTGCGTATGCTTCCACCGTCAGTCTCCGCGACTGGGTCGCAATGCCCGACGGAAGCCTGGATTTGGGGAAGGCCTGGTTGAAGAGTCAGCAACCATGAGCTTTCGGCGAAAACTCCTGGCTGTATTCGCATTCACCGTTTTGTTGACAGTAACGGGCGTGGCATGGCTTGTCCAGGAAGTGACGCGAAAGGCTTTCGAGAAAAACGAAAATGAGCGCACGGCCGCCTTAGTCACGCAGTTTCAGCGTGAGTTCAATCGACAAGGCGAGGAAGTCGTCCGACGAGTGGAGCGAGTCACGGGTTCAGATGCGTTGATTCGCATGGCAACTGCCCTGGTCGGAGGATCCACCGAATCCGCAGAGTATTTGGATCTCGCCCGCAACCTGGCGGAAAGTCATCAACTCGATTTCCTCGAACTGGTCGACTGGCACGGAAATATCATATCTTCCGCACAGTGGCCCGCTAAGTTTGGATATCCCGACGCAGCGTTCGAGACACTCTCGGCATCGACCACGCAGAGCGCCTTCTTGAAACTAGAGGAGTTGCAGGACTCGTCGGCTCTGGGCCTGTTTGCCGTGCGCCCGACTCGCGCCGGAGAACATCCAGTTTACGTTGTGGGGGGCCAACGAGTGGACAAGAGCTTTCTCTCGGCGCTGAACCTGGCTCCCGATGTTCGCGTCCTCCTCTATCAGAATCGGGGCCAGGGATTTTCTCCTGATCTGCTGGTGGATCCTTCGCCGTCCAGCACTTTGGACGGGGCCCATCCTGCGGAAAAGTTTGCGTCTCTGGTGCAGGCAGTTCGGCGTCATGACCAGGAAATGTCGGCGATTGTGAACTGGTCATCGGACGAGGCGGACCAAGAGGTCTTTCACGCCATTCCCTTGCGGGGAGTGGCCAAGGATCATCCCCTGTTAGGGATTCTGCTGGTTGGGCACGCGCGGCGCTCGTATGTCGAATTGAAGCACCGCATCCGGGATGCGGCTCTACTGGCAGGCGTGGGCGGTTTCGTTCTGGCCATTCTACTCAGCAGTTGGGCCGCGGCGCGCGTAACTCGCCCAATCGAGCAACTGGCGGGAGCGGCGCAAGGTGTTGCCGCGGGAAATTGGGATACCAAGGTGGAAGCGCACAGTGATGACGAACTCGGACAGCTGGCAAACTCCTTCAACCAGATGACGCAGGAGTTGCTCGCTCAAAAAGAGAGGTTGGTGCAGACAGAGCGAGTTGCGGCCTGGCGCGAGCTGGCCAGACGCCTAGCGCACGAGTTGAAGAACCCGCTGTTCCCATTGCAACTGACGGTCGAAAATCTGATTCGCGCCCGAGCGCAAAAGCCGGAACAGTTTGAAGAAGTCTTTCGCGAAGGTTCGCAGACTCTGCTGGCCGAGCTTGCCAACCTAAAAGCTATCATCGGCAAATTCAGTGAATTTTCCCGGATGCCTCAGCCGGAGATGCAGTTAGTACAGGTGAACGAAGTGCTCCGGCGCGGAGCCCAGCTGTTTCAGGCGCAGTTCGCGCCCGCGGACAAAGCGGCCATTCAGTGCGAGCTCGAACTGGATGAGAATATTCAGCCGATCGCTGCTGATCCGGAATTGCTGCATCGCGCCGTTTCGAACCTGGTGCTCAATGCGATGGACGCCATGCCTAATGGGGGGACCATCACTTTGCGTAGCCATCGCGAACATCAAAAAGTTGTCATCGAGGTCGCTGATACCGGCTCGGGCCTGACCAGCGAAGAGTGCAAGCGTATCTTCACGCCCTATTACACGACAAAGCAGCACGGCACTGGACTGGGGCTCGCGATTGTACAGTCAGTGGTGAGCGACCATGGCGGACGAATCAACGTTCACAGCGAGCCCGGAAAAGGAACGACCTTTGTGATCGAATTGCCGGACAACGTTGGAGCCGCAGCTCGCGTCGCGGCAAAAGAGGCTGCGGAAACAAGCGAGCCGATCCGCGGCTGAGTTGAGGAGGAGAGTTGCCTTCCAAAGCGCATTTGCTGATCGTGGATGACGAAGCCAATACTCTAGCCTCGTTGGCTCGCGCTTTCCGTCTCGCTGGCCATGAGGCATCCGTTTGCGACAATGCCGCCAGGGCGCTTGAGTTGGCGAAGGCGGAGAAATTCGATTTGATCCTTTCCGATGTAGTGATGCCGGGAAAAGACGGCCTGACTCTGCTCGAAGAACTCAAGCAGCAGGGTGTAAGCGCTCCCGTGGTGATGATGTCGGGCCAGGCGCATATTGAAATGGCCGTCCGCGCAACCAGGCTGGGAGCGCTCGACTTCCTGGAAAAGCCCATCTCGACGGACAAACTGCTGCTGACCGTAGACAATGCGCTTAAGTTGCAGCGCCTCGAAACTGAGAATCGCCAACTCAAGCAGCGTCTCGGGAAGCATGAAATCGTTTGGCAGGGCGACGCCATGCGCCGGGTCATGGCGCAACTGGAAAGGGTTGCCGCAAGTGAGTCCCGGGTGTGCATTCTCGGTGAAACTGGCACTGGCAAGGAACTCGTAGCCAGAACGATCCACGAACGAAGTCCCCGTTCAGGCGGACCATTCATTACGCTGAATTGTGCCGCCGTTCCAGCCGAACTGATTGAGTCGGAACTATTCGGACACGAGAAAGGCTCGTTTACGGGCGCAACGGGACGGCACATTGGCAAGTTTGAGCAAGCCGATCAGGGCACTTTCTTTTTGGATGAGATCGGCGATATGCCACTGAACATGCAGGCCAAGCTTCTGCGCGTCTTGGAGGAAGGCGAAATCGAAAGAATTGGGAGCGACAAACCTCTAGCGGTGAACGTGCGCGTGCTGGTGGCAACCCACCGCGATCTCGAAGCTCGCGTCCGCGAAGAAAAATTCCGGCAGGACCTGTTTCATCGCATCTACGTATTCCCGCTCGCACTACCGCCGCTACGCGAGCGCCGTGAGGACATCCCCACTCTGGTAGAGCATTTTTCCGAGCAGGTATGCGCTCAGAACGGGTGGAAGCCTGTTCCCTTCTCCGCGGACGCAATGCAAGCGCTGCAATCCTACTCCTGGCCGGGCAACGTTCGCGAACTGCGCAATATGGTGGAAAGGCTCATGCTGTTGGCGGAGCAGCAGGTTGATCTCGCGACTGTTCAGATGGCCTTGCCTCATGGCGGTGCCACCGGACCTGGCACGGGCGGTCTTGCCTCAGGACCGCTGGCAGATCGTGTTGAGTCGTTCGAACGCGAAGTCATTCTGGCGGAACTCAAACGCGCTCAGAACAACATGACGATGGCAGCGAAAACTCTTGGCCTTGAGCGCAGCCACCTGTATAAGAAGGCGGAACAACTTGGAATCGATGTGCGCGCGCTGCGCCGCGATCAGGGCGCGACAGAATGAGTCCAAGTCAGTGAAAGATTTCGGAGACCGCCTTGCCGAGAATTGCTGGCCCACTCCTCCTTCTTACGTTGCTCTCCGCCTGTGCCGCGGCAGTTGAGGCTCCGTCGCCTCCGGTGTTCGGAGTTCGTCTGGAGCGGACGTGGATTCCAATGAAAGATGGCGTGCGCCTCGCGGCCACTTTGTACATGCCCGAGCAGGCTGCGGAAAAACTCGATTTGAAGCGGACGCAGTACCCCGAAACTCTCTTGTTTCCACAGCACAACCTGATAAGAAGAAAGCATGCGTGGAAAAGACGAGCAGCAGTTGGATGTGTTTAGCTACGTAAGCCCAGAGCAGCGAGTGCCCCAAGACCACCCCTTGCGTCCTCTTCGTGTCATGACCGATGAGGCATTAAGAGAACTGCAACCACGGTTCCACAAGCTGTACGCGAAAACCGGGCGGCCATCGATCGCGCCGGAGAAGTTGTTGCGAGCGCTCCTGCTGCAAGCGTTGTACTCAGTGCGCAGCGAGTGGCTGTTGATGGAACAGCTTGACTATAACCTGCTGTTCCGCTGGTTCGTGGGCTTGAACATGGATGACTCCGTCTGGGATGTGACCGTGTTCACCAAGAACCGCGAGCGCTTGCTCGATGGGGACATTGCCGAAGCTTTCTTCCAAGCCGTACTCCAGCAGGCGCGCGAGCGGAGTTTGCTCTCGGACGAACACTTCACGGTGGATGGAACGTTG
>JBKOUZ010000171.1:0-3158 GCA_046723715.1 Acidobacteriota bacterium | reverse complement strand
AGCCTTGTCTTACGTGAAGCGGTTCGGTTCCGTGACAGTGTTGAATGGCCACATTCACCAGATTATGCAGAAGATCGAGGGTAAGGTTTCGTTCCACACTGCGATGTCAACCGCTTTCCCCCAACCTGCGCCCGGAACAGCTCCTTCAGCCGGACCAATGAAGGTGCCCACTGACCAATTGCAGCGGGTGTTGGGTATTACCGACGTGAACTATCTGGTGAGCGGTAGCAGCCTGGCAATCGTTGACTCGCCGCTCGGGGACTCGGGCTCTTCTGCTTCAGGGAGTGGACGTGGCCGTGCAGTCGTTGACTCCCTGTTTGGGTAAATCGGTAAAGATCCTGTCCAAACAAACGAAGATCAAGCAGACAAAACTAGAGAAGGAAAACAGAACAATGACAACGAAGAAAATATGGATTGTAGGTTTGGCAACAACGGTCATGATTGCGCTGATGCTGCTGGCGGAAACACCGAGCGTTGCAGCGAATGACCAGCCGTCAGGGGCAAGCGCAGACGTGAAAATTGACAATTTCAGTTTTGGGCCGCAGACGCTGACGGTCTCTGTTGGAACGACGGTCGTCTGGACCAACCGTGATGATATCCCCCACACAGTAGTCAGCACGGACGGTGTGTTCAAGTCCAAGGTGCGGGATACGGACGAGAAGTTCTCCTACACGTTTACCAAGGCGGGGACATATCCCTATTTTTGTTCGGTCCATCCGAAGATGACAGGGAAGGTCGTGGTGCAGTGACACCGCGCTAATGTCAGATGGCCTCGTACGAAAGCGGTGGTGAGTATTGTCAGGATGAAGTGTTTTCAAAAGATGTCTTCTTCAAGCGTTTGAACCATATGAATGCGGACTTGGCACAATTCGTTGGGAGGGCTCCTGTCAGAGATGATCTGGATCTCGTCCATGCGACGCAGGGTGGAGATGTATCCGCCTTCGAGGAACTCGTGGAGCGTTACGATGGCAAACTCCTGCGAATTGCGGAACACATTACGCACAATCGCGAAGACTCGCAAGACGCGGTCCAGGAGGCCTTCTTGAAGGCTTTCCAACATGTGGGCTACTTCCGGGAACATTCGCAATTCTCGACGTGGCTGATTCGCATCACCGTGAATCAAGCGCTCATGAAGCTGCGAAAGCGGCGCACAACCAAAGAGGTGTCTCTGGATGAAGACTTTCAGGCGGACGGAGATATGCTTCCGCGCGAAGTCGTAGATTGGGCGCCCAATCCTGAAGAACTCTACCGGGTGTCTGAATTGCGCGACATCCTAATCAAGGCATTAGAAAATCTGCGGCCGGCCTTGAGAACAGTCTTTGTGCTACGAGACATTGAAGGGCTCTCAATACGTCAGACGGCAGAGGTCCTGGAATTAAGTCCCGCCGCAGTGAAGGCGCGGCTATTGCGCGCTCGGTTGCAGCTTCGCGAACTGCTAAACGAGTACTTCAGAAAGACAACGAACATGCGTGGGTCCCACCTAGGTCGGGCACAGTCCTGCGTCGCAAGGTTTCCTCGGCAAGATGTCTCTCCGCTTAAATTGCCGCACGGCCTAAAGTAACTTTGGCAAGAGTCGCAGAACTGAGGGTCTAGATTGCCCCCATCGAGCCGTTCCGTTGACGTTTGTTCTTGAAGGGTTTTGATCCTTGGCCATCTTTCCAATAAATGGTTTCCTTGGCACGGGCGCTACGTTTGAGGCGGATCTCAATCTCGTGGTACAGGTCGTCATGGGAGTAGCGCTAGTCGCAGGAGCTCTTCTCGCGAAACGAAAACGCTACGTAGCTCACGGAATTTGCCAAACTACGGTGCTTCTTCTAAATCTGGGGATGATCGCATTGGTGATGTGGCCTTCGTTCCAGCACCAAGTGAGGCCAGGATTTCCTGGGAGTTTGCATAAATGGTATTACGCGGTGGCTACGATTCATTCGCTTGTAGGAGGCGCGGCTGAGTTCCTGGGACTCTATATTGTCATCGTCGCAGGCACCAGCATTCTTCCCCAGTCGCTGCGCTTTAAAGACTGGAAGCGGTGGATGCGTGCGGAGCTAACGCTTTGGTCTATCGTCGTCTTCACCGGTGTTGGGACGTACTACGCTTGGTATATAGGGCCGTTCCGGTAGTGCCGGGCTCGGGCGATCTGAGGCACATTCAGCGGATGGTCAAAGGCCGAACTCGGGTGCGAATCCGCCGACATTCTCTCGAGTTGGGGAATATTTCCCAGGTGAAGCAGCTTTAGATAGTAGCTGGGCAACGCAACAAGGGATCAGCAAACAGGAAAATTGGAGCGCCGGACGGGAGCGGAACGAATCATTCATCTTTAGAGGGAGCTTATATGTTTGAAGGACTGTTTCAGCCCATGCATCTGCTGGTAATCGTTGGAATTGCCCTGCTGGTCTTCGGACCGAAAAAGCTTCCGGAACTCGGGAAAGGAATCGGAGAAGGTATCCGCAGCTTCAAAGCAGCCATTAACGATGAAGAGAAGCCGGCCGGCACAACAACATCCACCATTGCCAACGACCGAAGCGTGACCAAAGGGTGATCGCATGCAAATCACATTCCTTCAGATACCAAGCCCGGTTGATCTTGGAATTGTCGTCACGGGGGCAAACATCATTTGACAAACATGTGACACGAGTGAGGGATCCATTCTCCGTGACGCTGAATCAAACCTATCACATGCATTGAAGACCGTCTTCACGAATGCGCTGCGTTTTTTTTTGCGCAGTGCGAGCAGTAGACACCACGGCATGTTCGAGCGAGTTGGAACCAGATTTCCAGGGACCGCAATTAAAACCGACGGGACCGAGCGCTCGAAGAGCTGACACCGATAACTGACGACAGGTTTTATGTAGGCCGTCCTGATCCGCATGCAGAAATGCGGTCAGCGCCTTAGAGGTCGTTGTGTGTCTCAACAAACTTAGCCATTACTAGCAATTGAAATCACAGAAAATTGGAGAACAAATAAATGAGCTGCAACTTTGATCAGCAAGGAAAGAAGACTGCGCGAGTTCGGACCCTGTTCGTGGCCGCCCTCGTGCTCGTATGTGCCTTCGGCACAGTCAACAACGCATCGGCGCAGAATCTCACGCCCCCGCAGACGCCGGCAGAGATCACAGTGCCCGACGGAAACTCTTTGTACTTGATCGGCCACGCTTTCGGTA
>JBKOUZ010000125.1:0-28846 GCA_046723715.1 Acidobacteriota bacterium | reverse complement strand
CCGGAGTGAGTTGCGACCCTGTGGGTGACTCGGATAGCAGAGCCTATGCGGTTGGCTACGTTGCAAACGATCCAAATGCTTACTATGTCGGCGCCGATACTACCAATGGGTACGGCAAGTACATGAGGCCCAACGCCCGGCGGAATACGCTGGCGATGCCCCATATCAACAACTTCGACTTCACGATTCTGAAGCGCATCAACTTTACGGAGCACCAGTCATTGGAGTTCCAGGCCCAGGCTCTGAACCTGTTCAATCACGCTCAGTATGTGCCGGGTTACATCAGTGACGTGGCTCCGATTGGTTACACGGGCAGCAACGTTCTGTCCATGTTAGAGCCTGATACCAGCGCCTTCAACAAGCCCAAGGCGGTATTCTCCAACTCGCCTCGGGGTATACTGCTGGCGCTGAAGTTCAACTTTTAGCCCCGGTTGAGCAGAAATATCAGCGGGGAGCCTTCCCAGGCTCCCCAATTTCTTTCGTGCTTTCGGAAACAATCTCGCTCGTCCTTCGAACCAGTGCGGGGTGCCGCGGTTCTTGCCGAACAAAACGACACGTCCGATCTGCGTGGGTTGTGCTCTGGCGCAGCTTAGTTGTTTTCCGTGGTTGGAACCCTTAGAAGGCGGTCATAGGCCCATAGCAGCAAGGTGGTAGCCAGTCCAATTGCAATTACCCCCCACCACACCATTTGTGGACGATGCAGTTGTTCTCCGTAGTGGTGCATCAGCCAGCCGCTGACTTTGCCCGCGATGAATGAACCGATGCCCAGAGGGAGAAATGCAAACCCCATATAGGTTCCCTGCTGTTCTGCCGGGGCGAGACGCGAAATGTAATCGTAGTAGCGCGGTTGTTGCACGATCTCGCCGATGGCAACTCCCACGAGGGTTGCAACCGCCATCCAGACCGACGGGTGCACAATCAGCAGAATCCAGGCCAAACTCGAGATCAATGTTCCTAGAACGATGGCATGAAAGGCATGCATGCGCTTTGTGAGGAATCCGATCAGCATGGTGAAGCAAATGACCACGATGGGATCGGTGGCGAGAATGAGCGCGGTATTTGCGTTAGGGTCGATATAGGCGGTGATGTAAAGCGGTAAGGCGATGAATTCCTGCCAGAACACGATCCAGTAACCGGTAAAGATGAGGAGGAAAAGCATGAAGCGAGGATTGGAGAGGACGGTCAGGAAATTGCGGCCGACCTGCGCCAGGCTTGCGGCCGATGCCTGATCCGACCGGCGCGGCTCCTTGAAGAAGAACAGTACTACGAAAAACATCAGAAACACGCTTAAAGCTGCAATCCGGAACAGGGCCTCAGCCCTTCCGTGATGCTGCTCCCAGCCCGCGATCAGAGGGCCCAGCGTGCTTCCCACATTCACCAGCGTGTAATAAATGGAATAACCTACGGAGCGCACGTTCTCCTGCGATGACCGAGCGGTGGTGCCGACGACGCTTGGCTTCACCAGCGCGACGCCGAGTGCGGGCAGAATCAGCACAAAGGCGACCAGCATAGTGAGCGGAACGCCGTTGCGTACGGGAGCAAACCAGGGCGCGCTCAGAGACCCCAGGAGAAAATAGGCAGTACTCAGGATGAGATAGGCGAGGGAAAGGGCGCGGCGAAAACCGAGGCGGTCCGCGACTGCGCCGCCCACGACCGCCAGGAACCATACCCAGCCACCAAACATTCCGGTGAGGCTGCTGGCGCGTTCGACGTCAAAATGCAGCCCCTCGTGCAGGTAGCGGGCGAGCACGGCAAATACTGCGTAGTACGACAATCGTTCGAAAAGCTCGCTGATGTTGGCTACCCAGAATGGCCGTTCGAATCCGGTACGGATTTCGTGGAAACGTTCCGAAAAGGTCAAAGTGGCTCCTGATTGCAGGGCACAAGGTCATCCGCGCAGACACTTGCGTACGTACTCAGCGCTCACGCCTGCCACGCGAATGACTTTGTTTCGGCCGCTCGCGCCGGACGCAATGGTAACGGAAGATTTCGGAACCTTCAAAAGTTTCGCGAAGAAGTCGATGCAAGCTTGATTGGCGCGACCGTCAATGGGAGGAGCAGTAAGTGAAAGTTTCAATGCATCGCCGAGTTTGCCGGTGATCGCGTCTTTGTTGGAGCGCGGATGAACCTTCACAGCGAAGGTGACTGCGTCCTGCTTTTCATGGATTGTGGGCATGAGTCGTAAGGCGACCATTCAAGCTGACAAGGGTCTGATGCGCTCACCAAAGATTGCCGTTCCCACGCGGACACAAGTGGAGCCCTCTTCAATCGCAACTTCGAAATCGTGCGACATGCCCATGGACAAAACGTCCATGGCAATTGATGCAAGTTTTCTCTTTGCGATGGCATGGCGGATCTGGCAAAGCCTGCGAAAGTACGGGCGCGCGCCCTCGGGATTGGCAGTGAATGGCGGTACGGTCATCAGTCCCAAAACCTGCAAGGCTTCGAACCGGGGCGCTGAGTGCAACAGAGTTTCTAGCTCTTTCGAGTCGGGAGGAAGCCCGCTCTTGGCTTCTTCTCCGCCGACGTTGATTTCGAGCAGCACCCGGATCAGTTTGTGCTGATCTCGCGCCGCAGAGTTCAGCTTTTCGGCCAGTTTCACTGAATCCACGGAATCAACGGCCGCAAAAAGTTCTACCGCTTTACCGGCTTTATTGCTTTGCAGGTGCCCAATCATGTGCCATGCTGCCGCGGTCAAGTCGGCAAGAGCTGGTGCTTTGCCGGCAAATTCCTGAACGCGGTTTTCCCCGAACAAGCGAACTCCAGCGCAATAGGCTTCACGGATTTTCTCGGGCAAATGCGTCTTGGTTACCGCCATCAATGCAATCTGTTCCGGATTGCGGCCGGCACGCTGCGCCGCAGCATGTATTCGTTGCCGAACGGTGTCTATGTTGCCGGATATGGACATTCAAAAGAAGAGCACAAGCCCAGAGCTTCGGCAGAACAGCCGCATTTTCCCGGTGTCTTCGTGCTTCAGGTCTACATAATTGCCGTCGGTGGCGCGGGCTCGTCCGGGCTGCCAGCGTTGGCCAGGGGAACGCGTACCATCACCACGATGAGGATAATCAAAGCAGCGATGGCTGCCCAGATCGAATTCGCCCAATGCGCCAGGGTCACATCTTTGCCGGACCCGACCAATCCCGCGATGACTAAGCCGCACAAGGCTTCCCCGGCGATCATGCCTGAGGCGGTAAGCACACCGGCATTGTCCACGCGCGCTTTCTGAGCTTCATTCAGACCGCGGCGATTGCGCAACTGATCTGTCACCCAGCGGATGACGCCGCCAACAAAGATGGCGAAGGTTGTTCCAAGAGGCAAGTACATGCCGACAGAGAACAGCATCACGCTTTTAACCTCAATCATGATCATGGAAATCCCAAGCAGGATACCCACGACGACCAGAGGCCAAGCCATGTCGCCGCCCACGATACCCTTTGAAAGCATGGCCATGAGACCCGCTTGTGGAGCAGGCAAAGCATTGCTGCCAAAGTGGTAGGCCTTATCCAGATAGGCCAGCGGTACGAAAAGAACCAGCGAGGCGACGACGATTCCAAACAGATCACCAATCTGCATCTTGGCTGGAGTGCCGCCGAGAATATGGCCCACTTTCAAGTCCTGCAGCATCTCTCCTGCGACCGCTGAAGAGACGCAGACCACGGCAGCCACTCCGAGGACAGCGGCTACACCTCCCTTGCCGGAGACTCCGAGAGCGACCATCAGCAAAGCCGCAATGACCAGGGTACATAGAGTAAGGCCTGACACCGGATTATTGGAGGAGCCGATCATGCCCACCAAATTCCCCGAGACGGCGGCAAAGAAGAATCCGACGATCACCATGACGAGAGCCGCGACCACCGATCCCGACAGGATCTTGGACCCTGAAAGTCCCCCAGCTCCGCTGAGGAAGTAAAAATAAAGAACGATCATCGCGAGAAAGACGGCGGCGACTCCGGCGAACACGGCTTTGGAAGGCAGATCCCGTTCAGTGCGGTTCGTAGCGGCTTGTACCGCGGTCGATTTCTTGAGATCAGAAATCGCCCGGCCCATCCCGACGGCAAGCTGTTTTCGCATCTTGAACAAGGTGTAAGTAGCGCCGACCAGCATTCCCCCGACGGCAATGGGGCGGACTACCGAGTAATAGATGGCTCCCGCCAGCAACGACCATTCAATGGGCTTGCCATCCGGTTGTGCCGCCTGGATGTAGGGGCCGAGGGTGAAAGTGAGGAGTGGCACAAGGAGTCCCCAGGCCAGGACACCGCCAGCGAAGTTCAGAGCCGCGAGCCGCGGTCCAATGATGTAACCCACGCCGAGGTAGGCCGGGCTTACATCGGGGCCGGTGAAAAGTGTAGTTCCGCCTGTAATGGTCGTCGTAACATTCGGGTTCGTACCTGTGCGGAGCAGAAGTCTTTTTCCGAGCGCGCTGATGTTGACGGGGAACGTGTTATTCGCGGAGAACACGTTCACAGCACCCAGCAGGTACATGAATCCACCAAACCCCATGTTGGCGAAGAGAATCTTGGCGGCCTTCGCGCCTTGCTGCCCGGCTTTGTGAATCTCGGAAGCGGCTACAGATTCGGGGTAGGGAAGATCGGGATCTTCTACCATCACCCGGCGAAGCAAGGTGACAAAGAGAATCCCGAGGGTGCCCCCGATGACCATCAGAGCTACAGATTTCCAATACTGCTGGGCCGTGAGGCCCGGCCACAACTCGGCCATCACAAACGCGGGAATGGTAAAGACCGCACCCGCCGCAACCGATTCGCCTATCGAACCCACGGTTCGCGCGATGTTTTCTTCCAGCAGGGACCCTTTCATGAGCCGCAGTAGCGCCATACCGATGACGGCGGCGGGATAGGTCGCGGCAATCGTCATGCCGGCTTTGAGTCCCAGATACGCGTTCGCCGAGCCGAGAATGGCGGTCATCACCAGGCCGATGAGGAGAGCACGGAAGGTGAATTCCTTCATCTCCATTGTTTCGGGCACGTAGGGCGTATGTTTCTTGCGAGGCTCGGTGATCACGGGAGTGCTCATAGATGAGTCCTTTGCGAGCTAGGATGGAAACCGCATTCTCCAGTGTTGCCCGATGCATTGGCTTAAAACACCAGAACGGCGCACCTTAGCATGCGCCTAGGCCGGGTGACAAGTACGGGGCGCACAGGTCGGCATAGGCGTGGGAAGAGGAGATTCGTTACAGAGTGAATTGCGGAATTCGCTGAACCGGGCTGCATTTTGCCTGGAGGGGAGCATATCCGCGGAGTAATAACGACGCGGTTATGTCCGAGAGAATTTTGGTGTATGCTGATGGGTGTTTCGGTTTGAATGAGATTGCCGCAGGTTACATCGATGCAAATCAGCCAATGCGTATTGAGATGACGTCTTTTACATCGTGTAAAATATCTGCGATGTCTCATGCGCGCCTTTTCGTCTGAGTTCCTGGTGAGGTGCCAACCTATGACTAGTTCCCCCGATTCTCGGTTCGCTCAGCCCTATCGGTGCCGGGATTGTGGTAGTGAAGTAGGTTTCCGCTCGCGCCGTCGCACGGTCACAGAACGTTACGTGCTTCCCCTGCTTTTGCTGCAGCCAGTGCGCTGCGGGGAATGTTTTCGCCGGGACTACCGGCTGATCTTTACCCCGGTGCACGAACGTTCGACGGAGATTCCGCGGCTCGCGCCAATCAAGGCGACTGCCGCGGCATCTAAGCAGAACGTTGCCTAGCGATATAGGTCCCCGCTATACTGCTTAGTACCAGAAGAGATTGTCCGCGGTTTGACCGCGGCCTATCGAGGAGGCAGTCTTCAGCAGTAGCGAGGACCGAATCCGGGCGGGCGAAGCAGCCGTCGAAAGAAACAGGCATTCTATTGTTGCGCGGGACTCTAGGTCCCCCGTTGCTGCAGGCTGGGTCCGTCGCACGGCGCAAAGCCTGTTCTCGATATTTTTCCCATCTGATTGCAGCATTTATGGCTTGCCGCTGTTGAACATGTCGCGGCTGCCAGTATGCCCGGAGTGTCTGGGTAGACTCCATCCGATCGTTGGGCGGGTATGTTCGATCTGCGGGGACCGAGTGCTTTCCGCATACGCCCATTGTGATGAGGATGGGCTGTGCCGGTGCCCAACCTGTCGACGAGTTGATCACACTTATTATCGCGCGGCCGCCTACGGCAGCTATGACGGTGAACTGCGTGAACTTATTCATATGCTGAAGTACAACGCGGTGCGTCCCGCTGCCACTGTGCTCGGACGCGCGTTAGCGGAAGTTTTGAGTTCCCTGGCGCCCTCAGTGGAATCAGCAGTTATCCCGGTGATCCCGGTGCCTCTTCACAAAAGCAAACGGCGGCAGCGCGGATTCAATCAAGCCGAATTGATTGCCTGCGAGGCTCTGAAGGTTTGCTCGGCAGGCGGTCGATTTCGGCTCAGGCAGGACATGCTGCTCCGAGTGCGCGACACCCATTCGCAAATCGGCTTGACCAGCCATCAGCGCCGTGAAAACTTACGCGGCGAGTTCGCCGTGGAGCGGGCCGATGAATTGAATGGTCAGGAAGTGGTGCTGGTCGACGACGTGTACACAACCGGAACCACCGCATCAGAATGCGCTCGCGTGCTACGCCGGGCGGGCGCTTCCAGAGTATGGGTAGTCACGGTAGCGCGAACCCTTAAAACGGCATCTAAGTACGAGGAAGTAGAAGGTTTGCACGAGCAAGGGTTGGACGTTTCAGGGTTGCGGGGTTTCCCAACGCAGGCAGAGCTTCAGGAAACCGTTGGCGCCGTTGAAATTGTGAAAACTTGAACTCTGTCACATATGTCTTTTCGCAAGGAACACGACTCAGGATTGCGGCATGCCGCCGGACATTTCTCTCCGGCGGTCGCTCCACATCGCTCTGGAGATGGGCATGCTCTGCTCGCTCCGGTCCTCGTTCTGAATGCGTCCTATGAACCGATCAACGTTTGCGCGGCGCGGCGCGCGCTGGTTCTGGTCCTCAAGGGGGTTGCGATGACCGAGGAAGAGAATGGGCATTTTCTGCACTCGGCTCGGGTCGCCATGCGTTTGCCGTCAGTGATCCGTTTGTTGGAATACCGCCGCATTCCCCATCAGAGCCGCGCTCTTTCGCGAAAAAATATTCTGCTGCGCGATCGCAACACGTGCCAGTATTGCGCGACGGTTTTGCCTTCTGGTGAGCTTACCTTGGATCATGTAATCCCGCGCTCTCGCGGAGGATCTTCTACGTGGGAAAATCTCGTTGCCTGCTGCCATCCGTGCAACCGACGCAAGGGCAACCAGTCTCCCATCGAAGCTGGCATGAAACTGATGCGGGAACCGCGAGCCTTCAATCTCCACACCAGCCGGCACATCATGCGCCTGATGGGACGCTCCGACGACAAGTGGCGGAAGTACCTCTTCTACTGAGGCTTCCAGTTTCGAGTTTCTATTTTCAAGTAAAGAGCCCGCCGACGATAATGGCGGGCTCGGCTTTTCTTTGAAACTCTGAAAGTGGCTACTGGGGCTTCTTCTCATCCGGGGGCTGGTTCTGCGGCTTTTGCTCGCCCTTTGGAAGCTCCTTGCCCTCGTACAGAATTTTCACATTCGATCCGAACCGCTTATAGTCCTCGTACTTGACGATCTCCTTGATGTGTACGTCCTGCATCTTGAAATGCAGTTCGTCGTCCGCCTTGGTGTACACCGGAAACCAGAATTGACCGTCGATTTGTTGACGCCAGGTGGTGAATTTGGGAAACAGGTTTTCCTCATCTCCGCGTTTGTTGCGGATATCGGGAACCGTTTTGCCGTAAGTCTTTACGATCTGATAGTCGTGATCGTCGACCCAGACCCGGCCTTGAAAGTACCGTTTCTTGCCTTCGATTTTCTTAGGAGCGATATCGAAGACGTAGCAGTGCAATTCATCTTCCTGCTGCTGGCCGACATAGAGAATGTTGTATTCCGGTAAGTCCTCGGTGGTAAGCACGAAGGGCAACTTGTGGCGGATATCCTCCATGTCTTCCCGTGACATGTAGATTTTCGTGAGGCTGGATTGTGGTGCAAATACCACGTTTTCGATGCGCTTGCCTTTGTCGTCGAATAGGACATCGAAGACTTCATGGTACTCGCCGTCCACGGTCGAGCCGTCGACCGTCTGCACTTTCACGTCTTGACGGTAAGTGTATTGCTCGCGAGCTTTGGCGAACTCGGTTTCCCTCTCCGCGAATCGCTTAATGATCTCTTCGGGGGTGATGTCTTTGGGAGGAGTATTTTCCAGCGGGCCCTCCTGGGCCACAGCAGGAATCGCCCCCACGCCGGCCAGCAGGCTCACGTAAAACAGAAAACGGCAGAATGACCTCATGTATTTAGTGTATCGAATTTGGAGAGGGTGTACCCGGTCCTGCCATCCCCGAGATTGCTCTGGATAGCGAGTGGTGGGCATGAAAACGGGCAGACACCGCGGCGACCCCGCCCTCCGGCCCCTCTCCGCTCAGTGAGGTCGGAGGGAAGGGTGCTGCAGTTCTGCCGCATACTTGGATGCCTTGATGAATAAGAGGTTGCCGTGCGAGAGAAGTGGGCAGGCATGAGCTTCATGTTCCTTCTGCCAAGGCGCATTGCCTCCCTAGGCTCGCTTTTGGTGAACCTTCTGAGGGTCAGAATGCGCCCGCTCGGGATTTCGGTGTGAGCGAGTACATAGATGCGGGTACCTAGTCCTGCTACACTCATTCGTTTGTCGGAGGCACGTTCATGCGCTATCTTCTTTTCTGTTTTCTTCTTTTCGTGTCTGCAGTCTTGGCATTCACGCAGGCCAAGCACCCGTTCACTTTCGAAGACATGATGAAGCTGAAACGGGTAGGCGAGCCCCAACCCTCGCCCGACGGGAAATGGGGGATCTTCAGCGTTGTGGATGTCGATCTTGCCGCCAACAACAAGATCCCACACATCTGGATCGTGCCTTCAGGAACGCAAGGTCCCTTCCCTCCAACGAAGGATTCCAAACCGAATCTTTCCTCTGCGGTGGAGATAACAGGAGAGCGGGAGATCATCCCCGACCAGGATGGGGATCGGCCGCGCTGGGCGCCGGACGGAAAACATTTCGCGTTTCTCTCGACCAAAGAAGGTGGTTCGCAAGTCTGGATTGCAGACTTTGATGGAGCCAGGGGGAAGGTGACAGCCACGCACAAGGTAACCACGATTGAGACCGAAGCGAGCGGGGAGCTTTGGTCCCCCGACGGGAACAGGATACTGTTCACGTCCGATGTGTATGCCGAATGCGACAGTGGACCTGCTGCTGAATCCAATTGCAATACTAAGAAGCTTAAAGAGGCGGAGCAGTCAAAGGTCAAGGCGCAAATCTTTACGCAGCTGCTCTATCGCCACTGGAACGCCTACAAAGAAGGGAAACGAACCCATATCTTTGTCACCGATGCTTGCGTCGGGACAGCCACCCCCGCTTGTCCCGCAGGCGAAGCCCGTGATCTCACGCCCGGCGACTATGATGCACCCGTGTTCTCGCTGGGTGGGCAGGATAATTATGCGTTCTCTCCCGATGGCGAGGAGATCTGTTACGCCTCCAATCACGATAAGAACCCGGCGGCTTCGACCAACAATGATCTATGGATTGTGCCGGTCGATGCAGGGGCGGATATCTCGTCGGCGCAGGTTCTTGCGAAGACAACGAATATTACGGCGGACAATCCGGCCAGCGACTCGACGCCGCTTTATTCTCCGGATGGGCGCTACATTGCCTACCGCGTACAGCGACGTCCCGGATACGAGAGCGACCGTTTCCGACTCATGCTCTACGACCGAAAGACCGGAGAGAAGAAGAATCTGACGGAAGATTTCGACCATTGGGTCGGGACATTCCAGTGGGCGCGGGATTCGAAAACGATTTACTTCAGTGCGGAGCACGAGGGACATTCTCTGATCTATGCGGTGGCGACAGCCGGAAATCCATTGCGACGCGCTCTGGTAGGCGGCTATGACGATGATATTGCATTGACGCCAGATGGGAAGACTCTTCTGTTCACCCGCATGTCGATCAAGGCACCCGTCGAAATTTCCGGATCGGACGCTACTGGCAAAGGGTGCCCAGCCCGGACCGGTGAAGTGGACAAAGGAAAAGAGAATTGTTCATTGACGAAGGATTGGCCCATCACTCACATCAACGGTTCGTTGCTATCGACCATTGACATGTCTGACGCAGAGTCCTTCTCATACAAAGGTGCTCTCAACGATGATGTCGAAGGCTACCTCGTCAAGCCTCCCAACTTCGATGCATCAAAGAAATACCCCGTGAAATTCCTCATCCATGGCGGGCCGCAAGGGGCATGGGGGGACGATTGGTCGTTTCGCTGGAATCCGCAGTTGTTTGCGGCCGATGGATACGTGGTCATTATGATCAACTTCCACGGCTCGACTGGCTACGGGCAAAAGTTCATTGACGCGATCAACGGCGATTGGGGCGGTGCTCCCTACGAGGATCTGATGAAGGGTCTCGACTATGCCGAGGAGCATTATCCGTTTATCGATAAGGACCGCGAGTGCGCGCTAGGCGCGAGCTATGGCGGGTACATGATCAATTGGATCCTTGGCCACACCGACCGCTTCAAGTGCCTGGTCTCGCATGATGGCATGTTCAATGCCGAGTCAGCGTGGGGATCAACGGAAGAACTCTGGTTCAACAATTGGGAGTTCAAAGGGCCGCCATACGACAATCGGGAGCTGTATCAGAAATGGTCTCCACATCAGTATGCCAAGAATTTCAAGACACCCACATTGGTCGTCCATGGACAACGCGATTACCGGCTGGACGTGAGCGAGGGCTTCCAGCTTTTTACCACGCTCCAGATGCAAGGTGTGCCGTCCAAAATGCTTTATTTCCCGGACGAAGGGCATTGGGTGCTGAAGCCGCAGAATTCACAGCTCTGGTACAAAACCGTGAATGACTGGGTGGATCAGTGGGTGGGGAAGTAGGAGATTCATCTTTTACCCAGGTCGGTCTGCTTCCGCTCTCGGGCGCTTCACGGTTGCAGGCCACTTGTGCCTAGAAGCGCGGCGAGCTTCAGTTGTTCACGGCTGGGTTATTGATTATCCGCGCCACCTCTCCACAGCGGGCTCCTTACAGGCCTGAACATAGGCTGGAGGTTGATGGGGGAAACATTGTTTCCGCTTGCTTGAGCCGGCAAGACTTCTAGCGAAAAATCGAGCAAAGCGCTCGAACCTGCCGCGACTAAAACATCGACGTCGAATGGCGCGCTGAAGGTGCCGCGCGATGGAACCAGGTTTGCCAGGCCATTGATATCCGTGCTGGTCACGGTCTGCGCTACCTGGAGAATCACCGGCATGGCTGGATTTACGGGAGTTGTCTCTCCATCACCAGGGGCAGGAGAGGTTCCTCCGCGCCGCAGCAACGTCGTCTGAAATTGAACCGGAGCGGCGGCTACTGAGTTGGGTGGACTAGCGGAATCGGTGACGCGCACAATCACAGGTTGGAATGCCTGCCCGGTAGAGACTTGACCCGCTCCGGAGACTGGTTGAAGTCTTTGTTGAGAGAGCGGCACGGGGTTGGCGTAAAAAATTGCGCAAGGAACATTGTTGGGAGCGACGCAGGCGCTCACCCTCGTCTCAGCATTGATCTGAGCCAGCGACAGGTTCACAGTGGCGTATCCGGTCGAATTGGTTTGCGCACTGGTGGCGGTCAGATTACCGGCGCCGGTCATCACGGCGAACTTTATCTGCACGCCAATGCGCGGCGCGCCATTGCTGACTGCCCGGACTGTGAGTGGGAGAGTTATCGTTGCACCCTGCGAGACCCAAACACTCGGGGTCAAGGCACTGATATCCGAGGCTGACTGGGTTGCATTCACGGTCGCGGTGACCGACCTAGCGGGAGAGTACACGCCGGGCGCGAGCGTTGCAGTCACTGTTGACGCGCCGGCCGTTACAGGGGTGAGCCACGTAGTGACATAACCATCCTGGCCGGTAATGCGTGAGCATGAGGTGGCTCCGCCGCATGCCGAAAGTTGAAGGCTGTTGGTGGTATTCCAGCCTATGGTCGCGCCCTCAATGGGCGTGACGGTATCGGCTGCAACAACCCGAACCGTCACCGGCTTCGCCGATTGCGTTCCCACCGGCGTCTGCGGATTTCCCGTATAGATCAGAACAAGATTGTCGCTGGCATCGGCGCCATACGTCAGTACGTTGGTCATGGTGGTCGAGGCGCCAGTGACCGAATCCCTGATTGTCATGCTTTGCGGCCCGTCAGAATGAGGAGGCGCAAGCAGCATCATCTGGCTGGCACTGAGCGCCAGTTGAGTCAAAGCCGTGCCGCCCATGGAAGCGGAGAGGCCCCGTGCGAAGCCGGTGCCCTGCACGCTAATGGTTCTTCCATTTACGCTGACGCGACCCGGCGAAACAGTATCGGCATATAAGATGCGCCCGTGATAGTGAAAGTCAGGACGGCCCCGGCCGCGAACGTCAGAGATCCCGATCAGAAAATTGCCGCTCTGCAGCACCTGAGCATCGAGACGGGATGTGGCCAGAACAAGGGAGTTGAAGGGCGATGGAGTCAAGGCCGGCGCCGCAGTTCCCTCAGGAGCGGCAGCTGACCATATGCCGATTACGGGTTGTGCTTTGAGCAGCGTTGCCCGACTGGATTCGTCGAGAGCCGTGGCGGTAATGGACAGCGTGCGATTGGCGCGTATGGGAAGTAGGAAGTAGTCGAGGGCGTCCTCGCGGAGAGACGAGGCCCAATCCCCACCCCGCGGAACGGGCGCGGGAGCGGTCCAGGAAGAGGCACGTTCCGACAAGACTTGCGCGGTGCCCGTCATGAGTATGTCTTGCTGGACGTCGCCCCCCTCAGAGACAGTAACGCGAATCGGTTGAAAGGATCCCGACATAGAGACTGGACCGGGAGAATATGGGCCCACTCCGTATGACCTCTGAGGATCGAGAGTCTCAACCGACAATTCATATCGCGCGCTCCCGCCATTGGGGACTTGCAAACCGGCAAGATCGAAGAAACCTTCGAGTGCCTCATCATGCGAGCCCCAGGCCGCAAGCGGATTCCCCAGGACGTCATCTGTCCCAGTGATCGAATTGCCCTGGTTCCCGGTGAACAGAAATCCTGAGACTGAGCTTGCGGCATAACGGCGTGACGCCTGGTCGGTTGAGGGATCGATCCAGCGGGCAACTACGTTGACGCCCTGCATTGGCTGGGTGCGCAGGCCGTGTGTGTCAGTGAACCAGACTGATCCATGAATGCGCGCTGTAGCATAAGAGAATACGCGCTTGTCGTGAAACGCTGCGATGTTTTGCGAAGTGACGGGATAGAGCCGTGACATGGCAGCCGAATCATCCATGGACAGGTGCAAGGGATTGGCATAACAGATGGTGATTGGCATGCAGTTCAGCGGGTCCGCGAAGTGCATCACAGGAAATCCAGCATAGTCGTCGGAAGTTGCCGGTGGAGAGCCGGTCAGCACATTCAAATTCAGCTGCGACCAGCCCAGGCCCAGGACATTGCCGATTACGCGTATGAGGCGGTATTGCACATCGGTAATCTGCGATGCCTGCTGAGCACACTGTCCGTTGATGACAACCAACGCGTGCTGATAGGCGGCAAGCGAACTGAAATTGTCCGTGCCTCCGAAGACCGCATTGGAAAAACATTGGCTGCGGTCGCCGGCACCGGCGCCGAGCAGCGCGCTGGTTACGGCTCCGTCGAAGTCGTAGACGATTCCCACCGGGGTACCGATCGCGTTCGACTGGATATCCGCGGGAATCGAAATTGTGCCATCCGAGTTGCGGGTGACATTTGCGCTACTGACATCTTCGGCCAGGTTGCCGCCGGTCGTCACAGTTAAAGCCGCGGTTGGAATCTCATTCCACTGGCTGAAAGCGCCGGCTACCAGACTGTTTGCCGAAGAGTTAGGAAAAATGACACTGAGGTTGCCCTGGTCGGTGTAGTAAGTGACGGAACCCTGAGGCCACGTAAGTGGTTGGCCGGTGACACTGGAATCGAAGTAAGCCGTTCCGGCAACCTTTTGAGGACCACCCGCGCTGCTGATGAGCGCACAAATTGTTACGGTTGCTGCTGTCGAGACCAACCTGAGGAGGAATATACGCACAGTGGATGCCTCGCGAATATTCATGGTCATCTCTGGTCATTCCTCCCCGGTGGCCTGCTTCACCGCCAAGGCGAAGTCGCTAAGACGAAGGCGCGACTTCCCACCAACGACGGGATGTGTTCGAAACGCGGACATGTGGTGTGGCGAGAGCAGGACTCCGCCCTGTGTATCCACGCTGAAGCGCCCCATGGCCCCCGCGACGGAACTGGTCAGTCCCAACTTACTGCGCGGATACAGAAATAAGAGAACGCGTTCGCCAACGCAGTATCGTTGGCCGCTGGACCATAAGCCCATCCATTCGGAGATGGTGAAGTCTCTATCCCGAACCGCGCCGAGCATTGCGTTCTCTATGAAAAGTGATAGCGACCGTCGCGACCGATTGACCTCCATCCGCAGGACGGGGTTGGACGCGGGTTACGGTGCCGGAAAAAATGGTGGCGGCGGAGCGCACCAGCTGCGGAAATCCGGACGAAGCTGCGGAGTCTCGAGGAAAACGATGGACTCTGTGGATTGGCTCTCGAATGGAATGTCGCCGTCGCGGAGGCTGTGAGCGGAAGCGTGTCGGAGAATCAGCAGCCGCAACTGCATTGGTGTCCGGGCTGGCGGTCACGATCGGTGCGAGGACAACGACCACACCAGCGAGCAGACAGAGAACACTTCTCCTCAACATCAGGAAGCCTCAACATTGTGACTTCTGCTCGGAGGTTAACCGGGAAACGCGATAGCCTAATCCCAACAGCGGGCGAGAATCTGTGACGGATGTCACATCGGGCTGTGGATATTCAGGAATGAGTGACACGTCGAACGTGAAGACGTGCGATCCCGCGCTCTGTGCTTAGTTTCGCCCGCTCTGCAGTCCTTTTGTTTCAGCCCGCAGGCCGTGCCACAGATCGGTTCAGTCAGGCGATGCCAACCAGGTCTTGCGCATGGATGGGGAATTTCGTCAGAGTCTCGACGCGTGTTCCGTATTTCCCCAAGGTATTTTCGACGACGCAGAAGTCGAAGCCGGGAATGACGACGTCGTGCCAGCGGTCCCCAATGCCACGTAAGGCGACGTCAAGCATCGTGACAATCTGATTGCCGAGCGGTTCGTAGCTGTCGAGAGTGATGGCGCCGAAGAACTCCTGGCACTCGGTGTAACCGGAATTGTGCGTGCCGGTATAGGGCTTCTGCTGAGCCAGGTCGATCTTTTTGCGGATGCGGCTGGAGATTTCTTCGGAGTGCGCAGCAAAGAAATCGACCAATGATTGCTCCTGCAGACGAGCCGGAAGATTTTTAGCGGCAACCTCGCGGTACGAACGCTCACCGACGGCATATCCTTCTTCGACCAGATCGAACCAGTATTTTTGCTCCGGGCTCACCTTCTTCGGCGAGTCGACGGCAATCACGGAGCGGCGAAGGCAGGCGGTGAGACCGTCCCGCTTGGGAGCGACGCCGAGGTGAACCCAGTCGCCTTCGTGGATGCGGCGGTTCAGGGCGGGCCCGATGAGGGTACGGTTGGCAGTGTTGGCGCCAACCATGATTTGAAAGCCGTCGCGCTCGGAGCCCAGCATGCGGCCAACCCATGCGGCCCAGGCAGCGACTTCTGTTTCCAGGCGTCCCGGGCGGAGGACCGCGAGCATGGCGCGCATCATGGCATCCGAAATGACGCAGGCATCGGCGATCAGGCGCATCTCGATTTCACTCTTCTCGTACTTCACACGGTAGTAGAGCTCTTGTGCATCGATCACCCCTTCTTTGCTGAAGAGCCCTTCGAGATGTTCGACCAGACCTGCGGGAATCACCTGCCGAGGTGTCAGTAACGCGATATGGTCGATTTCTGTTCCGGCGGCGTCGCGTATGACATCTTCCAACCGTTCGGCGCGGATCGGATATTTCTCATCCGCGAGTTGGAGCAGTTCGACTTTGTGAACTTTGGCGCCGGCGCGGTCTGCCAGCTGTTCGGCGACGTAACCGCCCTCCAGGCCAGCAACTACGTGGAAGCCGTTTGGGCCAATGACTCCGGCTACTTGCTCGATGGAAATATTGGTATTGCCGCCGAGGTAAGGAACATCCCCTGCATAGTGCTCGTCGGAAAACACGAGGCCCACGGTATGGCCGTGCTCTTGCAATGCTTGATTCGTCCGCCGAACTCGACTTTTGAACTCCTCAATGGGAGCCATGTACTCGCGGTCGATTTGTGGAGTGTCCTGCAAGACTCGCAGAACTTTTGCGAGGTCTTCGCGATGATGTTCGAAAGGCAGCTGAGATGTCATGAAATTAGGCCCTGTGCTTTGATTATGACATTCGCTCATTGCTGCTCTTGAGCGAAGCTTTGATTGACATTCCAACCCTCGACTTCTACGGTCGGGGGGAGCTTATTTTTATTGCGTGCCCGATAGCTGGCGGTTACCTGGCGCGTTTCGCCCGGCAGCAGTGCGAAATAGTTATCTTCCCAGAGGACCGGCAGGATTTCATCGTCCAGTTGAGCTTCTCGACTTACGCGATGGTTCGACCGTTGATCAACTTTCAGGTGCACTGCGAAGGCGAGGCTCGAGGTAGGATTGTGCAGAGTGACTGTGGTCGAGCCCTCATCGCCGTTTCTCCTGGATTGAGCGGTGGCGTGCAGAGTGATCTTGGGAAGCGTGTTCAATGCAGTGTAGTTGGCGAACTCCTGGGTGGGCGTCCACGTGGAAATGTCGTATTGGCCGCTCGTATCTTCTTCCTCCCGACCCCAGTCGAGCGTCTCCTGCCGAGTGGATAGCCAGTAGAAGTTCCTGCTTCGGATCTGTCCGGCTGATTCCAGAGTGAGGCGTACGAAGTACGTTGTGCTTAAGCCTTCGATCTGGGGCAGCGTAAACACGCGGGTGCTGCTGTCCGGCCCGACGCTTACCTCGACGTCTTTTGAGAACTTCTCATTCATGTCGAGGTTGTAAATTTTGGCAGCGACTTTCAGATGTGGGAACGGCTGGTAATAGGAGTTCACGATGACAATTGAACGGTCGTCATACGAGTACTGCACATGCAGAGGTTCGCAGGCCTGCTTGACTGCGAAATAGGATCCGCCCGGACGCAGGTACCAGTCGTACATGTGCCAGATCATGCTTGGCCACGCATTATTCAACATCCATTGGATTATTCCGGTCGATGTGTACTTGTTACGGCCGTAGGCTTCCATCATGGCGCGATGCGCTTCGTAGGCCTGCACCTGGGATTTCATGGCAAACTCGTCGAGATTTTTGGCTGCGCCGTAACGCTTATCCAGTGCTTCTGTGAACACGCTAAGCGTGTGAGACATTCCTCCCGCGTGATATTCCCAGACAGAGTCGATTGGCCACAGATGATCTGCTGGAAGCATGCGGCGCAGGCTTTCAACCGGGGGAATCGCCGGGCCGGGGCTGGTCTCAGTATTGAAGCCGAACGCGCCGCCATGGCGTGTATCGACGTACCAGAACAACGGTGAGACGTATTCATACGGTCCGGTCATCTTCACGCCGCTCGGTCCGACGGTCGTGTTTCGTGCTCCAGCAGAAGAGATGGAAGGATTCGGCCAGTCAACATCTCTCATAATCTGCAAGTACATGCTCTCGATTCTAGGCGGAGGAGCGAAATCGCTGCCATAGAGCCATCCAATGACCGAGGGATGGCGCTCGAGACGGCGGAGTTGATCGCGCAGGGAATCGCCTGCGATGCGCTCGTTCTCTTTGTCCCACGCAGGCCAATTTTCCCATTGATCGCAACAGCACCAGCCCGGCAGTACCAAAATTCCCATGCGGTCAGCGAGATCGAAGAAATGATCGTTCTCGATTTTTCCTTCGAGCCGGATCGCGTTGAGGTTCAGATCGCGAACATAGTTGAGTTCGCTTTGCTGCCGTTCGGGTGAGGATCGCAGCAGCATGTCGAAGCTGTAACCAGCGCCACGAATCAGGATGTTCTTGCCATTGATCTGAAATAGCCGGTGTCCTTTTTCGTCGATATTGGAAGTGACCTGCCGAACACCGAATTCAATGTGAGCCGAATCTGATGTCTTTCCTTGAACCTCGACCGAAAGATCGAGCGGATAGAGATCCTGTTTTCCAACCTGTGCGGGCCACCATAGCCGAGGGTTGTGCAGCTTGAGCTGGGGGAACTTATCCGGCGTCAGGCGGACAACCTGAGTCTCATTGGCAGCGAGATGGACTGGCTGTTCGAACGTGACCTCGTCGATACGGCCCTTGAGTACGGCGTCCACGAGGTGGTCCGTGGCATTCGTCAGTTCTGTTCGCACACTCAATTCTGCTTCGTTGGCCGAAGGCAGAGTAAGCTTGGTCAGCACGGCCGGGTAGCGCAGCGCAATCGCACCCGTGGCGGTGATGTGCACGTCCCGCCAAATACCCATCTCCTTGTCGGGAGGCATGGGAGCCCAGTCGACAAGGGTTAGGGCGAGGTCCCGGGGTTGAGGAGGGAAGACCTCGACCGCAAGCGAATTCGTCTCGCCGGGTTTGGCGGCGCTGGTCACATCCAACTGAAACACCCGCCACGTACCTGACAATTGCTCCGATCTGGCGATCTCACGGCCATTCATCCAGACGTTTGCCTTGTAGTTGATGCCGTCGAAATTGAGCCAGAGAGTTTTGCCTTTGTACTCCGGCGAAAGCTTGAACTCGGTTCGATACCACCACGACTTCCGGAACGGGCTGGTAGGCGGCATCATGATGTTGGAAAAATCTTCAAAGATCGGATATGTCGTCCCCGGGATCGAGCGCAGGTTCATTCCGACATAGGGATCGGGATAGACCTTGTCCTCAACCAGCGCGTTTAGGACGGTCGAGGGCAGTGTCGCGGGATACCAGCCAGTTGTGGGGAAACCAACTGTGGACATGGCGGAGCCATTGGCATGCAGGTCGGCTGACGACTGAATGAACCAGTTTTCGCGAAGGAACAAGTCAGGTTTGTCAGCAACATCGGCGGCGAATGCAATGAGTGCAGAGAGATTGACAAGGCCTACGAAGAATACGCCTAAAGACCGAACCATGAAGGACTCTCCCGAGGAGTGAGCCGAAACGCCACATTCTATTCTCTCGAGCCAGAAACATGTAGCACTCGGATAGCGCCGTCCTGCCTCCTGCGGGCAGAATCGAGTTCTTCCGCAGGTCAGGAAGTCAAACTCAAAACCCCTAAGTCAAAATTCCCCACCCTGTCCCGCGGAGAACGCGGGACAAGGGTGAGGCACCCTTTTGACTTAATTTGGAGCGATGACGAATGCGAAATTGTGAAAAGTGGTCTGGGGTATAATCGCGCGCACAGATGCCACTAACTGCGGGAACCAAACTTGGGCCTTACGAAATTCATTCGCCAATTGGCGCCGGCGGCATGGGCGAGGTCTATCGAGCGCGAGACACGCGGTTGAACCGCGATGTCGCGATCAAAATTCTGCCAGCATCGTTTTCCGCTGATCCCGATCGTCTGCAGCGTTTCGCGCAGGAGTCGAGGGCGGCGGCGGCGCTGAATCATCCCAACATCCTTTCCATTTATGACATTGGCGAGGACCGCGGGGCGCCGTACGTTGTTTCCGAATTGCTGGAAGGAGAATCATTGCGTGAGCGCTTGCGCGCGGGCCCGCTGACCTCGCGCAAGGCGCTCGACTACGCCCAGCAGATTGCGAAAGGACTGGCTGCTGCGCATGACAAGGGAATTGTTCACCGCGATCTGAAACCGGAGAACCTGTTCATCACTATTGACGGCCGAGCCAAGATTCTCGACTTCGGGCTGGCGAAGTTCACACATCCGGAAGCCAACGTTTCCGACGACGCTCCGACTATGCAGGTGGCAACCGAAGCCGGCACGGTGATGGGCACTGCGGGGTACATGTCACCCGAGCAGGTGCGCGGCAAACCCACGGATGCGCGTTCCGACATCTTCTCCTTTGGCGCAATTCTCTACGAGATGCTGTCAGGCAAGCGCGCGTTTCACGGGGATTCGGCCGCGGACACGATGAGCGCCATCCTGAAGGAAGAGCCCGCCGATCTGAGCGAAACCAACCGCAATGTTTCGCCCGCGCTGGAACGCATTGTGCGGCATTGCCTGGAAAAGAATGCGGCAGAGCGGTTTCAATCGGCCCGCGATGTGGCGTTCAATCTGGAAGCCCTGACTGACGTCTCGATTTCCAGCCGGACTGGCATCCAAGTCTTGCCGGAAAAGAAGTCGCGCCGCTGGGTGATCCCTGCAGTTGCGACTCTGTTGATAGTGGCATCCTGGGCGGGAATCTATCGCTTTGCGCAGCGCGGCGCAGTCCGGGCGAATCCGAGCTTCCATGAAGTGACTTTCCGCAATGGCATCATCTGGGACGCCCGCTTTGCGCCAGATGGCCAAACAATCGTTTACGGTGCCGCTTGGGACGGGGCCTCTCAGGAAATCTTCTCGTCGCGTTTCGACAGTACGGACTCGCGAGCGATCGGGCTGAAGAATTCGCAGATTCTGTCCATTTCTTCGAAAGGAGAAATGGCAGTGTCGTTGCGTCCGGTCAATGCCGGTCCGTTTGCACAAGCTGGAACGCTGGCCCGCGTTCCGTTAGCTGGAGGCGCACCGCGCGAGGTGGTGGACAACGTGTTCTGGGCTGACTGGACGCCCGACGGGCAGTCGCTCGCGGTGATCCGTCCGGGTCCAAACCAAGGAGGGCAACTCGAGTTTCCCTCCGGCAATGTGATTTATTCGCCGAAGGGCTGGGTCAGCCACGTACGGTTTTCGCCTAACGGCGCGTTGCTCGCGATCAGTGATCATGTTCCCGGAGGGGATGATGGCCGGGTTGTAATTATCGATACCCAGGGAAATTCGAAGGCCAGTTCTTCTTATTACTCCAGCGTCGAAGGTCTGGCTTGGGCTCCGAGTGGAAAGGAAGTTTGGTTTTCTGCGGTGCCGGCGGGTTCTGCACGATCCATCTATGCCCTCGACCTCTCAGGCAAGGAGCGTCTTATTTATCGAGCGCCGGGAGGCCTGACGATCCACGACATCAGCCGTACGGGCCTTGTACTGCTAACATTCGACAAGGCCCGCGTGAGCATTTCCGCTCTGCCGCCCAGAGAGACCCGCGAACGCAGTTTGTCGTGGTTCGACTGGTCTCTGCTGCTGGATATGTCTTCGGATGGCAAGACCATACTTTTTTCTGAAACGGGCGAGGCCATGGGGGCCAATTACAGCATCTTCGTGCGGAAGACGGACGGCTCCCCTGCTGTGCGGTTGGGAGACGGCGGGTTCGGCGCGCTTTCTCCGGACGGCAATTGGGTGGTTACAGCCGTAGGCTCTCCGGCAAAGCTGGTCCTGCTTCCCACCGGCGTCGGCGAACCCAAACAGCTCACGGATGACAAGACTGACCACTTCAATTTTGCCTGGTTACCTGACAGCAAATCGATCATCTACTCCGCTGCCGAGTCCGGCCACGGGGCGCGCTCCTACTTGCTTGACACACTGGTCGGGACGCCGCGTCCTATCACGCCCGAAGGGACGATTGGTGGTTTGCCCACTCCCGATGGCAAGTTCGTCCTGGCCATTGATGCGAAACGCGCGCGCTGGCTGTACCCGATCGCCGGGGGAGAGCCGGTAAAGCTCAACTTCACTCCCAATCCAGATGAGCGCATCATGGGATTTTTCGATGGCGGCAAAAGCCTGCTGGTACGCACCGCTAATCTTCCTGTGAAGATCACACGAGTCGACATCGCAACTGGAAAGCGCGAACCGTTCAGGGAGATCATGCCGGCGGATCCCGCAGGGGTGCAGGCTATTCCAACTATGCGCTTCAGCGCGGACGGGAAGTCTTATGCCTACTCCATCGGGCGGATTTTGTCTGATCTCTTTGTAGTCGACGGCCTGAAGTGATCGGCAGACACCTTGGCCTGCCAATAGCAGTTTCCTAATGCGTCACGGCAACCTTGCCCATTCCATGGGCATGACATTGTCAACGACCGGTGACAAAAATCTAGCAACCTCTTTACACTCTCGCCGCGTTCTCGCCGCTCTATTCCTTGAACACTTCGCCAGCCCGTGGAATAGGAGCTTCTATGTCGCAACGCAGGATCCATTCGCATGCAATCGCCGCGACCGCGGCACTCTTGGTGATTTGCCTGGTCGCATTGAGTCGCTCAAACCCGGTTCGCGCTGAAGATTCCAACAAAGATAGGGACTTCCATAAGAATCCGGCCGTCGCAAATGCGGCGCAAAAAGTTCTCGTGGGAGAGCAGGTCTTTCGCTTCGATACCTTCGGGGATGAGGCGTTCTGGGGGGATACGCTGAAACTCCATCAGGCAATCGAAGGCGCCAAATTGGGCGGAGTCGGTCCCGGAGTCAGTCCGAAGACCGCTCTGGCAGTTGGTCTCAAGGTGGACATCGACGCACTTCCAAGAGAGCTGGTGGAGCAGATCGGGAGAGGCCGGGTCAATCTCGACGACCCCGCTGTCACTCTCTTGTTATTGAAACTGAACGCAGTGGTCGGCCTTACTGGAACGTTCAACTCGTCGGGAACGCTGAAATCCATCGGAATTCAGTGCGCGCTTTGCCACTCGACGGTAGACAACTCGAGGCCGGGATTGTGTGCCGGACAGATTTCGCCAAATCCGGGGACAGGTTGTGTCGGACGTCGTCTGGATGGGTGGGCCAACCGGGATCTGAATGTTGGCGCAATCGTGGCTCTCGCTCCCGACCTCAGCGTGGTCGCAAACCTGTTGCAAACGGACCAGTCGACTGTAAGAAATGTTCTGAACAGCTGGGGCCCTGGAAAATTCGACGCCGAACTGTTGATGGACGGAAAGGCCTTCAACCCGCGGCAAGTCACTGACGGGGTGGTTACGGGTACGAATGTTCCCGGTGCAACCTTGATTCCACCCGCATTCGGGTTGGGTGGAGTCAACCTGCACACCTGGCTCGGTTGGGGCTCAGTGCCGCACTGGAACGCCTTCGTCGCGAATCTCGAGATGCACGGCAAAGGACGATTCTTCGATCCCCGGTTGAATAATGCCGCGCAGTTCCCGATTGCTGCCGCAAACGGTTTCGCAGATTTGCATCATATCGATCCCGATGACGATCAGATCACTCCGAAACTTGCTGCTTTGCAGCTCTATCAACTCTCGTTGCCCGCGCCGAATCCCACAGTGCGTTTCGACAAAGAGGCGGCCGCTCGGGGTGACGAACTCTTCAGCGGCAAAGCCGGATGCAATAACTGCCACGTCGAGCCGCTCTGGACTGAACCGGGCTGGAATCTGCACACAGCCTCGGACGTTTGTGTTGACAGTTTCGAGGCCGACCGTGGGCCGGACATGCGTTATCGCACGTCTCCCATCGGCGCGCTCACAACTCATCTCAAAGGCGGCTTTTATCATGATGGACGCTTCGCTGACCTGAATGCCGTCGTCAACCACTACAACAAGTGCATGAACCTGGGGCTCTCCGACAGTGAGAAGAGCGATCTCATTCAGTATTTGATCAGCCTGAAATTCTGAACGCAAAGTGGGTACGAACGTCGGCACTCGCGCGGCTGAGTGCCGACGTACCTGTTAGTTGACGATCTATGACTTTGTTTTCAATCGCTTACATTCGCAGTAGGGCGAAACAGCTATAAACCAGAGCTCTGTTTCGGGCATCGGAATAGGCGGGAGAAAATGCATATGGAAAGCAAAGCGAAGCTATTGGGACACCCGATTCACCCGATGTTGATCGTATTTCCGCTCGGGCTACTGGCCACTGCTGTCGCGTTCGATATAGTCGGACTGGCGCAGAGCGATGCTTCCTGGTTCGGCATTTCATATTGGATGATTGCCGCCGGAATCATTGGCGGTCTGCTTGCCGCTGTTTTCGGTCTGATCGACTGGTGGGCCATTCCTTCGGGGACGCGAGCGAAGAACATCGGGCTCATTCACGGCGGTGTGAATGTGGTCGTAGTGCTTCTGTTCATCGGGAGCTGGCTGCTGCGAAACTCAGCGCCACAAAACCCGAGTTCAACTGCATTCGCCCTATCATTCATCGCACTGGCTCTGGCCTTAGTTGGCGGCTGGCTTGGAGGCGAACTGGTCGATCGACTCGGAGTAGGAGTGGACGACGGAGCACATTTGGATGCACCGAACTCGTTGTCTGGCAGACCGGCCAGGGAACAGACCCGGCCGGAAACGCGCGATTTGCGGCGAGCCGCGTAGAGTAATTGCAGCGATGTAGTATGTCGGCGCGCCGCTTCGGTCAAAAATTCGAGATGCCCATCCGCAATTTTAGCTCCGATCAGAAATACATTTGCGCAAGTACGCAATTACCGCCCTTGGATTCGTTAACTTTGGTCCCGCGCGTGCACAAGATGTATCTGACCCGTCTTGGTGCTCTGAATTGGTTCATCAGCAATTTACAGGTAATAATTCTGTTTGAGGCACAGGCGATGCACGCCGTCTTCTCTTCTGCAGATGAATCAATGTCAATCATCTATTCGATGGTGTCCGTGGTTGATTATGTGGGAGACGAGGACGGAAGCTTCGACTTAGCGTCCCGCCGAAGAGGTGAATCTCTATGTTAACCAACTCACCTCGTCAATTCTTGCCTGCAAGGTCAAGGTCCACTTCTGGAGAGGTACCAAATCTCAGAACCACCGCTTCCTTTTGAAATACCAAAGCACCCCCACGATCGAAATGAGCATGAGTGCGCTTGCATACCACACACCTTGCGGATTGTTGCTCCAGGGTAGATGCAGGTTCATGCCGAAAAAACCTGTGATGACTACCAGGGGCAGCGCCAGTGTGCCGTAGATTGTCAGAACTTTCATGACTTCATTGGTGCGATTGGCAACAGCAGAGAGATAGATATCGAGCGACCCCGTGAGCAGGTCGCGCTGGGCTTCTACCAGATCCACTGCGCGTACCAAATGGTCGTACACATCGCGAAAATAGGGATCGAGATCGTCACCCGTGAGGCCGCCCTCGCGGCGAATGATGGCGTTCATCACGTCGCGCATGCCTGATGCGTTACGGCGAAAATCGATCAGGCGGCGCTTGAGCTGGAAAATCTCGCGCAGCACCGGTGGCTCCGGCCTTTCCAGCACCAGCGACTCCACCTTCGAAATGTTTTCAGATGAGTCGTCCAGGAAAGCGAGATAGTCGTCCACGATCAAATCTGTGATTTCATAGAGGACGCGATCCAGCCGGGTGACGTGGTTTTCCTGAACCCATCGGCAGAGTTTCTCCAGAAACACGCAGTCACCCTGATGAACGGTGATGAGAAAGTCTGGACCGAGAAAGACATCGAAATCGTCAAACGCTGGCTCTTGAGCATCAGGAATCAATTGTTTCAGGACCGCGAACATGTAGGTTCCGTACTCATCCACCTTCGCCCGCTGCGGTCGATGGCGGCAGTCCTCGATCTGAAGCTCGTGCAGGTGGAAGCGGCGTGCGAGTTCATCCAGGTCGGGCGAATTGGGGTCTGGCACATCGAACCAGTTGACTTCGGGCAACAGTTTTTGGGCCGTATTCATGAGTGCAGGTAACCTGCCCTAGCATGTTACTTGATGTTGATATTTGTCTTTCGCGACCAGCGAGATGTTACTCGAAGGGCATTGAGCCAGAGCGTGCAAGGGCTGTTTTCGTGGCCATAATCTGCGTTGAGATACCTCAATGTCGGGCGTGAGAGCAGGGACTAGCCCACAACCTTGAATCCGTGCTTGGCCAAAACGTCCTCGGGCACGTCGATAGAGAGAAAGTCGATGGGCTCACGCGAGTTCAAGTCAAGGAGCAGATCCATGGGACGATTCAAGCCCACCGCTAGATCATCGCGTACGCCAAATGCTAAAAGGACTTTCTTTGCCTCTTCGATGGAGGCATACATACGCCACGAGTTGGTGTTCGTGGCCCGTCGGCTGCAGACGGACACCTTAGCGCCACCGCCGGACTCATGATTAATGCTTATATCAACGAGCACGGTGCAGTATTGTAGCGCAACGGCAGCCGAATTCTCGAGAAAACGCGCCCGCTCACGGGAGCCAGTCCAAGGTGAGATCACGACCGCTCACCCATCTCCCCCGAATTTGCATTCGGCATTTCAGAAAGGCGGCAGAATCACGATTGCCATCAGCCTCTTGTTTGCCGACGCGCGTCTGCAATGTGACAATAGCGAATATGCAAAAAATGCTGACCGTAATGGCCATCGGCCTTCTTGCAGCCGGGGCGGTGTTGACTGCTGAAGGGCAGGGCACTCCCCCCGCACAAACCTCAAAAACGCCGCCGACGAAATCCGCGAACCAAGCGCCAAAAACAGGGACGAAAAAACCTGGGACCAGTTCGACGGCCGGAACCACGTATGCCCTGAAAACCCCGAAGGACAAGGCCAGCTACGCTCTGGGAATGAGCATTGGAGGCGGGTTGCACCGGCAGCAGATTCCGGTGGATCCGGCGGTGGTTGCGCGTGGTCTGCGGGACGCGATGAGCGGCGCAAAGACGCTGATGACGGAAGACGAGATGAAGTCCACTTTGCAGCAGTTGAGAACGGAAGTCGGCAAGGAGCAAGCTACCAAGGCGCATGCGGCGGGAGAGGCCAATCGAAAAGAGGGCGATGCGTTCTTAGCCGCAAATAAGAGCAAGCAAGGCGTGACCACATTGCCTGACGGCTTGCAATACAAAATTGTGCAGGAGGGCACTGGCCCAAAGCCGGCGGCCAGCGATAGCGTGACCGTGAACTACCGCGGGACGCTCATCAACGGGAAGGAATTTGATAGTTCATACAAGCGCGGCCAGCCAGCAACGTTCCCAGTGAACGGCGTTATCAAGGGCTGGACGGAAGCGTTGCAGCTCATGCCTGTCGGTTCGAAATGGGAGTTGTACATTCCGCCGGATCTGGCTTATGGGGACAATCCTCCTGATCCGAGCATCGGGCCGGGGAATACGCTGATCTTCGAAGTCGAGCTGCTGTCCATCGGAGCGCAGAAAAAGTAGCGAAGGGGTCTTGCGAGGCCGCCTGCAATAGCAGGCATTTTTTTAGTTGTTAAAGAAATGAGTAGGACTCGCGTTGCGCAGCGAGACAGACCCCACTAGAGCACGCTGCGCAAATGTTCTTCCGCCGAGAGATTTGCGCCTGCCAGGAGCAGCAGTCCGGAAAGGAAAGCCCAGAACATCATGGTTACTGAGAGGGCGAACGGGCCGTAGACTTCCTGGAAATTGAGCCAGGGGAGAGCAAGAATATAGGCGTACTTCAAAGCTTCTGAGAGCAATCCCATGATGATCGCTGTCGGCAAGACCGCCCGGACGGGGACTTTTCCGTTGGGAAGGACCCAATAGATGAGAAAGAAGATCGCAATGCTGGCACCGATGGCGAACACTTTCATCATCAGAAATCCAATCATTCGAACGAAACTCGTTCCGTAACCCCGCAGCAGGAATTCCATAAATGCAACCGGGCCCGCGGTGAGCGCAATTGAGATGAGCGCGAGAGCGCCGCAGGCGAATGCCAGTCCCACGGAGATCAACTGGTTGCCGAGATACGAACGATTCGTTTCGAAGCGCCAGATGCGATTGAGGGCGACTTCCAGCGGGAGAAACACACCTGAAGAAGTCACAAGCAGAATGACCAGCGAGAGTAACTGCACACGCTGGCGGGAGTTGACCATGGAATTCAGATTGCGAATTACGAAGTCTTGTCCCGCGGGCAGATAGTCGCGCAGCAACTGCAGAACAACTTCGTACATGACGCGAGAGTGGAAGACGCGCCGGATCAGCGTCATCATCAGCACGACAAAAGGAAAAAAGGAAAGGATCGCATTCGCTGCGACCGAGAACGCGAAGGTATGGACGTCGGTGCGCATCAAATACTTGACCGTCGAGAGCAACAGTCCAGAAGGTCGAGAAGGCTGCCGGAAACGCCGGGGCGGGGGGCTAACGTCGGAAACGGGCGGACTCGGCACGTGGGATAAATCGTACCAGAGGAAAACCCAGGGATCACCCTCAGAGTCGAACGGAGGTTCAGGGACCAATTGCCGCTATTTCTTTATCTTTGTTAAAGTTATCTGGAGATCATAAATGTGACCACAGGTCACATTGCGATTGCTTTCTAATTTTTGTTGCGAAACGTTTTAATACTGCATATGATCTCTTGCTCGACACCGGACCCTTGGTCCGGAAGTGAGACCAGTAGGTGGTTGACGTTTGTCAGGTGTAGTGGAAACGAGCGCCAAATTGTCGGACTCCGGAAGTTCCTGCGGCGACTGCTCATCGCTGATGGGAGCTAAGGAGTCTTTTCCTTTTTGGAAATAAATTCCCTCTGCACATCGTAGACGCAACCGAAATTCTGTTGATTCTCTGAGGGGGGCCTCGGGTAACCGAGGCGGAATCCGGGAGTCGGCAGAACATTCTTCGCGATTGGTGAAAGGAGTTTTGCCGTGAGAGAGAAAGGAACAGTGAAGTGGTTCAACGGGGCGAAAGGATATGGATTCATCCAGCGCTCCACGGGGGAAGATGTGTTCGTGCACTTTTCCGCGATCCAGGAGAACGGTTACCGCACGCTGAACGAAGGTGAGACCGTGGAGTTTGACTTGCTTAAGGGCCCCAAGGGTTTCCAGGCCGCAAACGTCGTCCGAGCATAAAACCTGCGAACCAATTCCATAAACCCTCCCGTCCCAGCGGGAGGGTTTTTCGTGTGTGCCGAGCATGTTCGACAGCTGGAGGGTGAAAGTCCCTTTGACAACTTGATGGAAGTGAAGTCATAGCGAAGCGCAAGGGTGAAACAACACTCGCCGTGAGGCGGGGCCTGAAAGAAGCGCAGAGCAAAGACGCGA
>JBKOUZ010000118.1:0-7851 GCA_046723715.1 Acidobacteriota bacterium | reverse complement strand
GTAAAGAACAATGCAGGCCACGTATGCACGAGGTCTTCGGGTAAGGGAATAAAGTAGGTGAAGTGGTCGCGCACGTGATCGAGAGCCATAATAACCATGACGAGGCCACGCAGCGCGTCGATCGAGTAAATGCGCTGACCGACGTTAGGCATGTGCGTAACAACGGCCTGAACGCCAATGTTTGGCGCGGGAGCGGACATGCTTCATCTCTGATAGCTAAGACTTGCCCTTGCAGGTCACGCTGTTACATGAGGTCGCCAGTATGAGGAAGCTGGGGCGAACAAAAGCAGCGAAATTGTGAAATCGCCTGGTTTCTAAGTACGGCTGCCGAGAAGACGGAGGAACGCGGCCTACTTCTTCGTTCCTGCACTCGTTCTCCGGCCCGACTTTTTGAGCGCCTGCTCTGAAGAAATCTCATTCCCATCGGCATCAACGTAATGAATGTCGAACACACCATCCGCCGACGCAAACAGCGAGCAAGCCGTCAGGCACGTGAACTCGTGCTGATGTTTGGAAGGGAGATAAGCATAGCCTCCCGCTTTCAGCGTCTTTGCTGGTTCGTCTTTCATTTGCACCTTGGCACTGCCGCTGATGATACCCACTTCCTCGTTAGGTGTATGAAAGTGCCAAGGGATGCGGCACCCCGCCGTCCCTTTGCCGATAAGCGTAACCCCGCTTGCACTGCTCGGGTTTCCATGCAGGACAGCACCCGTCATGCAATCAGGAAAATTGGGGATAGGTCCGAACTTCTGGTCGGCAGACGTCACGATCTGTACTTTTGTCCTGCGCAACAGCCACGATTGATCCAATCAGAATCACAGATACCGCAAACACAATCCGGTTCATATCCCCCTCCAGTCTTGGGCAACTTGAAGCTCTGAGGAGCCCATTTATATATCGTTCTCAATGCAACGTCAAAGTCCAACTCTGCGCCTGCTGTATGCCTAATCGGCAACGCCAGTCTTTCTGTGGTTTCCATTGCTTCCTTAATGAATGCTCCAGATTAGGTTTACCGAGCTCCCTTCTCCAGGATTTCCCAGACCGCCCCTTCGCTACTCCGCATGCCGCCCGCATACATGAATCGTTCAAAGTATTTCGTGCCCGGCGGTTTGCGCCGCGAGCGGACACAAACAAATTGCAAAACCTTGTTAAGGAGAGGGTGTGCTCGATCAATCAGCGCATACGGGAAAGGTAGGAATCCAATTTCCCATAGGCCCGCCCAGGGTCAGTTGCCCCATCCCATGCTTGTTCAAAGATATTCAGGAATCCGGACTCTTGGTACATGCGGTGTTGCACATCGCCTTCTAGGACGGCCCCTTTCGGCTTCCAATCGCGGCCGCGGGCCTCAAGCGTCTTCGTGAGCATCGCAGAAGCTTGTTGGGAGTTATGCTTCTTCCATGCAATGTATCCGCGCAGGAACCAGGCGTTCGCAGCATGAGGATTGGCCAGGCAAGCGTGCGCAAAATCCTGTTCGGCTTCTCCGGATTTGCCTTCGACAAGCGCCACCTGACCGAGCAGAATTAATGTGCCTGTTTCTTCAGAATTCAAACGCATCGCGGAATCCAGAGCCTCCCGGGCCGCCTTAAGCTGATTACGTGAGGTCGCCGAGGCCGCCAGCAGCTCGCCCCTACGCTGAAATGCGCGGTGATTCTGGGGATTGATGCGAGCGAGAATATCAAGCTCGGCTATCGCAGCCGGCACGTTTGCCAAAGTAGCTAGACAATTCGCCAGATAATAATGCGAATCTTCGTGTTGCGGATTGATCGTGAGCGCCTCTCGAAACAGTGGCACCGCTTTGTTGCAGTCATGTTCGCGTTTCATCGCATCCATGGCGGCGTGCTGTTTCGCCCAAAACGAGGCGCGCGCAGCTTGATCGAACTGTCCGCCGCGGACATTCTTATCCGCGAAACGAGTGGGATCGGCGTGAGCCGCAGCTATGTTTTCGTTTGCAGTCGGACCCGGAGCTGTCCATATCTTCGCCTGTCGATCGCCTTGCGTGATGTCATAAATCTGGTTCGCGGTAACGTTCGTCCAAGTTTCTTTCGCTCCCCGGAGCCAGCGCACTTCCAAGCGGTCAATCCTCGTTGCTGACCCAAGGCCAACGTGTAGTCTATGGCTATCTTGCGATAGATACGACGAACTGCCGACGGTCCGCCGTAGAGGAAGTCCTCCTACCCAGGCAATCACGGTCGTGCCATCGCCAAATCCGATCGGCTTTCCGCTTGGCGGAACGCGATCGTGTAACCGCAGCTCAATCCAATTGCTCTGAGGAATGTCATTGCGGAGAAGCCGCACTCCTTCGCTCTGGTCCACGACGGCGATGTCCATCGCTCCGTCATTGTTATAGTCCGCGACGGCTAATCCGTGGCTGACGTGGGGCTGAGAAAGCGAACGGTTCCAAGGTGTCAGATCATCAAAGAACGTGCCCTGCGCATTCCAGAACAAGAATGACGGCATCGGTTCCAGAGCGCGCGGTGCTGGGCCTTTACGTTCAAATGTGCTGCCGTTCGCGACTACGAGATCCGGCCAGCCATCGGAATCAATGTCCACGAAGCTCGCCCCCCAGCCAATCCTCTGAAATGACGGCTGGCCAACGCCCATATTCGCTGCGACATCGGTGAAGTGCAGCTCGGATGACATGCCTTTTTGTTCGGAAAGCAGATTCTGATAAAGCGCATCTCCTTGCGCGACCCAGTGCGAGATAAAAAGATCGTCATCGCCATCGCGATCAAAGTCGCCCACCGCCAAACCCATCGAACCGCGATACTCCTCGATCCAGGCGTTTCGGCCTGCATCTACGAACATTCCGTTCTTAGTCAGGTAGAGTTTGTTTTCAGAGATGTCGTTCGCAACATAGAGATCAGGCCAGCCATCGCCATCGAAATCGTTCCAGATCGCGCCCAGGCTGCGGCCCTCTGGATTATCGACTCCAAGCTGTTGTGCAACGTCGGTGAACGTGCCATTTCCGTTGTTGCGAAACAGCAGGTTCCGCTCCGGTTCAAACGAGGCGGGGTTGAGAGTGTACGGAACTTCCAGACCGAACTGAGACGAACTCGCCGCAACACTGTTCGGATCCAGTTTGTACTTCACATATCCGCAAACGTAGAGATCGAGATAGCCGTCCTTGTTGTAGTCTCCCCATGTTGCACCCGTCCAGAAGCCTTTGGGCGAAGGGAAATGTTTATCGCGGACAAGATGACCGTGATCGTTGCGAAACAATATAATTGTGTCGTAGCCGGTAATCACCAAGTCGAGCCAGCCATCATTGTTATAGTCGCCCCATGCCGCAGCCATTCCCCGAATGCGAAGCTCAGGAAAGTCTCTTACTTTCTCAAAATGTCCGTCGCCCAGGTTGCGATAGAGCACCGACGTCGCAAGCTGGGAATCAGGCATGCTCAGTGGACCGCCAGCACTCACCACAAACAGATCATCCAAGCCGTCGTTGTCGAAATCTCCCCAAGCCACGCCTGAACCCATATCTTCGGGCAACTGCGAAGTACGGAAACCCTGAAATTGTCGGAAGGACGCGAGACCGGCCAGCCTGGTGACGTCTGTGAATCGGGGTTCGGGCGCTCCCGACGGCAGAGGGCGCCCGGGATCCGCTAATGGATCAATTCTGCGCGACGCAACAACACCTGTGGCCACCTGGATCTTGGGCGCGGCGTTTGCTGGCGCCGTACGGTCGAGAACGCTGGTGATGTCTTTCGATGTTTCTCCCGGTGTGTATTCTTCCGGCGCATTATCTCGGCGGATCTTCCACGTAACGAGAGATCCGATCAATGCAAGAACCACAAAAGTTGAGGCGGTCCATGCAACCCGGCGCATTCGCCGGGAGGATCGAATCCGTTCGGACGAGAGAAAGACTACTGACATTGCGCAGGGACTCCCGGTTTCGCCACACAGACATCGGTAGTCGCACTGGCTATGTCAACCACTGGGGCAGTCAGGCCGGAATTCTCTCCCATCGTGTAGTTGAGCAAGAATTGATCCATCTTGCGGTAGCGCAAAGTCGCATTAATATGGAGCTTCCCATTCGCAGGAACCGCCGGTACGATGAAATTTCTATTCGGGTTGAGTTTCGCGATGGGCAGACCCGGCCCGCCAGAGGGACACATGATGTTGTATTCGACCGTGTCCGAGTAACTGGGAAACAGTGACCGCCGGTACCTCACGCCAACCATTTCCCACAGATTGTGTCGGTCAATCAGGTTACCGTACTGATCCACTGGCTCAGCTTTGAACAGAAAGGTCCCGGGCGGGAGGAAATGCCGCGCGTCGCGCTGTCCAGAGGTGAATACGACGTTTCCGTTTCCATCCGTAACCTGCAACTCAACCCAACTCTGAATCAGGTCGAGCGGGCCGGTAGGATAATCGTGGCCCACTTTGTTCGAGGTCATTATCACGCGCACAGGGAACCTCTGGCCCGGCGCTGCGGTTGGAGGAGCCTCGACACGAACCTTTACGACAGATCCTTCTGCCCACTTGTTGTGGATTTCAGGAATTTCCACTTTGCCTTGCAGCCAGTTCTGCGTGAGTTGTATTTGCTCATCCTTACCGGGCAAATGAAGGAGAGCAGGCACGAAACTGTTCGAAGCGAGGAAGCGATGGCTGCGATGTTTGTGATCGTCAGCCGTGCGGTTGTAATCGGTCGTGTCGCCAGCGGCTGGGTCGTGGGATTCGTGCAGCGGCATGTGGCATTCGCGGCACTCAACCGTCGTGCGCGCATCGCCCTTATGGTTCCAATGGCTGGCGGCCCAATTGTCATACTGATTCTGCAGCTGCACCCAGCCGACGCGGTTCACTTCCTGATCAATGAACTGTTTGTGGCAGGCGGCGCAGTATTCCGGTTTTTTGTACATGCGTTTGCTTAGCCGATCATGCTGGGCGGGATAAGAACGAATCAAGAAATTGCGCGCGATAGCGGCAACCGTGTGCTGCGCGGCCCATTGCCACAAATAATCCTTCGGCTGCGTCATCGTATAGTTCGCATTGCCCTGAATGTCAGTCTTCTGAATCGAATGGCAGGCGAGGCAAGAGACGCCCTCGTTATACCCCTGCAGATTCGTAAGGTTCTCAACCAGAATATTTTTCGTTCCGGAAAGCAGTGAAATCGGATCATGGCATCCGCCACAGTAGCGGGTAGATTCGGGCCCGTTCTGTTTTGCCATTACGGTTTGTATGGCCTGGAAGATCGGGTCCATCGCGGAGTAACGATGTGCGCTGCTCTCCCACTCGTGAAAGATCTCAGTGTGACAGCCGCTCGACCCACACGTTTCTGATCCCGCGAGCGAGCGCTGATCATAGGCGACATTTGTTGCGGTGTGCGCCAGACTCGGCGCGAATGGCCGATCCTTGCCGAATGGATAGCTGTAATCCGAAGGAAAGGCATTCCGATACCGCGTTCCGGAGTAGACAAAGGTAAGAACGCCTACAACGAGAATGCCTGTTACAGTGACCGCGACGGTAATTCCTGTCCACAGTCTGGCTCCTTTTGCGAACTCCAGATTTCTGCGGCGCCACCACGCGATGACCAGGTGCGGAATTGTCGCAGCTAACGTGAGCAAAGTAGAGAACAGGTGTGTATATCGCATCCATGCTGATGTGCGAATTCCGAAAAGCGCTTGGCCGGTTAACCACAGGCCGGAAATTTCGCAGATCGCGAGCGCGCCTAGACCGACGTAGCCGAGAAGTAATACATCATTAAGAGTTTGCCCAGCATAATCTGTCCAGTGCCGCGCGAAATACCAAGTCAGAGGAGCGATGGTTGCGAGCCCGAGAATCGTATGCAGCAGAAGGCCCCACTGAATTATAGGATGAAATGGCCCGAACGTGACTGCCAAGCCCAATACGACTTCGAGCAGAAGAATTGCGCCAGTTGCTCGCGCTAAAACCGTGGACCAGCCAGTTCGAATCGTGTGAGTTCCAGGCTCTGATGATTGCATGCGCCGCCCCTGCGAGATGCAGTGAACTTAGGTTCGAGAGAAGCGAGTTGCAATAATTGTTTCAAGTTATTGCGGATTTGTAGCGGGGCAATAAACCAAAGACCGTACAACAGCCGAAAATGGAATCCTGTGCGTATGGTTACAGGCTACCGTGAGCGAAATCACAACAAGTGAACCATTCGAACAGACTCCCTCTCGACAGTTTATTTCATGTCAAGAGTTCAGATTGTGGCTGGCGCATCTGGACAGACTTGCGAGCCCTGGAGGACTGGAGATGTGCGTGGGTTTACCCTCGGGCAAGGGCGTGCGGCCATCGGCTGAAAGGGAGAGGGAGTTGTGGGACGTCAAATCGTTGGTGATGGGACGGAACGCACCGTCGACAATCTGGGAGCCATCTCTCAACCCTGCGTCTCGTGGGTGCTATCGCTGCCCTAGCCGGTGAGGCTCGCATTTTGGCCGTCTAGCCGCGTCTGAACGAGAACACGAACTTCATGCGCTCCGTCCATCTCAAGAATGGTCTGGGGTGCCTTGTTGCCATTCACCTCACCATTCCACGCAACCGGATCATCTACTGAGAACGGAGCAAACGCTGCTCTGTCCGCCCCATCTCAACTTCAAATCTCTTCTGCCAGAGACAACACACGATACGACGTTCATCCCTCATCGCGCAACGTGCATGCCGCTCCATTTATCTTTTTGCTCGGGCTGACTGAAAGCAGGCTGTTTTCGTTCATTCGTGAACTAAATTGAGCAAAACTAAAAAGCAGGGACCATTTTGTCAACGCCACAGCAATTCCATCCTCACTCCGGCACATAGACGCGCAACGTTTGCCATCAATCCCCTTTATTGGGGTAAAACCCTTAGGGGGAACCATTCTTCCAAGCATTACGACTCACCTTTGCGATGGCGGCGCTGTTCCCCTCAATCTCAGAACCCCACAGCGGCTTGCGCATCCCAGACCTGTACTCCTCTGCATAGCAGGTCTGCAAGACCCACGGTATAGCCGCGTCTAGACGTGCGCGATCATTCGGACATTGTGTGATTGTAATCACAGCCAAATTTTGGAAGCTTCGGTCTGATGCTACGAGCGCATCCTTCTCAGGTGCCCATATGCCGGACAAATTTGCGGAATCCACAGCGAGGCTCGAGCGACTCGTCAACGAAGTCATGAAGGAGCAAGACCCTAGTCGGTACGATCAGCTGTGTGAAGAAATCTGGCTAGTTCTTGCGGAACGCGAGCTTCGGGAACTTCAGAGGCGCGCGGCTAAGAACGAAACGGACAAGGCTGCATGACTATCGGAATCCATCTGTGCTAGGAGACTGTTTCTGGCGCTCTACCTGATCCCATTGCGACCCCGCTATGCATACGGTCCCGAAGAGCGCGCTACCGCGCTGGTCTAAATAAGACACCACCATAAAGCGCAGCCCGAGATCGTCGGTGTTATTTCCCCGTCCGAGGGAAGGATGAAGGATAATGCCGCAAACACCGGCCTCCCGTCACGCCTCTCCGATACAATAGCCATCGTGCCAGAGCCCGCCGCTGCAATTGGAAAAACGCTCGCGAAAGTCCCCATCTTTTCTGGGCTGGAGGAGAACGAATTGAGTTTCCTGGCGCAACGTACTATGGTCCGCAACTATTCGGCGGGCCAGAGCGTATTCGGCGAAGGGGAGCCTTGCGCTGGGCTCTACGTCGTCGAAGCCGGCCATGTCCGAATCTATAAGAGCTCTTCGAATGGGCGCGAACAAGTACTGAGTATCGATGGACCAGGTAGTTCCATTGCAGAACTTCCCGTGTTCGATGGCGGGAACTATCCCGCATCTGGAACGGCGATCGACGATGCCACCTTGCTCTTTGTCAGCAAGCAAGACTTTCAGGCTCTGTGCCTGGCGCACCCTCAGGTGGCGCTT
>JBKOUZ010000238.1:0-55731 GCA_046723715.1 Acidobacteriota bacterium | reverse complement strand
GTCCAAAGCCATACTCCCCAAAGCAGCGTAGGCGCCTTTCAAAGTTGAACGAAGGTGTCTTGATCCTGGCGTCTTTCGAGGGCACAGGGTGGGGAATCTGAATTCCTTTAACGTCTGCAAAATGTCATGGAGGCCAAAATCCCAGCTATCAAAAGTGGGTGTCATGTTGCAGCAACGCCTCGCCGCGAATTGTAAAATCATCCAGCGCAGCGGCGGCACCACCCATTGCCAGTGCGATATCCTGACCCATGCCTCCCCGATTCCCCGGGCGCCGGGACCACAAACTTGTTCAGATCGTAGATGCCTCCTTGGCAGACGCGACCCGCCGTGCTGGAGATTGGCTCGCGTGCCGCCCCGGATGCACCCAGTGCTGCATCGGCGTCTTTTCCATTAACCAGCTCGACGCCGCTCGTCTGAAGCAAGGTTTTCGCAAACTGAAGGCGATCGCTCCAGATCGAGCCGCAGCCGTCCATCAGCGTGCGCAAGACACAATATCGCGTCTATGGGCAAGCTTTCCCGGCGATCCGGTCACGGGAATTCTCGGCGACGCAGAACAATCCCGCCGGCGCTTTGAAAATTTCGCCAATGACGAGCCCTGTCCTGCTCTCAATCCGCAGACCGGGTTGTGTGAACTCTACGATTTCCGCCCCATGACCTGCCGCGTCTTTGGCCCTCCCGTCCGCTCCGAAGATGGACTCGGCGTTTGTGAGCTCTGCTTTCAGGGCGCGACTGACGAACAAATTCAGAGCTGCGAGCTGATCCCCGATCCCGAGAACCTGGAAGCACGTCTACTGGCAGAATTGGAGAAACAATCCGAAGTGCATGGAAGCACCATCATTCCTTTTGCGCTGGGCCTCCTGAAATGAAGCTAGCCGCAAAGCGGGGAAAGAATGCAGCCCACGGCGCAAGCCGTGGATGCGCGCGGCGCGGATGATAAGCCCGGAAAGGGCGAAAGAAAAATTCTAAACTTTAACTGAACTTCTCCGGCGCGCGCGGCAAAGGCACGGGCATGGACGCTGCATTCTTCGCTCCAAAATACTTTGTCCGGGCCAGCAACAACTTCTCAATCTCGCCTTCCTTCAAAGGTTGCTGTCGCCCCAAAAGATGGGTGACCAGCGCGATTTGCGCGAAATGCTCCACGGTCTCCATCTTCATATACGCATGTTCCAGGGTGTCACCGTACGCCACCACTCCGTGATTCGACATCAGGATGGCATCATATTTTGGAACGTACGGCTCCAGACTCTGCGCCAGTTCTGATGTTCCGGGCGTTCCGTACCGCGCCAGCGGAATGCATCCCAGCCCCATTACCACTTCGCACACCAACGGCTCGGTCAATGCGATGCCCGCCGCGGCAAATCCTGTCGCGGTCGGCGGATGCGCATGCACAATAGCCAGCACATCCGGCCGTGTCCGATAGATCATCACATGCATCCCGATCTCGCTGGTCACATTCCTGCGCCCGGAAACCCGTTTTCCCTCGGGATCGACAATGACCAGATCTGTTGGACGCATGGCCCCCTTGCTCAGCCCCGTGGGGGTGACCAGGATTCGATCCTGGGTCAGGCGCACGGAAAGGTTCCCATCCATGGCTGCAACGAAGCCTTTCTCGTGCAGCATTCGCCCGTAGCGGACGATTTCTTCCCTATGTTTGCGTTCTGTAGGCATTCGTTACCTTAAGGGGAGATTACAAAAAGCGGGCCGCACGCGGCATTCCGCATAGTACCAGCCATTCACAGCCCCATACAATCCATTTTCGACAAAAACTACTCGCAATTCCACTCTCAAATGCAACAATTTTGTCTTCTATTCCTATAATCGATGTTCACGTGCTGGTTTCTGATTTTCATTACGAACTTCCGGAAGAATTGATCGCCCAGCAACCGCTGCCGGATCGCGCCGCTTCGCGTCTTTTGCGCCTCTCCAGAGCGACCGGCCATCTTATGGATCTCCAGTTCCGTGATTTCCCCACCCTACTAAATCCCGGCGACCTCGTAGTGTTTAACAACACAAGAGTATTTCCCGCACGTTTGTATGCCCGACGCAAAGGTCTTAAATCCCAGGTTTTGAGTGCCCATAATCCCGCTTCCCGCGAGTTCCTGCGCGGACGCATGGAAGTTCTTCTCACTCGGCAACTGGGAAGCGATCCCAACGATTGGGAGTGTCTCGTGCGTCCTGGCCGCAAAATCGCTGTGGGCGAGCATCTCTTGTTCGGCGAGCATGACGAACTTCAAGCCGAAGTCATCTCCCGTGCAGAATTCGGCGAGCGCCGCATTCGCTTCGCTCCAGTCGACGATTTTTTCGCTCGCGTCGAAAGCATCGGACACATTCCTCTGCCGCCCTACATCGCGCGCCCGGATTCTTCGACAGATCACGATCGCTATCAAACCGTCTACGCCCGCGAACGCGGTTCGGTCGCCGCTCCCACAGCTGGACTCCACTTTACCCCCGAGACTCTCTCCCATCTTGCCCAGCGCGGCATCGAGACCGCCGAAATCACTCTCCATGTCGGACTTGGCACTTTCCAACCTATTCGCACCGAGCGAGTAGAAAAACATCATTTGCACTCGGAGAAGTATTCGATCTCTTCCCAAGCTGCCGCCCAGATCGAACAAGCTCGCGCCCAATCCCGACGCATAGTTGCCATTGGGACAACCACGGTTCGCGCTCTCGAATACGCCGCGCAGCAGTACTCAGGTCAAGTGTGCGCCGGCTCCGGTGAGGCCAATCTCTTCATCTATCCCGGCTACAAATTCCAGATTGTGGGAGCGCTGCTCACCAACTTCCACCTGCCGCAATCTACGCTATTGATGTTGGTGTGCGCGCTGGGCGGGAAAGGAAATGTTCTACGCGCGTACCACTACGCAGTGCAAAAGCATTACCGCTTCTATTCCTATGGCGATTGCATGTTCGTGGAGTGATGCCCGGCTTCAGCCAGCGCCAAACATGAACGTTCTCGTGAGCGCAGGAACGGGGTGTCGAAAGGACCCATGTAGGTTGTTCGTACCTTCTTTGTCCTACGGCATTTCCAGATCAAATGCGTAAATCTCCTGCGTGCTGATATCCCGCGGTACCAGCGGAACATTGCCCGGAGCTAACCCGGTCCATGAACCCGGCCCAAACTGCGCACGGTACTGCCGGATTTTCGACAGGTCCGCTACTTTTTCCAACTTCCCATCAGGAATTCGCAGGCGGAAGAATCCATTCTTCGCGCTCAACACTGTATCGAAGTACACATACGCGCTGTCGCTTGACCAGGAGAGATAACCAATGAATGTGAGGTCGAGCTTCACCTCTCGCCAGCTCTGACGCTTGACGTCGTACAGCATCAGCGTGTTGCCGAGTACTTTGAGCGCAATAATATAACGGCCATCCGGCGACCAGCGCGGTGCGAAGATTCCGTCCGACCCCGGCAACTTGGATAGCTGGTGCGTCCTCATGTCGCACACTTGAATGAATGTCGAATCCGCATGCAAATCAACCACATGCCCAAATGCAAGCGTGTTGCCGTCGGGGGACCATGTCGGGTCGGTCTCCTTGAATTCTTGCGAGGTCACTGGCTGCGGAGTCCCCCCATCTTTCCCGATCACAAATACCTTCCAGGGCTTGCCCGGCAGTGCCCCAGAGAACGCGATCTGCCTACCGTCCGGCGACCAATGAGCAAGCCCTGTCTGCATCGGCGCGTAAGTGAGTTGCAGCCGCTCGCTTCCATCCGCCTTGCTTCGCCACAGAGTGCCCTCGGGATAACTGACGTAAGTCATCCACTGCCCGTCGCGCGTGAACTCCATGTCCCCGACCGAAATTCCTCCCAGATACGGAACGAAATCGCCGGACTTCGGTTCATAGCGCAGCAGTTCAGCCCGCGGCTGCGAACCCACTACGAACAATTTCTTGCCATCTCGGCTCAACGTCGGGAAATTGAATTGCAAAGGTCCCGTCGTGAGCTGCACCGGCTCACGCAGTGTTTTTCTCCACCAGTCCGACCCCGTGCCAACCACCCAGATATTGGTCGCATTGTCCCGCGCATTTTGGAAGAAGTAATATCTGCCGTCTGGCGACCATACTCCGCAACACTCGGCCGGAGCGGCACTCCGTCCTGGAAACAGCTGATGCATCTCGCTGCCATCCGCCCGCGCTTCCCACAAGGTGGAGTTGTTGTTCAGCACATTGAGCAGGGTGAAGCGGAACCGCTTTTCATCCGGTGAAAAGCTGATGAGGGCCGGAAAATCGGGCGCCGTAGCCAGCTTGTGTGCGTTCGATCCATCATGCTCCCCCAGATAGATATCATTGCCTTTGGCGAAGACCAGCTTCCCACTCGCCGTCCATGTGCCGTCGTGCCCCATTATGTCGCTCAGTCGTCGGGGCGACCCCGCCGGCATCGGCAACGACCAAAAGGGCACATCCGCTCCCGGTCCCGATTCGGTCAACAACAGCTCCGATCCGTCGCTGGAAACGTCAGCCAGACCCGGGTTCCGTAGTGGAATCTGTACTTCTACCGCCTCGCCCCCTCCGCTGGATACTTCCGCGACGGTAAACCGCCCGGGCGGACTTTCGTCGAAGTAAATGCGATTCCCGTCCGTTCCCAAAAACGCTTTGGGCAGCCCGTCATTCGTAATCTGTTTCGATCCCACGATACGCGGCGGCGGCAATGGTCTCCGCAGCCACAGACCGGATCCAACCGCCAACGCCAAGAGCACAGCCACAGCAATCGCAAATGTCCGTCTTCTCGCTGGCGCGGGCGATTTGGAGCCTGGGAAAGGCGCCCGCCTAGTTGTCGTAGTCGCGTCCCGTCCGCGCTCACTCTCGTTCAAAGCGACTGGCATCGCCGTCTTCCCCGACTCTGAATCACGTTTCAGCCGCTTCAAATCCGTTTGCAGATCCGCCGCTGAGCGATATCGCAGCTCTCGATCCTTCTCCAGTGCCTTCTGGATGATCCGCTCCAGTTCTCCGGGGACGTCGGGATTTAACCGTACCGGCGCCACCGGTGCGCGATTCACAATTGCTTCGCAAATCATCGCCGCCGTCTCCCCCCGGAAAGGCAAGGTCCCCGTCGCCATCTCGTACAAAACCGCGCCAAACGAAAACAGATCGCTGCGATTGTCCAGTTCCTTGCCGCGTACTTGCTCCGGACTCATGTAGGCCACCGTGCCCATCATGGTGCCCGGGCTCGTCAGATTCTCCTCGTCCATGCTCAGGGTCTGCGTCCTCAGCGACGCGATCTGGCTTGACGACCCGCTCAAAGCAATCGCAACCTTCGCCAGTCCGAAGTCGAGAACCTTGGCGTGTCCCCGCGTTGTGACAAAGATGTTCGCTGGCTTGATGTCGCGATGGATGATGCCTTTGCTGTGCGCTGCGTCCAGCGCATCCGCCACCTCGATCGCCAGCGGGAACAGAACGTCGAGTTCCAGCGGCCGGCTCCCAATCCGCTGCTTCAGGGTTGTACCCTCAAGGTATTCCATGGCGATGAACGCCACGCCATTGTCCTCACCGATATCGTGAATGGTGCAGATGTTAGGGTGATTCAGCGCGGAGGCTGCCTGGGCTTCCCGTTGAAAGCGGGCCAGTGCCTGGGAGTCAGATGACACTTCCGGAGGCAGAAATTTGAGGGCGACGAAACGGTGAAGACGGGTGTCCTCAGCTTTATAAACCACTCCCATTCCCCCGCCGCCCAGTTTTTCCACAATGCGGTAATGCGAGATGGTCTGCCCGAGCATCGACTTTTGCCCATGGTAGGCGGCACGATCGCCTAAGTCAATGCACCCATATAGGTTTAACGCGAATTGGTCGATGCCGCCACTGCTTTCAGAGCGCACTCCTTAAGGGAAAGACCTGAGCGCCGAAAATGCGATATTCGCAGTATGTCCTACAGTCTTTTTGCGCTGGCAAACTGCCGAGGTGTCGCCGAGCCTAGAGGAACGCATCCAGCAACTGTGCTCCCGAGTGCGAGCAACTGATGATGACGAGGAGCTACACCGCCTATGCATGGAGTTACGAGACGCGCTGAACCAACACGTTCGTCAGCTTCGGCAAAAAGTAGGAAAATATCGCGACTCCCTCGAGCATGCTCCCAAGAAGGGAGAACCAGGGGATGTTGGATGACGCCTCAAAGCAGCGAGTAAAAGAACTTTGTGACCTCATTGCCAAGGAGCAGAACGCTTACCGCTTTTCGGATCTGCTCCGTCAGCTCAACGCAGTACTCGACGGATCCGATGGCGCTACTAGATCCGACCGTGTTGACAAGCCTGAGGGCGCCGACAAGCCACGTCGTCCGGGAGATCTTTCGCTTTCATCCTTCGAGAAAGCGGAGTAAGTTTCGCTCGCCCATCGCTACTCGCTGCTGGATTCGGTCAATCACCTGCAACTCGGGCACTCCTAGAGCGTCTGGCGCGACCCGTAGGCCCACTCCGCAGCCGCGCTGACCCGCTCCCGCTCTTGCTCCAGGCGAGCTCGTTCACTCAGCAGCGCGCGATGGATGAAGGGAAGCAGACTGCGGAGACGCTCCACTTGCGCGCGGTATTCCGATAATTCGTGCTCCAGTTCGGCATCGCGGTGTTCGGGAAGGCCTCGCAGCCACTCTCCGGCTCGCAGCAATTCGGAGAGCAGGCCTGACATCTGTTGGGGCGTCGGCACAGGCAGGACAGCATCGGTAAATGCGGAACTGGCCGGCAAGCTGTCGAGCCAGAATTTTAAACGACGGTTGGTTTCGTGCAGTTCCTGCGTGAATTGCCCGGGGTCGAAAACGCGCATCATACTTTCCAGTCGCCGCGCGCTGATGGCTCAGTGTTGTCTTTCACTTCTGTGACGGAAGAAGAGATGGCACGCTCGACTGAGCACCATGCCTCGTGCACTTGCAGCAGATGCGCGATCTGTTGCTCGATAAGACTAGCCGACTGCTTGCATTGAGCCTCCACCAGTCCACAGCGCACCTGTTCGTAAAAGTGATGTAGAATTTCGGCGATCTTTCCCCCCTGCTCCTTGTCGAGCGTAGACTGCAGGTGCCCAATCACTTGAATGGCATGGTTGATCTCGCGAGTGCGCCCCTCGACGTCGGCTTTGGCCTGCGCGGCAATAGCCCTCCGTAGGTCTTCCATTGCTTGTTCGTACAGCAGGATGACGAGCCGTACGGGATTCGCTCCCGCCACAGCCGCTTCGCGATAGGACAATCCTGGATTCATCACAAACCTGACGTCTTGATGGGATGGCTGGAGCTGCTGTTCCCGCTGTACCCGATATCCATAGTGGCAAGTGTCTGGGTGACCTGCTGCAGCAACAGAGGGTAGGCCTGCAGGGAAGCATTGACCAGGCTGAATTGGCTGGTCAGCGCTTTCTGCTGGGTGGCCAATTGATCTTGAAAATTGCTGATGGTATCCGCCAGGTTCTGCTGCTGCGTCTTGTTCTGTGCCAGATCGAGGTTGAGCAGGCCTTGCGTGGTATCGGTCAGCTTGATCAGGTCCGTGTGGAAGACACTAGCGAATCCCGTGCCCGCGGCGTTCTGGAAAAAGTTCTGGAAGGCTTGTGTATTCGACGCCAGCACCTGGCTCATGCTCTGTCCCGAGGCGGTGTTGCCCACCGTCAGGGTCCCATCGTCATTCATGTTGATGCCCAGAGAAGCCAGATTCACCAGGCCGCTATTTCCCGGTATCCAGTAGGTCACGTCCTGCAACAGAATGCTCTGCAGCGTGCGCAAAGTGCCGTCGGACCCAAGCGGTCCCTCCGTATTGGTTGCAGCGTCGATTTTGAATTGCGAATTGATACCCGCCATCACGCGGTTGTAGGCGTCCACGAACCTGTTCACGGCGCCGGCTATCTTGGCAGTGTCCGCGCCCACGGTGAGCACCACCGGACTGCTCGGGGCCGCGCTGGAGATATTGAGCGTAACCCCCGCAATCGCCCCCGTGATCGTGTTCGCAGTACTGGCGTAGGGAATGCCATCGATGGTTAATGCGGCATTCGTACCCCCCACGGGAGCATTGAATGTCAGGCTGCTTGTATTTCCTGTGATTGCAACAGCGCCCGGCGTACCGGTCGCTTCGCTCCTGACACTGAGGCGCGAGCCATTCGCGTCGCTGACTACTGCAGCCTTTACTCCCCAGTTGCTGGCCGCACTCTGTTGGTTAATCGAAGTGGTAAGAGTGGCGAGTGTGTCGTTGTCTCCGGCAGTAATCTGGATGTCCGCTGTCGTGCCGCTAGTTCCGCCAATTTGCAGCTTCAGGCTCGCGCTGGTTGCACCAGAGGGCAGAATTGAAACTTTTGCGCCGCCGGAGACGCTGTCTGTGTACACCACGCCTGCGCTTGCCAGATTGTTTACGATTAAGCTGTGGGTCCCTGCGAGCACCGAAATATCAGCTGACGCAGTGAGCACTGCAGGATTCGACGACGTGGCTGCCTGCGCCGTAAGGGCTCCCAAAGGATCCGACAGGGCGGTCACTGCCTCTGCCAAGCTAGTTAGGTCTGAATTAATAGTGGTTAACAATCCAGCCTGTACTCGCAGCAGCGATTGTTCGCTTCCCCAGTCCGAAAGCTGCCCGCTTTTCTGATAGAGAATCTGGTTGACCAGCGACGCGACGTCCAGCCCGTCGCCGCTAAGCAGGCTTGAGGGGTTCAGGCTAATGCCCATTGCGAATTCCTCCTTCGCCGGGCGCGTGATGAGCGGAGGCGCTTAACCGCCTTTGCGCCTGTTCCTCCAGCGCTTGCTCGATCGAGTGTTGCAGCGCCAGAATCTGCGAACTCGGCACCTGAAAAATCACTCTTCCCGACCCATCGAGGTACTTGATCACGATTTGGTTCTGAGCATCGCGCTGCACTTGGACTGCATCTCGCGGCAGTTCGAAAGATTTTATTTCTGTTTGTGGCAAGCTTGATTCTCGGGATGGCTGCATTCCCGAATCGGGTGCGACGGGAGCTAGACACGGCCTCACACCTGACGGGCGCGCCAGTACATCGTGTCTCTGCATGGGGTGCAGATCGCTAGAGGTGGTCGCGTGTACCGGATCGATGCTCATATCGAGCTCCGGGCAGAGCTAGAGGAGGCGGCTTCCCGCCTCCCCTGCTCACCATCGAACTACTGCAACAGCTTCAGAACTAGCTGCTGCTGCTGGTTAGCCTGGGCCAGAGCGGAAATACCGGTCTGCTCCAGGATGGAGTACTTGGTGAGGTTGGCGACGGCCGACGGTATATCAGCCGCGGTAATGCCGTTTTGCGCCGAGGTCAGGTTCTGCACCTCATTGCTGATCACGTTGCTGGCACTCTGCAGGCGGTTGACGACCGCGCCGATCGCGCCGCGCTCTCCAGCAACTGCCTGGATGGCGGAATTGATGTTGACCAGAGCTGCCTGAGCCGCAGTGGAGGTGAGCAGATCGGTTCCGGCAGCGGCCGAGAAAGTTGCGCCGTTGAGGAACCCGAATTCCGCGCCCGTGGTCACGGTTGACGCCAGTGTGCCGCCCCCCGCGATCACAGCCTGCCCCGTTTGAGTTGCGGCCAGGCTGACTGTGTTGCCCGAAGCCGAAGCAGTGGCGTTGGCGTTCGCGCCCCCGCCTGATAAACCGTGCCTGCGCCAGCTCCGCCGTTAATCGCCGCTGCCAGATTGGCCAGCGTGTTTTGCAGATTGGTGACTGGATTTGTGCTCGTGTCCAGGACGACGTTTACGGCAGTCGCGGTCGCGCCCGACTTGGCAGCACCCACCAGGGGGCCGGCAACGAACGTGTAGGTAGTGCCGGCAATCACCAGCCTGTCGCCCGCGCTGACCGCGCCTTTCGCCGCCAAGGTTCCGCTGGCGCCCCCCGCTCCCAGCAGTCCGGACGAAGTCAAGGCGATTGGATTGAGTGTGATCTGGCTGCTCAAATTGGAATCGCTGAGAAAGATGCTCTGCGAAGCGCCGTTGAATACAGCAGTTCCGTTGTAGGTGGTGGTACTGCCGATGCGGTCAATTTCGTTCTGGATGGCCGTGTACTCAGCGTTCAGCGCGATGCGCTGCGAGTCGCCCACCGTACCGGTGGCGGACTCGGTGGCCAGCGTGACTGCGCGGTTGAGCAAGGTGGTGACCTGAGCCAAGGCGCCGTCAGCCACCTGCAACGATCCCACACCGTCATTGGCATTGCGGGCGGATTGCGTCAAAGCGGTGATGTTGGCCTGCAACCCGTTGGCGATGGCGAGCCCGGCAGCATCGTCGGCTCCACTGTTGATACGCGAACCCGACGAGAGCTGGTACAAAACGCTCTGCAGGCTGGTGTTAGTGATAGACAACTGATTCTCTGCGGACAGAGATGCGATGTTATTCAGGATTCCAATCGGCATTGTGAGTCGCTCCTTCTCCAGATTTTTTCGGTTCTCCTAAGCTTCTTCTTAGGATGTTCTGCGAAGCTCGTGAGTGTGCCGCTCGCGGAACCCCGAATTACTTGTGCTGTCCATCGGCGCATTGCCATTCCGCTTTAGCGATCCTTCCGATTTGACAGAAGCATCGGTAATTGGCCGGTAACGTCACGCTTCCAGGCTTTGTAAACCGGGGCTGTTTCACGCCGACATGCACTTCAGGGAAGTATGCCTGCCACTGGGCAGAACGGGAATGGTTGCAGATGATTCAGCTCACGCGTCTGAATAACAAGCCCCTCATCGTGAACTCGGACTTGATCAAGTTCGTCGAGCAGGCACCAGACACCCTGGTGACCCTGATCTCCGGCGAAAAGATTGTGGTTATGGAAAAGCCAGACGAGGTTCTCGCACGTATCCTCGCGTTCCGCCGTGCAGTGCTCGAAAACCTGCCTCTTTCGGGGGACACCTCCAGCGTTCACGCGTTCATCGCAAGGTCCCGTGCAGCGGCTGACCCTGGACCGGAAAGGTGAGCGTGGACAAGTCCAGTGTCAGCGGAATCACTTTGGCTGTAACCGGAATTATCGCTGGCCTTTTGCTGGAAGGCGGCAATCTGGGTCAGATCCTGCAGCCCACCGCGGCCATCATCGTCTTTGGGGGGACTATTGGCGCGGTCATGCTGCAGTTTCCCCTTAACGTCGTCCTGCAAGCTATGCGCCGACTCGGATCCGTGTTCCTGAGTCCCAGGCAAGATCCGCAAGCAACCATTCTGCGCCTCGTTAAGTATGCGCAAAAGGCGCGTCGTGAAGGCATCGTATCCCTGGATGCCGACTTACCCGACATCGAAGACCCGTTCCTGCACAAATCTCTTATGCTCGCCGTGGATGGCACTGAACCAGACGAACTGCGCAAGATCATGGAGTTGGAACTCAACAACCAGTCCGAACGTGAAGAGCAAGTGCCGCAAGTGTTCGAGTCGGCCGGCGGCTTTGCGCCCACCATTGGCATTATCGGTGCTGTCCTCGGTTTGATCCAGGTCATGCAGCATCTCGACGAAATTGATGAGGTCGGACGTGGCATCGCCGTCGCCTTCGTCGCCACAATTTATGGAGTGGGTTCTGCCAATCTCCTCTACCTTCCGGTTTCTGGGAAGATGAAGATCCGCATCCGCGAAGAACAGATTATCCGCGAGATGACGCTGGAGGGCGTGGCCTCCATCCTGGAAGGCATGAATCCTCACATGCTTGAAACCAAACTGCTCAGCTATCTGGTCGATGCTGAAAGCTCGCCTGAAAAGCAAATGGAGAATGCCGAGCGATGATTCGCCGTAAGCGTCCTCCCGCGCATGCCAATCACGAGCGCTGGCTGGTCTCCTATGCTGACTTCATCACCCTATTATTTGCCTTTTTCGTAGTGCTTTACGCCTCGGCTCAGGTCGACCAGCGGAAGGTCGGCAAGCTGGCGCTGGCGATTCAGGTGGCATTTCAGGAACTCGGTGTCTTTCCTGTCTCGAACACGAAAGTTCCGATTGACATGAATGAGCCCATGCCGTTCAGCACGGTGCAGGCTGTTCAGAACGCGAAGCGCAATACGGAGATTGGCCGCGTCTCCTCACCTCCTCTGGATGTGCTCAGCGCGGCCTCGCAAGAAGCCAATTTGTCCGCTCTGCAATCAGAACTGCAGCAGGCGCTCCAGAAGGAAATCGCGATGCACAGCGTGGCTCTTCACCGGGAGAGCGAAGGACTGGTGATCAGCTTGCGTGAATTCGGTTTTTTCAACAGCGGCTCCGCCAGCCTGCGGCCCTCTGCCATCCCGGCCCTGGACCGTATCGCATCCATCCTGTCCATTCGCACGTGTCGGCTGCGCATCGAAGGTCATACTGATAACGTCCCCATACACACTGCGCAGATGGCTTCGAATTGGGAGCTGTCCACTGCCCGTTCGACGGAACTTGCGCGTCTTCTGATCGTCCGCTACGGCTTCGCGCCGCAGCGCCTCTCGGCCGCGGGCTATGCCGAGTACCACCCCATCGCCAGCAACCAAACTCCGCAAGGACGTGCCCAAAATCGTCGGGTCGATCTCGTGATCTTAAGTGAGCACGTGATTCGCAGCGACAATCCACTGGAGGCGCCTTCTTCCAAACCGTCAGCCAGCGTGTCCGTGATTCCCGCCGCTCGCTAAAGTCGGGGTTCCCCTTGCCGATGATTTCTTCGGGAAGCCCGAACTTCACCCATGACACCCCGTAACCCGACAGCAGGTTCTCGAAGGAAAGTCGCGTGAGCGCCGCTCCAGCGCATTTCTTTGGCAAGCTCGAAGGTCCTCCAGACCCCGATCTGGTTCGGATTCGTGAGCTCATCTATCAGGCCACTGGCATATTTCATCCGGAAAACAAGCTTGTACTGCTCGCCGGTCGCTGCCAGCGCCGCATGAAGGAACTGAACACGAAAACGTTTGGCGAGTATCTCGACTGTCTCACGATAAAGCCCGATCGCCAGGCCGAACTGGTTGCCCTGCTGAACGAAATCACCATCGGTGAAACCTGTTTCTTTCGGAACCAGTCCCAACTGCAGGCTCTGTGCAACGTGGTCATCCCCAGAATCGTTGAAGCGAAAGCGAGACTTGCCGTCCGCAGGATGCGAATTTGGAGTGCCGGCTGTTCCACTGGGGAAGAACCCTATACTCTCGCCCTGCTGCTGCTCGAACAGTCGCGGCGCAGCTTGAAAAACTGGATCGTAGAAATCCTTGCCACCGATCTCAACGAGCGCTCGCTGGCCCTCGCGAAAAACGCAGTTTATGACAGCCGCAGCACTCGGAATCTAAGTGCTGGCTATCGCGAGCAATACTTCACCGCCTTTGGCGCGCAGCTGCAGGTGCAGGAGGTTGTGCGCAAGAGCGTCGAGTTCAAGCGGCTCAATCTTTCCGACGACACGCACATGAGCTCCATCCGGGGGATGGACATCATTTTCTGCTGCAACGTTCTCATCTATTTCGACCATGCGTCGAAACGGCGCGTGATCCAGCACTTTTATAACAGCCTACTCCCGCATGGCTATTTGTTCCTGGGGCAAACAGAGTCGCTGTATGGCGTGGCGGACAACTTTCAACTGGTTCACCTCCCAGGCGCCACTGCCTATGTGAAAGATGAACGCTCACAGTCCGGAAAGCAGGAATCATGAAAGCCGCATCCACCGGCAATAGCGCGCTGGATCGCATCCGAGATCTCACACGGATTCCCACCATTCCCGCTGTCCTCGCCCCGTTATTGCGCTATCTCGAACAACCGATGGAGCAACTCGATATCCAGAAGGTCACGCACATGATTGGGCAGGATAAGGCACTCACTGCGCAGTGTCTGCAGATGGCTAACAGTCCTCTGTTCGGCCGGTGGCGGAACGTCGAGTCGCTGCAGGCCGCGGTGCTTGGCTTGGGCTTTCAGCGCGTCGGTGACATAGTGATGTCTTGCGGCGTTCTCAATCTCACGCCCAAAGAGACCGGCGGCATGGACCCGGTGGTTTTCTGGGAGCACTCTTTGGGATGCGCCCTCGTAAGCCGACATTTTGCCCGTGAGATTGCCTGTTTCGATCCGGGCAAAGCGTACCTGGCCGGACTTCTCCACGATCTCGGCATCATCGTTAATCTCTGGAGCCTGCCCAAAGAATTTCGACGCGCGTTCGAACAGGCCCGCAGAGAAAATATTCCGCTGCACGAGGCCGAGCAGGCCGTTCTAGGTTTCAGCCATTGCGACAGCGGACGGCTGCTGGCGGAGAGCTGGGTCCTGCCCGCCGATCTGCGCGCCGTAGTGTCCTTCCACCACGCCGACTATCGATCCAATGAGCATTCAGGACTCATCGCACTGGTGGAACTCAGCGATCTTCTGTGCAGGATGAGTGGACTGAATTACGGCTATTCCGAAAACCGCCAGGTCAATTTCCTGGAGCAACCGGGATTTGACGTGCTGCGCACAAAATGCCCGGCATTGCACAACTTCGATTGGGCCCGGCTCACCTTCGAACTCGATTCCTACATGGACGAGGTACATGCGCTCGTTCACGCCATCTATCGCACATGAATGACCATCCCGATATCCGTGTGCTGGTGGTGGACGATAGCGCTTTCATGCGGACCGCGCTTACTCGAATGATCCAGTCCGAAGCGGATTTTCAGGTTGTGGGCGCAGCCTCCAGCGGTTCAGACGCTCTCGCGAAAATTCATAGGCTCGACCCGGATGTCGTTACTCTGGACGTGCAGATGCCAGGCATGGATGGACTGGAAACTCTGCGCGAAATCATGCATCGCTTCCCGCGGCCGGTCATCATGGTCAGTGCCGTTACCGAGAAAGATGCAGAAATCACCTTCAACGCGCTCAGTGCCGGGGCTTTCGATTATGTGCCCAAGCAGATGTCATCTACATCTCTGGAAATCACTCACATCCGTGCGGACCTGATCTCGAAAATACGCGCTGCATCACAGTCCACAGGAGCCTGCAGCAGCAAACACCCAGTGCGCAAGCCACCCCGTTCCGCCAAATCTCCAACTCAGGCCTTCAGGACAGTGGCTCCCGCGATCGTTGCCATCGCGACTTCGACCGGAGGGCCTAAAGCTCTGGAACAAATTCTGCCGTGTTTCCCAGCAGACTTTTCACTGCCGATCCTGATCGTCCAACATATGCCTGCGGGATTCACGACGACCTTTGCCCGCCGGTTGCATTCACTCTGCAAGGTCGACGTTCGCGAGGCGGTTCATGGTGAACTTGTTCGCCCGGCGGTCGCCTATATCTGCCCCGCAGGTCGGCACATGCGCGTGCAATACACCGGTTCGCAGGTCCAGATCTCATTGAGTACCGATCCCGCCGATGCACTTCACATCCCCTCTGCGGACATTCTCATGGAGTCGGTCGCCAATGTTTACAGGAATCGAGCATTGGGTGTGAACATGACCGGCATGGGCTGTGACGGAGCCGAAGGGATGAAGGACATCTATCGCGCTGGCGGCCTGACGCTCGGCCAGGACGAAAATACCTGCACGGTTTACAGCATGCCGCGTGCCTGCGCCGAACGGGGAGTCCTAACCCAGATCGTTCCGCTGCTTGAAATTCCAGCAGAAATCCTGCACGCCACTCGTCAACGCAAGCCAGCCTGAGCAGCAGCGTCATGCTGGCCGGATCCGCAATTCCTAACCACTCGGAGGCCTGCCGACCAACATCCCTGCTTACTTAGGACTTGTCAGAACTGTCTCAAAGGGGTCGAGGACAATCTTTCGCGTGCCGGCTGGGGCTGTCAGCCGAAACGACGTTTCCTCCGTGTCCGCAAAGACTCGGCCCAGGAGCACAGGCTGTTTTCCGGCCGTTACCGCATACACTGGAACAGATGTGACCAAGTCGTGCGGCGCGTCTTTTTGCAGAATGGTTCCTGTCACAGTGACTCCGGTTCCTTTGGAGACAAACTTCACATTCTTAGTGTCGAGCCTGGGAACACAGACACCGTTGACCCATCCTTCCAGAAACCAATCCAGAGACTTCTTGCCCTCGTATCGAAGGGCCGGCGGAAGCTCTTCCGCAAAAACATTCAATAACTCTTGCGTGCTGATGGCTCTACCTTCGTAGCGCTGCCGGATCTTGCGCAACGCTCGCACGAACGGCTCCTCCGAATTTCCGCCGGTCTGGGCCTTTCCTGGCTTGCGTTCCGCATCTGCCAACATGGTTCGGAGCATGTGAAATAACCAGGTTCCGCGCCCGTAAGTGACTACATCGTAGCTTTGCGGGGATTTCGAGGACACGAGGCGCGTGCCTAGCGTCACTGGCCCGGCGTCCCGCGGGGATATATCCTCCGTTCCCTTGTTCACTAACTCACGCCGGTATCCATCCATAATCGCGCGGAAGCCGGACGGATTCCTTTCCTGCAGCATCATCAGGGTGCAATACTGGGCCAAGCCCTCCGAAAACCATTGATCGCGGTAGCTGGTCCAGGAGACAAGATCTCCCCACCATTGATGGGCGGTTTCGTGCGCGGGCACCAGCCGTTGCATGAGTATCTGCCGCTCGTTGTAACGTAATTGCTTTCTGTCCTCGTCATTGAGGAACGCATATGAGGAAAGAAATACCAGTCCCGGCCAGCCCTGGCTGGCACGCCCCGGCAACTGCGTCAAAGCCAAGTGACTGTAAGGAAACGGTCCGAATCGCTCCGAAAAATACTGAATAGCTTGAGCCGCTTCTTCGCCCACCTTCACCTCGTTCTGCGCCGGGGAGGGCCTGGTGGGAACAATCACGTGCGTGTGCCGTGCCATCGCGGGATCAACCGGACTTGGCGGGGAAAACACCTGAATTCCCGCGCTCGGAAAATCCTTCTCCATTCCAGGCGTGGCATACGTTTCAATCGTGACGTTGCCTGCCCGCGTGGACGCCTCTCGGTATTTCCCGAGATTGAAACCAGCAATTGGGATTGGCCTATCCGACATCCAGCGCGAAACCTGGATTCCCTCGGCTCGGGATGTCTGCCCAGTTTGAACTTCCGCGCGCTTCCCGGTCGCGACCAGTGTCCAATCCTGTGGATAGCTGAACTGGAGATCGAAATTCGCCATCTCCATCCCGCGATTCGGATACCACGTTCCCCGCGCTCCCACGTAAAGCAGACCACTGCCTTGTTCGGAGAGAACCTCCCCACCGTAAATAAACTCGAGATCGAACTTCTGTCCGCTTCGCGTCGGTTCCGGCAATACGACTGCAACCACATCGTTGCCGCGCCGCGAGAGCTGAGACCCTTCGATGGGCGGATTGTGAATGAATTCCACCGGGCGGCCGTCGAGAGTCACTTTCTCCACCGGCAAGAAGCGCGACAGTTCGAACATGAGCGTTCTCTCGCCGCCGTCAAGCACTTCGCACTCCAGCTGTGCACTGGCGTGAATCTGCTTGGGAGGCATCACATCGGCTCTGATCACATACTGACGAACCGCAATCCGGCTACCTCGGATCCGCTGGCTCTGAGGTTGCGGTGCACTGTCCAGCTTCGGCCTTGCCGTCCTCGCCGAGAGGGGAGAGAACGAAGTCCAGACGTCGTAATAGGTTTCAGTATTCAGGGCCTTGCCTTGCCCAGCCTGTACCTGTTCAGGCGCGGTTGAGTCGAAGAAAACGTCAAACACTCCCAGGTTCTTGCCCTGCAGTCGTGCATGCAGAAAGCGGTCTGTTAGGTTCGCCGCAGCGGAATCCGTGTGGGACGATCCTGCACTCTCCGGAAGCGCGCGGCTGAATGTCATTAGCAATCGCATTGCGTCGGATCCGGCCAGATTCTTTGCAGGGGAAGCCCAACGATCCACAAATTCCTGTTTTTCCGTGGTGGGACGCAGGCCGGGAGCGAGTTCCGCAGCAACATCATCGTTGAACCTGAAATATGCAGTGGCAAAACGTTCCTCCAGGATCGCCGTACCCGTAAACAAACTCATGGACCTGCGCTCTACCTCATCGGGAGGGCTCAGCAGAATTTCACCGTCTCCCTCGAAGAATGCACCCGTAATTCGGCCCATCACATCCTGGGCAAAGCCGATCGTACCGTCCTCCAGACTGATTTGAATTCCTGGCCGGTTCAGCGATACCCCGCGGACCTGGTAAACGCGTGTCGGATCCAGGCCCACACCAGCGAGTTGCAGATATAGAGCTTCGGCCGGCTTACCCGGAGGATTCTCCGCGGCAACTACTCCGAACGGCGATGAGCCTGAAACTAGGATGAGGCCGGCGATCCAAAGAACGCGTCGTCTCGCTAGTACCTTCGTCACGTGGGTGGGACACTCCTCGATTGTTAGAATGCGCCTGAATGCGGCTGCCTGTCACCTTCCTCTGTCTCTGTCTGACGCAAGCGTCACCCTGCAGCTGGGCCGATACCATCCATCTCAAGAACGGCCGTACGATTCTCGTTGACCACGTCCGTCAAAAGGGCAACCGTTACGAATACGAAATCGGGGACGATGCCTATGCGATCCCGACGTCTGTAGTCGATCATGTGCAAACCGGAGGTGTACCGTCCCGCGACGTAGCTGCTGCGAAGGTGGGCGAACTACCGAGCCTTAATTCTGGCGACCTGCTCGCAGCAGAAGGCGACTTGACCGCCAAAATCATCCGCGATGGCAAGGTGGACCAGGATGCGTTGTCCAGTCTCGAAGCCAAAGGCAACTCCGTTCTCACCTCGACCGCTGAATTCATTGCAGGCAAATTCGAATTCGAACATGGAAATGTGGCCCAGTCTCGACAGTATTTTGAAAGTGCCCTTCGCTTTCAGCCGGAGAGCGCCACCATCCTTACTTATTACTCGGCGGTTTTAGCTCGGACCGGCAATGCGGGCCAAGCGCTGTCCTATGCTGAGCGCGCCGTTCGCTCCAACCCGAACTCAGCCGATGCTTACACCATGCTGGGCTATGCCCAATTTGCCTCCGATCACACTAAGGCCGCCATTGCATCCTGGCAGCGCTCACTTGCCCTTCGTCCTGATGCTGCCGTGCAGCGTCTGCTGGCAAAAGCCCAGCGCGAGCAAACCGCAGAGGCGCAGTTCGCAGAGCATGAAAGCAGCCATTTCGTCTTGCACTATGAAGGGCGGGAAACCTCCGAAGCGTTCCGTGAACAAATCTTGGCCACGCTCGAATCCGAGCACAACAACCTGATTCGTGATCTGGGCAGCGCTCCGCGCGACAATATCCTGGTAACGCTCTACACTGAGACTGCATTTTTCGATGTGACTCATGCCCCCAACTGGGTGGGCGCCCTCAATGACGGCAAGCTTCGCATTCCGATCAGCGGATTGACTTCGGTCACGCCCGAGCTGGCTCGTGTTCTGAAGCACGAACTGGCACACTCCTTCATTTCCAAGCTCTCCGCCGGACGTTGTCCCCCCTGGCTTAATGAAGGTATCGCTCAGTTCCTTGAGCCGCGAACTTTGGGCAGCGTAGGCCATCAACTCGCGGTTCTCTACAAGGAGCAGCAGAACATCCCGTTCAACGTGCTGGAAGGCAGTTTCATGACGCTCTCGGGCTCAAGGGCATACATCGCCTACGCCGAGAGTCTGGCGGCGGTCAACTACATCAACGACTCCTACGGGCTCAGCGAGGTGCAACGAATTCTCGAGCGACTTAGCCAGGGAAATTCTACCGAAGCCGCACTTCGCGCCGCCCTGCATTCCAATTACGGGCAATTCGAACTGGACCTCGGACGATATCTTGCCGATAAGTACGGAGACTGATCCCCAAGGCGGCTAGATCAATTGCTCACATCGGCTTTCCGTGATATTTTGCCGTGAGCGTTAGGCCATGCTATCTCTGTTCAAACGTAACGGCTCCACTAGCACGGTAATCAGCGAGCCAACTCCTACGACGTTCCCGAAGATCGAGGGAGCTGACATTGCCGCGGTCTTTGCCGGCAAGCGCATTGCCGGTGATTTCTACGACTCCGTCCGCGTCAGTCCAGAGCGCGTTCTCATTGGCCTCCTCGACATTGCTGGCCGTCGCGAGGAGAACCGCCATCTTCTTATTTCAGCGCAGGAGGTGTTCCGCGATTCCGGCGTCGAACTCTTTTCTGGTCCTGACATCAACGAATCTGATGCCATGACCGAGCTCAACCACCGGATCAACCGCCGGCTCATTGAAGCTTCTAGCGGAGTTCACTCTTGCCCCGCCTTCACCGCCTGTTATCACGAGAAACTCGGAACGATATGCTACGCCAACGCCGGGCACACTCCAGCGCTGCTGCGCGACAGCAAAGGAATTGTAGAACTCGCCTCCACAGGCCTGCCGCTGGGTTTGTTTTCCCATGCCACCAGCGATGCCTGCATTGTCGGCTTGGAAAACGGAGCTGCACTGCTCCTTGTTTCCCTTGGACTAATCGCCTGCGAGGGCTCTCGCCGTAACGGATCGTCCGACGAGTTCGGCCTCGAAGGGGTCAAGAACACGTTCCAGAACACGCCCTTAACGGATGCCCGATCAGTGTGCTCTTCAGTGCTGAATTCTGTAGCTCATTTCAGCGGTCATGCTCCTCTGTGCGATGACCGGACCGCCCTGACCCTGATTCGGACCGCCTAGCTCCAGCCAACTTTTCGCATTGTTCAACGCGTCCAACCTTAAGGGTTTCTTTCGGAACCCAAGTCGGGATTCCGCTTGGCTTGCCCCGTCGCAACCCAAGCCTTCGAGGTAGTAAAATATCGTATCGGCCCAAACCCACCGTTTACCCGCAAGCCCAGGAATCGTGGCGGCCCATGAATCGTATGAAGAGACTTTATCTGACCTCCATTACATTGGCGTGTTTGCCCGTGCTCGCATCCGGGCAGGTCGTCGAAGAAATCGTTGCCCGCGTAAACAACCAGATCATTACACGCTCCGAATTCAATCGGAGTAAAGATCAACTTCGGGACGAGGTAAAGCAGCAAGCTCCCGCCGACGCCGACAAGATCTATAGCCAGAAAGAGAAGGATGTGCTGCGCGACCTCATTGACCAGCAGCTTCTTCTGGACAAGGGTAAGGACTTGGGCATCACCGGCGACACCGACCTCGTAAAGCGCCTGGATCAGATGCGCAAAGACATGAAGCTCGACTCGTTGGAGGCTCTCGAAAAGGAAGCCGAGAAACAGGGCATCTCCTGGGAGGACTTCAAGCAGCAGCAAAAGAACCAGATTATTACTCAGAAGGTAATCGGCGAAGAAGTCAGCAGCAAACTCTCCCTCACGAAAGAAGAGGCGGAAAAGTTTTACGAAGAACACAAGAACGAGATGGAGCAGCCCGAAGCCATTCGCCTGGCCGAGATTCTGGTTGCCCCAAAAACCCCGGCCATCGTTCCTGCTCCTGACCCGAATGCAGCTCCTGGCTCAACTCCCGCCCAGACTCCCGAAGCCGAAGCCGCTAATAAGGCCGCGGATGAAGCCGCACTTCACGCCGCCGAAGCCAAGGCTAACGATCTCCTCAAGCAAGTGCGTGACGGCGCTAATTTCGAAGACATCGCCAAAAAGTACTCTGACGGCCCATCTGCTGCCGACGGGGGCGCGCTCGGTATGTTCAAGCGCGGTCAACTTGCCAAGCAAATTGAAGACGTAACCTTCAACCTGAAGCCCGGCGAAGTAACCAATGTCATCCACACCAAGCAGGGGTATGTGTTTCTCAAGGTTCTGGACCATCAGCAGGCCGGCATTCCAACTCTGAAGGACGCTTTGCCGAAGATCCAGGACGCCCTCTACTACCAGAAGCTGCAACCCGCACTGCGCGCCTATCTCACCAAGCTTCGTGAGGACGCGTACATCAAGCTCGCGACCGGCTATGTCGATAGCGGCGCCAGCCCGAATCAGACGGTTCCCATTGAGACCACATCTGCCAAAGAAGCTGACGCCAAAAAGCTAGACAAAAAAAGGCACAAGAAGCTAGGCGTTCTCTGATCTGTCCGAAAACGAAATCGCAAGCCACAGGCGACTGACCCATCTGAAGAACCCACGGCCTCGTTGCGACGCTGGGAATGGCGGCGGGAAGAAGAGCCCCTTGGGTTGTTAAGTGCGAGCGTGATGCGGGCTTCAGCCCATGTGAGCCCGCAATCCATTCGGATTCCCGTGCCCTGTTGCTTTATACTTCCCAGATCGAATGAAAGACTTCTACATCTGCGACTGCATCCGGCAAGAGAACAAGGTCATCACTTCCACTTTTGTGGTTGTGGCCAAGCAGATCAAGCCCAAGAAGACCGGCGAACCTTACCTCGCTCTGACTCTGGGAGACCGCAGCGGCCAACTCGAAGCGAAAATGTGGGACAACGTCGAGGAGGTCCTCGAAGCCTTTGAGCAAGACGACTTCCTGAAGATCAAAGGACTAATCAACAAGTACAAGCAACGGTTCCAACTCACCATCCACAAGCTTCGCAAGCTGGGTGAAACGGAAATCGATTTCTCCGATTACCTTCCTAAAACCACAAAGGACATTGACGAGCTCTGGCAGACTCTGACGAATTTCGTCGCCGGATTTGAAAACCCTTATCTCAAGGCTCTCGTGCAGGCTTTCATGGCCGATCCCGAGATTGCTTCCGCCTATCGTAATGCTCCAGCGGCCAAGACACTGCACCATGCCTACATCGGCGGTCTCCTCGATCACGTGGTTTCATTGTTCCGCTCCTGCGATCTACTCTGCCGCAATTATCCGCAAGTCAATCGAGATCTTCTCCTCACCGGGGCCTTCTTTCACGATATTGGCAAAATCCACGAACTCACCTACAACCGCTCATTCACTTACTCTACCAAGGGCCAGTTGCTGGGTCACATGATCATCGAACTGGAGATGCTTCAGTCCAAACTGGCAGCGCTGCCGGGCTTTCCCGACGAACTCAAAACCATGGTCGAGCACATGATCATCAGCCATCATGGCGAGTACGAGTTCGGCTCGCCCAAGCTCCCCATGTTCCCCGAAGCAGTCATGCTGCACTACCTTGACGACCTCGATTCGAAGATGGAAGCCATGCGCGCCCAGTTCGAACGCGACGCAACTCTCGAAAGCGCCTGGACCAGTTACAACCCCTCACTCGGACGCCCTCTGCTGAACACAGAAAAATTCTTAGCTCCAAAAAAGAGTGCGCCGGTCGAAGAGCCCGAACCCCTCGCGGAACAAACGTCTAACGAACCGGAAGAAGTAGCGCAAACCAGCTTGCCCGGTCTGAACCCGACGCGCTAAAGTATCTCACTCAAGAGAACAAAAAAGGCTGACCCCACTTCTCGTTTATTTTGGGAGATAGTGTTTGCACTCGCCTGGCGGAGGACGCCATGCCCAAAGCGGTATCCAGGAAGACATCCCATCGGAGCACCGCTCCCGATGGAGTCCAAGTCGGACTCCCCGACGTTCCGCCTCTTTATGGCATGAAGACTCCACACAAGTTTCTACCGTTGAGCTACGCCGAAGATCGCCTGTCCAAGTCGCGGAATTACTGGATCTGCACGGTGCGTCCCGACGGCCGTCCCCATTCCATTCCGGTATGGGGCTTCTGGCTGAATGGCATGCTCTATTTCGGCACCGCTCGGTCTAGTCGCAAGGCTCGCAATCTCGCTCGCAATTGCTCGCTATCCGTGCATTTGGAGTCAGCCGATGACGTGGTTATTCTCGAAGGCCAGGCTGTCGAATTGAATCTCGCGGACAAAGACACAGTCCGAAGACTTGACATCGAATCGCGCGCCAAATACAAAATGCCTCTGATGATGGTGCCCGAGACCATTATCTACCGTGTTGCCCCGCGTGTCGTGCTGGCCTGGACCGAAAAGGAGTTTCCCACTAATGCAACTAAGTGGACCTTCGACAATCACTGATTCGTGGGAAAACTGCTCCGCGGCCGCGATCGAAGTTGCCATGCCGACTCATCGGTATGTGATGCCCTGTTCTTTTACTCATTAGTCCCATGCACGACAGTCTTATACACTTTTGATTCGCGCATGGCCTTCTCATTTATTGCCCCGCCGTCCCAATTCCTTTAAAGTTAGGGCACACCGAAATTGAAGGAAGATACGGAGGCTCTTATGCGCTCGCGTCTAATTCTGTTCACTCTCAGTCTCTACCTCGCATTTGCACTTGGCTGCAGCAAGCAACCAGCGGCCGACAACAGCACCGATCAGACCTCTGCTGACCAGAACACTGCAGCATCCCCCGACAATGAATCCGGCAGCCGCGAAGCCAAACCTCGCAAAGAACGCAAAAAAGAAGCTCGCAGGGAAAGCCTGACAATTCCCGCCGGCACAGCCGTCACCGTGAGTTTGGGATCGGCGCTCGGCTCCAAGTTGAGTCAATCCGGTCAAAGCTTTAATGGCAGCGTCGCGAAAGACGTCATGGTGGGCAATACCGTCGCCATCCCACAAGGGGCCAACGTAAGCGGCACCGTCACCGACGCTAAGGCTCTGGGCAAGTTCGCGGGTGGCGCTGTACTGAGTGTCCGTCTCGATTCGATCACCGTTCACGGTTCCGAACTGCAGGTTCAGACCGAAGCCAAGACTTTCAGTCAGAAGGGCAAAGGCAAGCGGACTGCTGTTGCGACCGGTGGAGGCGCTGCTCTTGGTGGAATCATCGGCGGCCTCGTAGGGGGAGGCAAAGGGGCGGCCATCGGGTTAGCCGCGGGTGCTGGTGCAGGCGCCGGTGGATCAGCCCTGACCGGCAACAAGGACATCGTCCTGCCCGCAGAGTCAGCTGTGACATTCGAGCTCGCGCAAGCCTTGGAACTGAGGCACTAGGCCCTAAGGGTGACCCACCCTTTCCGCGTCTTCCGCAGAAGGGTGGGGATTCGACCTATCGGTGCGTTAGCGAGTGGCGAGAGACTCCCCCGCTTTAAGTTCCCATTTTCGAACTTTTGAGCCAGAAATGCTGCTTTTCCGTTTAAATTCGGGTTCACAATGTACTAAAATTTGAGAATCCCCCCGGAAACACCTTATGGACAAGTTGGACTTTAATCTGATTTTTTGTCTTATCGTTCAGGCGAACCTTGTTTTCGGCTTGGCGGGCATGATCTGGCCCGAGAAACTCATGCCCTTGTATGGCGTTCTGATGTTTCCGTGGCCCCCGTCGCACCGCGCCATCCGGATCAACGGCATCGTCGCGATTCTCGGATGGTTGCTGGTGCTGGCAAAATTGTTTGTCGCCCACCTGTAACAGCGAACAAAATCCAATCGACTTACGAGACTCTAAGGTGAGGGACGGACTGCACAGACAGCTCGGACCCTGTTCGCGCCATAGTAGGCCATAGCTCACATGCGCCTCCGATGGCGACGATCTGGGATCGAAAGCGTAACCCCCCCGATTAGGTAGCCGACTGGACGCCTAGGCGGAGCACAGGCTTCCCCTGTCAGCGAGCAAAATGCTTCGGAGCTACTCGAGGTAACTAAGCAACATCCGAACGGTAAAGTTATGTAAAGCCTCTCGGGGCCCCGAGCAAAATCCAGTACAAATGTCTCCCGGAAAAAACAACACGTTATCCCGGTGGAGGATTCCCCTGCATGAACCAAACCCGGATTCTTCTGGTCCTTTTTCTGTTACTCGCCATTAGCGCAGCCGCGCAGAAGCGACAGCCCAACAAGCCTTCCGAACCGAATGCTCCCACTACTCCCACCGGGGAACCGGCAGAAGAAAAATTCCCTCCCGAAGCTGGCCTCGTCCCCCCGCCGAAACCGGACGTCGCGAAGTCGCCATTCGAAGGAATGAAGTACCGTCTGGTGGGCCCGTTCCGCGGCGGACGCGTTCTCGCAGTCGCCGGCGTCCCTGGTCAGGACAATACTTATTATTTCGGCGCGGTCGCCGGAGGCATGTGGAAGACCACTGACGGCGGACTCAACTGGCACCCGCTCTGGGAGAAGTTTTCCGAAGCTTCAGCCTCAGTCGGCGCAATTGCCATCGCACCCTCTGATCCCAATGTGATCTACGTCGGCACAGGCGAAGCCTGCATCCGCGGCAACATCGTTATGGGCAATGGTGTCTACAGATCCACCGACGCCGGAAAAACCTGGAAGTACTCCGGTCTGCGTGACACGTATTCGATCGGTCGCATGATCGTTCACCCCAAAGATGCCAACACGGTCTATGTTGCCGCCCTGGGACATCCCTTCGGGCCGAACACCACCCGCGGCGTCTTCCGCTCGCGCGATGGAGGTAAGACCTGGCAGCGCGTCCTCTATGTCGACGACAAAACGGGTGCCATCGACATCCAATTCGACCAGACGAATCCCAATATTCTCTTCGCCGGAATGTGGCAGGCAGCCCGGAAGCCGTGGACGATGGAATCCGGCGGACCCGGCAGCGGGCTGTATCGCTCTGCTGACGGCGGCGACAGTTGGACCAAACTCAGCGGCAAAGGCTTGCCAGAAGGTACTATCGGACGCATCGGCGTCGCCACCACTCCGAACCCGAATCGCGTCTACGCGTTGATCGAAGCCGAAAAGGGCGGCCTGTTCCGCTCCGACGACGCCGGCGAGAAATGGGAACTCGTCAATGACGACCGCCGTTACCGCCAGCGCGCCTGGTACTATACCCACGTCTTCGCCGATCCCAAAAATCCTGACGTCGTCTATATCTTGAACACCGGAACCTATCGTTCAATTGACGGCGGGAAGACATTCACGCCGATCCGCACGCCCCACGGTGACAATCACGGCTTCTGGATCGACCCCAACAATCCCAAGCGCCTGATCAACGGCAATGACGGCGGCGCAACCATCTCCACCGATGGCGGGGGCAGTTGGACCACCCTTTACAACCAGCCGACGGCGCAGTTCTACCACATCTCAGCTGACAATCGCTTCCCGTACTGGCTATACGGCGCACAGCAGGATAACTCTACGGTCGCAATCGCCAGCGCCAGTGCTAGCGGAGGAATCGATCAAAGCGACTTTCACGACGTTGGCGGAGGCGAAAGCGGCTACGTCGCTGCTGATCCTACCGATCCCGAAATTGTTTACGCCGGTTCCTATGGAGGCGACATCACACGCTACGACCACCACACGGAGCAAACGCAGGCCATCAATCCCTGGCCGCGCAACCCAATCGGCTGGGGCATGGCGGACCTGAAACACCGGTTCCAGTGGACCGAGCCTATCGTCTTTTCCCCCCATGATCCGCACACCCTCTATTACGCGGGGGAAGTCCTCTTCAAAACGACCGACCAGGGCATGAGCTGGACCATTATTTCCCCAGACCTCACGCGTAATGACAAGTCGAAGCAGCAAGCCTCGGGCGGCCCGATCACAAAAGACAATACCGGGGTCGAGGTCTACGACACTATCTTCTCAGTAGTCGAGAGCCCCGCCCAGAAAGACCTGATCTGGGCTGGTAGTGACGATGGTTTGATCCACATCACCAAAAACGGCGGACAGAACTGGGACGACGTCACGCCCAAGTCCATGCCCGAATGGGGCACCGTCAGCATGATCGAAGCTTCGTCCACAGACGCAGGCACCGCCTACGTTGCGGTCGAGCGTCACAAGATGGACGACTTCACGCCTTACATCTTCAAGACCGCAGATTTCGGAAAATCTTGGACGATTTTGGTGAACGGCATTCCGAAAGGTGACTACGTGCACGCGGTGCGCATCGATCCCAAGCGCAAAGGCCTGCTCTATGCCGGCACCGAACGCGGTGTCTACGTCAGCTTCGACGATGGGCAAAATTGGCAGCCGCTCCAACTCAATCTGCCCATGGCGCCCGTTAACGATCTCATCGTGAAGGGAGATGACCTTGCCGTTGCCACGCACGGCCGCTCCTTCTGGGTCTTAGACGACCTCTCGCCCGTACGCCAGTGGAATGAAGGAATCAAAACGAATGACGTGCACCTGTTCACCCCAGCCGAAGCGAACCACTCCACATTCTCAGGATCGTTTTTCGGCCCAAGTGGCGCCGCTGGCCAAAATCCTCCAGCTGGCGCAACGATTTATTACTACCTGAAAACGGGAATAAAAAAGCCAGAAGAAAAGAAACTGGAAGAAAAGAAAGACGACACGAAAAAAGAGGACCCTGTAACCGCGGACGCCCCCGTCCGCGCTCCGGTTTCGTCGGATTCGAACGCATCGGACGAACAAAAGCCCGAATCGCGAGTCAAAATAGAAGTCCTCGACGCCTCCGGTAAAATAATCCGAACCTATCCAGCTAAGAATCCGCCCACACCCGAAGCCGACGAGGGATTCGGTAGCCGAAAACCCGAAGAAATTCCAACCGAAGCTGGAATCAACCGCTTTGTGTGGGATCTGCGCTACGAAGGCGCGCCACGGATTCCCAACTCGCCGCTCTGGGGAGGCTCCACTGATGGCCCACTCGCTCTCCCGGGGGACTATCAGGTGCGTCTCACAGTGGACGGTAAATCACAAACCCAGCCCTTCAAAGTCGTTCCCGACCCGCGACTGAAAATAGGTGCCGAAGATCTGAAGAAACAGTTCGAACTCATGCAGCAGATTCTAGGCAAGGTAACTGAGGTGCACGATGCCGTGCGCCAGATGCGCGACATCCGGCTGCAGATGACCGCACTCAATAAACGCCTCAAAGAAGGAAAAGACCCGAACGCCAAAGCGCTCGCCGATGCTGGCAAAGACCTGGACAAAAAGATGACCACAGTCGAGGAGGCACTGATCCAGACAAAGTCCAAGAGTGGTCAAGACGTGCTCAACTACCCCATCCGCCTCAACAACTTGCTGGTCGCGCTAGGGGGCGTAGTGTCAAGTGCGGACGCCCCTCCCACGAGGCAGGATTATGAAATGTACGACGAACTCAGCAAGCAGGCCGACGAGCAACTCGCCAAATGGAAGGAGATCGTTAAAACCGATCTGGCCGCGTACAACAAGCTTGCCCAGGAAAAAGCCATCCCGGCAATTGGCTTGCCTCCTGCAACCGAGCGCTGAGCACCCGAGCCCCAGGGTTGCCCCACCCTTCTCGCGCCGTGTGCGAGAGGGTGGGACTTTGACGTTTCGCTTTCAAGCACACGTGCCCGTACCGTCAGTACGTGCAGATCGATCCGATATTCGCCATTCCCCCGTTGATGTATGCGCGATAGAGTTCTGAGCCTGTCAGATCCATGTCATAGAACGTCCACGACCCCAGCCGGGTCGGGTGCGCGGCGGTGTTCCACTTGCCGCACATGCCCTGCCCCCAACTCGCACTGTCGTTTGCGCCCCAATAGCCCGTAATGACGGTTTGATACGGAGCGTATCTGGAATAGTACTGCTGAATCTGTGTCGTACTATACAGCTCAGTGTTGACCCAGTAGGGACGTTTCAACTGGTTGATAACGTATTTCTGCAACTGTTGCACGTCTGCGTTGCCAGAGAAAGGAGTATCCAACCACGTGATGTACGCTGCTTGCAGGTTGCACCCGTTACCCGTAACGCTCCGGGGCAAACCTTCCCAGAAACTCTTCAGAGCCGCGTAACCCGGCGAAAAATCGCCCCAGCCATACCACACCGCGACTGGCCGGTGGTAAGTACCCGGGGTACAAGATCCGCTCAGTGTCTGCATAAAGTTGATCACGTTCCATATTTTCTGGTAAGCCACCGCCGTGGTCGTTCCAGTCAGCGTCTGACAACCCGCTGGCGCTTTGCTCCTGTACAAATAGCAATATTCCCCACCGTACTTCCACTTCGGAAAGACAACGGCCTCCAGCTGAACTCCATGACTGGCCGCCGAGTTATACATGAGGCGAATATTTTTCCAGTAACTGGAGCTGTCCCCAAGGGGAAGAATCATCATAATTCCCTGGTATTTGCCCTCCCCTTTCACTGCGGCAAAAGTTGAGTCGATAGCGCTCTGGAAGTTGCTGAAATCCCACTGCTCCCAGAAGCGGTTGTCCTGGGCACAAGCCTCAGGACTGGATTGACACGCGCTCGGTGCGTACGCGCGCCAGGCTGGCGTGATCTGCGGGTTTGGCAATGTGAATACGTTCCACGCCGTTTGCGGCCCTGATGCAGCCAGAGCCCCAAGGCAAGTAAAAATCAGCACAATCGACACAATTGTGACTAGACGAACCAGTGGTGTTCGCATATATCCCCTAGTTTTAAAAACCGCGCCTACTGGTGGACAAATCTGGCTAGTCTGGGACAGAAACGCGGATGTTTATTGGAAGTTCGCGCAAGTGTACGGCGCTCCGGCGAGCGCGGCAAGGAATTTCTGTCTTGAACGATGCAACTTAAGTGCTAGAACCCGGCACCAGGAGGTCATCGATCAGCGGCAACATGCTAACTGCGTTGTCATCCTGAGCGAAGCGAAGGGTCTATGCATGTTCTTGCCGCGAGCAGAGTCCATAGATCCTTGGCTTCGCTCAGGACGACAGCGCGGCGCAGACAACGCGGAATCTGACAGAGAGTGTTTTAGTGCTGATAGTTTTCCATGCGAAAAGATTCAAGAGAAGGTTGCTCGATTAGCTCCCTCGTATCGGTCACGTGCCTCTTTACTCAGTGCCGAGTTGTCGGCGGCCCACGTTAGCCGGCTGCTCCCACCAGGAACTTATCCATCCATTCCAGGATCAGTTTTCGCATTTCCGGCAGCTCCACATGTGCGCAATCGAACAACTCAATCCGGCAATCGGACTCCTTGCCATACTTGCGGTACAGCGGTAGAAGCCTGTCCCGAACTTTTTCGACTCCCGCTGCAGGCGTGAGCGCATCCTGCCGTCCATTCACACTCAACCTCGCCCGGGGCACAATCAGTTCGTTGATATCTGCCGTTTGAAAATGTTTCAGCAATGATGGCACGTAGTAATAGATCCCGTGCTCCTTCAATCCATTCGTCCGGATCAACTCTTGGTAATCTGTCAGGCAGCACACGTCCATGCAAACTTTAACGCGCGGATCAAGCGCAGCGAGCCACCACGCCTTCGTTGATCCCATCGACATTCCCAGCGCCCCCAGCCGGTTCCCATCCACCTCAGGTCGGCTCGCCAGGTAATCCATCGCCCGGAATTCATCGAACATCATCATCCCGTACAGCACTTGCCCGCGCCACAACATCAGCTTGAACGCGTCCTGCTCACCCTCGCCGCCGTTCGCCACCTGCTTTCGCTCGCCGAAACACCAGCTATCGATTGCCAGCGTGACCAATCCCTTCTCCGCGCACACCGGGGCATAAGCGGGCTGTGCATCCACACCCTTCAGCAACTGCTCTTTCCCCAGGTCATACATCCCGCCGTGCCAATGGATGTAGAGCAGTCCCGGGGCTTTCGGAGCGCGCTTGTGTGGAACGAGCAATAAAGCCGGCACAGGCTCGATCCCATTCAAATCCAGCACGAGCCGCTCCAGCGTGTAGCCCTCGCGCTCTTCCTTGCTGACAACGCGCGGCGGCCCCGGCCGATGCATCCACCGCAAATCCCCCAACAGTCCCCATAACTGGCGGCGCCTCTTGATTTGCTGCACCGTAAATGCTCCCAAATCGTCGGCGCCCTTGGCAGAGAGCGTCGGAGCCGCAGCTGCCGAAGTAACAAGCGCTGCAGAACTTTCAAGAAATTGTCGTCGGCTCCAGGCATTCATGTGGTCACTCCAATTGAAAACGGCGTGCCCTACCCTTGTCCGAAGTCTCTAGCGGGACAGGGTGGGTTTTGAATTCTTTTCGTGCTCTCCAAGATAGCGGAACAAAGGCTACCGGCCCGCCGGCGACTTCCGGACACACGGATTATAGGACCATGCACTGCGTACCGCCTGTTCCAGGTAGCAAGCCAGCCGGCAACGCTTTCTATCCGGCAGACGTCCTAGTACCGGCGTAATATGTCTGCCCTCTCCCAGCCCCATCACAATAGAAGGACTATTGCAGTCTCCTTCAAATCCGTCGTCACCATGGTTTTCTGCGCTGTGACATGCTCCTGGGCGCAAGTACATCAGCCTGCGCGCGCACCCGCCGCGTCTCACGCGAAGTTGCCGCGGCCTGCCGCATTGACGAAACAAGATGGCCTGTCCATCGTTTCGGTCGCGCGCGATTCCCATTTGCGGCGCGGGTCCGGGAATGACTGTTCCCACCTGGTGCACACGATCTACCAACGCGCTGGGTTTTCCTATCCCTATGCCGATTCCTCGGATCTATATCGTGGAACTCCCGATTTTCTCCGGGTGAAGCATCCGCAACCCGGAGATCTGGTGGTCTGGCCGGGACACGTGGGCATTGTCGTGAGTCCGGCGCACCGCACATTTTTCAGTGCCTTAAGCCATGGTCCCGGAACGGACCAGTATGATGCCCGATACTGGAAGCGCCGAGGCCCCGCCCGCTTCTACCGCTACATCGACCACCAGCCCTCCCAGACCGCGTTTCGCGCGGATTGATCAATCCCCCGCTCGCTTTCAGTAGAATAGTGCGACAACAACCGCGAGGTGAACTCCACTATGCAGCGGGCATTCGGACTCGATATTCCGCAAACCCTCAAAGATCTCTGTGATCCACCACGCCTCGCATTGGTCATCTACGACATGCAAGTGGGAATTGTGAAGCAGATCCCAGACGGAGCGCAGATCACCGCCAAGGTGCTGCATGTGCTCGAGGCCGCTCGTGCAGCAGGAATTCGCGTCTGCTTCACTCGCCACATGTCGCTCCCGCGGGAATGGATGGGTGTCTTCCAGTTGCGGATGGCAATGGGATGGCAGCGCGTGCAGTCAGCGGAGGACGTCAAGCCCTGGTTCCTGCCGAACTCCCCCGGCTTTCCGATCGTCCCCGAGTTGAATCCCCTTCCTGGCGAAGCCATCTTTGACAAGATCACCATGTCCGCATTCGAAGGTACTCCCCTGAATATCGCGCTGCGCGATTGCCGCATTGAAGCATTCGCGATTGTTGGTATTGCAATGGAGATCGGCATTGATCCCACCGTGCGCCAAGGTGGCGATCTCGGGTACATCCCCATCGTCATTGAGGATGCCTGCGGCTTTGGTCACCGCGATGCCGCCCAACGTTCTCTCGAGAGTCTCAAATTCATGGGCGACGCCCTGTTCACCGATGTTGAAACCGTTTGCGCCGAATTCCGCCGCTTGAGCCAGAAACGTTCGATGCTCACCGAAAGCGCCGGCTAACACTGCCTTCCCGTCCAAATCGCCCTGCAAAAACAAATGGGCAATCCTGCTCCGACCTAGGTGCACAATTGGGCGAACGTCCTTCGTTACTGTCGCAAATGCGGCAGTTGCGATATAAACGCTGGTACCCGTGAAATCACCCCCATTTGAGGTGGCATGGAAGGCGCACCAGTAGCGGCCGTGTTGGGCTTTGACCTTGTGTTGCTGCTGATTGTTCTTTTCGGCGGCCGTACGAAAGCCAATCGAGGGCAATCTGCTCTGGTAGCAGCACTTTTCTTTTGTTCTGGCTTTCCCGCACTGATTTACCAGATCGTGTGGCAGCGCTCTCTCTTTGCTATCTATGGCGTGAACGTGCAATCCGTTGCCGTAGTCGTCAGCGCTTTCATGCTGGGACTTGGCAGTGGAAGCTTGCTTGGCGGAAGGCTCTCAGAAAAATTTCCCGACCGTGGGATTTTGATTTTCGGCATCTGCGAACTGCTGGTGGCCGGTTTTGGATTGATCTCATTACGGCTGTTTCATTGGGCGGCTGGGTTCACGGCCGGCAGCAGCCTCGGATATACCATCCTCTTCAGTTTTCTGCTGCTGGTTGTTCCCACAATGCTCATGGGTGCAACGTTGCCCTTGCTGGTCGAGCAACTGGTGCGCACTTCGCGCAATGTTGGATATTCAGTAGCAACTCTGTATTTCGTTAATACCCTGGGATCGGCCGTGGCCTGCTTCGTATGCGCACAGATGTTGCTGCGAAACTTCGGTCAGTCCGGATCCGTAACTCTGGCGGTATGTGTTAATACGCTGGTCGGTGCCACTGCTTTTCTCTATGGCCGCGGTCAGCGGAACCAGTCTGACCCTAACAAGGCCGAATCCATGGCCCCGCAAGCAACTGCTGAGGGCGTCTTGGGCCTGGGAACCGCGGCGCTGATTGCCGGTCTCGCAGGATTTTTGGCGCTGGGCTTCGAGATTGCGTGGTTCCGAATCTTTGCACTCGCAACTTTCGATCGCGCTCCCGCTTTCGCTTTCCTACTCTCCACTTACCTTGCCGGGATCGCTGCTGGATCGTTCTTAAGTGAGACCCTGATTCGAAAGCGTGGGATCAATCCAGTCACCTTGGCAGGCGTTGCGATGCTGCTGGCAGGCGCCATTTCCATCTACTTGCCGCCCCTGCTAGCCTCTTTATCCTGGCGCAACCTTCCCATTCTGGCGAGTGCCCCCGCATTTTTCATTGCCGCCGCTTTGCTTGGATCGGTTCTGCCCTTGTTGTGCCAATCCTCGATTGCCGCCAGCGACTCTGCCGGGCGCAACGTCAGCCTGATTTATCTCTCGAACATCCTCGGATCAACGCTCGGCAGCCTCGTCATTGGATTCGTACTCATGGATCATTTCGGCACGAAGGCGATCTCCATCCAGCTTGCGGTTGCCACCGTGCTGACCGGTTTCCTGGTGCTCTCATTACGGCAAGGACGTTTTCAGATTCCCGGGAAAACGGGGTGGGCACTGACTGTGCTATCCATTGTCGCCATCGGCCTCGCGTCCCCCACATATCGCAATCTTTATGGGGTTATGATTTTCGGTCCCAAATCTGCCGAAGTAGGTTACATGAAGCACATCGTCGAGAATCGCAACGGCATCGTTGCGGTCACTGATGACGACGCAGTGTTTGGGGGAGGAGTGTACGACGGACACTTCAATATCGATCCTGCCAATGACAAGAACTTCGTCATTCGCGCCTATGTGCTCAGCCTGTTCCACCCACACCCGCGGCGATGTTTTATGGTGGGCTTGGCTTCCGGTTCGTGGGCTCAGGTCGTTGCCAACAACCCCGATGTTGAGACGCTGGATATTGTCGAAATCAATCCGGCATACCTCGCATTGATCGCGCGCTATCCCGAGACCAGTTCGTTACTGCGCAACCCCAAAGTTCACATCTACATCGACGACGGCCGCAGATGGTTGCTGGCGCATCCTGAGGAGAAATACGACGCCATCGTCGCCAATACCTCATTCCACTGGAGGGACCACAGCTCGCAGGTACTCTCGACCGAGTTCCTGCAGATCATCAAGCAGCATCTGCCTCGGGGGGGTATCTATTACTACAACGCGACTGAGTCCCCCGATGTCTTCATTACTGGGCTGCACGAGTTTAAGTACGGGCTGCGGGTCATCACCTTCCTCATGGTTAGCGATGACCCTATCGTTTTAGACAAGAACCACTGGTTTTCCGTACTGAACCAGTACGAAATCGATGGGAAGAAGATGTTCAGGACTGATACTCAGCGCGGCCAACTCGTGCTCGCGGCATACAATGCCTTTGCCGACAGCCTGAATGAGCCGCCCAGGGTACTCGGCATCGAAGCCGGCGATGTGCTCGCGGCCAGGCTGGGTGCGCGTCACATCATCACCGACGACAATATGGGCGCCGAGTGGACCCCCGCTCCCAAGCCAAATTGGCGCTAATTCCCGTCGTGCCTGCAGCCTAAAGCGGGTTGCGAGCGCAGGCCCTCCTCTGTAACACTTGAGTGGGATCAATCGCATTGAGCGCGATTTCTACACCGTGCATTCCTGAACAGCAAATTGGAGTGCCGCAGCGGCTGCGGCTGTCGTCCTATTGGGCGCTGGCCGTTGTCTTCGCAGCTGTATTTTTCGGCAGTCTTTTTTCACCTCCGCTGCTCGATGATGCCGATAGCACGCACGCAGAAGCAGCACGCGAGATGTATGTCACTGGTGACTATATAACTCTGCACGTAAATGGCGTGCGCTATTTGGAGAAAGCTCCTCTCCCTTACTGGTTGGTTGCTGGCAGCTATCATCTGTTCGGAGTCAATGAGTTCGCCACGCGCTTGCCCATGGCGCTTTCGGTGATGTTTCTGGGGATCCTGGCAGTAGTTTGGGGCAGGCGCGCTTTTGGCGAGAGGGCTGGATTTTATGCAGGACTCTTCGTGTACACCGCCGCGGGCGTGTTCCTGTTTACGCGGATCCTGATTCCAGACGTGCTATTGAGCCTCCTCATTGCAGCCTCGCTCTACTTGTTTTTGTCCGGGCTCGAGGATTCTCCTTCTACCTGGAAATGGTATTCCGGTTACACGTGCCTCGCATTAGGAGTTTTGACCAAGGGATTGATTGCTCTGATCTTTCCTGCAGGAACAGTTTTTATATATCTGCTCATTACTGGCGAATGGCGCCGATGGCGCGAGTTCCGCCTGCTTTCCGGACTGCTCTTATTCCTTGCGATTGCGGCACCCTGGCACATCATCGCCGGACTCCGCAACACAAACGGTCAGAACGGCCATGGGTTTTTCTGGTTCTATTTCGTCAACGAACACTTTCTGCGATTTGTCGGGAAGCGCTACCCCCGGGATTACAACAAACTCCCTTGGGCTTTGTACTGGTCGCTCCATCTGGTCTGGCTCTTTCCCTGGAGCCTTTATCTTCCAGCAGCTATTCGTGCCGCCCTCGATTTTCGCAGAGATAAGGCGAATTTTCAGGATCGCACTCGAATTTTGTTTTGGATCCTCGCCGGACTGGTGCTCGTTGTCTTTGCCATCTCCACCAATCAGGAGTACTACACGTTTCCCGCCTACTTCCCGATACTCATGTTGGTGGCGGATGGCATCGCGCAGTGTGAGCGGAGCGATTGCGCTGATGTGCGTAAAGGCTGGCTCCGGATTTCGGCAGGTGCTCTGGCGATTGTTGGACTCGCTGCAGGAGCTACCTTGCTAATGCTGCTCTGGCGATCGCGGCACCTGCCCTTTGAACCCGACATTGGCAATGTCCTTGTTCAGCACGATATGCAGACGGACACACTCTCGACCTCGCACATGCTCGATCTCAGCTACGCGTCGTTTGCCGCCCTGCGGCTGCCGGCGGCACTGGCGGCCTTTGCCTTACTGATCGCGCCGCCGATGTCCTTTATCTTGCGGGTTCGTCGCAGGCATTACGTCGCGACTTGGGCTTTAGGCCTGGGCATGGCTATGTTTCTCGTAGCCGCGCATATCGCACTCGGGCGCTTCGGACCATATCTGTCTTCCAAAGGACTGGCTCAGAAAATTGCTGCACAGGCGAGTCCCCAGGACCGAGTGATGATCTATGGCGATCAAGCCTTCGGCTCTTCGTTATTGTTTTACTTGCAGCGCCCCATAGACTTGGTTGAAGGCCGCACTACTTCCATGTGGTTCGGATCCACGTTTGCGGATGCTCCTCCCATCTATCTCAGTGATTCAGACTTGGTTCGCAATTGGAATGGGTCTGTGCGGATTTTCATCTTTGTACCTGCCCACTTGAAATCGAGGGTTGACGCAATGCTGCCCAACCACATGGTTGTCGACGGGATTTCGGGTAAGTACGTCTACAGCAATCATCCCTGAAGCGGGCAGAGTTCGAAGGCAATCGCAGCCAGACGGGCTTTCACATCGGGGTCGGCGATTTGTTGGAATCTTGTCTGCCGTTGCCGCTGGTGGTCACGACCGGGTCGGCCTCGATCTTGACGTCGACGTCGGCTCCTTCTTTGAGCTTCACCTTTTGCCCTCTCTCATCCTCCAGTACATTTGGAACGCGTATCTCGCGATACAGGTGGTCCGCCCCCTCCACCGCGATCTGGGCTTTCTCCGGTTCGGCACTGAACGGATGAGGAGGAATAATTTTCTCTACTTTTCCGGGCAGGGTAGTACTGGCTTTGCGTTTTTCTGAGGGCACGATGTCTACTCTCCACAGGCCAGGCACACTCCGCAGTGTGCTGGGATTAGGTTGTTCCCCTAAGTATCTGGTGCGTTCACGGTATTCTGCCATACGGGAAACCCCGTAGACACCGTGACCTAGCTCACGACAATTATTATCGCGCTGTTGTTCGGCAAATCTGCGGCAGCACAGCCCTAGCCCAATCCAATTGCTGCCGTTCAAATTCTATTCATCTTCAATAACAAAACCTGATAGGACGCATAAATAGTTTCGATTTCCGCCCAGCGGTGCCGGACGTTACAGTGAGGCGTCTCGAAACACCGAATTCCGCACCTGGAGTCATGGCTCAGTGCATAATCGCAAAAGGCTGTTAACTCTTCCGCTGACAGCCATATTGGTCCTGTTTCTGGCGCAATTCCTATGTGCTCAGACGGCAGTCCCCGCGGCTAGTCCGTCCACCGATACTGCCGCGCGCCTGTCCAAGCTCGAACAGCAGACCGCCGAAGCCAAGAGTTCGGCTGACAATGCCTGGATGCTCACCAGCGCCGCTTTGGTGCTCATGATGACCGGCCCTGGTCTCGCTCTGTTTTACTGCGGACTGGTCCGCAAAAAGAACGTCCTCGGCACCATGATGCAGAGCTTTGCGCTCATGGCTATCATCACCGTTCTTTGGGGACTGTTCAGCTACAGCTTGTCGTTTGGTCCGGGAAACACCTTCATCGGCGGGTTTCAGAACTTATTTCTCAATGGGGTTGGTGCTGCGCCGGACGCCGACTACGCGGCGACCATACCCGCCCAGACCTTCATGGTCTATCAATTGATGTTTGCCATCATCACCCCGGGCCTGATCGCGGGCGCATTTGCCGAGCGCATGAAATTCAGCGCCATGGTAGCGTTCACCATCTTATGGTCGATCATCGTCTATGACCCTATGGCTCATATGGTGTGGGGCAAGGGCGGATTGTTGAACGCTGCTCTGGGGGGAAGATTCCCCACTCTGGATTTCGCCGGAGGCACGGTAGTGCACATTACCTCGGGCGTCTCAGCGCTGGTCTGTGCCCTCTATCTCGGCAAACGCGTGGGTTATCCCAAAGTGTCGATGCCTCCCCATAGCGTGGTCCTCAGCTTCATCGGCGCCTGTCTGCTTTGGGTGGGATGGTTCGGATTCAACGCAGGCAGTGCCCTGGCGGCGGGAAGCTTGGCCACGAGCGCTTTTGTCGCAACCCACTTTGCTTCTGCAGCCGCTGCCATCGGCTGGGCCGGAGCCGAATGGATCCGCAATGGTAAACCCAGCGTGCTCGGCGGCATTTCCGGCGCTGTTGCTGGGCTGGTTGCGATCACTCCGGCATCAGGATTCGTTAAGCCCATGCCCGCCTTGCTGATCGGATTGATCGCCGGAGTTTTCTGCTACGCGATGGTCGCCAAAGTGAAGGCCAAGTTTGGCTATGACGACTCCCTGGATGCCTTCGGTGTCCACGGCGCAGGCGGCACCCTCGGTGCAATCCTGACCGGAGTCTTCGCGGTTGCTGCCGTCAATCCAATTTTCAAAGATGCGCAAGGCAATCCCCTCCCATCAGGGCTGCTGGAAGGGAATGCTCATCAACTGCTGAATCAGTTGGTAGGAGTTGTCATCTCCTGGGTCCTTGCGATCGTAGGTACTCTCATCATCCTCAAGATCGTCGACGTGACCATCGGCCTTCGAGTTTCGGAGGAGGAGGAAGCGCAAGGTCTGGATCTCTCGCAACACGGCGAAGAGGGATACTATTGGGAGACGCCTGCATAACATCGGCTGCTCAACCCGGACCGGCCGATTCGAGCTGGGGCGTGAAAATTGCCGAGAAGGATTTGCAAATACCATGACGAAGATCGAAGCGATCATTCAGAACTCCAAGCTGGAAGCGGTCAAAGCCGCCCTGCAGGAGATCGGCGTCGAGGGCATGACCGTACTCGAGGTGCGCGGCCACGGACGCCAGAAGGGTCACACGGAAGTGTATCGCGGCCGTGAGTATAGCGTGGATTTGATTCCCAAGACCAAGCTGGAGATGGTCCTGCCCGACGCGCTCGTCGACAAAGCCGAACAGGCCATCGTCAATGCCGCGCGCACGGGAAAAATTGGCGATGGCAAGATTTTTCACTACCGTGTGGACGAAGCGATTCGCATCCGCAACGACGAGCGCGGCGAAGGGGCGTTGTAAGGGGATAACTCGTTGCGTCCAAGTCGACGCAGCTTTTTGCCGGGACGCGACCGGAAAGCAATTGCGGCCCTTTTGGCTGCTCTCCCCCGAGTAGAAGAATTGCGGGCCGGAACTACTTTCATCATGGCAGCGTCCTCATTGATCGGCGAACTACGCGATTCTATTAACGAAGAGTCGACCCGCATCCAGCGGGAGTTTGAAGCGACCGGAGACGGTCGCGCCTGCGTGGCGCAGCGCACGCGCCTGGTGGAAGACATTCTTGCTCGCCTTTGGAATGACATCGTCTCTTCTGACGAAGCTAAGCCCGCCAATTTTGCTCTCCTCGCAACCGGCGGCTTCGGACGCGGCTGGCTGTTTCCTTACTCCGACATCGATCTGCTCTTCCTTTTTGCCGACCGCGACGCCGAGCAGGCTTTCAAAGGGCCGGTCCGGCGCTTCTCGCAGGAGCTCTGGGATCTGCGGCTGAAGCTGAGTCCTGCCTCGCGCACCTTGGCCGAATGCGACCGCTACGATTCCAACAACACCGAATTCACGATCTCTCTGCTTGACTGCCGCTACCTTCTCGGCGATCGCGATCTGTTCCGGCGTTTGCACGACAAGGTGATCCCCAAGCTGGTCATGCGCGAATCCAAAGCCTTGTTACAAGGTTTGGCCGAGGTCACGCGCGAGCGGTACGCCAAGTTTGGCATGACCCTGTACCATCTCGAGCCCAATCTCAAGGAAGCACCGGGAGGGCTGCGAGACTGCAACGTTGCCAGCTGGCTGGCTCTGATCTCGGCAATGGACAAGCTGCACGAGTGGCCCGATGCCAGCTCGCTGCGCACTCCCGTCCGCAAGCAACTGGAATCGGCTCTCGATTTTGTGATGTCTGCCCGGTGCTTCCTGCATTTCCGGCATGGCCGCGATGACAACACCCTGAGCTGGGAAGCCCAGGACGAAGCCGCCGCGCGAAAAATCAGCGCTTCCGATGCCCAGGAACTCACGGCCGCGGACTGGATGCGAATTTATTTCGGCCATGCGCGCGCGGTGCAGCGCACCGTGACCCAGTTGCTGGAAGAGATTCCCGAAGCTTGGTCGGCCGTCTACCGCCAAGTGCAAAGCTGGCGCTCCCGGCTCACCACCGCTGATTTCTCCGTGGTCGATGGGCTGATCTTTTTGCAGCAGCCTTCTGCTTTGCAGGATCCGGAAGTGTTGTTGCGCCTCTTTCACTTTATGGCGCATCACGGGCTGAAGCTAAGCGCGACCACGGAATACCGCATTGAGCAGGCCCTGCCCGCCTTGGCCGCGACTCCTCCCCGAGGCGCCGAGTTGTGGCTCTACTTGCAGGAAACTCTGTTACAGCCGTACGCCGCGGACGCCCTGCGTGCTATGCAGTCACTGCGCCTGCTCACCCTGCTGCTGCCGGAGCTGAAGCTAATCGATTCGCTGGTCATTCGCGATTTCTATCACCGCTTCACAGTAGACGAGCACTCGTTTCTTGCCATCGAGAGCCTGCATCGTCTGAAGCAGTCGAAATCCGAGTGGGATAAACGCTACGCCGAGCTGTTGAGCGAGCTGGAGGATGCCGAACTATTGTATTTAGCTCTTTTGCTGCACGACACAGGGAAGGGCATCCCCAATGGTAATCACGTGGACGGTAGTGTTGAAATTGCCAATCGTGCGATGGATCGGCTCGATGTGGATCCCCGGGAGCGAGCCGAGGTTATTTTTCTGATTGCGAATCACCTGGAGGTCTCTGCATCGCTTCGCCGGGACATCTTCGATCCTGCGACCGTCGCCGCCTTCGCCGAGAAGATGGGAACTCCAGAGCGTCTGAAGATGCTTTGTTTGATGACTTACGCCGACATCAAGGCGGTCAACCCTGAGGCCCTGACTCCGTGGAAGGCCGAAAACATCTGGCAGCTCTATATCGCGGCTGAGAATTACCTGAATCGCAGCGCTGATCACCGCGTTCACATCGGCGTCAACGACGAGAAGCTAGCTCGCCTTCGTTCGTTGGCACCCGTCACCGGTACGAAATTCAAAGCCTTTCTCGAGGGATTTCCGCAAAGATATCTCCTGGTGCACACCGCGGAAGAAGTGATGCGTCACCTGCAAATGGCGGAAGAACTGGGTTCCGACCCTGTGCAGGTCGAATTGAAGCGCGGCCGCCACTGGTACGAACTCACGGTAGTGACCGGCGATCGCCCGTTCTTGTTCGCCAAGCTGGCAGGCGTGCTCGCTGCCTGGGGCATGAATATTGTGAAGGCCAACGCGTTCTCGAACCAGGCCGGTATAGTCGTGGACACGCTCTATTTCACCGACCGCTTCCGTACCCTGGAACTCAATCTCTCCGAATGGGATCGCTTCCGCCGCAGCGTCGCCAGCGTCTTACTGGGCGAAGCGGACCTGGACAGAATGTTGCGAGACCGCCAGCGCTCGGAAAAAGGCACAATTGCAAAAGTCAAGGTGGACACCAAGATCGAATTCGACGACTTGTCCTCAGCCACAACCACTATCGTTCAAGTGATCGCGCAAGACCGGCCCCGCCTCTTGCACCGCATCGCCTCCTGCCTGTCAGATCAGGACTGCAACATCGAGATCGCACTGATCGACACCGAGGGCCAGATGGCGATCGATACCTTCTATCTGACCGCGGCAGGAAAAAAACTCACGCCAGACCATCAGAACCGCGTAGAACAGGTTTTGATAGAGCAATTAAGAGGCGACTGACAATCATTTTCCCGGATGGCTGCTCGGCACCAGCTACTTCGCCGAAAACTTGAACGAGGTCTTTTGATGGAACGTCTCTCCGGGTTTCAGGATCGTGCTTGGAAAATTCGGATGATTCGGCGAATCCGGAAAATGTTGTGTCTCGAGGCAAAACCCGTACCGCCGCTTATACACGCGATCTTCTTTGCCGGTAACCGTCCCATCTAAAAAGTTCCCGGAATAAAACTGCACCGCCGGCTGCGTGGTGGACACCTCCAGCACGCGCCCGCTAGTCGGCTCATACACGCGCGCGGCCAACTGCATCCCCGAGCCTTTCCGGTTGAGCACGTAATTGTGATCGTACCCGTGCCCCAGTTGTAGTTGCTCGTAATTGTCATCAATCCGCGCACCGATCTTCGTCGCCGTCGTGAAATCCATTGGCGTCCCCTTCACTGCGCGAAGCTCGCCAGTAGGAATCAGATTCTTGTCCACCGGCGTGAAGCGATCTGCATTGATCATGACTTCATGATCCAGAATGTCGCCAGTCCCCTGGCCCGCCAGGTTGAAGTAACTGTGCTGGCTCACATTGATCGGCGTAGCCTTATCTGTCGTCGCCTCGTAATCAATCAATAATTCGTTGCTGTCGGTCAGCGTGTACGTGACCTTCACCTTCAGATTTCCAGGGAATCCCTCCTCGCCATCTTTACTCAGGTAACTGAAGGCAACTCCGTTCTTCCCCTTCAGGGGTTCAGCCTCCCAGACTACTTTGTCGAAGGTGCGAGTAGTGCCGCCGTGCAATGTATTCGGGCCGTCATTCTTGGGCAAGGCGTAGGTCTTACCTTCCAGAGTGAAGGTACCATTGGCAATCCGGTTGGCATAGCGCCCTACGATGGCGCCAAGGTAAGGAGGATTCGGAATATACCCCTCCAGCTTGTCGTGCCCCAGCACGACATCGGCGAACTGGCCTTTGCGGTCAGGCACGCGAATCGACACAATGATCCCGCCGTAGTTCATCGCCTGGATTTCGACGCCGTGAGTGTTCTTAAGCGTGTACAAGTTGACGGGCCTCCCCTCGTGCGTGCCGAATTCCTTCTGCTGAACTGCGGCATGGCGCTTTGCAGATTTCGTTTGCGCGAACAGAATGGTTCCGGTGAAAACAGCAAGAACGATAATGTAGACAGGTTTCGGGCGTCGCGGCATCATGGCCGAAAGTGTACTACGAAGCAGAGACTTTGTGCTGTACAGGCGCTCCGAAAAACCCGCTCGCGTCCAGCTGCACGCGACACTCATCGCATAGAGAGCTCCCGCGGAGGTCAATCCACTCCACAGCATGCGCTGAAGCCATAGCACAGCGGTAGTCCTGGCAATGATGCAAGCCAAAGGTGTGACCCAACTCGTGAACGCATTCCTTTAGCAAGCGCTGTTGCAGCAACTCGGGGTCCCGAGCCAGCCCATAAAATTCCTGACGCAGACGGTGCGCCGATACTAGCGCGCAAGGGCCTCCGACCTGTGCCTCGCCGAAAACGTACTTCAGGATAGGAATGTACAGGTCGACATCCGCTACGGCCAGCAGTCGCCAGCAACCATTCGACATCTGGTGATGGATGCGCTGCAGAATCTCAGACGAGTGAAATTGCTGTCTTTCGACGTGATACGCAGCCGCGGGCTCCAGCGCACCCGACAGAATTTCGCACCGGATCGGCAAGTATTGAGGCAGCGCGTCGCTCAAACTTTCCAGAAGCGACTTGCCCATCGTACCCACCGGAAGCAAGTGCACAACATTCATGGAGACCCGCTCGCCTGGCTTTAATTTCTGCTTCCAGCGGGGCTGCGGCTCCAGCCATACCGCTTCAGCTTGTGGTGCAGCGTCACCCGGTCAATATCGAGAACATCAGCCGCGCGGCTCTGGTTGCCTCCACATTCCTCCAGCACCCGCAGGATGTGCACTCGTTCCACCTCGTCCAGACTCTTGCCTCCCAGGCCGGCGCCGTTCGCCTGTTTGAAGATGAAATCCTGCTCGTGCAACTCGGGTTCCTGCGCAACGACCATGGCTCGCTCCACCGCATTCTCAAGTTCACGCACATTTCCCATCCACGCCTGCTGCTGCAGTTGCTGCATGGCAGCCGGCGCTATTCGACGAACGTGCTTGTTCATGGCGAGAGAGAACTTGCGTACAAAGTGCTCCACCAGCAACGGGATATCTTCTCGCCGCTCCCGTAATGCTGGCAATTCAATGTGGAAAACATTCAGCCGGTAGTAGAGGTCAGGACGGAATGTCCCTTCTTCGATCATGTTCTCGAGATTCTTATTCGTCGCGGCCACGCAGCGGAAATCAACTTTGATGACCTGGTTGCCTCCCACGCGCGTGATCTCTCGCTCTTGCAGCACGCGCAGCAAATCCGTCTGGGTCTTCAGGCTGATGTCCCCGATCTCGTCCAGAAAGACCGTTCCACCTTCCGCGATTTCGAATTTCCCCTTCTTCCGGTACTGCGCGCCCGTGAACGCGCCCTTCTCGTGTCCAAAAAGTTCGCTTTCGAGCAATGTCTCCGTCAAAGCTCCGCAGTGAATCGCGACCAGCGGATGGAAGCGCCGCAAGCTGGCCGCGTGAATGGCCCGCACCACCAGTTCTTTTCCCGTGCCGCTTTCTCCCGTAATCAGAACATTGGCGTCGGTTGGGCCTACCGTCTCGATTGCCTCCAGCACTTTCCGCATTGCCGCACTCTGTCCCACGAGATCGCCAGGGCGCGTAGCTTCCGCAACGGTTTCCCGAAGCCGAACATTCTCCCTCTCCGCCCGGCGATGTGCCAGGGCCTTTTTCACCAGATGAGCGATTTCATCGGGATCCAGGGGCTTGCTCACGTAGTCATAAGCGCCATTCTTCAGTGCAGTCACCGCGGTCTCGACCGATGCGTAGCCTGTCATTATGATCACGATCAGGTCGGGATCGAGTTCGTGCAACCGGCGTTGCAGTTCGATGCCATCCGTTCCCCGCATTTTGATGTCGAGCAAAGCAATGTCCCACTTGCTCTCGGCCATGCGCGTCAGCGCGTCGCTCGCGCTTTCCGCCGTCCCGATCTCGTAACCCTCTTCGCGAAACCATTTGCCCAGAGAATCGCGCACGCTGAGTTCGTCATCCACGATCAAAAGCTTTCCCTGTGTGTCCACGTCTATCACCTCCCGCTGGTGGCAGCGGCAATTTCTTCGTTGTTGGGAGCTGGCGTCTTCGTGACCTCTGCCTCCCACGGCAGAGTCACTGTGAAAACCGTTCCCTTGCCGAACTCCGACTGCACTTCAATGGTTCCGTTATGGCGTTCAAGGATGCTGTTGCTGATGGCAAGCCCCAGCCCAACGCCGCGCCCCGTTTCTTTTGTGGTTAGAAATGGTTCGAAGATTCGGGGCAAAATCTCAGCAGGAATCCCGGCGCCGTCATCCCGCACCACGATGCGTATTGCTTTTGGATCCAGGCTCGATGTGCTCGTGATCCAGAGATTCCCGCCTTGCGGCATGGCGTCTATGGCATTCATCAGTAACGCGAGCAGCACCTGCTCGATCTGTGCTCCGTCGCAATCCACCAGTGGCAGCTCGGATTCAAGTTGCTCTTGCACATGGATTCCCGTGAGGTCCATCTGGTGTTGCACCAGTCGTAACACCTGCTCGATGATCCGGTTCAGATTGGTAGGCTGGATGTTCATAGGCGTAGTGCGCGAGAAAGTCAGGAGATTCTTGACCAGGTCGCCGCAGCGCCGGCTCTCGGACGCGATCAGGTCAAGGGAATCGCGGATCTCCTGCCGCCGGCTCTCACCGTTATCTCCATGATCGAGATACTTTCGCAGCAGCTTTGCGTATGTCAGGATTCCCGACAGGGGATTGTTGATCTCGTGCGCCAGCACAGCAGCCATCTTCCCGATTGAGGCCATCTTTTCGGTGTGCAAAGCGTGCTCGTGCGCACGCTTCAGCTCGCGAGTCTTTTGCTCCACCCGTTGTTCAAGCGTATGAGTCCAGGCGATGTTTTCTGTGTGTTCGAACTTGAGCTGGTTGCTCATGTCATTGAACGAACGAGCCAGGTCGCCAATCTCATCTTCCGACGCAACCGCGATCTGGTACCCGAGATCGCCAGCCTTCAGGCGTTCCGTGCCACGCTCGAGTGCTGTCACCGGCCGTCCCACGACTTTCCAGATGAAAAACCAGCTCAGAACTGCGATCAGCACCAGGCCGCAGCCCGTGTACGCAATCATCGTCCGGCTGCTTTCCGCCAGTTGGACGTCCGCTTGGGCCAGCGAAAGATTGGTATCGAGAACGCCTAGAATCTGCTGCGATGCCGGATGCGCGTGGCACGTAGCGTTCGAGCACGAAGGCTGGTTCTCGATGGGAGTGATAATTCCAAGAATGCGATTGCCCCCGCCATTGCGGTAAATGCGGAACCGATCGGGACGGTTCAGACGTGTGAGCGGCTGCGACTGCGCGTGACACCCGTAGCAGGCCTCTCCGCTCTTGTCCACAACGTGGTTCTGCTCCCCAGGCGTAGTGGTGTAGGTAATCCTGCCTTCCTGGTCGAAGATGCGGATCTTGTAGATGCCCGGCTCAGACGCGATCGTCTGAATCGACTGATAGAGTCCGTTGCGGTCGTTGCGCAACATGTAGTCGCTTGTGCCTTGCTTGATGACATCGCTGATCCGTTCTGCCGCCTGGAGCGTGTTCTGTTCCAGATGCTGACGGTGCAAGCGCACATTCAAATAACCAAGCAGCGCAAAAATCACCAGCATTGCCCCGAGCAATAGCAGGTTCAGCTTGGCGCTCAGGCTGTGAGTCAGCCGGAACCAGCGGCCCCGTCTTGGCTCAGTCTCCGGCATGCTCCATCACCGCCCCTACGGCAACCGCAGAACTGTCAGTTGCCTTCTCCACTGCGAGGGATTCCCTGGGAAAGATGGGAAGATACTTCACTGCCAATCCAAACGCGGCAAAACCGATGCCGATGATCATTCCCGTTACAGCCAACTCGCTCCACTTGGGGAAGTACCTCACCCCCGTGGACCCTTCGAATCCCGTAATGCTGACATTCATCCGGTTGGTTATGAAGCCAAGCACAACCAGCACCGCGGAAACGTAGAGTCCGTTCGCACTGCTCCGAACTTTGCGTTGTATTAGCAAGACCAGCGGAAGAATGATCGCCAGCAGGATCTCAAGCCAGAACAGATAGGTTTCGTATCCGGCATGGAACGCCAGCTTCAACGCGCCACGATTTGCAAGATCTTCGAAGCGCAAAATGCCATACACACCAAGCACCACGACCAGCACCCGCCCCAACTCTTGCAAGACAGGCAGTTCCAGTTGCAAGCCGAAGTGCTTCGAACTCAGCGATGATTCGAAGATCGTCATGGCCAGCCCCACCGCAATCGCCGAAAGAAAGAAGAACGCCGGAAGCAACGGGCTATACCAGAACGGATGCAGCTTCTCGGGAACGATCAGGTAGAGAGTCCCAAGCGAAGACTGATGCAGTGTCGACAGAATCACTCCGCAAATCACCAGCGGAATCAGAATGGCGCGCACGACCTTCAGCGGTTTTTGCAGGTTGAAGCGCTCCAGCACGATAGGCGAGAACTCGAGCGCCAGCACGGTCGTGTACAACATGACGCAATAAGCCACCTCGAACATCACCGAGTGCGGATTGCGCATGATCAGCGGATGCCAGATGTTGTAGGGCTTCCCCAAGTCATACATCAACGCCGCGCAGACCAGGATGTATCCGAGAAACGCGGTAAGAATCGTCGGCCGGATAATCGAATGCAGCCGCTTGACGTTGAGGATGTGAACCGCAGCCGTGAGGGTAAAGCCCCCAGCCGCCAGCATCACGCCGCACAGCACGTCAAAGCTGATCCAGATCCCCCAGGGGAACTGATCATTCAAGTTAGTCGATGCGCCCAAGCCTTGCGTGAAACGGATGAACGTCGCGTAGACTCCACCTGCCATCAAGAACAGAAAAACAAACTTCCAAAACGTGAAGCGAAAAAGTGGGCGGGCCGTCATCGCCTTCCTCCATTCTTCTTTTCGCTCGCCTCTCGCGCTTCTGCCTCGGCGACCTCTTCTCGACGATGCGTAATCCACCACACTCCTCCCAGCAGCATGCCGCCAAGCGGAACGAAGTCTGGAATGTGCGACAGGACGCGATAGGTCAGCATCGGCAGCGGATCCTTGGCAATGTCAGTGCGGTATCCGAAGCTCTCAAATGGAACCGAGGACAGCAGGAACACGGATGTGCCTCCCACTTCCTCCAGTCCGTAGATGTGATCTACATAATTGCCAGGGTTGTCTCGAATGCGTTGCCGCGCCTCTGCGATCAACTCGTCCCGCTCCCCGAACTTTGTAGCCCCGGTCGGACAAGCTTCGGCACAGGCGGTCGGTTTTCCTTGTGCCACGCGGTCCGGACACATCACACATTTCTGTACTTTGGGGAAGAGCTTTCCCCATTCGTACTTGGGAACGCTGAATGGGCAAGCCACCATGCAGTAGCGGCACCCCATACATTTCGAGGCGTCATAGGTGACGGGGCCCAGCGCAGTCTTCTTAAGTGCGCCCACCGGACAAACCGACGCGCAGGAAGGATCCTGACAGTTCATGCAGAGCCGTCGCATGAACTTGTCGCCGCGCGTCAGGACCGCAGTCAATTTGTGCGCCGACTGGTATTCCTCGGCCGCAATGCCGTCGTCGTACCCGAGGTTGTTCTGCGTGGCGCACGCCTGCTCGCACTGCTTACACCCGATGCACTGGGTGGCATCGTATAGAAGTGCTTTGCTCATGAAGTATGGTCCGACCTTTCTGTTCGATCGCCCGACCTGACCGGCATCCTTTCGATTGCCGCCTGAGCTGAATGAGGAGACAGCGGTTACCGATGTAACCGGACGGCAACGCCACAGCTGCTTACCTCATCAGGAACTGAAGCCGTCGTGAAATTCAACAGCTTCAGACAGCTTAGAGTTTCAACAATTAGGGCGTTTTCATCCGTGACCCCTATCACCCTTGCGCGTGATGGCGGTCAATAGCTGCGCGAGGGCCAAACCAAGTAGGGTTCGGGTTGTGATTCTCATCAGCAGGTGATGTGAACTGCAGCACGAGCTGCCGTCTCTCGTAAACCCTTGATGCTCGGGCCATTCACAAAACCCCGCCCGATATCGCAACGTTCTGTCGGGGATCTCCCCGTTGCGATCTTCATCAAAGTTGCTGTTGCGTTTTTGTACGGCTCCCCTCCGGCGCGTATCTTCATCTCGCGATATCTCCTTTGTTGCCACGACTTAGCGTACGTAGCGTGCTCATACTGACGCTCTGGTTGGGAGATTGCCTTAGCAATAGCGTGAGTGACCTGGAAACCAGGAGGCACTCAGGGCGAGGTGGGTTATGACAGTCATCATGGTTCTTCTAACATTCGCAATCTTCTTATCGATCGATTACGTTCGCGGCCACAAACAAATCGCAAAGCAAGGTGAGGTGCAACCCCGGCGTCGTCCAACCGTTTCGCAAGTTGTCCCCGCGTTTGTGGCAGGATTCGAAGTGCCCGAAAACATCCGCTATCACGCCGGACACACCTGGGCACTCGCCGAAAGCCGCGAACTGGTCCGAGTTGGCATGGACGATTTCGCCTCCAAGCTAATCGGCAAGGTCGATAACATCTCTCTGCCACAGCGCGGCCGCTGGGTCCGCCAGGGGCAGAAGATTTGCACGATTTTCCGCAACGGCAAATCGGTCGACATGGTCTCCCCAATCGAAGGAACCATCACGGACGTGAATGATGCAGTCGCAAAGAATCCCGACTTGGTGCGCCGCGATCCCTACGGTGAAGGCTGGCTGGTAACGGTGCAGGCTCCCGATTCCAAGATCAATTTCCGCAACCTGCTGAGCGGCACGCTGGCGCGGCTCTGGACCGAAGACTCGGCTCTCAGAGTTCGCAGCCGGATGCCAGTCTTGGCGGGCGCCCTCGCGCAGGACGGCGGGATCGCGGTAGACGATCTCACAATCCACATGCCCGACGAGGACTGGGCCAAGCTGACCAAAGAATTCTTCTTATCCTGAACCTGCACAAGGCGGACCCTCGCCCGACCTCCTGATGGTTGCCGCCCGGAAAACATCCCGGGCGGCTTTCTTGCCGTAAGACTATTCCGGCACCACAGACTGGGCGATTGCGCGCGAATATGAGCGCAAGATGATTCCGCCCACAGCGACCGCTCCGGTTAGCATCAGCACGCGCATATGCTGTGCAGCCGGCAAGCTGGCGTCCCCGAAGACCGTGCGCAGCAGGCCGAAGCTGGCGCTGCAGGCACATAAGCTGAAATAGGCCCGCTCTCGCAACCCGCGCGAAAGCGTCACCAGCCATGTAAGAATCGAAGCTACGATGAGGTAGATCACCGTCAGCCCCAAGTCCGTGCCGGGGCCTCCGTGCAGAATCCCGCTCTTGAGTGCCGCGAACCCATGAATTGCAACGCCAAGGAACACAAGTGAGTGCAGCAGCGCGATCAACGCCCGTTTGCGATTAGTGAGAACCCCAAACTCATTCATACTGGGCAGTGTCCGCGATGGCCGGCGGCCAGCCAGTGACCGCCTTAACTTCCACCTGTGATTCAAATCACAAATCAACCCCCGGGTGCCCCGCCTTTCCCGGTTTTATGCGGGAGGGGGGGAATTTGTCTCCTGCCGGTGACTGAGATAGCGATCCGTCAGTTTTCCGCTGATTCGCGCTGTAGGAATACCCAAACACGGTGATACCATCGCGGACGACATGGCGAAACACACCGCAGTCGTGTTCCTTTTCTGCCCGATGTTTTTGACCCAGATCACTGCAGCCCAGGCTGCGGCTGCAAGCCCGCGCTCCACCGTTCTGCACGCCGCTCGCATGGTTGACGTGAGAGCCGGACGCCTCGTCCAGCCTGCAGAAATTCTCATTCAGGGCGAGCGGATTGTCGAAGTCGGGCCGTCTGTAAAGCATCCCGGCGGAGCCCAGGTCATCGACTTAGGCGACCGCACCCTCATGCCGGGTCTGATCGATGCTCATATCCACCTCTTTCTCCACCCGGGCGCGGAGGACCTGCAAACCGTTCAGGAATCGGTGCCGGAGCGCACCATCATGGCAACGCTCGCCGCTCGGGATGATCTGATGGCCGGTTTTACTGCCGAACGCGACATGGGAACCGAAGGCGCAGGCTCCGCCGACACCGCCGTGCGCGACGCCATCAATGCAGGCCGAATTCCCGGACCGCGCCTGCGCATCAGCGGCAATGCCATCAACATTCTTGGCGGACACGAAGACGCCATCGGTTATAACCCCGAGCAGCACATCCTTCCTAACGCCACCTATGCCAACACTGCCGACGAACTTGTGGCCGCGATGCGCCAGCAGTTCAAAGAAGGCGCCGACTTCATCAAGATCTACGAAACCGGCGCCGACTCAATCAAAGCAGGCCAACTCTCCACGCCTTATCAATACGCCGAGGCTCAGCTGGAAGCAGCCGTGAAAGAAGGCTCCAGGCTGGGGAGACCAGTTGCGGTTCACGCTACGGGAGAGCCGGGCACCCTCTACGCCGCGCGCGCGGGGGTAGTCTCCATCGACCACGCCGACCAGTTAGGCGAGGAGACCATGCGCCTCATGAAGCAGAAACAAATCTTCGCGGTTCCCACCTTCACCATCTTCGAATACTTCGCAGAGCATGCGTCCACTCCGCAGCAGGGAGCGTACGAGCGTCAAATCCTCGATCTCAAGGCCGCGGAGTTCAAGCAGCAAATCGGCGCCAGAGTTCCGATGGCCCTCGGCTCTGACGTAGGCCCTTTCCCTCATGGCACGCAAGCCCGCGAATTCGTACTCATGGTGAAATACGGAATGTCGCCCGTTGCTGTTCTTCAAGCCGATCTCCTCAATGGCGCAAAGCTGCTAGGTTGGGAAGGACAGATCGGCTCGCTCGAACCCGGCTATTTCGCGGATATTGTTGGCGTCTCCGGCGATCCGCTGCAGGACATCGCCGTTCTCTCTAATGTGAGCTTCGTGATGAAAGATGGCGTTGTTTACCGCAAGTAGGAACTCTCTCGGCGAAGGAAGGGAAACATCTGCAATTAATGTGCATGGCCTGGCCAGTCTTAATGAGAGAGAATCCTCAAAAGCATCATTGCGAGCATCTTGCCGCTGTTCTAATCTTCAATCCGTGGTAGGCTGATTGCGCTTTTCGTAGTGCTCGTCGCCCAGGACGGCACTTATGAATATCAGTTGCTTTTCTATACTCCGAGTAAGCACATTACTGTCGATTACCATTGTGGGGTTGAGTTCCAGCCTGTGCGCGCAAGGACCACTTCCCAACGCGCCGGTGCCGTCAGCAAGGGCAGTTCTGCCCCTCATCGCCACACCGCCGCCCGGAATGGAGACATCGCATAAGTTCTGGGACAAGCCAAACCAGATCCTGTTTGTAGCCGCTGCGGCTGGCAATGCCGCGGATTTCGCCGTCACCCGCGCTAATTTGCAGAGCGGCGGCCGGGAACTGAACCCGATCGTCCGTATCTTCGGACGCTCCAGTGCAGGCTTGGCCATAAACTTCGCCGGAGAAACCGCCGGAGTAATCAGCATCAGCTACTTCTTCCACAAAACCGGCCATCACAAATTGGAAAGAGCAGTATCCCTCGTGAATATCGGCTCGTCAGCGGGCGCGGTCGCTTACGGACTCGCGCACCGCTGAACATTTTTTGCGTTTCGGAGGTACCCCACCCCTCCCCCCTTCGGTCTAGTGCATTCATGGACTTGGCGGAAATTGAAAGAATAATCTCTGGCCCACAATCAGTTAGGGGCAAAATCACGACGTTTTCCGCAGGTAGGTACCATCTCCGCCAAGACGAGCGTGAACTCATTTTTTAGATGGCGCAAGGGCAGATGTCACAACATTACGATATGTGTCTGTGAAAAAAAGATGACTGCAAATCGGCAAGGGGACGTCTCTGGTCGACGGCCGCATAACTCGATGGGGAATTTTCACTTACGAATTGGGGAACAACCCGAATAAAAGAGCGGGGAGCTGAGCTTCCGACTCGGAGTTTGTACGCAGCTTTCTAGACTAGAAGCTGAGTCGCAGCCTGAATTCCATGCTCCGCGGAGTGTTGCCTTGACCGTGCAGTGTGCCAAAGCCGTCGCAAAAACTCGTCGGCGGAATTCGCTTCTCCGAAAGCGGTCCAGGGCCACCTCAGCAACCTTGTCACCACTGGCTCCCTCCGGTACCTTTGTATCCACGCATTGCATTCGAATCGAATAGCCGGAAGATCGAAGCCCATATATGAAGATCGCGAAAGATGTCACTGAACTCATTGGCCACACTCCTCTCGTACGTCTCAATAAAGTCACCGAAGGCTGTGTAGCCGAAGTAGTGGCAAAGCTAGAAAGTCAGAATCCGCTGGCCAGCGTCAAGGACCGGATCGGGGTCAGCATGATTTCCGAAGCGGAACGAGCGGGCAAAATTCATCCCGGCAAGACCGTGCTCATCGAACCCACCAGCGGCAACACAGGAATTGGTCTGGCGTTTGTTGCGGCGGTTAAAGGATACAAGCTGGTGTTGATCATGCCCGATACCATGAGTCTCGAACGCCGTGTGCTCCTGCTCGCATTCGGCGCGGAGCTCGTGCTGACTCCTGGTCCGCGCGGCATGACAGGCGCCATCATGAAAGCCAAAGAAATTCTCGCCAGCATTCCGAATGGCTACATGCTGCAACAATTCGACAATCCCGCAAATCCCAAAATTCATTTCGAAACCACCGGGCCCGAGATCTGGAACGATACGGATGGGCGCGCCGATATTCTTATTTCTGGTGTAGGTACGGGTGGAACGATCACAGGCGTCTGCGAATACATCAAGCCTAAGAAGCCTTCGTTCAAAGCTATCGCGGTAGAGCCAGTGGATAGCGCCGTGCTCTCCGGAGGCAAGCCATCCCCACACAAGATTCAGGGCATCGGCGCAGGTTTCGTTCCCAGTATTCTTCGCCGCGATTTCATTGACGAGGTGATCACGGTCAACAACGACGAGTCGATCGCTATGGCGCGCCGGTTGCCGCTTGAAGAAGGATTGTTCGTCGGTATCTCGTCCGGCGCCGCGGTCGTGGCGGCATTGCACGTCGCCCGGCGTAAGGAAAATGCCGGCAAGATGATCGTTGTCATTCTGCCTTCATTCGGCGAACGCTACCTGAGCAGCGTGCTGTTTCAGGAGCTACGCGACAAAGCGCTGAAGATTCCAACGGCCGAGCTTCCACCCGCCTGATATTTAGAATGCCGCACCTGCTCTCTCTAATTCGCGAAGACGTGGCGAACGTGATGCAATCCGATCCTGCCGCCAAGTCTCGCTTCGAAGTATTCCTCTGTTACTCCGGCTTGCATGCAGTGTGGTTCTATCGTGTGAATCACTGGCTGTGGAATCATGGTTTGTTTCTTGGCGCACGCTGGCTTTCGCAGATAGCGCGATTTTTCACCGGCATCGAAATTCATCCCGGAGCGAAAATTGGCCGTCGTTTATTCATCGATCACGGCATGGGAGTAGTTATCGGCGAGACCACTACGGTGGGCGATGACGTGACTCTCTACCAGGGAGTGACTCTCGGCGGCACCGGCAAGGAGCACGGAAAGCGGCACCCCTCGCTGGAAGACGGGGTAGTCGTCGGTGGCGGAGCGAAGATCCTGGGCAACATCACCATCGGCAAGAACTGCCGCATCGGCGCCGGTTCCGTGGTCTTGCGCAACGTTCCCGACAATTCCACCGTGGTCGGTGTTCCCGCGCACATCATTTTTCGAGAAGGCAAGCGCGTGGTCATCACCGATCCCAAGCAGATCAACGATCCGCTCTCTGAAGCGCTGGCCTCGGTTGCGTCCGAAGTTCACAAACTTCGCGAACGCGTGCGGCAGCTGGAGGGCTCAGAGCACAGGCCGGAGAGTCTTTCCGAATCGCTGCAGCGCATCATGGATGATCTGGACTACCAGATTTAGCTGTGTGCACTTATCATGGTGCCGCGAGAGGCGGGTGTCCCAACTTCAGTCCGCCTTATCCGGAGGTTCCTGTGAAATGGATCGTCCCAGCCCTTCTGCTCCTGTCGGCGGTGATCCCGTCCTTTGCCGCGGAGAAGAAACACGACAATCCCAAGCCGGCTCAATCCATCGCAGAGTTGCAACAGCAGCTCGAAAAAGTTCTCAAAGATACCCACACTCCGGGAATTTCCGTCGCCATCGTCCGCAAGAACGGCCCAGAATGGGTTACAGGCTTGGGCATTGCCGATGTCGCCAGTGGCCGGGCAGCCACCGCTGACACCCTTTTTCGAATTGGTTCCACCTCGAAGGCGTTCGCCTCTTTATCTATTCTCCTGCTGAAGGATCAAGGCAGGCTCACGTTATC
>JBKOUZ010000179.1:0-10454 GCA_046723715.1 Acidobacteriota bacterium | reverse complement strand
GTAGAGGTACCGTCGGGATTCTTCAAGAATAACGTCACGAGAGCGATTCTCGGGGGTTGGCGCATGTCGAATATTCTGGTGCTGCAAAGTGGATTACCCTTCTCTGTATATTCGTCGGCTGCATTCAATCCGGTTCAGGATTCGAACAACAACGTGATCGGCCTTCAGCCGGGGAGCGGCGACTTCAACGCGGACGGCTACAATTACGACCTCCCCAACGCGCCGGCCGCTGGTTCTGTACATACCGGCACCCGAAGTGATTTTCTTAAAGGCTTCGCTTCGGCGTCGGTTTTCCCCACTCCCGCACTCGGACAACAGGGCAACGTGGGCCGAAACACGTTCACTGGTCCGGGGTTAGCGAACCTCAATACAGAATTTGCGAAAGTGGTGAACTGGGAACGCTATTCGCTCGAGTTTCGGGCAGATGTATTCAACTTGTTCAACCGTGTGAACCTGACGCAGCCGGATAGCGATTTGTCCAGCAGCCTTTTTGGTCGATCAACCAGCCAGAATCTCCCGCGTTCGTGGCAGTTTGGGCTTCGGCTGGACTTCTAAATATCTGGAAATCGGCTTAGCGCTTAAAGAGTGTTGGACCAAGAAAAGCTTCACAATCCCGGAAAGCTGGAAGGACGCACATCGGCCGCGAGCCGTAAGAACAGTCGTGGTGACCATACCAACCCCAAGCCGCAGCCCAAAACGTTGGAGAAGACTGACTTCTACAAAGATCAGAATGTGAAGACGGCAGCCGCAACATCGGGAGTAGAATTTGTTTTCGTCATATCCCCTTCACTCGGCCTTACGTCACTTCCAGCAAAAAGTCTTGGCGCTGACCACTGAGATTCTCGATGGGAGGCTTGATGTCGCCTTTTGACAGGTCCACTCGCAGAGAGTTCATCGTAACAACGTCGTCCGCTGCATTGGGTGCAGCCGTGCCTTTGGCCGGCGCCCAGCCGGACGCACGAGTTCCGCATTCTGCTTTCGTTCCGGTCTCTGACCAAATTCCTTATACATCGGAACAACTCTTCGACAACGGACCCCAGCGCACCTTCAGCGGCGATAGTGCCACGCAAGTCGCGCTGCCCTTGGGAGGGATCGGAGCCGGTTGCATCTGTCTGAATGGCTACGGTGGGTTGCAGGATTTTTCTATTTGGAATCATCCTTCAACTACAGCCTTACCCGAGGGGTACGCTTCTTCCCAAGCTGCTTTCGCCATTCTCCATATAAAAGGGGCGTCTCCGATCACCAAACTCATCGAGGGACCCTTTCCCATTCTGAAAATATACGATCAAGGCCTTCAGGGAGAGGGATATCGCCGCGGTGGGTTCGAAGGGTTTCCACGATTTCAAGAGTGTATCTTCAAGGGAGAATACCCCTTTGGAGAAGTCACGATCAGAGACAAATCGGTTCCGTTGCAGGTCTCGCTCATTGCTTGGAATCCTTTTATCCCTCTCGATGACAAGGACTCAGGGATCCCCTGTGCCATCCTGGAGTACACGCTTCATAACAGCTCCAACCGAGCTGTGGACTATGAATTCTCCTATCATCTTTCTCACTTGGCGCCCGGATGCGCGGACGAGCAGTCCGCAAGCCGCAATACCGTGATTCCTGACCGGGGCGTTTTTCTGCACAACCTGGAGAAGCCCAATGCAGAGGCGTACGGTAGCGCCTGTCTAATGGCTATCGGCCATAAGCCGCTCATCAAGGGCATGTGGTTGCGCAGCCCGGAGTGGGAATTCGATTCCCTCTCGGCGCTCTGGCGCGAAGTTTCAACTGGGACATTCAGGGCCAACGAGGGATCGAACGAAATCGATATGAGGGGGCGAAATGGTTGTTCGATCTTGCTTTCGGACACACTAGCCGCAGGGGAATCGCGAACTTATCCAATCCTTGTCACATGGCATTTTCCGAATTGTTATTTGCAGGTTGGAGGCGCCGCCCTAGCTGAGGCCCAAGAGGGTGCAGGGTGTCGTTCTCTTCCCGAAGGAGCGCCGCCGCGGTGGCGGCCGTACTATGCCTCGATTTGGAATAATGCTCGCGAAATAGGTCTTTATGTCGAGGAGCATTACGCTTCGTTGCGAGCGCGTACGCTCGCGTTTAAGCAAGCTCTGTTTTCCTCTACGGTGCCGAGGTATGTGCTGGATGCGGTGTCCGCGAACTTGGCCATTCTCAAGTCTCCAACTGTGCTACGGCTGGAGAATGGTGACCTTTGGGGCTGGGAAGGATGCTTCCCTGATGCTGGTTGCTGCCACGGCTCTTGCACGCATGTATGGAATTATGCGCAGGCTTTTGCTCACCTTTATCCGCAACTGGAGCGGACTCTGCGCGAATTGGAATTAGTCCGCTCGATGGATGAAAATGGTCATATCAATTTCCGCTCCGCGCTTCCCGAAGGTCCGGTCAAACACGATTTCCACGCTGCTTCGGACGGGCAATTGGGCGGAATCATGAAGGTATTCCGCGACTGGCAAATCTCCGGAGACGTGGATTGGCTTCGGAAGATGTATCCCCTTGCCAAACGAAGCCTGGACTACTGCATTCGAACCTGGGATCCAGATCACCAGGGAGGATTGTTTGAGCCTCACCATAATACGTACGATATCGAGTTTTGGGGACCGGACGGCATGTGCACGAGCATTTATCTGGGTGCGCTTTCGGCGTTGGGCAGTATGGCTAGAGCGCTTGAACAAACTGAGGATGCCACCTTTTACGACGATCTGGCCCATCGTTGTGCACGCTTCATGGAAGAGCAACTCTTTAATGGCGAGTATTTTCAACAGAAAGTTCAATATCGGGGACTGCGCAACACCTCGTTCGCTGCCATGGTGGCCCAGGTCGAGGAAGGCAGCAGCGAAATGCAGAAACTCCTAAAGCGCGAAGGCCCCAAGTATCAATATGGAACCGGATGCCTCTCGGACGGAGTCATTGGCGCATGGATGGCGCGAATCTACGGAATCGATACTCCGCTGGCTCGCGAGAAGGTGCAAAAGACCTTGCAAGCTATCTTCAGGCACAATTTCAAGACCGACCTCAGCCTGCATGCCAATGCCCAACGTCCTGGCTATGCCATGGGCCACGAACCAGGGTTGTTGTTGTGCACCTGGCCTCTGGGCGGCAAACCGACATTGCCTTTTGTATACTCTGACGAGGTCTGGACCGGAATCGAATACCAGGTAGCCTCGCATCTGATCGCCGAAGGTTTCGTAAACGAAGGGCTAACCATCGTTAAAGCCCTGCGAAGCCGCTACGACGGGCGGATTCGTAACCCCTGGAACGAATACGAGTGTGGCAATTATTACGCTCGTGCCATGGCCAGCTATGCATTGCTTGGTGCGCTGGCCGGATTCCGCTATTCCGCCGTCCAGCAAACACTTTGGCTTGGGCCTCAGCTTAAGATTCGCCCGTACAAAACCTTTTTCTGCACCGGTTCGGGCTTTGGCACCATTGAACTCGATGATCGGTCAATCCGCGTTCAATTACTGGAAGGGGGGCTTCATCTAAAAAAGTTGGTGCTGACCGAGGGAACGCAAAGCCGGCTCCTGGATTGGGAAATCAGCGTCCAGCCAGGAGTCCCCGCAATCAAGAGCATCTGAATCGAGTGGTCAAGTAGTACCCTTTCTCACGTTCCGTTCGATCGGCTCTCCTCAGCACGAAACGAACGGCGAAAATGGAAAGTGCTTTGCCGATCGGAATCGGCACGTCACGCATCCGCTGAGATCGCTCTCAATCTGCTGGGTTCTCACGAATCAACTGCTGATAGACCTCGAGCGCACGATCGTAGGCTGCCTTAGCGCCATGCCGCCGAGTTCCTGTCTTGAATGTTCTTGTTTGGCCTGGAATGACCCGTTGTGGTGGCGTGCTGAATTTGCGAACTAGTTGATCCCGTCGGGCTGAGGATCCGGGTTTGGGAGAGATTGCCACGATTCTGCGTGTGCTTTCGGCGACCGGAACCGCCAGTAGTGCGCAGCCGAAGCTGCCTAAAGACGAATTTCGCCGTGCCCCGCGCATTCATCAGATAAGTCTAACTATGCCTTGTTGGTCCATAGTCTCGTCGTCCCACCCGTATCTCACCTTCATAATGTTCGACAATCTGTACAGCATTCGCTTAACCACGAGAGACAACCATGGCAACATCAACACGGCTGGCTAAAGAAGGAAAAGCGCGCTCAAGGCAAAACCTGGGTATTGTTCTTCCGCACTACTCGACAATCTGATGGCAAACGCGTGGAAAACAAAATCCCTATAGGCTTGGTCCGACAACTTCCCGACACGAACAGTGCATGGGCCGAGGTCGCACGACCTCATGTTCCAATCAACCGGGTAGATGTACGACGCGGATTGACCTTTGGAGAGTTGGCTCAGCACTATGCAGAACACGAACTTGTTGACTGCGCCGAATCAATCCGCCCCAAGGCGCACACGACGATAAAAAGCTACGAGCGAGTTCTGCGAAACCGCCTACTCCCACGATGGAGAAACAGAATCGCGCTTGGCATCGAACCATTGGAGGTGGAGCAGTGGCTGAGGACCTTGAAAAAGGAAGGAACTCTTACGCTCTTGGCTGCGGGCACAGGACTCCGGATATCGGAATGCCTTGGCCTGCAATGGCAGGATGTCAATTTCGCTGATGGAATGATCCACGTGCGTCGTACCTGGCCTTGTGGCCAGGTGGGATTGCCGAAAAGCAAAGCGTCGAAGAACCCGGTACCATTCCATTGCTAGCCGAATTCATGCTCTTCTGGAAGCAGAAGACGACATATTCCCTTTCGGGCGACTGGGTTTTTCCCTCAACCCGGCTAGACGGAAAACAGCCGTGCGTCGCCAACATGCTCGTGGAAGATCACCTGCGGCCGGCTGCTCTGAAGGCCGGCATCCTTTCTTCTCACCGGGACGTTCGAGGACAACTCGTCGATGACGACCCGCGACGATTCGGTTTCATAATTTGCGTCACAGCCTCGCTTCATTTCTTATCCGGATCAGAACCGATCCAAAGACTGTGCAAACGCTGCTTCGCCACAGCGACGTAAAGTTGACTCTTCAGTTCTATGCCCATGCGGTTAGCCGCGATCGCATGGTCGCAGCAGGAAAATGCTGAATGCGATCCTCAGCCATGCGCCGGGACAAAAACGGACTGAGTAGCAATGCAGGTCAAGAGGTTCTTCAAGCTTATAGAGATCCGCATCATTATTCTTAATTCTTCGGCGCACCTCAGATGCGGACCGACAGCGGACTGAGGCCGTGACAGGCAATTCAAACAAGTCCTTTAGAATGATAGTTGCCAGGGACGGAGTTGAACCGCCGACGCCAGCCTTTTCAGCCAAAAATAACAGTGATTACAACGACTTCGTGGTACGGGTGGCGCTAGAAGTTGTTGATATTGCGTGGTGCAAGCAGCAACTGCGGGTGAAAAGTGCGGGGCGACGGAAAAACTGTCTCTCATCGAACGAGGGAGATCGCGGCAAAAAGCACAAAGGCACGAGCACTCCGAGTGTGACAGCAGATCGGCGTATAAGCCTGTGCGATTGTCCATCGATCTGCTTCCATACTCGGAGCCAAGAAACGGTTTGAAGGGTAAGAGTAGAAGAACGCGCATAAACTGAGACAACTCAATTCCCATGGGCTACTTCGCCGATCGATATATTCTCCTGAATCCACCTAACGTCTGGTTCACACTCTTGTTGGAACATTGATGTCCCCGATGATCTGCTCCATAAAGATGGCAAAGACCCCAAGCGGACGAGGATTCCAAAGAAGGACCGATGCTATGTCTGAGTACGTACTCTGCGAAGGATGCGATCTTGGTAGATTGAGCCAACACTCGACCACAACGAGTGATTTCTGGTTATTGCCTTCTTACCTCGTTCCGGGATGCATGGGGTTCATTGCTTTGTTATCGAGTCGATACCCACCCCCATCCCAATGTGGCACTCTTATGGTTAAAGCTTTCGCAGGCCGTCTGTCATCGGGTCATCCAGGTTCGATTCCTGCAACATCTGAAGCAATACGAGGGTCACTGAAAGGACGACCGGTCCGATGAAAAGTCCCATTACGCCGAATGCTTTCACGCCTCCCACCAGGGCAAAGAAGACCAGCAGAGTGTGCAGTTTTACTCGTCCGCTGATCACGTAGGGCCGGATCAAGCTGTCTATTTGCCCGACGATTGCAGCTCCCCAAACCAGTAAGATCAGACCTTTCCACCAGTGTCCGCCGGCCGCCAGGATGATCGCCGCCGGAAGCCAAACCGCCGCCGATCCAACAATTGGGATCAATGAAAGCAGGCCGGTAACTACTCCCCAGAGAATGGGCGAAGGCAGACCCAGCACCCAGAACGCCAGACTCACAAGCGTTCCCTGAGCCGCCCCCACGGCAAGGCAGCCGTAAACATTGGCTACAATCGAATCGCTGACTCCCGTGATGAGACGTTCCACTTGACCGGACCCGAGAGGAACGAGCGCCAAGGCGCGTTCTTTCATCGAGCCGCCTTCCCGAAACAGAAAGAACAAGGTGAAGAATGCAACGACCGCTTCGACCAAGAAGGAAATGGTGTTGCTGACGACTTGAGCTCCCCAGGAAAGCAAGGTTCGGCTGATCTGTTCGAGCCAGCGCAATAGTGCTCCACGCAAGTCGAGCGATGAAAGATCGATGTACTTACCGGCCCAGTTCAGCAGGCGTTCCATCGCATGCATGACGTAAGGATTCCAGCCTCCCTGCTCAGCGCTCCTTTCGTCCAGCAACACGTACAGTCCCCTGATCTCCTGGCTCAGAACAACTCCAAGTCCGACGGCTGGGACAACCACGAGAAGTAAGACCAGAAATATTGAGATCAGAGCCGCCGTATTCCGGCTGCGGACTCGAACCTGGATCCGTAAGTGAACCGGCTGGAACACAATTGCGATCATTACGGCCAGGAAGACAGGATTGAGAAAGGGTCTGGCGATCAGGTAACAGAAGTAAATGGCAAGCGCGGCCAGGACCAACAGGAACGTGCTCGTTAGCTGACCTCTCTCCATAAAGATACTTCCCCTTTTTCTCAGACCATCTGGGTTGTTAACCTTCTATTTCACAGCTCTCGACGCGACACCTTGTCCCGGAACAGAAGGGCAACTGCTAGGAACCAATATACGAGTTCATTCTCGTCTCGGGCGGCTACTCGATTCCGATTCAGAAGATTTCCGATTTAACGCTCTAATATGGAAATGCTACTATGTAGCCGCAATGATAAAGGCTTTCTGTCGATGTACGGGCGAATCTCGCGACCATATCAGCATTTAAAACCATGCCCTAACGAGCCCCTCCTGCCACTTGAACCCATAAGCCACACCCGTACCGTCTCAAAGCTACAAGAGTGTGGGTTAATCTGTGAAAGTGGTGGCTCTATTGCAGATTCAACGAGTGCTGATCCAGACCACGTAAACCAGCCCATCAACGCAACAGCAATGAAGGCGTACGGCCAATGGCGTGCTCCATAAGAAGATGTCCCGTCCCTCTCCAGCTGACGCGATTAAGTCCTTCCATTCTCGCCCCGAAGCTGCAGCGGGATGAAGGGTGTCCCACAAAGATCCACCCAGCCGGGAACACGAAGACTGAACGGGCACTGCATGAGATCGCAAGGACGCCTTACTACCAAGACTATTGAAGTAAATCTCCCAGAACCCGCTTTTCCAGATACAACGGGAGTGTGTCAGGTGTGTGCGCCGCGTCGATTCATTTACAACATGGTTACAAATCGCGTGGTTCGAATCCACGGTGGAGCTAATCAAATCCTTCGAAGCGGCCCATAAGAAGGAAAGATGTGGAGAACGAAACTGCACATATTTGTTCAGGTTCTCTGACCCACAGCTATTTCTGACGTACGGTCGTAGTGCAAACGAGTCAGCCCAGGTTCTAATTCTCCACGGAGATGATTGTGAAGCAAGTCGCAAACCTTTGTGCGTCTTCTAGAAGGAAGGCCATCATCCATTGCAAAAAGTTTCTTTCCCTCGCTGGGTGTTTCGTCGTATGTTGCCTTGCGCTGTCAGGCACACTCGCATTCGCCCAAGTTTCCACAACCGTTGTGCGGCACGCCGTCGGCCACGCCGACTCTCGGTCTCTGCGGGAGTTGCCCATTGATGTGCTAGGCCTTCGCGATGTGGAAGCTCCTGAACCGAAACCTCTTCCGATGAGTGCTCGCAAAATCGCGACGCTGTCGAAGGCCGACCCGGTTTTGCAGAAAGAAATCCCGCCGAACGTTGCGGCCATAATGCATATTGACTTTGACGGCATCGGAGCCCAGGGCTCAGCGCCTTCCGACGTAAACTTGGCCGTCGGCCCCAATCATATTGTGCAGACCGTGAATTCTCGGTTGGCGGTGTTTAGCAAGAACGGCGCCCTGCTTTCCGGTCCAACCAATCTCACGACCTTCTTTCAACCGGTAGGGGGAGCCTGCGCGACGGGAACCAGCGACCCAATCGTAAACTACGACCGACTGGCGGACCGCTGGGTTATCAGCGACATCGGCATCAGCGCCACTTTCTCAGAGTGTGTCGCCGTATCAAAGACAAACGATCCAGCCGGCCAATACACCCTGTACAACTTCAGTTTCGGCACTAATCTAAACGACTACCCGAAGTTGGGTGTTTGGCCGACGACCAGCAACGCCGCCTACCTTGCCACCTACAACATGTTTCAAAACGGTCAGATCTTTATTGGTTCTTTTCTGTGCGGTTTCGACCGCGCCAAAATGCTTGCGGGCAGCGCGAATGCTGTCCAGCTTTGTGTCAAGACTCCCAACACCGAGGGAGGCTATTTGCCATCGGATCTCGACGGTCCAACGCCACCAACAGACGGTACACCTGGACTTTTCCTGACATGGCAAAACAACAGTCCCGGCCAGTTGTTCCTGCGCAAGCTCACGCTGAACTTCGCCAACACCACCGCAACTCTCTCGTCGCCAACGACGATCAACGTGGCTAACTCCACATTATCCTGTGGCAATGGCGGCACTTGCATCCCTCAAAAGGGGACCACGCAGACGCTAGATACTCTCGGCGACCGGCTGATGTACCGCATGGGCTATCGGAAGTTCGCCGATCACGAGCGCGTGGTGGTGAACCACTCGGTTGACAACGGCGGCCCGGTGGCGGTCCGCTGGTATGAGATTCTCGACCTCAGCGGCACGCCAACCCTGAATCAACAAGGCACCTTTGCCCCGGATACGACATCGCGCTGGATGGCGAGTGCGGCGATGGATAAGGCGAACGATGTCGCCATCGGCTACAGCGCTTCCAGCAGCACGATCAACCCGGCCATCCGCTTTACTGGCCGCATCCCGGGCGATCCAGCCGGGGCCTTGGAAACCGAAGCCAGCATGCTAGAAGGTACGGGATCGCAGACCACCGGGCTGAGCCGATGGGGTGACTACACAGCGCTCCAAGTTGACCCCAGCGACGACTGCACCTTCTGGTACACGAGCCAATACGAAAAAGTGAATGGCACGTTTAACTGGAGTTCCCGCATCGGGTCCTTCATTTTCGGTAACTGTGGTGGAGGCGGCACGCCGACGGTGACGCTTTCCGTTACCAAGTTGAGCTTCCCTAACACGGTCATCGGTATGACCAGCAAGCCGAAGAGCGTCACGTTGACCAACACCGGAACGACAACGCTGAACATTTCCAGTATTTCCGCGAGCGGCGATTTCGCTATTTCCAACAACACTTGTGTAGCGACGGTATCGGCGGGCGCTAGCTGCGCGGTAAGCGTGACATTTACGCCGACTGCGCGGGGCTCGCGTCAGGGCAACTTGACCTTTAACGACAGTGCGCAGGGGAGCCCGCAAACGGCGGCGCTGGCAGGAACCGGAACTGCAATCAAGCTGACGCCGTCCTCCTTGAACCTTGGGACGGTGACGGTGGGCAATAGCAGCTCGCCTCAAACCATCACGGTGACCAACGTGAGTAATGCCACTGTAACTTTCACTAGCATAGGTGTTGCCGGGCTAAACCCAGCGGACTTCCTCATAGCCTCCAGTACGTGCGGGCCCACGCTGGCCGGAGGCGCCAATTGCACGCTTGGCATCAGGTTCAAGCCCATTGCAACGGGCTTACGCAATGGCACTCTGCAACTGAAGGATGACGGTGGCGGCAGCCCGCAAACCGCGGCGCTGAAGGGCACCGGAGCCTAGCTGCGAACTTATACCCAGCCGCGACGCCCCCCAGCTGAGGTCTTCCGGACACAGCACGTTCGATCACAACTTCCGATGCCGGTGCAGTTTGGCCCAATACTCGCGGAGCTCTCAACAATCCTGTTGCCAGAGCGCCTTTGAAAAGGTCTCGTCGTTCCACTCATCCTATGAGAGAGGATGTCAAGAAAAAATACTTCTCCACCCTTCTCCGGGGAGAGCCAGTGGTGGTGCTTGCATCCAGGCCCCTTCTTGTTCGTGGAGAAGATTTTGGTTTAACGCCTGGAGCGCCACAGAGTAC
>JBKOUZ010000250.1:0-22763 GCA_046723715.1 Acidobacteriota bacterium | reverse complement strand
GTGAAGAAGAATGCCATCATGATGATCGATTTCGCGCTGGAGGCGGAGCGCGAAGAGCACAAACCTGCCGAGGAAGCGATCTACCAGGCCTGCCTGCTGCGCTTTCGTCCAATCATGATGACAACAATGGCTGCACTGCTGGGCGGACTTCCGTTGGCGCTGGGCACCGGAACCGGGGCCGAGTTGCGGCGTCCGCTGGGCATCACGATTGTGGGCGGCTTGCTGCTCAGCCAACTCCTTACGCTGTACACGACGCCCGTCATATATCTGTGGTTCGACCGCCTGGCGCAGAGATTCTCGCGGTACCGGATCGGCAATCCTATTCCGCACGAGGGAATGGCGGATTAGACGATGAGTATTTCCAGTCCATTCATCCGCCGCCCGATCGGCACATCGCTGCTGGCAGCGGCGCTACTGCTGTCAGGAATTCTGGCGTTCAATTTTCTTCCGGTCGCGTCCTTGCCGCGGGTGGATTTTCCGGTGATTGGCGTTGGAGCGAGCCTACCGGGAGCCGATCCCCAAACCATGGCCTCGGCGGTGGCCACGCCGCTGGAGCGGCAATTCGGACGCATCTCCGGCGTGAACCAGATGACTTCATCGAGCGAGCTAGGCTCGACCGGAATCACGCTGCAGTTTGATCTGAACCGCAATATCGATGCAGCAGCGCGCGATGTACAAGCGTCAATCAACGCGGCCCGCAGCCAGCTTCCCGCCAACCTGCCGAGTAATCCCAGTTACCGGAAGGCCAATCCGGCCGACGCTCCCATTTTTATCATCGCCCTCACCTCTGACACGATGACCGTGCCCCAGATGTATGACGCGGCAGATTCCGTTCTGGCGCAAAAGGTCTCTCAAGTTCAAGGCGTAGGACAAGTATTTGTGTGGGGCTCGTCGCAACCGGCGGTCCGCGTCGAAGTGAATCCCACGCTGCTAAATAAGCTGGGAGTCGGGCTAGATTCGGTGCGGAACGCGCTCAACGCAGCAAACGCCAACCGTCCAAAGGGCGCAATCACGGGGCCGGACCGAAATTATTCCATAGAGACCACTGACCAACTGTTCACGGCGGATGAATACCGGCCCCTGGTGGTGGCTTATCGCAACGGCGCAGCGGTTCGTGTGGGAGATGTAGCCGAGGTGATCGATGCGGTGGCCGACAGCCGTCGCGTGGGGCTGGCCGATGGCAAGCCCGGCATCCTTATGGTCGTCTTCCGCCAGCCCGGGGCCAACATCATCGATACGGTGGATCGAATTCAGGCGATGATGCCCTACCTGGAGTCTTCGGTCTCGCCGGCCATCAAGTTCACGGTGGCCATGGACCGCACAGTAACGGTGCGCGCGTCAGTGAAGGATATCGAGACGACGCTGTTGATTTCCGTGGTCCTGGTGATTCTCGTAGTCTTCGCATTTCTGCGCACGGTGCGGGCAACCATCATTCCGAGCATCGCCGTGCCGTTGTCGCTGGTGGGAACGTTTGGCGGGATGTACCTGCTGGGATACAGCCTGGACAATTTGTCGCTGATGGCGCTCGCGATCTCAACCGGGTTTGTGGTCGATGATGCGATTGTGGTGCTCGAAAACATCATGCGGCACGTCGAGCACGGGATGGGTGCCGTGAAAGCCGCGTTCCAGGGCGCGTCGGAGATTGGATTTACGGTCGTGTCGATGAGCGTGTCGCTGGTGGCGGTGTTCATTCCGCTGTTGATGATGGGCGGCATCGTGGGCCGCCTGTTCCGTGAATTCGCGGTGACGCTCAGCATGGCAATCGCCGTGTCGCTGGTGATTTCCCTCACGACGACTCCGACCATGTGTGCGAAGTTCCTGCGGCCCCCAAAGCTTGAGAAGCACAACCGCTTCTACCGCGCCAGCGAGTGGGTTTTCGAGGGGTTGCTGGCGGCTTATACGCGCGCGCTCAGGTGGGTGCTGGCGTATCAGCCCGTCACCCTCACGGTGACGATCCTGGTCGCGTGCCTGAGCGTGTATCTCTACATCATTGTGCCCAAGGGCTTCTTTCCGCAGCAGGACACGGGGCGAATCATGGGGGCGGTCATGGGTTCGCAGGATATCTCGTTCCAAGCGATGAGCGCGAAGATGAAGCAGTACGTCGACATTGTGATGAAAGATCCCGCGGTGGAATCGGTGGTCGGATTCGCGGGAGGAAACACCGCGCAGAATCAAGGACGTTTCTTCATGATGTTGAAGCGTCTGGAGCAGCGGGCTGCCTGCAACAAGCAACATTTCTGGCAATCGTGCCATTACGTCACCGCGGACGACGTGATCAACCGGTTGAGGGGCAAGCTGGCGGTAGTGCCGGGCGCGACCCTGATTCTGCAGTCTGCGCAAGATCTGACCATTGGCGGACGCTTTGGCAACGCCCAGTATCAATACACGCTGCAAAGCGCGGACCTGGACGAACTGAACACGTGGGCTCCGCGTTTGCTGGCCACGATGCGCAAGCTGCCGGAATTACGGGATCAGAACTCGGACCAGCAGGACAAGGGATTGCAGGCGAAGCTGGTGATCGATCGCGATACGGCGAGCCGGATGGGTATTACGCCGCAGATGCTGGACAACGCCCTTTACGATGCGTTTGGCCAGCGGCAAGTGTCCACGATGTACCGGGCCTTAAATCAATATCACGTAGTGATGGAAGTGGCACCGCAGTACCAGCAGACGCCAGAAGCACTGCAGAATATTTACTTGAAATCGACAACCGGGACGCCTATCCCGCTGGCGGCATTCACACATTACGAGCCGTCGAATACGCCCCTGGCGGTGAACCACCAGGGGCAGATCCCCTCGGTTACTATTTCGTTCAACCTGGCGCCGGGAGTTTCTCTTGGTCAGGCGACGCAGGCTATTGAAGATGCCGAGCGCAGCATTGGATTTCCGCCAACGGTTGCGGCCAGTTTCCAGGGAACAGCAGCTGCATTTAAAGACTCACTCTCGAGCGAACCGATTTTAATCATCACCGCCCTGATCACCGTCTACATCGTGCTCGGGATGCTGTACGAGAGCTACATCCATCCCATCACCATTCTCTCCACGCTGCCCTCGGCGGGCGTGGGCGCGCTGCTGGCGCTGCTCTTGACCCACAACGAACTGAACGTCATTGGGACGATCGGGATCATTCTGCTGATCGGGCTGGTAAAGAAGAACGCGATCATGATGATCGACGTGGCGCTGGACGTGGAACGCAAGCAGGGCAAGAAGCCTGTGGAAGCGATTTACGAGGCGTGTATCCTGCGCTTCCGTCCGATCATGATGACGACGATGGCGGCGCTGCTGGGCGGATTGCCGCTGGCAGTGGGGAGTGGTACTGGCTCGGAATTGCACCGACCGCTCGGCATCACGATCGTGGGTGGACTGATCGTGAGCCAGATGCTGACCCTGTTTACGACGCCCGTGGTGTATGTGTACATGGATCGCCTCCGGTTGTTCCTGCGCGGCGGAGCGGATGAAGCTTTGCCAGACACGTCGACTCCGGGTGCGCCGCCACCTCATCCCGCGCACTGAGTCGCCTGTGCAGGCCCATATCAATCAGAGATGTACAACCTCATGCCAGAACTTTTGCATCGCAAGTACGAGCCATGTAGCTGCGCAAAGAAGCGCTTGTCCCGTATGATAGGGGTCACGAGTAGCGCTGCCCGAAAGTAGCGGATCGAAGCAGTTTGCGGGGGCAGACCAGCGTTTCCGAGTACCGTTTTCGATCAATTTATAGAGGAGTTACGGATGCTAAAGAAAGCAGCAGCCGCGCTGCTGGTTTGCGCGAGCGTGGCTATGGCGACAGGATGTGGCTCTACGAGCAACCGGTACTTGTACGCGGCAATTCCCGCCTCGAATGAAATTGTGATCTACCGCGAAGACCCCAACGCCGGCGTATTAACACAGCTTGCAGGTAGTCCGGTTACGGCAGGACTAGGAGTGGAATCGCTGGTGCTGCATCCCTCGAAGAAATTCCTGTACGCGGCGAATTCGGGCCAGGACAATATCTCGCTGTTCACATTGAACGCAAACGGAGGAATCACCGAAGTCACGCCGCGCACCAACGCGGGAGCAGCGCCGACCGTGATGGTCATGGATTCGGCGGGAAGTTTTTTGTATGTAGGAAACACGGGATCGGACGATCTTTTGGCGTACTCGATCGATTCGAGCAGTGGAGCGCTGACTCCAGTGCCTCAACCAACGACTGGGTCTGACCACTTCCGCATCGGGATGTCGCCGCTGAATATGCGCCTCTCGCCCTCCGACAACATTCTGTATGTGACGGGGGAGGCGCTGACCGGCGTGGTGCAGGCGTTCGCGGTGAACGCCGGAGTTTTCAGCAATCAGCCGGTCCCCGGTTCCCCTTTCGCGACGGGGAATAATCCTTATGGCATGACGATCAGCCCTGGCGGGGATTTTCTATATACCGCAAACAAGATCGACAACTCCATTTCCGAATTCAAGATCAATGCGGACGGCTCGCTTACGGCGCTGCCCGGTTCTCCGATCGGAGAGACAGGGACTGGACCGACGGCTTTGCTGATCGACAACTCGGGGAAATATCTGTACGTGGCCAATGACCAGTCTCCGGGAACTCTTGTGGCGTACTCGATTGGCAGTGATGGTTCGCTCGCGCTGATCTCGAATTCACAATTCAGCACGGGCGCACAGCCAAGTTTTATGGCCAGCGATCCAAGCGGCAAGTATCTGTTTGTAGGGAATCAATCCAGCCCCGTCATCCAGTCGCTGAGCGTGAATACCGGCAGCGGGATTCTGACGTCAGTGGCGTCCTATTCTGTTTCGGGCACACCCACTTCGATTGTGATTACTCCGTAGCGGATGGGAGAAGGAATGAGTACAGCGGTACAAGTGCAGGTGGCGAGCGGGTCAGAGCGTTACGCCGAGCGAGTCAACCCGGAATGGGTGCGGCTCCTGAACCTGCTCGAGATGAACGTTCGTTACGAGCGGTGCGTGGGGGCGGAGTTGTTCACGTCTGACGGCCGGCGCATTCTGGATTTTCTCTCCGGCTATTGCGTTCACAATATTGGGCACAACCATCCTGATGTGGTGGCGGCGCTGCAACAGGAACTGGCGCGTTGCGGTCCAGCCATGATTCAAACCCATGTTGCCGATCTCGCCGGAGAGCTTGCGGAAAGGCTCTGTGAACGCGCAGGCGGACGACTGAGCCGAGCTTTCTTTTGCTCGTCGGGAAGCGAGGGAGTGGAGGCCGCGATCAAGTTCGCCAGAGCGCATACGAAGCGCGTGGGCATTCTCTCCGCTGAGCACGCATTTCACGGGCTGACTTGCGGCGCACTGTCGTTGATGAGCGACTCATATTGGAGAGACGGGTTCGGGCCATTGCTGCCTCATACGAAGAATGTCCCGTTTAATGATCTGGAAGCGCTGGACCGGGAACTCAAGAGCAAACAGTTTGCTGCGTTCGTGGTCGAACCTATCCAATCGGAGGCGGGCGTACGGCTGCCAGATCGCGACTACCTGCGGGTCGCGGAATCGCTTTGTCGCCGCTACGGAACGCTGCTGGTGCTGGACGAAGTACAAACCGGCATGTACCGGACCGGTCCGTTCCTGGCGGCGCACAGTTTTCAGGTCGAGCCGGACATGGTGATTCTTGCAAAAGCCATGAGTGGAGGACTGGTGCCGTGCGGAGCGGTGCTCATGTCGAAAGCGGTATGCGAATCGGTTTACTCCTCGCTACCCAAGGCGTTCGTGCACACATCTACCTTTAGCGAAAACAGCCTGGCGATGCGCGCGGGACTGTCAACGCTGGAAATCCTGGAACGCGAAGATCTTGGCGCGCGCTCGATCGAGGCAGCAGAATACTTGCATCGGCAGCTTTCTGATGCACTGCGCGGCTTTGAAATGGTGAAAGAAGTGCGCGGCGCGGGATTGTTGATGGGAATTGAATTCCAAGCTCCGCGACAGCTTCGCTTGCGCATTCCTTACGAAGCATTCAGCGCTATTCATCCCGGAATGTTCGGGCAGATTCTTGTCATGCGACTGTTCCGTGACGCGGGATTTCTGACCCAAATTTGCGGAAACAATTTCATGGTGCTAAAGGTCGCGCCGCCACTGGTCGTGACCAACGCGCAACTGGACGCATTTGCAGAACGGGTGCAAGATGTCATCGAACTCGCGCATTCTCCCGGGGCGTTTTGGTCAGAAGCGCTGGGGATGGCGCGGCGTGCGTTGCAGTGATTGGCTTTCGTTTTACAAAAGTGTGACAATTCCTTACCGCAGTGTTCGCACAATTGGATTGAGTGCAGCGCTTTAGCGAGTACAACCGTCAGTAAGGTTGAAACATCTAAAGCTAAATACGCAGGCGCTGAGTCGGTGTGGGCCGGGATCCCAAACAAATGAAAATTTCCAGTGCCGCGAGCGCATTTCCCAAGCATTATTACCCGCAAAAATTCCTGATGCAGAAACTGCAGCAATACTGGGGGGATCGCTTGCGCAATCCTCAGATGCTGGAGCGACTGCATCGTAACGTGACAGTGAATGGTCGACATCTGGCGATCCCGCCCGAGGAGTACTTTGAACTCGATACCTGGGGCAAAGCCAACGATGTTTGGATCGCGGTGGCGCAGGAATTAGGGGAACAGGCTTTGTGCCGCGCGTTGCACCATGCCGGCCTCGAACCGAATGAACTTGGGGCTCTGTTCTTTACGTCAGTGACCGGCATTTCCAGTCCGTCTATCGATGCCTTGCTCATCAATCGCATGGGGCTTGCGCCCAACATTCGCCGCGTCCCAATTTTTGGTTTGGGATGTGTGGCGGGAGCGGCGGGGATAGCGCGGGCCGCGGATTACGTGAAAGCGTATCCAAAACAGGCTGCTGCTCTGGTCTCCGTCGAACTGTGCTCTTTGACGATTCAGCGGGACGACCTGTCGGTGGCGAATTTGATCTCCTCCGGATTATTTGCGGATGGTTCAGCGGCCGTCATTGTTGCGGGTGACGATTTGAATGCGATTGGGCCTCAAATTGTGGCGACGCGCTCTGTGTTCTACCCGGAGACTGAAGAGATGATGGGGTGGAACATCAGCGAGAAGGGCTTCCGGATTACGCTCTCGCCCGAAGTGCCGGTGCTCATCCGCGAGCATCTGGGGCACGATGTGAATGCTTTCCTGCAAGAGCATGGGGTGGAGAAAAAAGATATTGGGAGTTGGGTTTTGCACACCGGCGGTCCGAAGGTGCTCGAGGCCACTGCGGACGCGCTCGATTTGCATGACGGACAGCTTGACGCCTCATGGGATTGCTTGAAGAAAGTTGGCAATCTTTCTTCGGCTTCGGTGCTGGTGGTGCTGGAAGACGTGATGAGAAACCGGCGTCCGGAGGCAGGCACGCTTGGTGTGCTGGCAGCGATGGGACCAGGATTTTGCTCGGAGCTTGTACTTTTAAAGTGGTGAGGACTGGTTGGTGAATTCAACAGATGTATTCGTTATTGGTGGAGGTCCGGCGGGCTTGGCTGCAGCGATTGCCGCACGCCAGCGCGGCTTTCGTGTCATGGTCGCGGATGGCCAACACCCGCCGATTGATAAAGCATGTGGCGAAGGGCTGATGCCGGACGGGTTGGCGGCACTGGAACGATTGGGCATTCGTGTCCCATTGAGCGAAGCGCATCCGTTCCGAGGCATCCGCTTTGTGGGCTCGGGTTCTTCAGCTGAAGCGCCCTTTCCGAGTGATGGGGTTGGATTGGCGGTGCGTCGGACTTCTTTGCATCGCATCATTGCCGAGCGCGCCGAACAATTGGGGGTTGAATTTCTTTGGCGGACAAGCGTGACGGGCATCTCATGGGCTGGAGTGCGGCTCGGCGAGCAGCGAGTCCGGACGCGCTGGATTGTAGGCGCAGATGGATCCAACTCACGCGTAAGACGCTGGGCGGGGCTGGATAACCCGCGGAAACCGCGTATGCGCTACGCATTCCGGCGGCATTTTCGAGTGACTCCCTGGACAGACCACATGGAGATTCATTGGGGAGAACGCTGCCAGGGATACGCGACCGCGGTGGGGCGCGACCAAGTTTGTGTTGCGTTGGCGTCGCACGATCCAGGGGTGAGGTTGGAGGCCGGGCTCCGGGAACTGACCACCTTGAGCTCGCGGCTGCGGGGCGCCGACACGATTTCAGAACAGCGAGGCGCTCTCACCGGCAATCGAACTTTTAGAAATATCTGGCGAAACAATGTGGCTCTGATCGGAGATGCCGCCGGGACGGTGGATGCCATCACGGGGGAGGGCCTGGGATTGGCTTTTGGGCAGGCGGTGGCGCTGGCGAAGGGTTTCGAGTCGGGAGATTTGAGCAGCTATCACGAGGAACATCGGAAGCTGATGCTTCGTCCGCGGGCCATGGCACGGCTGATGCTTACGCTGGAGGGGCGGCAAGGGCTACAACAGCGCACGCTGCAGACGTTTCGCAAACATCCGGAGATTTTCCGGCGGCTGCTGGCTTTGCACCTGGGCGACTTGCCCGCATTCGATTTGGTGCGCGACGGGCTGACTTTGGGATGGGGTTTGTTGACGGCTTGATGATGAACAGGCACATTTTCGAATGGTTCCAGACGTCGGGGCGAGATGCGAGGGCTCGCCGGCTGGCGTTCGGAAGGATCGTCTTCGCCGTCTGCGGAGTGTTCTTGCTGTTTGCAATTTCTGCATCTGCTCAGGAGCAATCGTTCCAGATGGATCCGGCCCAGACATCCGTCAAGTTCACGTTGGGGGACGTGCTCCACACGGTGCATGGAACGTTTCAGTTGAAGCAGGGTACCCTGCAGTTGCAGCCGGCCGGCAAAATGGCGGGTGAAATCGTGGTGGATGCAACCAGCGGGAACAGCGGCAGCGGCATGCGCGATCGCAAGATGCACAAGGAAGTCTTGGAGAGTACGCGCTATCCGGAAATTCATTTTCGTCCCGAGCGGTTCGAGGGCAACGTTGCAGACCATGGAAAAACTTCCGTGATGGTGCACGGCATATTCAGCATTCATGGGACCGATCGCGAGATTACGGTTCCAGCTGAGGTGGAAATGAACGGGGATCGCTGGACTGCTAACGTGCACTTCACCATTCCCTACGCAAAGTGGGGCATGAAAAATCCCAGCACGTTGTTCTTGAGGGTTAGCGATACGGTGACTATAGATTTGGCGGCGGCGGGAAGCGTCACACGAAACACGGCAATTTCCAGTCAGTAACCTTGCCGCGGAACAACGCCTTTGCCTTCGGTGCATTCGTAGGTTCGTCCGGCTGAGAGGTTCTTGAATTCTTCGGTGCGGCCGCTGGGCCAATAAATGACCGCGCGGTCGATATGATCCCGTTTTTCCAGGCCGAAGGTAACTGGCAGCTCCGACTGCGATAGATAGCTCGAGCCACCCTTAACCATTCGGGACTGCTGGAGTCCCGCCGAAAAGATCTGAACCATTGTGCCGATTGCATCGCGATTGGATTTCGTGCCGACCAACTGAAAGCGGATGCTGCGGTTGCCCGAGAGTTGGTCGTTGCGGTAGAGATAGGCACGACCGTTGTTGGTGGTGATCAGTACGTCGAGATCACCGTCGCGATCGAAGTCGCCGTAGGCCAAGCCGCGGCCTACTTTAGGTTGATCGAAGCTGCCGCCCGCTTCCCCGGCAACATCGTGAAAATTTCCTTTCCCAGTATTCAGGAACAGCTGCGGGGGCTGTGCGTAGCCTACATTGCCGCGAATGTTGCGCACGGTCTCGTCAATGTGTCCGTTGGCCACCGCGAAGTCGAGCCAGCCGTCGAGATTGACATCGAGGAATGCGCAACCGAATCCCAGACTGTTTCGCGAGGCAATTCCCACGCCCGATTGGGGCGCGATGTCTTCGAAAGATTTCCCGGCCATGCGGTACAGGCCGATCATCTCGTTGTCGAAGTTTGTGATAGCGACGCCAGGCACGCCGGAATTATCGAAATCGGCGACGTCGACGCCCATCCCTGCCCGGGCTTTGCCCTCAGTGCTGAAGGCGAGTCCAGCTTCGACCGCTGAATCTTTGAAAGTGCCGTTGCGCTGGTTGCGGTAAAGCTTGTTAGGCTGCGTGTCGTTGGCCACAAGCAGATCGGCCCAGCCGTCGCGATTTTCGTCGAGCAGCGCGACCCCGAGAGACTTGGAACTGCTATCGAATATTCCGCTGGCTGCCGTGACATCTTCAAACGTGCCATTTCCGCGATTATGGAAGAGCCAGCAAGTCGCGCCGCGGTAGGCCTCTGGCGTGCAATAAGACTTGTGCTTGCCATCCAGGCTGCAGAAGACGTCTGTCTCGGGAGACCATTTCACGTAGTTGCAAACGAAAAGATCGAGCAGCCCATCGCGATCGTAGTCGAACCACAGGGCAGAGGTACTGAAGCCCTCCCGTTTGCCGAGTCCGGCTGCGTTGGTTACATCCAGAAAGGTTCCTTTGCCTGTGTTGTGGAAGAGACGGTTTTGCCCGACGCAGGTGACGAGAATGTCCTGGAAGCCATCGTTGTCGTAGTCGCCCACAGCAACGCCCATTCCATAGAGTTCAATATCCAGACCGGCACGTACGGTCACGTCGGTGAAGGTTCCATCCCGGTTGTTGCGATAGAGGCGAAGAGTCGTCCGATTTTTCTTGTGTCCTGGCCAATCGGCTCCGTTGATGAGCAGAATGTCTTCCCAGCCATCGCGGTCGTAATCGAGGAACGCGCAGCCGGATCCGAGCGTCTCGGGCAGAAACTTGCCGCCAAACGCTCCGCTGTTGTGTTGGAACTGAATTCCGGCAGGAACGGTTACATCGGTAAACCGGAATCCCAGGTTGGCGTTCGCGGCCTGCGCTGTAAGCGGCTGCAGCCCCGAAATATAGGGCCAAGATATGAGGCGGGCCATTCCTCCCAGGAAAGACCGGCGATTCACGGAACGTTCACCAACCCGGCGCGGATGGCGTAGACGACAAGTTCGGCGGTCTTGTGAATGCCAAGAGTGTTCATGATATTGGCGCGATGTACGGCCACCGTGTTGGCACTGAGTTCTAAAGCAGTCGCGATTTCCTTGTTCGATTTGCCATCGACGATCATCTGCAGGACTTCAAGTTCGCGTGGTGTCAGGGCAGCATTACGCTCTCCCTTCAGCGCTGTGCGTTGCTCCACTTTGGGATCGAAGACAGTCTCTCCAGACGCGACCTTGCGAATGGCGGAGCTGAGTTCAAGATCGAGAGCATTTTTCAGCACATACCCTTTGGCGCCAGCTTCGATGGCCTGCCGCACCCAGGTATTCTCAGTATGCATGCTGAGCATAAGAACAGCAGTCTCCGGGGAGTTCTCGATGATGGCCCGGGTGGCTTGCAGACCGTTCATGCCCGGGAGAGCGCAGTCCATAACGACCACCTGGGGATGAAGCTGTTTGGCGAGCTTGACGGATTCTTCACCGTCGCCCGCCTCGCCGACGACTTCCATATCAGGCTCATCCTCGAGCATTCGACGGAAGCCACGGCGAACCAGACTGTGGTCATCCACGAGCAACACTGTGATCTTCTTTTCCATAGAACTCCGCTTTCGACTCGGCTTTGTCTCTTGGTACAGTGAGGTGGACCAGCGTGCCACCGTCGGGTGGACGCGAGAACACGATGTGACCGCCCATTAATTCAGCCCGCTCGCGCATGGCCACCAGGCCGATGCCGCGTTTATTCGGGGACTCGGCAAAACCACTGCCGTGGTCTTGGACTTCCAACTCCAGCGTGCGTGAAAGAAAACGCAAACGGACGGAAGCCTGCTTCGCGCCCGAGTGGCGGGCGACATTGTTCAGCGCTTCCTGGAGTACCCGATAAACGTGCACCCCGGCGCTGCCATCCACCGGAAATGGCTCGCCCTCCTTGTCATAGGATATTGCAATGCCGGTTTGTCTTTCCACGGTGGGGATGTACCAATCAAGGGTGCTCTCGAGCCCAGCTTCATCGAGCATGACGGGGTGCAGCGCTTGTGACAGACTGCGCACGTTTTCAAGGGTAGCCTGCACGGTCTGCAGGACCTCCTGCAAATCCGCGCGCAGCGACGAACCCTCAGGGGCGTGCGTGCCGGCGCGGCGCAGCATAGAGCCGATCGCGGTGAGGATTTGTCCGAATTCGTCGTGCAGCTCCCGGGAAATGTACCGCAGGGTGGATTCCTGGGTTGAGATCAATTTCTGAGCGAGTTCGCTGCGGCGTTCCGAGATTTCTTCCAGGCGGGCGAACAGGCGGCGGTTCCAGCGGATCAGCGAGAGGCTACTCAAGAGAATGGCCAGCAAAGTCGCCGCCAGGAAAACATAAACCTGGCGGCGTACCCGGTCGTAGATCTGAATGATGCGTTGTCCGGCCTGCTCTTCATTCTCGCTGTTCTGGACCAGCAGGCGGGCGACCGCGGTGCTCAACGAGGCCTGGCGTTCCTGAAGCGAGTTTTGAATCTGCTCGCGCGCGTCCTTCTCTCTGTTACTGCGCGCGAGAGAGAAGACGCGGTCCACGGCGTCCCAGAACTGGTTGAAAGAACTGCTGAGGAAGGCGCTTTGCTCTGGAGTACGGCTGCTGGCGAGGCCGGCTTCCAGGCGCATGGCATCGTCCAGGTCGGTGCGGATCCGATCGAACTGGGCCGACCATGCGGTGAGGGGATAAGGCTCGTTGCTGCTAACCATGTCGCGCATGGCGACAGCGAGCAAATTGAGATCGTTCTGAATGCGGAGCAGTTGCAAGGAGTCCTTGCGGTTGCGATCCACGAGGTCCGTCTGAAGCTCGCGCAAGCCCCGGATCTGCCACGTCATGTAAGCAGAATAGGCGAGTACCGCGGACAACGTGATGAGCAGGCCCAGGAGGAGGCCGAAGGTCGGCGAACGGTCCGACGGAGACGGGCGGGACACGTGGTGAGCATACAACGGCAGGATGGGCTGTGTCACAGAGAAGGCCTTTCAGCGCGGTAGAGCCGGATGTGTGACAATGCAGTAAAAATGAAGCGAAACACAGCCCAAAGGAGTCAAACAGAGGGTTGAATCACGGCGCCAAACCTGACGGCAACAAATTCAAGATGGAGCGACTGAAGGCCGTTTGGCCGGAGGTCTGGAGCCTGATGCGTCCGCGGCGCGGCTTGCTCGCGGTCGGCTTCGTCCTGATGGTGTTGAACAAGCTTGCCGGGTTCGTACTACCTTATTCCTCGAAATTCCTGATCGACAATGTCGTGACAAGGCAGCAGACGGGCCTGCTTCGGCCTCTGGTCGCCGCGGTGTTGACGGCTACGCTCATCCAGGGCGTAACGTCGTTCTCGCTGACGCAGCTGTTATCGAAAGCGGCGCAAAGACTAATTGCGGACCTGCGGCAGAAGGTGCAGAAGCATGTCTCGCGATTGCCGGTGAACTATTATGACGCCAACAAAACGGGCGCCCTGGTTTCGCGAATCATGACGGATGTCGAAGGAGTGCGCAACCTGTTAGGCACGGGCCTGGTGGATTTTGTCGGCGGAATTGTGGCTGCGGCGATCGCCCTTGTCCTGCTGATCCGCATCAGCGCACCACTGACATTGATCGCGGTGGGATCTCTCGCGTTTTTCGCTTTCTTTCTAAACAAGGCGTTTGCGACGATTCGCCCGATTTTCCGTGAACGAGGCAAGATCAACGCCGAGGTCACGGGACGCCTGACTGAATCTCTGGGTGGTGTGCGCGTGATCAAGGGCTATCACGCGGAGCAAAGGGAGGAAAGCGTCTTTGCCGCAGGAGTGCGGCGACTGCTGGAGAATGTGATGAGGACGCTCACTGCAACCTCGCTAATGAGCCTGTCGGCCAGCGTGCTGCTCGGAGGGGTGGGAGCAGCAACCATGTATATCGGCGGGCGCCAGATGGTGGCGCACACGCTTACTCCGGGCAGCTATTTTTCGTACAACTTTCTTCTGGTTTTTCTGGTGGCCCCGATCATGCAGGTGGTTTCGATCGGCACGCAGCTGACCGAAGCCCTCGCCGGGCTGGAACGCACGCAGGAAGTAATGCGCGAGCGGCCCGAAGATCAAGATCCGAAACGGTCGGTGAGATTGCCTGACATTGTGGGCACGATCGAATTCGACAATGTCAGTTTCAGCTATGACGGAGCCCACGAGGTGCTGCATGACGTTTCGTTCCGCTCAGAGCCGGGGACAGTGACCGCGCTGGTGGGCTCCTCCGGGTCGGGCAAATCCACGACAATTGGCTTGATCTGTGCATTCTACGTACCTACCCAGGGCACTATCCGAGTGGATGGCGTGGATTTGAGTACTGCGCGCCTGGATTCGTACCGGACACGTTTGGGGGTGGTGCTGCAGGAATCGTTTCTGTTTGACGGCACGATCCGGGAGAATGTGGCTTTTTCGCGACCCGAGGCGAGCGAGGAAGAGATCATGAGAGCGTGCCGGATCGCCCGGGTGGATGAATTTGCCGAATCGTTTGCCGATAAGTACGACACGATCGTGGGAGAACGCGGAGTCAAGCTGTCGGGCGGTCAGCGGCAGCGCATTTCGATTGCGCGGGCAATTCTGGCCGAACCTCGAATTCTGATTCTGGACGAGGCGACTTCGAGCCTGGACTCGGAATCGGAAGAAATGATTCAACACGGCCTCTCCTACCTTATGCAGGGGCGCACTACATTTGTCATCGCACATCGCCTCTCCACCATCCGGCGCGCGGATCAGATCATGGTGATGGAACAGGGCCGGATCGTGGAGCGCGGAACGCACGCGGAACTTTATGCCGCGCGCGGACGTTACTACGATTTGTATACGCGGCAGCATGGAATCGAAAACAATCTATTCCTGGCTCCGGGCGAGGGAGACGCGGTGGTGGTTGAGGGCAATGGCAGCGAGCCGAAGAATGGCGATGTGAATGCTGCCGATGCTTTGCGCGTCCTGCGGGGAGAGATGCGCTAAGGATGTCTACTTCGGTGGCACTTCCGGCGGTAGCAACAAGCGTAGCCATTCGCAGCGAGAATCTCTCCAGGCACTACCGCATGGGAGAAACATTGATTCGGGCGGTCGATGGGGTTTCCCTGGAGGTGCGGGCGGGCGAGTTTGTGGCGTTGCTGGGCAGTTCAGGTTCGGGCAAGTCGTCCATGCTGAACTTGATTGCCGGGCTGGATCGCCCTACATCAGGAAGCGTGATCGTGCAGGATCGCGATCTGGCAAAGCTGTCGCGGGAAGAGTTAGCGAAGTACCGGCTGCATATCGTTGGAATGGTGTTTCAGTCCTTCAATCTGATCGCCAGCATGACCGTGGCCGAGAACGTGGAATTGCCATTGCGGTTTGCCGAGGTGGAGCGCGGCCGGCGCGAGACCCTGGCGCGCGAGGTCCTGGAGCGGGTTGGGTTGCACGCCCGAATGGATCACCGGCCCAGCGAACTTTCCGGCGGCGAGCAGCAAAGAGCGGCGTTGGCTCGTGCGCTCATCAATCGGCCGCAACTTCTGCTGGCGGATGAGCCCACCGGAAATCTTGATAGCCGTACAGGTATGGAAATCATGAACCTGGTTCAGTCTTTCAACCGGGAACTGGGTATGACCGTGGTGATGGTCACGCACGAGCGTGGGCTGGCGGAGCGCTATGCGCAGCGCATGATTTTCCTTGCGGATGGGAAGTTGGTAGCGGATCAGGCGAATTCAACGGTAACCCTGGATTCGGGCACCCAAGGAGGTCATGCATGAAGATGCCGGACCTGGCCGAACTGGCAGTGCGCAATCTGCGGGAATCACTCCTGCGGAATTCTCTGACTACGGTCGGCATTTCTGTGGGTGTAGCGTCGCTGGTGGCAATGCTCTCCCTGGGCATCGGACTGCAGCAGTTGGCCTCGCGCCGACTCATGAGGTCAGGCTTGTTTGACACGGTTGTAGTCACTTCGCGGCGCGACGGCCGGGGTGCCGCCCGCGAAGAGGGTGGCAATGGACCCACATCGGGAGAGAGCCGGGTTTTAGACGAGGCTGCGCGAGTTGAAATGGAGAAGCTTCCCAATGTGAGCGAGGCTAATCCGGACATTCGCTTTACGACCGAATTGCGCTTCGACGACAAGCCGTATATGAAGATGATTTCTGCGTTACCTGCATCGGATAAGTCCAATGACGCGTTCGAGGGTATGCAGGGCAGATTCTTTTCGTCGGACACGGCTGCGGAAGCGATCCTGCAAAAGTCATTTGCCGAGGAGTTGCTGGGAAAAACTCCCAGCCGCGGCGCGCCTGAACCCAACGTGGCGGAACTCGCGAAACCGCTGCTCGGGAAGGAATTGACGATGACGTACGCGCAGCGGGCGTCCACTCCGCGGCCGGTCGAAAGACGCGCTGATCAAACGAACTCTGTGGATGATGAGGTGATGGGCGCTTCCTATTCGGTGGTCTCGCGCGAGGAGAAGTTAAAGATTGTAGGCGTCTCGGATCTCGATCCCGAGAGCTTGCGAGGTCCGACGCGCGCAAGAATGTTTGTTCCACTGAAGTTCGCGGAGAATCTGCATGTGATGCAACCCGCGGATCTTCGAGAAATTTCTCGCGCCGGCAGGGACGAACCTGTCTATTCTTCAATCAATGTGCGAGTGAAGAACCCGTCGCAGGTTCAGCTGGTGGAAGATGCAATCAAGAAAATGGGGTTTACGACATTTTCCATTCTTGACGCCAGCAAAGGCTTGCGGCAGTTCTTCGCAGTTCTCTATGCATTTCTCGGAATCTTCGGCAGCCTGGCCTTGATGGTGGCTTCCATCGGCATCGTAAACACGCTGGTAATGGCAATCCTGGAGCGCCGGAGAGAAATTGGAATTATGAAGGCGATCGGGGCAAGCGATGGCGACGTGAAGAAATTGTTCTTCGCCGAAGCAGGCGCTATGGGAATCTTAGGCGGAGTGGTCGGAGTGGCGCTGGGTTGGGCGATCGGCCAGGTGATCAATGTAGGCACGAACGTTTACCTGAAATCGCAGTCCCTCCCTCCGGAGCATTTCTGGGCCGTACCGTGGTGGCTGGTTGGAGGCGCGATAGCGTTTGCCTTCGTGGTGAGCCTGGTGTCAGGGCTCTATCCGGCGGGACGGGCTGCCCGGCTCGATCCCGTGCAGGCGTTGCGCTACGAGTAAGTTGGTCCGCATGAGGTGTTTAGTCGGCCACTGGCCCATTCTCGCTGCTGTGCTCTTTATGTCCCCGGTATCGGCCGCACAAAGCAGGATCGACTGCAGCGCCCTGAACAGCCGCATTCTGAAGCAGGTCGTCCACTACTGCGTCTTCCTGCCCTCGGGGTACGACCAGGGTGCGGCGAAGCAGCCTGGGCAGCGCTATCCGGTGCTGTACTTTCTGCACGGCCTGGGGGACAACGAACGGACGCTGTTTAACAGCGGAGGGTGGACATTGCTTGACGATCTGCGCAAGCAGCAGAAGATGGGCGATTTCCTGATGGTCACACCGGAAGGCAGGCGAAGTTTTTACATCAATTCCGCCGGCGGGACGGTCCGCTACAGCGATTTCTTCCTGCAAGAATTCATGCCGCATATTGAACACAAATACCGCATTCGAACGGGACGCGCGGGACGCGCCATCAGCGGAATTTCCATGGGGGGATACGGAGCGCTGCGCTTTGCCTTTGCGCATCCAGAGCTATTTTCAGCAGTCAGCGCGCAGAGTGCGGCACTGATCAGCGAGACTCCCAAGCAACTGGACGCCGCCGGTCGAACGGGTATGGCACTGACAGGCGTGCTTGATCCGGTATTTGGAAAGCCCACTGACGTCGCGCACTGGAACGCGAATAGCCCGTTTCTTCTGGCGCGAAAGAACGCCGCAGCGTTGCGAACTATTGCCATCTATTTCAATTGCGGACAAGAGGATAACTATGGCTTTGCAAAAGGCGCGGCCGCTTTGCACGCCGAACTTCTAAAAGAGGGCATCAGACACGAATATCACGCCTATCCGGGGGATCACAGCGTGTCGTATTTCCTTTCGCATTTCGCGGAAGTTATGGAGTTTCACTCGAAGGCATTTGGACTGCTGCCGCAGCACTGAGAATTTCGGCGTGATGTAGACTACGAATACGGCTCGCGGCAGTCTTTGTGGGGTCTTGAGTGTTGATTTTGCCGGAGAGGTGGCCGAGTGGTTGATGGCTCCGGTCTTGAAAACCGGCGTACCCGAAAGGGTACCGGGGGTTCGAATCCCTCCCTCTCCGCCATTCACATCAGTGCGACTGCAGGGTTCCTCACCCCGGCGGTGGGCACCGGTTCGGCTCACGGCCTTGAACTACATCCCGGTAAAACGAATGCGACTCGGACGCATGCTGCCGAGGCGAGTTCTCGCGACCGGTTGGTCTACGATGCGCGTTTTAGAGGGTAACGGCGAGAGAACTGTTCTTCGATTCTCTTTTCCATCGAGACAGCTTTGTTGCCGAGCTTGAAGAGTTGAATGAGTTCTTTCTGAATCTGTTGCAGGCGTTCATGTCTCTCCAGGTGAGCTACCCGGGCTTCGCCTCCAGTTCCAGCAAGGCGATAACGTTCATTCAGCAGTTTAATATCAGCGATTTCCGCCCGGAGACGCTCAATCTTTTCCAGAAGAGCTTGAAAATGATCCATATCGCATTATAGCCTCTCGCTGCGCTACCGTCTTCCGACCAGTTCAGGCACACCATAAAGCTGCTCGCATTCTTCCTGGCTGAGCCGCAGGGATGCCGCCGCGAGGTTTTGCTCGAGATGCTGGATGGATGAGGTGCCCGGAATCGGCAGAATTCTGGGCGAACGCCAGAGCAGCCAAGCCAGCGCCACCTGCATGGGTTCAGCATGGTGGGCGGTCGCCACTCTCTGCAGAGCTTCTCCGGCAATTCTACCTGCTCCCAGCGGGGCCCACGGAATGAACACGATGTCATTGCGCTCACAATAATCCACGACATAGTCCCATTCCCGGTCCGCGAAGCTGTAGCGATTTTGGACGGCGACGATGGGCACGATCTTGCGCGCGCGCTCGATGTGTTCCTGAGTGACATTGGACAAAGCGACGCAACGGATTTTGCCCTCCTCTCGCAGTTGAGCCAGGGTTTCAACCGAGCGGTCAAACGACACGACGGGATCCGGAATGTGCAATTGGTAAACATCAATCCGCTCCAAACGCAGCCTCTGCATGCTGCCTTCGACCGCCTTTCGGAGGTGCGGGGGCGTCGCATCGTGCGTCCACTGATTCGGTCCGGGACGGTTCCATCCGCCTTTGGTCGCGATTACCAACCCCTCGGGATAGGGATATAAAGCTTCCGAAATCAGATCTTCACTGACGTTTGGCCCATAGGAATCTGCCGTGTCTATGAAGTTCACTCCCAGTTCGACGGCGCGCCGCAGAACTGCGAGGGCGCGGCTGTGATCATTCGGCGGACCCCAGATTCCCGGACCGGTGAGGCGCATGGCGCCAAAGCCCAGACGGTTGACCCTCAGCTCGTGGCCAAGAGCAACCTGCCCGGCATGACTCGCAGAGACTTGCTCGTTACTCATTTCACTTTCTCCAAAGTTTGCATTCGAGTGCGCCGATGCTGCACTCGAGGCTTGCATTGCCATTTGCCAGTGAGAGCCCGCATCGCAGGGCTATGCAAATGATAGCGCCGCGCAGAGATGATCGCACAGGAGCCTGCATCGGAATCGCCCGCACATAGGCGAGCGCTTCATTATTGATGACAATTTATTGAAGGATGGCCGGCCCGCCAAATCGCACTTCGGTCCACTACTGCGAGGTACGACAGAAATCAGCGGGAACGCGCGTTAAGACTCTGAGTTCACGGCTTTCCCACAACCATGATTCCGAGTACCACAGGTAGGTAGAGGACGGAGGCGTGCAGCAGGCGGCTGGCCGTCCGGGTGGAGGCTGATCGCAGAAGCTTCCCTGCATGGTAGAGCAGAAACACCCCGGACATGCCCATTCCGGCCGAATACCACCAATGCACGCGCTCTCCGATTGGCAGCATGGTTACGATCACCAGGATGACAGCGAAGCCGAGAATCTCCGCGCGCGTGAAGCGCGCGTCCTCATCGAAAGCCGGCAGCATGCGATAGCCGGCGCGCGAGTAGTCGTCGCGATACATCAGTGCGATCGCCAGGAAGTGCGGGAATTGCCAGAGAAAAAGAATGGCGAACAAGAACCAGGCTTCCCGGCTGATATGCGCCGAGGCGCCTGCCCAGCCGATGAGTGTGGGCATGGCTCCCGGGAACGCGCCCAGCATCGTACACAGCGGCGTCTTGCGCTTCAGCGGAGTGTAAATCAGAAGGTAGGAGAGCAGGGTTGAGACTGCCAGGAGCGCTGACAACTCGTTGACCGCAAGCAGCAGGTAGAGTCCACCTGCAACGCTGAGCAAAATCCCGAAGATCAAGGCTTCCCACGAAGTAAGACGGCCCGAGGGAAGCGGACGCGAAGCAGTACGCCGCATCTGCGCGTCCCAGGCGCGCTCCATCCACTGATTGAGGGTTGCGGTGCCGCTGGCGACAAGCAGCGTACCAATGAGCGTATTGATGAGTCCGAGGATTCGCACTGGGCCGGGAGCCGCAAGGTAGTACCCAGCGGAAGTGGTCATCAGAATCAGAAAATTCACTTCCGGTTTGGTAAGCGTGTAATAACAGCGCAGTCTTGAGCGCAGCGTCTCGCACGAAAGGCTTGCCATGGGCAGCATAGTCGCCATATCAGTCCCGAAAAATCTTATCCCGCTCGCCAGAATCGCGAACCTGGTTGCGCTTGCGATACACAATCAAAATCATGCCGATCGATCCGAGCGTAGGCGGAACGATGAGCACCAGAATGCCGCTCTTCAGTGCCTGAATCATGCGCGATCCAGAAGACGCCGCCTGGGTATAGCACAGCGCGCAGCTTTGAGAGAATGCGGGGGCCGTGCTGAGAACCAGGCTCAGCGCGACGCTTGCCAGCCCCATCGACTTCAAGAACGGACGCATCGATTCCCTAACCGTGGAAGAGTCTGAATTCTACCCTACTTCGCCCATGGCACGCCGCTGGACAAGCGGAAAGCATCTGTCCAGCCGTATTGCATGGCCAATAGAACGAACACGTTGAAAATCACGACGAACCAGAGCAGGCCGCGATTATCTGCCAGATGCATAAAGAACAGCAATGCCAGGCTGGCCTCGATAATAGCGACCACCAGCATGCGGGTAAACATCTGTCCTGGACTGATGCTCTGGTAAGCGATCACAAATTGAATTCCTGTCAGAACCAGCAGGCATACGTAAACCATCAAATCCTTACTCATGGAACGACTTTTCCGTGCTTCCGTGGTCATAGAGATTTGCTCCAGCCCTGCAATGGTCAGTGAGCCAGGTTCAACAGATAAACGAAAGGCACAACGAACATCCAGACCACATCCACGAAGTGCCAGTAGAGGCCCAAGACTTCCAGATCGTCGGCGTTATATCGGCCTACCTTGTAGCGCAGGCCCACGACAATCAATGCGATCACTCCTCCGGTAACGTGGGTCAGGTGCAAACCAGTAATGCTGTAGAAGGTCGCGCCGAACAGCCCCGTACCCCAGGGATTCTTGAACAAAGTCAGGCCTTCGTTGATGAGGGACATCCACTCGCGAATGTGGAGCAAGGCGAACATTATGCCCGCCGCGGCGGTGATGAGCGTCCAGCGCAAAGCCCTCGCCCTATCGCCATCTCTAGCCGCCCGTACGCCGTTGAGCATGGTCAAGCTGCTAGTGAGCAGGATGAAGGTCATGAAAGCTAGATTGGTGATGCTATGAAAAGGTCTGGGCCAATCGGAAGCGCCGTTGCGCAAAAACCCATAGGCCACAAGGCAACCGGCAAAGGTCGCGGTATCGGCAATGATAAACAACCACATCGCCATCTTTTTCGCGGGAATGGAAAAGGTTGGTTCTTCCATCACGCTGATGCTGGACTGAGATGGGATGGTCATTTCGGCCTGCGTGGTGCCCATAGTAATCGATGTCTCCTGTCGATTCAGCGTTGCTAAAGCCTGATCCACAGCAGCAACAGCAGATAGATCCAAAGCCCGTCCATGAAGTGCCAGTAACGGGCGGTTGCGTCCAGAGTGCTCTTTCTCAGAGTCGAGTTGCCGATCTTGCGAATCACCCTGAGCAAGCCGCCCAAGCCACCGAGCACATGCACGGCATGGACCGCGGTCAGTACATAGAAAAACGAACTGTTGGGATTGGTGGCCAGATAAAGGCCCTGGGCCCGCAATTGTGCCCACGCCAGAGCCTGGCCTCCTACGAACACCAGCCCAAGAGCGAGGGCGATGTACAGGAAACGAATGGGCTCGCCGGCGCCAGTCTCGATTCCACTCGCGAACACACGAATGCGGCGTCTGGCGATTTCCATCGCAATGCTGCTCGCCATTAGCACGAGCGTGTTGAAGTACAAAATGTTGGGCAGGGCAAGATGCCGCCAATCCAGCGCCGAGCCCTGCCGCACGATCAGTGCACTGGTGAATGCGGCGAAGGTCATGGTGATGGACGCCAGCACCACCCAGATTCCAGTGGATGCCGGAGGTGGAGCATAATCCTTCACCGCCGGCAAATTTCCATCTGCCGGAACCAGATTGCGGCCGCCGCCGTTGTTAAAGCCGGTGCGGCCAAGGGAGCGTCCCCCGCGCTCTTCGATTTTCGGCGGCTGATGAACTATTGTCGCCATAGACTGCTCCCCTTCCGTAAATCGCTTAGGCCTCGTCGGCTGCGCTCGCTTTTTCAGGCGAGGTTTGCATGACGTAATCGCCCGCTGAGCTTTCCACGCCGTACTGATAAGGATCGTGATAGACCACCGGCAGCTTCTCGCCAAAATTGTTGTGGGGCGGCGGGGTGGTCGGCGTGCTCCATTCCAGCGA
>JBKOUZ010000172.1:0-29702 GCA_046723715.1 Acidobacteriota bacterium | reverse complement strand
GACCGGCGCGTGCGTATCATCATCGAGCGCCCGGAGAACATTCTCCACCTAGAGGCCGGATACATTTACGCGGACTGTCGCTCGTCAACTTTAAACCTCTTGCAGTCCGGCGGCGGACCATACATAATCGCCAACAATCGGAAGTCACGCCCAAGAGAAGCGAACGCAAGCAATAAATTGACCGCTACGGATAAAATTGCTCTCGAATGCGACACCTCGTGGCGGGCATCCTCCTGTCCTCTTGTCTCCTGCTTGCACAGAAGCCCGGTGTCGGCACAGATCGCCTCGTTGTTTACAAGAGCGAGCGAAAGCTCGTGCTTCTGTCACAAGGAAAGGAAATACGCTCGTACAAGGTGGCTCTCGGTGGCGAACCCGTAGGGCCGAAAACTCGGCGTGGCGACCACGAGGCTCCCGAGGGGGTCTATACACTCGATTCGCGAAACCCCAACAGCCACTTTTACAAAGCCTTCCATGTCTCGTACCCAAATCCGAAAGATATTGCAACCGCCAAGAAACTAGGCGTGATTCCCGGTGGTGACATTATGCTGCACGGTCTCCCAAAGGAGTATGCGTAGGTGGGGAAAGCACACACTTTGCATGACTGGACTGATGGGTGCATTGCGGTCACGAACGAAGAAATGGATGAGCTTTGGAAACTGGTTCCAGTCGGCACTCCCATCGAGATCAAGACCTGAAGTGGACAACTGTCGAGAACAGGCGATTACGCGCTTTGAGCCCCGAAGTGGATTTTGACGTAATGGCGACGTTTCAACAGCTATCTTGCAAGACCACGCAACGGGTGAAGTATCCCCCTCGTTCGAACACCATAAATAGGATGGGTCAAACGTCACCGCAAGGAGAGCCAAACCGCCACCATCGTATGTGGCCTCCATCAATGTAATTAGCGGAAGTGCGCCCAATGCAGCCATGAGAAGGCGATCGGCCCGCACATATTGCCCAAGCCGCCACCCAAAAACTGCCACAACCTACCGCACCAGAATCCTTTCTTCGCAAACGCAATCCAACTATCGTATGAACGCGCTCCGTATTACCTATATAGGCGGCCCCACGCAGTTGCTCGAATTTGGCGGCGTTCGACTCCTCACCGATCCCACCTTCGATGATGCAGGCGGTGAATATCCCTCAGGACCGGCGACCCTGCGCAAGCTGGCAGGACCGGCGATCACTCTCGATCAGTTGGGATCCTTTGATTACGTTTTGTTGACACACGATCATCACTGGGACAACCTGGATCGTCTCGGCCGTCAATCGTTGCGAATAGCAAAAGCGACGTTGACCACCGACGAAGGCGCGTCCCGCCTTGGCGGAAACAGCGTGGCGTTCAAGAACTGGGAAAGGCGCGACTTTCCCGCCAAGAACGGTCGGACGCTCCGCGTAATTGCCACTCCCGCGCGTCACGGACCCGCCTGGTTGGAGCGCGGAGCGGTTACCGGGTTCCTTCTCTTCTTCGCCGATTCTCCTGACGAGTCGATCTATATCTCGGGCGATACGGTTTGGTACGACGGTGTTGCAGAAGTTGCTCGCCAATTTCCTGTTCAGGTGGCGCTGCTGCATATCGGCGCGGCGCGCGTTCCGGAAGTGGGCTCATTTCATCTGACGATGACGTCGGGGGAAGCCGTCGAAGCCGCGAGAGCATTCGCGGATGCAACCATCGTCCCAACTCACTTTGAGGGATGGGCTCATTTCTCCGAAAGCAAGGAAGATGTTCTTCGTGCGTTTCGCAACGCCGGATTAGAGCATCGGCTCATGTGGCCCAGCGCGGGGACAGCAATCGAGATCCCACTCGGTCGCGGACTGAAACGCGCCAGTTGAATTCTTCGCCGTAGAGCTCGCTTGCAGGCAGCAGTGCCGTCCTCGCGGGAATTTCCACAGTCCGATTGTGACATCTGCCCTTGCGCCTATCCAGAGTTAGGCAGATCATTGCCAAGGCGTAAGCGGCATGGTCCATAGCCCCGCGGTTATTTGAAATCTGGATTTTGCCCCTAAGTGATTGTGCGCCATAGATTACTTTTCAATTTCCCCCTAACCTGATGTTGCAATAGACCATAGGGGGGAGGGGTACCACCTGCATCCCCGAGATTCCCAAATTGAAACTCAAATGAAATCGCATTTCGAGCACAACGGGCAAACTTTTTATTGAGCACTTTTCTACCATTTGTCTTGCTCCGCGCCCAGCCAGTACCATGAATTCATGTCCGTACAAACCTTATCCCCACCTTCAACTTCCATTCGCGCTCCCCGAGGCAATCAGATCATGTGCAAGGGCTGGCAGCAGGAAGCCGCCATGCGCATGCTGATGAACAACCTCGACGAAGAAGTCGCCGAGCGCCCCAAGGACCTCGTCGTCTATGGCGGAACTGGACGCGCAGCGCGCAGTTGGGAAGCCTATCGCGCCATCGTGGAAACGCTCAAGAAGTTGGAGAACGACGAAACTCTGCTCGTGCAATCAGGCAAACCAGTAGGAGTCTTTAAGACCCACGATCACGCCCCTCGAGTTCTGCTCGCCAACTCTAATCTGGTCGGACACTGGTCCAACTGGGAGAAGTTCAACGAACTGGAACGCGCCGGTCTCATGATGTACGGCCAAATGACCGCGGGCTCGTGGATTTACATCGGCTCCCAAGGCATCGTGCAGGGAACCTTCGAGACATTCTCCGCTGCGGGAGAAAAGCATTTCGCGGGAGATCTCGCAGGCAAACTCATCGTCAGCGGTGGAATGGGAGGAATGGGCGGAGCGCAGCCTCTCGCCGCCACCATGACTGGCGCGGCCTTCCTCGGCATTGATGTAGATCCCGAGCGCATCAAGAAACGCCTGAAGACAGGATATTGCGACTTCATGGTCTCCACGCTCGACGAAGCCTTGCGCATCCTGAAGAACGCCGTGCGCAAGAAGGAGAACGTTTCTGTCGGGCTGGTCGGAAATTGCGCCGACATCATTCCTGAATTAGCGGAACGTGGCGTTGTTCCTGACCTCCTGACTGATCAGACTTCAGCGCACGATCCGCTCAACGGATATGTGCCGAACGGAATGACTTTCGACCAGGCTCTCGAATTGCGCAAGAGCGATCCGCAGGCATACCAAGATAAGTCGCTGGATGCGATGGCAAGGCACGTCGAAGGCATGTTGCGCTTGCAGAAAATGGGATCGATCACATTCGACTACGGCAACAATATCCGCACATTCGCGTTTCAGCGCGGTGTGAAGAATGCCTATGACTTCCCGGGCTTTGTGCCTGCATACATTCGCCCCCTGTTCTGCGAAGGTCGCGGTCCCTTCCGTTGGGTAGCACTGTCGGGTGAGCCATCGGACATTCACGTCACTGACGATCTCGTCCTGCAACTCTTCCCGGAGAACCGCATTCTGCGACGCTGGATCGATCTGGCGCGCAAGCGCATCAAGTTCCAGGGATTGCCTGCGCGCATCTGCTGGCTGGGATATGGAGAACGCGCCCAGTTCGGCCTCGCCATGAATGACCTGGTGAAGAAGGGCAAGATCAAGGCGCCCATCGTGATCGGCCGCGATCATCTCGACTGCGGCTCAGTCGCATCCCCCTTCCGCGAGACGGAAGCCATGAAAGACGGATCGGACGCTGTAGCCGATTGGCCGCTGCTCAATGCCCTGCTGAACACGGCCGCCGGAGCGTCTTGGGTTTCCATTCACAATGGAGGAGGCGTTGGCATCGGATACTCACTACATGCGGGTCAAGTCACGGTTGCGGATGGCTCCGAGATGATGGCGAAGCGAATCGAGCGCGTGCTGACTACCGATCCTGGAATGGGCATCATCCGCCACGTAGACGCGGGATACAACGAGGCAAAGGAGTTTGCAAGCAAAGCAGGAGTTAGGATTCCAGTCAGCTAGTGGTGCGGGCTGCTATTAGCGCCAAAGGGATACGTGAACAGTACCTGCTCGGCGTTCGGACAATCGGAGACCGCCATGCATTACTGCTACACTGCGGGAGCGTGAACGTTTCTTCCTTGAGAGCGAACCGACAGTCTCCTATACTCCTGGCCAACATCGGACAGCTTCTTACGCTGCGATCGAAGTCGACCTCTCCACGACGCGGCGCGGATCTCAAACAACTCGATATCGTCCGGGAAGGCGCTGTGTTATGCGTCGGCGGGAAGATTGTTTCTGTGGGATCGACGAAAGACGCTCTTCGTGATCCGTGGTTCAAGAAGAATCGCAAAAAGGTTACCGAAATTGATTGCGCAGGCAAAGTCGTGCTACCCGGCTTTGTCGATTCGCATACGCATCCCGTATTCGTGAACCCTCGTCTGGTGGACTTCGAGAAGCGCATCGAAGGTGCTTCCTACGAGCAGATTGCGGATGCCGGAGGCGGAATTCGTTCAAGCCTGACAGCAGTGCGAAAAGCCGCCAAGGGCGAACTGGTAGCGAAAGTGCTGGCTGCCCTGCAAGACATGGCAGCGCACGGGACAACTACCGTCGAAGCCAAATCCGGTTACGGACTGACGCTGCAGTCGGAACTGAAGTCGCTACAGGCCATCCAAGACGCCGCATCGCGCTGGCCTGGAACTCTCATCTCTACCCTGCTGGGAGCGCATGTAGTCCCGAAAGAGTTTCAGGGCTGCTCACAAAAGTATGTTGAACTCGTCTGTACAGAGATGGTTCCTCGGGCAGCGAGGCAGAAGCTCGTCCAATTCGTCGATGTCTTCTGCGATAAAGGCGCGTTTACTCCAGACGAGACAGAGCAAATTTTCACCGCTGCGCAGGCGAATGGACTTGGGGTTCGCGCCCACATGGGCCAGCTTTCGGAAACATCACTCGAGCCGTTTCTGCGGTTCAATCCCGCATCGTTCGATCATATGGACCACGTGAGCGAAGCGGATATAGAGAAACTGGCAAAGACCGACGCGGCCGCGACGCTGGTGCCCGGAGCCAATTATTTTCTGGGAATGAAAGAGTATCCAAACGCGCGGCGGTTGATCGATGCGGGCATTTGTGTAGCCCTGGCAACCGATTACAACCCTGGGACTTCGCCGACAGTCAGCATGCCTATGGCAATGTCCCTGGCGTGTACTCATATGAAGATGTCCCCAGCGGAGGCTGTTGCAGCGGCCACGATCAACGGAGCATGGGCGCTGCGGCTCGCCGCGCGCAAAGGAAGCATCGAAGCTGGCAAGGATGCCGACGTGGCCATTTTTGCGGTGCAGGACTATCGCGAGATTCCCTACTGGTTCGGCGCCAACCACTGTGAAATGACGATGCTGAATGGGATTCCGTCATCGGACGATTGAACTTTACACGTACCAAATCCGTATTGCAGTTGAGCGGAGCGTGTCCTTACGTCGACGCTTTGAAGAGCCAAGAAACGATTTGCGATTCGCTGACCCTTGAGGAAAATCCATGAAGCGATTTTTTGCCATCCTGACTTTCAGCGCGCTGACACTCTCGTGGGCCAGCGCACAAAGACTTCCCGAGACCGCGCGTCCGGAGAACTATACGCTCACCTTCACTCCAGACCTGGAGAATGCGAAGTTTGAAGGCGATGAGACGATCACGATGCAGGTACTCAAGCCTACAACGGAGATCACTCTCAATGCCGTGGACATTGATTTCCACGACGTCAGCATCACGAGCGGAAGCACCACGCAGAAAGTCAAGGTCGCACCGAAGAAAGAAAAAGAGATGGTGGTGTTGATGGTGCAAGAGCCGCTGCCCGCGGGAACTGCCAAGGTGCACATCACCTACACGGGCATTCTCAACAGCGAGATGCGCGGGCTTTATCTCGGCAAAGACGATCAAGGACGCAAGTACGCAGCCAGCCAGTTCGAAGCCACCGACGCGCGCCGAGCATATCCTTCGTTTGATGAACCCGACTACAAGGCGACCTTCGATATCACCGCAGTCGTGGACAAGGGACAGGTTGCCGTCTCCAACTACAAAATCGTGTCGGACACGCCCGGTCCCGGCGACAAGCACACGGTAAAGTTTGCGACAACGGCGAAGATGTCCTCATACCTGGCCGCGTTGGTGATGGGCGATTTTGAGTACGTCGAGGGCTCGGCAGATGGAATTCCCATTCGCGTTTACAGCACTCCGGGAAAAAAGGAAATGGGCAAATTCGCCCTGGATGCAGCCGAGTATATCGTGGGTTATTACAACAAGTATTTCGGCATCAAGTATCCCTACGGCAAGCTAGACCTGATTGGCTTGCCTGATTTCTCCGCGGGCGCGATGGAAAATGTGGGCTGTATTACCTTCCGTGAAGTAATTCTGCTCATCGATGAGAAGCAAGGCTCAGTTGACCTGAAAAAGACCATCGCTTCCGTCACCTCGCATGAGATCGCACACATGTGGTTCGGCGACCTGGTCACGATGAAGTGGTGGGACGACGTTTGGCTCAATGAGGGATTCGCCACTTGGATGTCGAGCAAACCGGTCGCGAAGTGGAAGCCGGAATGGAATTTTGATCTGGACGATGTCAGCAACAACGGTGGAACACTGAATGTGGATTCGTTGGCCAATACCCGTCCGATTCATCAGGACGCGGAAACTCCGGCACAGATCCAGGAACTGTTTGATGGAATCGCGTACGGAAAAGCAGCTGCAGTGTTGCGAATGCTGGAAGCCTACCTGGGCGAGGAAACCTTCCGCGCAGGAGTAAATGCCTACATAAAGCAGCATGAATATGGCAATGCAACCGCAGCGGACTTCTGGCTTGCGCAGGCGAAGACGTCAAAGAAGCCTGTGGACGCGATCATGCCGAACTGGGTACAACAGCCGGGCGCACCGATCATCAACGTCAAGGCTCAGTGTTCGGGGAACTCCACGAACGTCGCCCTCAGCCAACAGCGGTACTACTTTGACCGGGCGAAGTTCGAGACTCCGAATGAGCAGTTGTGGCAGATTCCGCTGTGCCTCAAGGGTTCGAGCAGCAGCAACGCGGCACCGAAATGTGAACTGCTGTCGAAGCGAGAAGCCAGTTTCACGCTGCCCGGATGTTCCAATTGGGTTCTGGCCAATGCAGGGGCGACTGGCTACTATCGCGTAGGATACGAGCCCGGCGCGGTTCGAGCGCTGGCTGCTGACGCAGAGTCGAAGTTGAGCCCCGCCGAGCGGATCTCAGTTCAAAGCGATGTTTGGGCTTCGGTGCGGGTCGGGCGCGAACCGGTCGGCGATTATCTTGCGTTCGCCCAGGGGCTGCAGGCAGACCGGAATCGGGCCGTGCAGGAGGACGTGCTGGGACGGCTGGATTTCATCCAGCGATACCTGGTCAGCGACAATGATCGCGATTCTTATCGCGCGTGGCTGCGGCAATACCTGACTCCGGCAATGAAGGAACTGGGCTGGGAACCCAAACCGGGCGAAAGCGACGAGCAGAGGACTTTGCGGGCTCGTCTGTTCAATGCCCTGGGATATGACGCGCGGGATCCTGAAGCTCTGGCCGAAGCTCGCAAGATTGCGGATAAGGCGTTGGCGGATCCCTCCTCAGTGGATCATGAACTCGCGACTGGCGCATTTTCGCTTGCTGCGTTGAACGGAGACGCCGCCTTCTACGACAAGGTCATGGCTGCGCTGAAGAACACGAAGTCACCCGAGGAGTACTACATCTACTTCTTCACACTGCCGCAGTTCGGCGACACGAAGTTGTTGCAGAGGACGCTGGAGTTCTCCATATCGCCCGACGTCCGGTCGCAGGACGCGTTACAACTGGTCACGGGAGTGCTGGACAATCCCGCCGGGGAGAAACTGGCATGGGACTTCGTTCGCCAGCATTGGCCCGAGTTGGAGAAGGCCGGAGGCCCGTTTGCCAGCGCGCAGATTGTGAACGCGACGAGCGTTTTCTGCGATGCCGAAATGCGCGACCAGGTGACCGAGTTCTTCTCGGCGCACAAGGTCGCGGCCGCCGAACGCACATACAAGCAATCCATCGAGCGCATCAACAACTGCGTGGACCTCAAGTCGCAGCAGGAACCGCAGCTGGAATCGTGGCTGGGAGAGTACGGAACGGCAGGCGGGAAATAAAGATCCTGTGAGGACTCTGGGCCCGGGTCAAACCCGGGCCGTCTTTCTACGGCATCACGGGAAGGACAATGTGCGAAGGCAGTTCAGGCGAGCAGTAGATGCGCTGCCTGGCAGCTACAAAATCCGAAGCCTTGGCGTTGTAGATGCTAGTCACAAATTTCTGCGGGTTGCGGTCGATAACGGGGAACCATGTCGACTGAATCTGAACCATGATGCGATGCCGTTTCAAGAAGACGTGATCGTGATCCCGCAGTGGCACTTTCCATTCAGTGGGTTTGTTCGCGGTAAGCGGATGTGGAGTTTCGAAGCTTTCCAGATAACGGCCGCGGCGCACTTCCATCGCAATCGGTAGCTCGTACCCATTCAGCGAGTGGGCATATTGTCCAGGCTTCGGACCTTCCTCTGGATTCCACGCGTCCTTTTGCGCATCCTGCGGATAGACATCGATCAATTTGACAATGAAGTCGCTGTCCGTGCCGGAAGTTGCCGCGAACAGATCCGCAGCCAGCGGCCCAGTGATGGTGAGATCGTGGTCGAGTGGTGCACTGACGAAGGAGATCACGTCGGGGCGATGATCGACAAAGCGCTGGTCGGCGACTTCCCAGGTGCGCCAATCACCCCCTGGATACGTCGGCGAAATGGGGCGCGGGCGATAAGGGACTGGGTTGGCCGGGTCAGATACGTATTCGCGATAATCCTGGCCCGATTTGGAACTGGGCGGCGTAAACGATAGTGAGCCGTCCGCGTGCAGGTACAGGTTCGTGACTTTTGCTTCTTTTGGGGGCCACACGGGGTAGGTGTGCCAGGCGTTCGATCCGCTCTGAAACGTGCTGGCCTGCCATTGCGGTTTCTGCCCTTTGTCGTGCAGGTAGTAGCGGAAGAAAGGGGCTTCGATGTTCTCGCGGAACTCGCGGGAGGTCTCGTGTCCCCCAAAAGGAATCAGGCCGATGGTGTCGCCCTTGTCAGCCTGCCACTCGCCATGGAACCATGGTCCGGCAACCATGAAATTGGTGTGTTGCGGATCGCTTTCTTCGGCATGTCGAAAGATCTGCCATGGTCCCCAGGGATCTTCCTGATCCCAGAATCCGGCCACATTCAGATTGGGCACGGTCGAAGAGTGAAGTTGGCGCACCCAAGCTTCCTTTTTCCAGAATTCGTCGTAGTCAGGATGTTCGACACTGGAATTCCAGTACGGAATGGATCCGTGAAGATACTTTGAGTTGATATTGGAGAGCGACCCTAAATCCAGATACCACTCGTAGGTGTCGTAGGTCTCAAAATCAAAATGTGTGTTTTTGTTCTTGTCGGCCTGTTCCATTACGGCGTATTCGAAGTCGTAGCTTTCGCGCAGGGCGCCGTAACGGTGGTCGTCATCGTTCATCCATTGATCGACGGGCGATGCCTGCTCGCTGATGGCTTTGAGCGCGGGATGCGGATGCAGAAGAGCCAGCGCGGTGGTCAACCCATCGTAGGAAACTCCGTACATCCCCACCTTGCCGTTATTGTTGGGAACATTCTTCAGGAGCCATTCGATGGAATCGTAAGCGTCGGTCGTCTCGTTGGTGGCTTTGGGATCGTTGAGATCGACCCAGGAGGTGAGATCGAACTTCCCTTCTGACTTGAAACGGCCGCGCAGGTTCTGGATGACGAAGATGTAGCCGTCCTCGGCGAGTTCCTTCCATGAGGGTGGCATCTGCTCGATCGCTTTTTCTGGAGCTCCATAGGGGGTGCGGCGAAATAAAATGGGCAGCGGCCCTTGCTGGTCTACGGGAGTGAGAATTGCCGTTTGGAGATGAACTCCGTCGCGCACCGGGATCATGACTTCGCGGAGCTTGAAAAGCGGCTTCGAACCTGGGGAGCGACTCTCTTGTGCGGCGGCGATCGAGAGCAGAACAAAAAACATAAAAAGCGGATTGCGGAGGCGCACGTGAGTCCTTTTTGCGAGTGAGATGACCGAGGCGCGCAGTATATCAATTAGCATAGGCGGAGGGAACGAGGGGCCCGCCACGCCTGTTCCCCAAGTCTTCGAAGCGAGTCGTCTCAAAATTCATCTAACCGAGCCTTCATCCTATTTTCTAGAGGAAAAATCATGAGCACATGCAAGGGATTTGCTGCAGTAAAGGCCGGCGCTCCACTGGGGCCATATTCTTTTGAGCGACGGGAAGCGCGGGAGCACGATGTGGTGATCGAAATTAAGTACTGCGGCATTTGCCACTCGGATATTCATCAGGCTCGCGACCAGTGGAGCGAGTACCAGGAAGAAGCAATCTTCCCTATGGTGCCCGGGCACGAGATAGCCGGAATCGTGACCCGGGTCGGCGCTAAAGTCACGAAGTATAAGGTGGGCGACAAGGTTGGAATCGGCTGCTTTGTGGACTCATGCCGATCATGTGCTGAATGCAAGGCAGGGCTTGAACAGTACTGCAGCGTGCACACCGTCTGGACTTATAACGCGCGCGATAAAGAAGGACAACCGACCTATGGCGGATATTCGGAGCGCATCGTAGCGGACGAAAATTATGTGCTGCGGATGCCCGATAACCTTCCACTCGAGGCGTGTGCGCCGCTGCTGTGCGCGGGGATCACACTCTACTCGCCGCTCCGTCATTGGAAGGCGGGTCCGGGAAAGAGAGTTGCCATCATCGGCCTTGGCGGACTCGGGCACATGGGTGTCAAGATTGCGCATGCGATGGGAGCGGAAGTGACCGTGCTCAGCCAATCACTGAAGAAGCAGGCTGATGGCAAACGGCTTGGAGCAGATCACTTTTATGCGACATCGGATCCTGAAACATTCACGAACCTTGCTGGTTGGTTCGATCTCATCATAAATACGGTATCGGCGCAGATTGACTGGAGCCAATATCTGGACTTGCTGAAACTGGATGGAACCATGGTGATCGTCGGACTGCCGGAAAAAGACATTCCTGTGGGAGCCTTCTCGCTCACCGCCCGGCGCCGCAGTATCGCAGGTTCGCAGATTGGCGGAATCCGGGAAACTCAGGAGATGCTGGATTTTTGCAGCACGCACAACATCGGGAGCGACATTGAGGTGATTCCGATTCAGAAAGTAAACGAGGCGTACGAGCGCGTGTTGAAGAGCGATGTGCGGTATCGGTTTGTGATTGATATGGGGTCGCTGAAATAGGTAAGAATGCTCACTCTATCGCGCCGGAATGCGGCGAGATAGTGCGGCGCACGCAGGGCAAATCAGAAAAGTCGTCCTATCGAGAAATTTACCCGGCTTTGGCCTGTGGGGCTCACGCTTCCGGCTAGCGCGATTGGACCGATTACTGTATCCGCGATTATCCCCAGATTGAATGTGCCGCGCACCACGACGGGGCCGGGATCGTTGATGGCTGTGCCGAACGCCGAACCGGCTTCATACCATCCACCCCAGTAGATTCTTTTTCCCACCAGTTGTGGCAGGCGGTAGAGTTCACGGCGAAAGCCGAAGGACGAGTACACGTAGTGATTGCCTAGAAATTCGTCGGGGAAATATGCTCCCAGGCGGAAAGGACCTCCGAGCTCGAAGACCTGGAATGGGCCCGCTGAGCCGTGGAACGTGCTCCCACCGGAAATATTGAAGAAAAGCGACGTTTTCTGCCCGAGTGGAATGAAGTTCGACGTCTCCACTTCCAACTGAGCGAGGGGATGGGAAACACCGGGGCTCTGCAAAACGCGCGAAACCGTCGCCACGGCACGGGTTCCCCTGCTGGGCACCGAGGGGCTATCCTGGCCATCCCAGATGTAGCGGGCGCGGAACTGCCCGGTGCTTCCCTGGACAATGGGAAGACCGGCAGCGCCGACAAGGGGTCTGAGCTTGCCGTCGAAAATCTCATAGCCGATGCGGAATTCGCCGCGCCGCCCGGAGGCGAATCCGAGATCGAGACCGCCGCCAGCGCGCTCGTCACCGAAAATTGCGATGCGAGTGAGGCCGGTGAACGAGTTGCGGGCGAACTTGGAGGCAAAAGCATAAGGCGCCACAAACAAACGGGAACGTCCGAGCGGTTGATAGTATTCGCTGGCTGCCAGGTTGCTGGAGCCAAAAAGCAGATCATTGCGCCACTCGCCGCCGCGATGGGCAAGGTCCATGAAGGTGACACGGGCCCCGGCGGAGAAATCGAATGCGGCGACGCCAGAGCCTTCCACGTTCACCGCTAGATCGACAAACGGCGGGCCATAGGATTTTTCATGAGCGGTGATGCGCAGCGCAGGAACGCCGTTCTGCACGAATCCCTCGTAGCCCAAATGGTCGAACTGGCCTTCACCGGCAATCTGAGTCAACTGCTTTTCTAAACCCGGCAGATCGATGGGTTTTCCTACGTCATCCTTTAGGCGACGCTTGATTCTGCTATCTGCATCCTGATTGGCGCCGGTCACAACGATTTGATCAACTTGCTTGATGGGCGCTCGTTTTCTCGCATTGCGCCCGTCGAGGTATTTTTGCCACTGCGCGGGATCTCGCACGGAGTACTTCAGTAAATCGGAGGACTGAGCGGCCGCGGTCCGGTATCCCAGTTCAATCAGATCCCGCACGCGGCTGTAATCGTTGACCCAATATCCCTTCATGTCGACGCTTACGCGAGCATTCGCAAGTTTCAGGGAACGGTGCTCGTTTTGAATGATCATTACATCGACGGCGCGCGACAACACTCCGGTCAGCGTATTCAACTCCTTGATGTCGCCGGGCGGAAGGCGCAGTTCGACCGCGATGACGAGGTCCGAATCCATCTCGCGGACCGTTTCCACGGGAATGTTTTGCACCATGCCGCCGTCGGCGAGCATGCGTCCGTCTATTTGCACCGGAGTGAACATACCGGGAATGGCCATGGAGGCGCGTACCGCCTGCGACAACGAGCCTTCGTGCAGGATGACTTCGTCACCACTTTGCATGTCGGTGGCAACGCAACGGAACGGAATGGGAAGATCATCAAAGCTCGAGATTCCGGACTCGGGGAAGGCGATGCGATCGAGTAGAAGTCCAACTCCCTGGCCGGGATTATAACCATTGGGCCCGCTGAGTCCGTGTTTCAGGCCCAGAGGCGCGTTGATCAAAAAGTCACGGCGATCCTGCTTGCGGCGGTAGGAGACTTGCGAGTAACTCGGAGCAGGAGAAAGAGCCTCATCCCAATTGATCTTTTCTGCGAATACTTTCATTTCGTCCGGCGACATACCGGTTGCGTACATGGCTCCGATGATCGCTCCCATACTGGTGCCCGCAATGCGATCGATGGGGACATGATTCTCCTCCAGCCATTGAATTACTCCGATCTCGGAGAGTCCCAGGGCACCGCCGCCGCTAAGGGCCAACCCTATCCGCGGACGGTTAGCCGAAGTGGGGCTCGATTTCGGCGACGTATCTTGGGCGTGAGCCGAGAGTGCAAGTGATGGGAAAAAAACGATGAGAGCTATGGTGAGAAGAAGGTTCCGGTGAGTCAAATCCATCGTGTGCTCCTGAATTGCGGAGACAACATGCTGCTGAATGGCGAGGACGAAAGCGAAAGCAAAGGGTAGCAAGTTTTAATGGGCCAGTCAGAAACCGTCCATTAGTGGTTGGAAGAGCTGGTTGCGCTGTTTGATCGCGCCTGGTCGACGATGCTGTGAACAGCGTTGATCACGACGTCGGGCCTGTCATTCTGGATGTAGTGGGCGCTATTTTTGGCGATGGTCTGCGTTCCGCGTGTGGACAGGTGGGCCATTTCTTCCTGCATTTTCTCCCACTCCATGTTTACGGATTTCGCCAACTCGGGAGGCATCTCGCTCGATGGCTTGTCGGGATCATGCGATAGCACGGCCAGAGGGAGGTCGCCAAGGAAACCGGCCGAGGCAACCTGGGCAGCGCTCGCGGAGAATGCCTTCAATTCAGCGACTCCCTCCCGGGCCGTGTTCCAATTGCAATCGGCCGCGCGCACGTGCGCATCGGGGTCGCACATACCCAGGAATCGAGGAATACCGAAGGGCGTGGCGAATTCGAGTAACTCCGCATCCCGCCGCCACGATCCTTCCATGGTCTTCAGTGCCGGTGGAAAGCGATTATCCTGATCGGGATGGGAAGCATCCACCAGTACCATACCGGCAACGTCGGTCGGATAAAGGCTTGCGTAAAGTCGCACGTCGTATCCGCCCATGGAATGGCCGACAAGAATATAGGGAGGCTTCACACCGGCGGCATGCAGCAATTGCTGAAGCTCTTGTGCAATAACCTTACTGGCGCGCGGCTCGGAAACAGGATCGCTGTAGCCTAGTCCGGCGCGATCATAGGAACAGACACGAGCGAACTTTGCGATCTCCGGCTGCACCTGGCGCCATGATACGTAGCTATCCCCCAGGCCCGACTCCAGGATAACGGTTGGACTCCCCTCTCCCGTGCAGTAGATGTGCATTTTTCTTCCACCTACGTCTACCAGTCTGCCAGGCATTGGATTGAAGCGCCGGTCGCGGGCTTCGGAGATATTTTCGTAGATGAAACCGGCTGCCGCACAGAACAGCAGCAGCGCTAACAACATAAGCAGAAGGCGGCCGAGCCAGCGGCGTATCGAAGCGAAATAATTTGTTTCCTGCATGAACGCTCAGGGGAGGTGCGGGCCTGCTAGCTGGCAGGCATTCTACATGACCGAGGGAACTGTGATGCCCATGACTGAAAGCGCGCGGATTAACTCACGGCGGACCACGCTCACCGTGCTCAGAAGGAAGCGCTTCCGGCGCTCATCCGCTTCGCTGAGGATCGGATGGCGGTGATAGAAGGTATTGAAAAGCTGGGCGAGCTGGAAGACGTGTTTCGCCAGATAAGCAGGTTCAGTGGTAGCGATGCATTGTTCGACGATATACGAGGTCTTGGACGCCGCCAGCCAAAGTTCCCAGATTTCGTTGGCGGCTTCTCCGGCCAGCTGAGTTGCCAGATCTGACGGGGTCAGATTCGCGGCAAATGATTCAGGCTCCCATCCGGCCTTCCGAAAGATGCTGGTCGCGCGTACGACCGCGTATTGTGCATAGGGCCCGGTCTCGCCTTCGAAGCTGAGCGCATCTTTGAAGTCAAACGCAATGACCGACTGCTTGGTGTACTTCAGCATGAAATAACGCAGGGCGCCGATGGCAATTTGCGTAGCGATATTCAGGCGCTCAGGTTCGCTGACTTGCGGGTGGCGGGAGTCGACTTCTCTCTTGGCGGAAGCGATCAGTTGATCCAGCAGATCATCTGCCTTTACGCCAAATCCCTTCCTTCCGCTCACCCCGATGAAGGATCGCGCCTTTTCTTCTTCGCTCAAGCTATAGCCGAGCTCGGCCGCGCAGCGCGGAGTCAGCACGACCATCCCGTAGGAGAAGTGCGTGAAATGGTCGGCGGCTTCTCCGTGACCCAGATCGCGCAAGGCTTCCTTGACTGTGTCTTGTGCCTCAGACTGGCGCGCGTCGATGACGTTGTAATTTTCGGCCACGCCGCCAAAGTGCGGATGGTTCTTTTCAGCTCCGGGATCGTCCGATGTTGTTGAAATCCAGCAGTCGTGATTGTTGGGATAGCGATAAAACTTGCGATATCCGAAATCGCGACCCAGCAGGGCAAACTTCCACATGTGATATGCGATGTCCTTGCCCACGTAGCCGACGGTTCCGTTGGAGCGAACGATGACCTTCTGATCATCTTCTGAAACCTGATCAAGGTCTTCTTCAAGGTCTGCGCTCTGGTAGCCCTCCTCACGTTCAGACTTTTCTGTCCCGGCGCGCCGCATCACCCAGCAGCCTTTGTTCTTGCCGTCGTTTTCAAACCTGAGCACCCCGCTTTCTTTGAGTTTGGTGAAGGCGGCATCCCAGAAGTGCAGGTGCAGAATCTCGCTCTCACGGGGGAGGAAGTCGTATTCGATATCGAGCCGGTCCATGGTCTCGAGATGCCGGCGCAATACTGCCGTCGAGATCAGGTCTGCGATTGCGGCCGTCTCGCTGGCGGCGTCCTCGATCGCGTGCAGGGTTTGAAGCCGCGCCTGCTTATTCTGCGGATCGGCCTCGTACCACTGTGACACGCGCGCATAAAGGTCCCAGCAGTAGTAGTCGAAGCGGGCCTGCCGGGCGAGCGCCTCAATCTCGGCGCGCGATTTCTTTTCCAGATGCGTGAATCCAACTACCACATCTGCGACCTGCACTCCGGTATTGTCGATATAGTTCTGAACGTCAACTTCCCTGCCTTCACACCGCAGCAAGCGCACGAATGTGTCGCCCAAAACGGCATTGCGCAGGTGTCCAATATGAGCAGCCTTGTTGGGATTAATGCTGGTGTGCTCGACCAGAATCTTGCCCCGTGGGGTTTCGCCCGGCTCTTTACGATCCGAGGCCAGGGCCTGAGCCATCCAGGCGCGATCGATTTTCACGTTGAGATAGCCCGGCGGTGTGACGGCCATATCGGCGATGCCTTCTACTTTTCCGATATCGACCCGAATGGCTTCAGCGATCTTCAGCGGAGCGGACCGTAGCGGCTTGGCAAAAGGAAACATCGGGATGGCGAAGTCTCCAAGTTCGACGCTGGGAGGCTGTTCCACTACCACGCCTGGCAGCGTGACACCAGGATGCCGCCGCTGGAGACACTCCAGCACGCGCTGGGCAAGTTGATGCTCTAGAAATCGATACAAGGACGTCCTCTAAGCTGTTGGTGAAACAGTGATTTTAACAGAGGCGGCTGCCCACGCAGGTTTGACGCTGCAACCAGCGTTCCCTATGATGAAAACTCAGCTATGCGCATCGCTTATCTCGAGTGTTTCTCCGGTATCAGCGGCGATATGTTCCTCGGCGCGCTTGTCGACGCCGGAGTGTCTCCGAAGTTGCTGGAGGACACGGTTGCGGCGCTCGGAGTAGGCGCAAAGCTAGAAATTTCTCGCGTCATCCGCAGCGGGATCTCCGCTACCAAGGTGGACGTCTGGGTTGATGGCGAAAAGGATCTGCCCCGGGAGGAGTACTGGGCTAAACAAGATGTGGCAGTGGACTCGCTGGCCGTCTCAGCAGCGGACGGCGAACCTCACGAGCACCCTGGAAATCGTCACCACGAACACGAGCATCCGCATTCACACCAGCACTCGGGGGATACCAGCACGCGGGTGAAGGCGCCCGCGCCCCATACACACGAACCACATGCACACGAAAAGCATTCACGCCAGCATTCGCATCGTGGCTTGAAAGAGATTCGGAAGATTATTTCGGATGCGAAGATCCCGCACAGCGCAAAGGCTACTGCGACTGCTATCTTCGAAGCTTTGGGTGCCGCTGAAGCGAAGATTCACAACGTACCTGTGGAGGAGATTCACTTTCACGAGGTCGGTGCGGCGGACGCGATTGTCGATATAGTCTGTGCTTCGGTTGGGGCCGACGCGCTCGGAGTCACTGAGTTTGTGTCTTCGCCGCTGAATGTGGGAGGCGGGACAGTTCGCTGCGCCCACGGGACGTTCCCGGTTCCTGCACCGGCGACCCTGGAACTGCTCAAAGACGCTCCGGTGTATTCCTCAGGCGTGCAGGCGGAACTGGTGACCCCCACGGGTGCTGCGATCGTCAAAACCCTGGTGCGGCGTTTCCAGGCATTCCCGCAGATGAAGATCGAGAAAACGGGATATGGAGCAGGATCTCGCGATTTCGCGCAAAATCCGAATGTTGTACGACTGGTGATTGGCGACTCAGCAGAGGCTATTGGCAAAATCAATCCGGAGACCATCACCGTGTTGGAGGCGAATCTCGACGACCTGAATCCGCAGGTGTTTGGCTACGTGATGGATCGTTTGCTGGAGGAGGGCGCCTTAGACGTTTTCGGAATTCCCGTACAGATGAAGAAGAATCGTCCAGGCATGATTCTGACAGTTCTCTGCAAATCGGAGGACGCGGGCAAACTGGTTCAGCTGATTTTTTCTGAAAGCACAACACTCGGGGTGCGTCAGCGCGAGGAATATCGCCAGACTCTCGCGCGGCGTTGGGAAAATGTTCGCACCCAATGGGGCGAGGTGCGCATCAAGATCGCAAGCATGAACGGGACGGTTACGAACTACGCCCCCGAGTACGAGGATTGCCGCAGAATTGCTGCCGAGCATCACGTGCCTCTCAAGACTGTGATTCAAGAAGCGGCGCGAGTGTATGCGAGCAGCAGTCACAAATAGGCCGGCGGCTATGACCCAGAAAAGCATTTCAGATGTTCAATCCGGCTATGATCGGATCGCCGAGGAATATGCGCGGCGCATCTATGGCGAGTTGCAGCACAAGCCGCTGGACCGAAGCTTGCTCGACCGCTTTGCGAAGACTGTTTCTGATACGGGAACTGCGTGCGATCTGGGATGTGGTCCGGGACAGGTCGCGCGATACCTGCACGGACGTGGGGTTAAGGTTTGCGGCGTAGATCTATCGGAGGGAATGCTTCAGCGCGCGCGCGAGTTGAATCCGGGAATTGCGTTCTATCCGGGAGATATGCGAGCACTCCCGTTTGCGAATGACGCTTTCTCTGGGATCGCCGCGTTCTATGCAATTGTGAATCTGTCGCGGACTGAAGCGGCGCAGGCTATACGCGAGATGTGGCGGGTTTTGCAGCCTGGCGGCCAGTTGCTGCTGGCGTTTCATCTTGGCGAAGATACATCCCAGGTGGAAGAGGATTTGTGGGGTTACGGCATTTCTCTCGAATTCACTTTTTTTCGCGCGAATACGATTTTGGGTTACCTGCGCGACGCGGAGTTCGAGATCGATGAAATCATCGAGCGCGAGCCATATGCTCCGGAAGTGGAGTATCAGAGCCGCCGGGCTTATCTATTCGCCCACAAACCAGGAACTACGAAAAATTCATGAGCCGAAAGTTTTACATCACGACTCCGATTTATTACGTCAATGCGCGGCCGCATATTGGGCACGCGTATACGACGATCGCCTGCGATACGGTGGCGCGGCGGCAGCGGCTGCTGGGCGCCGACACATTTTTTCTCACCGGCACCGACGAACACGGACAGAAGATCGAGCGCGCGGCGCAAGCAGCGGGCAAGACTCCGCAGCAGTACGCCGACGAGATCTCGGCAGAATTCCGTAACCTGTGGAAGCGGATGGGCATTTCCAATGATGACTACATCCGGACTACAGAGCAACGCCACAAGAAGCGCGCTCAGGAATTGTTCCGGCGCATTCGCGACAACGGCTACATCTATAAGGGCTCTTACACCGGGCAATACTGCGTGTCCGACGAGATGTATGTCGATGGGGCACAACCCGGAGATCCGTGCCCGAATTGCGGCCGTATTACCGAGACGGTGCACGAAGAAAATTACTTCTTCAAGCTTTCGGCATTCCAGGACAAGTTGCTGGAGGCTTACGCCGATCCAGACTTCATTCGGCCCGAAACCCGCCGCAATGAGGTGATCTCGTTCGTGCGCTCGGGATTGCGCGATCTTTCCATCAGCCGTTCCACGTTTTCCTGGGGCATTCCTGTGCCGGATGATCCGAAGCACGTGATTTACGTCTGGCTGGATGCCTTGGCCAATTACATCACCGCAATCGGATACGGCTCATCGCATGCAGGCGCGCAGGAAGCTTTCAAGAAATACTGGCCTGCCGATGTGCACATGATCGGCAAGGAGATTGTCCGTTTCCATTGCGTGTACTGGCCCGCGTTCTTAATGGCGGCCGGCCTGGAACTGCCGAAAGCGATCGTGGCGCATGGCTGGCTGCTCTTTGAAGAGAGCAAGATGTCGAAGTCGCGCGGGAATATCGTTCGCACGGAAACGATTCTCGATGTGCTCGGCGCAGATGCGCTGCGCTACTTTCTTCTGCGGGAGGTGGTCTTCGGACAAGACGGATCGTTTTCCTTTGATGCGCTGGTGCAACGCTACAACTCCGATCTCGCCAATGGGCTCGGGAATCTGGCCAGCCGCACTCTCACCATGATCAACCGGTACTTCAAAGGTGAGGTGCCATATCCCTCGCATGCAGCGGCCAGAACAGCGGACGACGACGCGATTGCGGAGATCGCGCGCAAAACTATTCGCGACTTTGGCGCATTCTTCGATCAATTTCAGTTTTCGCGAGCGCTGGAGAGCGCGTGGGGTTTGGTCGCGGCGGTTGACAAGTACATTGTCGAGAATGAACCGTGGTCGCTGGGAGAGAAGCAGGATGACGAGAGCCGCGCGCGTCTGGCCACCGTGCTTTACACCTCGGCTGAGGCGCTCCGGATTGCCACGGCCCTGGCGCACCCAGTGATGCCGGAAGCTACGGCGAAAATCTGGGAACAGCTAGGCCTGGGCGATATCAAGAAATTAGATCTAACCTCTTTAACCTGGGGGCAGCTGCCGCTCGGGACAAAATTAGGAAAAGTGAGCCCGGTATTTCCCCGGGCCGACAAGAGCGCAATCGAAAGGATGCAGCAGATGGAGGAACAGCAGAGAGGTCCGGGCGAGCAGGCGCTCGCAACGCAGGCAGCTATTCCGGTCGCCGCGCCGCAAGCGCAGCCCGTGAGCGGAACGCAGGCAGCGGCCGCAAACGACGGCGGGGGCAAGATTACGATTGACGATTTCGCCAAGATCGAACTGCGAGTGGGACAAGTGAGGGTTGCCGAGCGTGTCCCCAAATCGGACAAATTGCTGCGGCTCGAAGTGGATATTGGTACGGAAGTTCGGCAGGTTCTCGCCGGGATTGCTGAGGCCTATGCGCCTGAGACTCTGGTGGGCCGCAAGGTGGTGATCGTGGCCAATCTGGCTCCGCGAAAGCTGCGAGGCTATGAATCCAACGGAATGATTGTTGCTGCCTCCCTTGAGGGTGGCAAGCCTGTGCTGGCCAGCTTCCTGGAAGAGGTAGATGTTGGCGCCCGGCTGAAGTGAACTTAGGTGTCATCCGGAGTGAAGGGAAGGATCTGTGCATTCTTTCCGGACGCAAATGCTGCATAGATCCTTCGCTTCGCTCAGGAGGACAATGCGGTGCTGAACTCCGAGGAGGCAGAAGTCTGAGGTCGGATTTTCGTGTTCGTCGATTCTCACACACATCTCGATGGCAAGCAGTTTGACTCCGATCGCGACCAGGTCATTGCGCGGGCGCGTGAGGCTGGAGTGCAAACGTTGGTTGCTATTGGAAATGGAGATGGGCCTCCGCAACTCGATGCGGGAGTTCGGTTGGCCGAGCAATATTCCTTCATGTACGCGACGATCGGCGTTCATCCTCATGAAGCGCGATTGGCCTCGGATCACACTTACATAGAGATGGAGCGGCTGGCGCGACATCCTAAAGTGATTGCCTGGGGCGAGATCGGGCTTGATTACTATTACGATCACTCTCCGCGCGAAACGCAGAAAGACGTTTTCCTTCGCCAAATGGAACTGGCCGCAGCTGCCAAGCTCCCCATCGTGATTCATTGCCGCCCCTCGGACAATAGCGAAGACGCCTGGGAAGACTGCCTGCAGCTGATGGAGGATCAATGGGCTCCCAAAGGGATGGGGGGAATCCTTCATTGCTTTACAGGAACATGGGCCCATGCCAAGCGGGCAATCGATACCGGGTTCATGATTTCCTTCGCAGGGAATCTCACTTTCCCCAAAGCGCAACAGATTCGAAATGCTGCGATTGAGGTTCCGCTCGATCGACTTCTCATCGAGACGGATTGCCCCTATCTTGCTCCCATCCCTTATCGTGGCAAGCGCAACGAACCTGCGTATGTGAGAGAGACGGCGCGCCAACTTGGCGTGCTGCGCGGAATGTCGATGGAAGAAGTTGGGGAGCTGACGGCCAGCAATTTCTACAATTTTTTCAAAATATCTGAAACGGATGAAAGCAAAGTTCCGGCGCGCTAGCCTGCAATTCTGATACCCTCATTTCAGCCTTACTTTTATTTCAGAAAGATTAGAAATATATGCCCGATAACAGCTTCGATGTGGTCAGCAAGGTGGACCTGCAGGAGGTCTCGAACGCCATTCAGCAGGCGCTGAAGGAGATCCACACACGTTTCGACCTGAAGGATTCCAAGTCCAATATCGAACTGGAAAAAGACGCAATCGTGCTGCACTCGGCGGACGAGTACAAGCTGAAAGCTGTGAATGATGTGCTGCAGCAGAAGTTGGTGAAGCGTGGCGTATCGCTCAAGGCCCTGACTTACGGACCGATAGAACCCGCCGCGGGCGGCACATCCAAAAGGCGAGCGACAATGCAGCAAGGGATCGCCATCGAAAAAGCCCGCGAAATTGTGAAGCTGGTAAAAGACTCAAAGAAGAAAGCGCAAGCTTCCATCCAAGGGGATCTGGTCAGAATCAGCAGCAAAGATCGCGACACCCTGCAGGAAGTCATTGCCATGCTGAAGCAGCACGACTTTGGAATCGATTTGCAGTTTACGAACTATCGAACGAATTGAAAGGCTGACCTCGGACGTCCGAACTTGGCCTCAGGCAGTGGCTGGCGTCAACAGGATGTTCGAAGTCTAAGGTCCGGGGTCAAGGTACGACTTGAGCGCGCCCGCTACGATTAACGGAAAGGAAGTATTCGATCTCCTTCGAGAGGACCTGCTCGCTCTGGAAGAGGAGTTTGGGCGCGATGCGGTGTCGAGCGTTCGCACGATCACCGAGATCGGCGAATACCTGCGTGCCGGCGGCGGCAAGAGGATACGTCCCGCCCTCTTATTGCTTTCGTCCAAGCTCTTCAATTACGAGGGCAGAGGCGCGGTCCGGTTGGGCGCTGTAGTCGAGATCATCCATACGGCCACGCTGGTTCACGACGACATCATTGATGAAGCGAAGACCCGGCGCGGCCGTCCGGCAGCCAATACACAGTGGGGGAACGCAAAGTGTGTTCTGGCAGGCGATTGGCTCTACATGCAGGCCTTCAAGATTGCGGTACGGGAGCGTAACTTCAGGATTCTCGACACCCTGATCGAACTTACGCAAATGATGGTAGAGGGTGAACTGCTCCAGACGGAGAAGCTGGGGAAGTTAATAACGCTGCAGGAGCACTTTGACCTGATTTTTCGGAAGACGGCATGCCTGTTCTCGGTGTGCATGCGATTGGGAGCGATCTTGGGCGGGGCTACCCCAGAGCAAGAAGGGGCCCTCGGCAAATACGGGCACGATCTCGGCATGGCCTTTCAGATCGTGGATGATGTTCTGGATCTCACCGCTTCCGAGGATGTGCTGGGAAAACCAGTGGCCAGCGACTTACGCGAGGGTAAAGCCACGATGGCGGTGATCCACGCCCTGGAGCGCTGTACCTCGGAAGAACGCAAGAAGATCGAAACCATTCTCCAGGAAAGAGCTTTTAATGGCGTAACTCATGCCCACATTCTGGACATCCTGGAGCGCTACGGCTCTCTGGATGCAGCTACGGCGCGAGCGGCGCAATATGCCGAATCGGCTCGCAAAGCCATCTGCCCCTTCCCCGATAACGAGATCAAGCGGGCGCTGCTGTGGGCGCCTGAGTTCGTGGTCGCTCGCGAGAAGTAGCCATCCTCGCCGATTGTCATCCTGAGCGAAGCGAAGGACCCATGCAGTATGCTCGCGGCATGCATCGATCCTTCGCTGCGTTCGGGATGACAACGCGAGCAGGAGCACGACCCGATTTCGCCCTTATGCCACTTTGAGAATCGCGGTCACGGCGGTTCCAGATTGGTCAGATTTTATTTCCAAGGTACCCCCAAGTCGCCTCAAGCGCTCTCGCATTCCAGTAAATCCGACACCGCCGCGACCCGCTGCGATCAGTTCGTGTTGTTTCTCCGGTGGAATACCTTTCCCGCTATCCTCAACTTTAACAATAAGGTTGTCGCCTTCCTGGCGGACGCGAATTGCGGCTCTGGCACTGCCGGAATGACGGTGAACGTTAGTCAAGCACTCTTGCACAATCCGAAAGAGGGCTATTTCCAGTTCCTCAGGCAGCCGGCCAAAATTGGCTGGGATTTCCACATCGACCTTAATGTTGCTGCGTTCAGCGAAGCCATCCGCATACCAGCGAAGCGCAGAGGCGAGACCCGCGACATCCAGGAGTGGTGGATGAAGCAGATGAGAAATGGTGCGAATCTCCCGAGTGACATGGTCGACTAGTTGAGCAAGTTCTAAAACAGCTCTGACTCCGGCTGAATCCAGCTTTTGAGTCTGGGCCTGAACTACGCCAAGGTTCATGCTCATAGCTGCAAGAGTTTGGCCGACGCTGTCGTGCAGTTCGCGAGCCAACCGTCTGCGCTCGTCGTCCTGCATATTCTGGAGGCGTGACGCAAACTCCATCTGCTGCTTCTGTGTTGTCAGGTCGGTGATAAGAACTCCGGTTGCCGATTTGTCTCGTGACAAGACACTAAAAGAGAAATTTGTGGGGATTCGACTCCCGTCAGCGAGTTGCAGCTGTATCTCTCCCTCGTTGGATACGACCTGGTTCTCGTCCAGCAATCTCTGGTAGGTGGGCTTGTCTTCCGAAGCAACGAAGTCCAGCAAAAGGCGGCCAATGACCGTCTCCCGCGCCACACCTAATAGCTGTGCCAGACTGAGATTGCAGTAAACGATTTGTCCGCGACCGTCTAGCATCGCGGCGCCCTGTTGCATCTTTTCAACCAGCGTGCTGTAAGGAAGATCGGAACCCTCCAGCGTATACACGCGATGACCTTCCGGTTCCTCGACGACGAATGCGTCCACAGTTCCGTACTGGATGGCGCGCAGCGTCTCCTCGGCTTCGTCCATCAACTCTTGAGTGCGCTCAACGTCGGGCACTTTGCTGTTCATAGAATCCTCATCGATTTAAGGCTTTCCTGTTTGAGCTTCATTCACCAATACCAGCAGGACGAATCTGCAAGCCAACCAATGCACGCTGGGTATCGCGAAGATCGCCAACGATTTTGCGTAACGGTTGAGGTAACTTTCGCACCAAAGTAGGGATGGCCAGGATCTGATCACCTGCCGCCAACTGCGGATGCTTCATGAGGTCGACGACTTCGATCTCGTACCGTCCGGCTAAATTCTCCTCGCATATTCTCTTGAGATTGGCGAAAGCGGCTACTGAACGCGGTGTTTGGCCCGCAACGTACAGGCGAAGCTGCCACACTTCGTTGGCAGCAGGATCGTTCTTGTTTTCAATTTCTTGCAGACTGAGAGGCTTAGCCTCTTTATGTTTTTCTGACTTTTTCATCGGCCCCCCTTCGCCGCTTTCCATCCACCTCATCCGGAACCAGGTCAGCCTGGCGGCTGCGGGACATGACTTCGCGAATATCCGCAATCCTCTGTTCCTGCAAACCGTATTCTACGCTCGCGATTTCGGCCTCCGCCTCCTCTACTTCAAACTCTTTGCGAAGGGCGGCGATACGCGCTTCAAGAGCTTCGCGCTTGCGCAACCGCTCGCGATTCTTGCGCTCAGCTTCCTGACGGCGCGCCAACGCGGCGGATTTCTCCCGCGCCTCCTGGGACAGGCGGGACGATCCCGTGAGCACCCCCTCCGGCCCCACGTACACGTCGAGCAAATCGACTCCCTTGGGAGTTAAGAGGAACTCGCGCAGTTGGTTGGAGTGCGCCATCCCACGCGATTTCAGCACGTAAAGGGCGCGGTTGCGCTCGCCATCAAGCTCAATATCACGCGTGAGAAGCCATGTGTCGACGATGGATGAGATCTCAACATCGGTTCTTTCCAACGCCTCGCCCCCAGACGTGAGATTGGTGAGAAAGGCAGTAGTTTTCCGTTGCTTCAGGAAGTCGATGAGACGAATCATCATGGTGTGCGCGTCGCCCCGGTTACCCGCCTGAATAAGGCTGCCGACGGGGTCAAGGACCACCACCTCCGGCTCGAACTCCCGCACGGTTTTGTGAATGATAGCCAGGTGCATTTCCAGCCCATAGAACGAAGCGCGGCTAGAGTGAAACTGGAGCAGTTTCTTTGCGGTCCACTGCTCCAGGTCCAAGCCGATAGACCGCATATTCCGAATAAGCTGGCCGGGGGATTCCTCGAACGAGAAGTAAAGACAGCGCTCGCCGCGCCGGCAAGCGGCATCGACGAAGCTAGCCGCCAGACTGGTTTTGCCAGTCCCCGCTGTGCCAGAAACTAAAATCGTGGTCCCCCGGTAAAACCCCTTACCACTCAGCATCGCATCCAAACGGGCAACGCCGGTCGAAATTCGTTCCGCGCTCACCTCGTGCTGCAGTCCCAGCGATGTCACGGGCAAGACACTGAAACCGTCTTCGTCGATCAGAAAGGGATATTCATTGGTGCCGTGGGCAGTTCCTCGATATTTGACGATACGTAGACGGCGCGTGGAAACCTGGTCTGTGACCCGGTGGTCAAGCAGGATCACGCAATCGGAGACATATTCTTCCAGCCCATGCCGAGTCAGGGCTCCGTCGCCGCGCTCCGCGGTAATGACGGCAGTGACACCTCGGTCTTTGAGCCAGCGGAACAGGCGACGCAACTCCGCTCGCAGGATGCCCTCATTCTGCAGTCCGGCAAACAGGTTTTCGATCGTGTCCAGAACAACGCGCTTCGCCCCAATGGCATCGAGCGCGGCGCCCAGCCGTATGAAAAGGCCTTCTAAATCGTAGTCGCCAGTTTCGTCAATCTCGCTGCGTTCGATGCGAACAAAATCGATGACCAACTTCTTTTCTTTGGCCAACTCGTCGAGGTCAAAACCGAGCGAGCGAACGTTTTGCGTTAGCTCTGGCGCGGTCTCCTCAAATGCCATGAAAACGCCGGGTTCGTTATATTCCGTTGCTCCGCGAACCAGGAACTCCATGGCCAGGAGAGTCTTGCCAGCACCGGCACTACCGCAGATGAGCGTGGGGCGCCCACGCGGGAACCCACCTTGGGTGATCTCATCAAGCCCCTGAATGCCGGTTAGTGCTTTGGGCAAACGACGATTTTCCTTGCCCAATTCCTGATCCGCCTGCGTTTTGCGAATTCGTGTTTTGGACACTTATTTGAGCCCTGACAAACTGGGGGATTTTGGGGAAGAGAAATGTAGGCTCTGCCTACAGAATACGCTATGGACAGCGGTGAAGCACCTATGTACAGGATTCACCGTAGACAGAGACTCTGCGTCCGAGTATAGGAACCCGTCGAAAACCTGTCAACAACTCGGAACCGACTCTTAGTTTGGCGAAATATTTCTCGTTCCAGTGTGAGGCGCACCCAGTCTGACTCCATGGCGAGTGCTGGGTTATGATGTCCGCGTATGAGACCTGAGCCTTTGCAGCGAACGGCATGGACTCTGTGATGCGTGCACGTCGGATCGCCGCATCAATTTTGGTGATGCTCGCGTGTGCGCGTGGCGCGCCAGCACAGACCGCACGCAGGGGCGGTTTTCCAAGGTAATCGATAAGACGCTCGCAAACGGACGGAACGCTGTTCTGCCGCCTCATATCTCCCATCTTTTAGGTATATCGCCCGCCGAAAAAGAAGTGCCAGTCAAGCAATTCGTAGAAATGAAGAACGACATCCGCGGTTTTGAGGTTGGCTCGCTGCAGCGCGGTGATGTCGTCCTCTTCGTGGAGGATCGAGCGTCCCACGACACCATGTTTTATTTGACATCCCCCACCGGTAAACTGCGCAGAGTTTTGGCCGTTCGGGGAGGCGTTGGATATGACAGGGCTCCGACCCAGGCCGACTGGAAAGTATTCGAGAAAGAAAAGAGCTATTGGCTGGGACGTTTGGGGGCTGTCAAGCCCTAGAGGCCATGACTGCTCTACTTGAATGTGTGACCTTAGGCACAAACTGGAACTCTTTTCTTGCTTGACCGGAGTCACCGCAGAGGGTGATGGTGGGTACTGATTTCCTGCCCGAGTTGTCCGAAAATGCGGCCAGTTGACGGAGGGTTTCCGCCAGAGCGGAAGGCTAAAGAGACGCACTGGCATGCGGTGAGGCGTAAGCGCTCTCACTCCTCTCCCCTTGGCACTTGGGAAAGGCAAGTCGCTGGGGGTCCTGTCCGGGGCGGAACATGCGTCAACAGGGACAGCGGCTTCAGTCGAAGCCTTGACGAAAAGGCGCCCAGGTTTTTCGACGCGCCGGCCCGGACAGGGCCGGAAAGACTCCGAGTGTAAGCCGCTGTTTCGCTCACCCTGTCGAGGAAGTCCTCCTGAGAGACTCGCTCCTCTGACGGTCGAAGCCGGACGGATCCGCAACAGATCCGCCCGGCTTTGTTTATACTGAGTTTTTTCCGATCCTGGGGAGTCAAATCGAATCATGAATGACCTGGTCTCAGCCACAGCGCGCCATGGTTATGCCCTGACCTTCGCTTTTTTATTTGGGCAGGCTATGGGTCTTCCCCTGCCCGCTTCGATTGCAATGATTGCAGCCGGGGCAGCGATCGCCTCGCATACGCTTGCGGGCCCAGGGGTTTTCCTGGCCGCGTTCATCGGGCTATTGATGGGTGATGTGATCCAGTTCTGGCTGGGGCGGTATACCGGCTGGGCGCTGCTCGGCTTTTTGTGCCGGCTGTCGATGAATCCTGAGACCTGCATGCTTCGTTCGGCGGAATCGTTTTACAAACGCGGAAAAGCGACCCTGGTAATTGCGAAGTTCGTTCCGGGATTGAACACCATGGCCGCCCCTTTGTCAGGCAGCATGAAGATGCCATTTGGCCAATTTGTACTGCTGGATTCATCGGGAGCTCTGCTATACACGACCATTTACGTTCTGGTGGGCTACGTGAGCCGGGATTTCCTGGCAGCGACGCTGCAAAACTTCTATGCCGCCGGAAGAGTAATGGAGTTCTTGCTGGTACTCGCGATCGTCATCTATATCGCCTACCGCATCGTGCAATTCCGCAAGTACAAAATCTACGATGTGGTTCCACGTGTGCAGGCGACGGAGCTTGCGGCCCGGCTGGCTGCAGGAGACCGGGACCGAGTTCAGATTGTGGATGTCCGCAGCCATGGCTATTACGACATTGGAGCGGAACGGATTCACGGCTCCATTCGCATCGAACCCAACAACCTTGATGAAGAGCTCAAGAATTTGTCTCGGGAGAAGGACATCTATCTGTACTGTACTTGAGCGCGCGAAGCGACCAGCGCCCGGGTGGCGCTGCTATTACGGGAAAGAGGCTTCAGCACATTTGTGATCGTGGGTGGACTCACCGCCTGGCTCAAGGCTGGGGAACCGCTGGAGTCCGTCCCTAAAGATGATCTGGTGAAGCTGCCGACGTTCTCTGATTGAGCCATTTTGTAATTTGGCAATTCTGTAATTTGTAATTTGAAAAGTTTTGGGGTTCAAATTACAGAATTTCCAAATCACTCAATTACGAAAACTCCTCATGCCGCAGGAAGTTGAGATCAAGTTTCAAGTTGCTGACCTCGGCGGGCTCACGCGCAAGCTTCGCGCTGCCGGCTTTCGCCTGGTTACGCGTCGAACCCGCGAAATGAACACGCTTTACGACTTGCCCGGCAATGTCTTGCGCAACCGGAAGGAGTTGCTGCGCCTCCGGCAGTATGGCTCCAGATGGAAGTTAACTCACAAGAGCGGCTCGAAACGAGAACGTCACAGCAGCCGCGAGGAGTTGGAAACCGCAGTTGAAGATGGGACAACGATGCACAAAATTCTCCAGGCCCTGGGATATTCGCCATCATTCCGCTACGAAAAATTCCGCGCTGAGTGGAGTGATGGTAAAGGCCAGGTAGTGGTTGACGAAACGCCCATTGGAAATTTCTGCGAGATCGAAGGCAAGGCGCGCTGGATCGATGCGACCGCGAAAAAACTCGGTGTGAAGCGCGAACACTACATCACGAAGAATTACGCCTCGCTCTTTTCAGAGTGGAAGAAAAGG
>JBKOUZ010000114.1:0-63698 GCA_046723715.1 Acidobacteriota bacterium | reverse complement strand
GGTATCCCCAGTGCGTCTTTAAGCCAATTGGCCCTCGGGTAACGTCTGACACCACGCCCCTACTGTGCGCACCGGCCGAACTGGCTCATTACAAACCAGTCAACAGACAACCGCCCAAAACCGCCCTCACTCACGCAAGGGAAGGGAATTGCTTTTGAGTTTTCGTGCAATTCGTGCAACTGAGAGGAAGGGGTTACAGCTAAGCGACTCCGGCTCAGTTGTTTAGGTGAGTGATTCTCTTCCTACGAACCAGAAGGTCGGGAGTTCGAATCTCTCAGGGCGCACCATTTGTCATTTGAATCGTAGTCCTCTGCCCAACCTCCGGACTTGCCTTTACCTCCACCGCAGACTGTCCAACATCCTTTGATACGCGGGTTGCAATTGCGCGAACTGCTTTTCCGGCGCAATGAACACCAGATAGAGCATGCCGCCTTCGGAGCGAGGCACAGTGACCAGCCAATCGCGTTCAGGGACAGGTTGATCGCCTTCTCTGATTGGCGAGGTTCCAGCCAGCATCGTTGAGAGTCCTTCCGTGCCGGCGGCTGCGATCTTGCGCGGACTCTCAAACACGCGCAGGTTCGGGTTCGTCTCCTGTAAATTCTTGATTAGCTTGTCGGTGGCATCATTGATCGAGTCGCCACCCACATCCTGAATACTTGCGACGACCACCCCGTAGGCGATAGCGTTTTGCCCCATTCCCGCCGGTGGGGCTATAGTGGCGGAGTTTTCTCCGGTTACAGTTTTCCAGTTTTCCGGATAGGAGACGCTGAAGTCAGTTGCCTGAAAGGTCTGGAATTCGTGGCTGGGAGCGACTTGCTCATAACTCACATTCGTGATGGTCGCAGGCGGATTTTGCCCGCCTTGGGAAGTATCCGCCGATTGGACATCACGCGGCACCGCTCCACTTTGCCGATTCTGCTGCGCCCACATGCCGCTCTTAGCCCCATCGGAAATTTGCTGCGCGTTATATGCCTTGATCCCTTTCGCCTCCTGCTTGATCTGCTGGAACGCAGGATTGGCTGCCACAAACTTCCTCGGCGGCCACTCTGCGACTGCCTTCTGCACCGCTTCCACCCGGTTGCCGGGATTGGGGTGATCGCTCAGAAACTGCGGTCCGCCGTTTCCCGACACTTTTTCCAGCTTCTGAAAGAACTCGGCCATGGCTCGCGGATCGTAGCCGGCCTTGTACATGATGATTGCGCCCACCTCATCCGCTTGAGCTTCGTCGTGCCGCGAATACTTCATCAGCAACGTGCCCGCACCGAACTGGATTCCCATCTGAGCAAGATCACCGGCGGCACCACCCAGCAGCCCGCCCAGAGCGCCTAACACACTCGCCCACTCACGCTTTGGGGCCTGTTTTGCGGAATGCTGCATGTACACGTGCGACATCTCGTGCGCCAGCACGCCTGCCAGTTCCGCCTCGTTCTCGGCCGCATTGATCGTGCCCACGTTAACGAAGATCGGACCTCCCGGCAGTGCGAAGGCATTGATATCGCTTTGCTGGACAACATGAAACTGGTATGGCCATGTCTCCTGGCGGGGGATTACTCCCAGCAACTTCCCGCCAAGCTGTTGAATATAGCGGGTAACCGGATCCGAGTCCGGCAGTACTGGCATTTGCTTATAAACTTCAGCCGCCGTCTTCAAGCCCAGCTGCTCTTGTTTCTCCTTGCTGATGCTTGTACGGCCTGGGTCAGGAAGTTCCGGCACTTCGGTCGTCTTGGCGGACCATGCCGGTAATCCAAGCAACAGGAATGACAGAAATATTGCCCCGATTCGCGTTGGAGTTGCGGGTTTCATGACTAAATTGCCCCAGCTTGTTGGTTTATTCCGTGCATTTAATCGGTGTTTCGATGCCAAAAGGCAACGGACCGTATGTGCTTGCTTCCGGAACGCGGTTTTCAACAGGCCGGTTGGTACCTCCCTTGCGCCCGTGCGTTGGGGTAATTCTTTCTTGGCCAAAGGCAATTCCTACAGGGCCCTAAAATGCCTGCACTTTTGTTTTTAATGACTTACAGACGGCATGCAGGTTGCTCTAGCATCATTAGACGAAGTGGCGCGCAACGGGGTGCTTCAGAGAATAACTTCGGCCAGAGGTTTTCTGTGAGCACCCCTTGCTTATTGTCCCGAATGCGCCTCCATCCGAAGCCTCTCGCGCTAAGCTTTCGCACTTCTCGTAGGTGATACATGGGATTCCCTCGGGCTCACCCACATAATCGGAACGGAAAAGAATGCAGGCCAAATCGCTGGCTTCGCTACGGACTAACCGCACCTGGGCTCATGCCGATTCCCGTTCTACGCCAGCGCCACCTGGTCCCGTACATCAACACCAGCGTTCCTCAGCAGCTTCGCCACTGCGTCCTGCTTTAGTCGCGACGCATCGAACTCGACCCGTACCGTCTTCTGCTTTTCATCAAAGCGCACGCGCCTGATTCCATACACTTCGCCCATGTTGTCAATGGCCTGCAACTCTCGTTCGCCGGGCAATGAAGCATAGTGGAAAACCACATCGAGGTAGGTCATTCTTCAAAGCCTCTGTAAGATAATGAAGTTGAATACCTAGCACTTCCGCCGGGTGAATCCAATATAAAGCATCGTGTATCCAACAGCATAGTTGGCGAATCTGAAGCTACGTTCAGCCGCCAGGCAGAGAAGCCAGGCAGAGAAAAAAGATGAATTTGAAGCACGTCCTGACCTTCCGCAGATGAGCACTCCCGCGCTCAACTCGAGTCTCGAGCGCGATCCCGTGTGTGGCATGAATGTCAATTCGGGCACTGCGAAGCACGTTCATGAGCATAAGGGCAAGAAATTTTATTTCTGCTGCGGTCACTGCCTGGAAAAATTCAAAGCGAATCCCTCACAATACGTGAATCAAGTTGGTTCGTCAGGCTTGGTCACGCTTGGTACGCCGGGACCCATGACGCCTGCGCGAGCTCCTGAGGCTCCAGCTCAGAAGTCCGGCGCCGGTTCTTACGTCTGCCCGATGTGCCCCGAAGTGATTAGAGACCGGCCAGGCGCTTGTCCCTCGTGTGGAATGGCGTTGGAGCCGGACGTTCCGCTGGCCGCGACACGCACCGAATACACCTGCCCGATGCATCCCGAGATCGTGCGCTCTGGGCCGGGTTCGTGCCCAATCTGCGGCATGGCGCTCGAGCCGCGCACCGTAACTGGGATTGCCGAGGAGAATCCGGAACTGCGCGACATGTCCCGCCGCTTCTGGATCAGCCTCATCCTCAGCGCGCCCCTGCTCGCTCTCGCCATGGGGAGCATGATTTGGCACGAGATGATGGGTGAGGCTCACGGGCTGGTGTGGATTGAATTTGCCCTCGCGACTCCGGTTGTGCTCTGGTGCGGCGGGCCATTCTTCCAGCGTTTCTGGACTTCCATCGTGAACCGCAGCCCGAACATGTTCACGTTGATTGGCCTGGGTACCGGAGTTGCATATGTCTACAGCGTAGTAGCGGTGATTGCTCCGCAAGTGTTCCCGGAATCGCTGCTCACCATGAGCGGATATCCTGATGTGTATTTTGAAGCTGCTGCGGCAATCACGGCACTCGTTCTGCTGGGTCAAGTCATGGAATTGCGGGCTCGCAGCCGCACCAGCACTGCGATCCGTGCGTTGCTGGATCTGACTCCGAAGACAGCCCGCCTTATTTCCAGTGACGGCTCCGAAAAAGATATTCCGCTGGACGACGTGAAACCCGGTGACCACCTCCGCGTGCGTCCGGGAGAAAAAGTTCCAGTTGATGGCGTCGTTCTCGAAGGACGCAGCTCAATCGACGAATCGATGATCACCGGCGAATCGATCCCGGTGGAAAAAGGGCCGAACAGCAAAATAATCGGCGCCACGATCAACTCCACTGGATCGCTTGTTATGCGGGCCGAGCGCGTCGGTTCCGAAACGCTGCTGGCTAGAATTGTGCAACTAGTCGGCCAAGCACAGCGGAGTCGAGCTCCCATTCAGCGTCTGGCTGATCGTGTCGCCGCATGGTTTGTGCCCACAGTCGTCGCAGTCTCGGTGATCACTTTCGTCGCCTGGTTGGCAGTGGGTCCGCAGCCCCGCTTGGCTCACGCGATTGTGAATGCCGTGGCGGTTCTGATCATCGCCTGCCCCTGCGCACTCGGACTCGCCACTCCTATGGCGATCATGGTCGGGACTGGCCGCGGCGCGCACGCCGGAGTGCTGATCAAGAATGCGGAAGCTCTCGAAACCCTGGAGAAGGTGGATACTTTGGTAGTCGACAAAACCGGCACTCTTACCGAAGGCAAGCCAAAGCTGGTTTCGATATCCGCGTTACAGGCAAGTCGCGAGGATGAAATCCTCAGCCTAGCCGCAAGTCTGGAGCGCGCCAGCGAGCATCCGCTTGCATCCGCGGTTGTCGCCGCGGCGGCGGAGAAAGCTTTACCGCTCTCTGCTGTCTCCGACTTCAGCTACGCAATGGGCAAAGGCGTGCAAGGTACAGTGGAAGGAAAACGAGTGGCTGTGGGAAACGCCGCGTTAATGAAGGATTCCGGCGTATCCATCGCAGTGAGCAACGAGACGCCAGGTGCAAGTCTCTTTGTCGCAGTAAACGGCGAATATCAGGGCGCGCTTACATTGGCCGACCCGGTTAAGGCTTCAACCTCGCAGGCCCTGCGCGAATTGAAAGAGCAAGGACTCCACGTCATGATGCTCACCGGCGATAGCCGTACCACCGCATCGGCAATCGCCCATCAACTCGGACTCGGTGATGGTGAATTTGAAGCTGAAGTCTTGCCTGAGCGCAAATCCGAATTCGTCCGCAAACTGCAGGAGCAGGGAAGAGTGGTGGCCATGGCTGGAGACGGTATTAACGACGCTCCGGCCCTGGCCCAAGCCAACGTAGGAATCGCCATGGGCACTGGCACCGATGTAGCCATAGAAAGCGGCGGAATCACGTTAGTAAAAGGCGATCTTACGGGAATCTTGCGCGCCCGCCGCCTCAGTCAGACCACCATGCGCAACATCCGCCAGAATCTTTTCTTTGCGTTCATCTACAACGCGCTGGGAGTTCCGATTGCGGCGGGAATTCTCTACCCATTCTTCGGAATCCTGCTCAGCCCTATTTTCGCAGCCGCTGCGATGAGCTTCAGTTCCGTTTCCGTCATCACGAATGCGCTACGCTTGCGGCACGCAAAGCTGTAGCGGCCGGGAAATCGCGCTACCGAATCCCCACATACACATCGGCCTGCAGGTTCTGAGGGTCCGCAGCTCGCTGGTCGTAGACTTCAAAATCCGCCTGATACAAACGATCGCCACCAACAGATGACTTGGGCAGCGAATTAATGCGCCGCCACGTCTCAGGCACAACCTTCGCCCCCGGACCTTTTTCAGTCGTGAACACAGCGAATTTTCCGCCCTGAATCTTCTTCGTGACCATTCCCGAGGGCACTCCCGCATCCGATGTCACGCGCGCCCCGAGCAGATATGTGTAGCCCCCGTCTTTGTCGCTGGCGTAATCGCTATACACCGCCACAATCGATGTATCCACTTTGTCCGGAATCTTCGCCAGAAGATCTTCCTGCATGAGGCGCGCCCACTGCTTGCCAATGATTCCATCGGAGCTCATCTCCTTGGCATTGCTGGTGCGCACCGCGATTCCCGCTACCGTAAATCCCGGCTCTTCTACAATCCTTGGACTCATGCGAGTCTCCGCTTGGCTCCGTAATTTCTTTAGCTGCTTCACGGCCTTCTGATTCTTCTGTTCGAGCGACAGCAGAGAAATCAGCAGCGCTGCGAAAACACTGAACGTGAAGAATCGCTCCAGGACGGCCATAGCTCAATCCTTTTTCTTCTCTGTACTAGCTACAATTTCCCCAGAAAATCGAGCATCTCCGGCTCCGTCCAATCTACCGCTCCCATGAACTTTCGCTGCAGCACTCCCTTGCGGTCGATGATATAGGTCTCGGGATATTTAAACGTCCCATACATTGCGCTAGTCTTCCCGGTTGGATCGCGCACGGTCAGCAACTTCACACTGTGATTCGCCACGAACTTCTTGTACGCATTCTCGTCCACATCAACGCTGACGGCAATCACGGTCACTCCCTTCGCTCTCATTCGCCGCTGCATCTCGTCAAAGGAAGGAAGTTCCTGTACGCAAGGTAGGCACCATGTTGCCCAGAAATTCAGCACGACGACCTGCCCCCGAAATTGGCTCAGCGTAATCTTCTCCACAGTGAAATCCGGGGTCGCCAGGCCGATCCGGGGTAACCGTGATCGGTTGCGGCATGCGGAAGCGGGAATGATCAAAACTAGAGTAAGGAATACTGGCCCGGCATAGAAGATGCGTCGCACGCGGCTATAATAATGAATTCGATTTCCGATCACGCAACCAGTGCAACCCGAGGTCTCAATCATAGTGCCGGCGCGCAATGAAGAAGCCAATCTCGGCTCGTGCCTGGAATCGCTCCTTGCGCAGCAAGATGTCGAATTCGAGATCATCATGGTCAACGACCACTCCACGGACCGCACCTGCGAAGTCGCTGAGTCATTCCCTAAAGTTCGAGTTATCGACGCGGGACCACTTCCGCCCGGGTCAACTGGCAAGAATAACGCCGTCATCACCGGCGCCCACGAATCTCGTGGGGCATGGCTGCTGTTCACCGATGCCGACACGGTTCACCTCCCCGGTTCACTGGCGCGCGCACTGCATGAAGCCAGGCAAAATGGCGCTGCACTATTGTCCTACTCTCCGGCGCAGATCGTGACCAGCTTTTGGGAGAAGGCCATCATGCCTGTGGTTTTTGCAGAACTTGCTTCGCACTACCGTCCCTCCGAGGTCAGCAATCCGAACCTTCCCGCCGCGGCGGCCAACGGACAGTACATCCTGATTACGCGTGAGGCCTACGATGCTGTGGGCGGCCACGCGTCCATCGCCGCAAGTCTGCTGGAAGACGTCGCGTTGGCCAAGGCCGTCAAGCGCTCGGGCCGCAAAATTTTGTTTCGCTTCGGCGGCGATGCCGTCCGCACCCGCATGTATCGCAGCTTCCCGCAACTGCGTGAGGGCTGGACCAAGAATCTGGCCATCCTATTTCCCGCGCCCGGTCGCCTAGCCATCTGGCGTTTCCTGGAATTTCTGGCTTTGGTTTGTTCGCTCGCACTGCTGACGTTTTTCATCGCCTCTCGCGAATTCTTTTTTGCGCTCCCGTTTTTGCTGGGGCCCATCGTCACTCTGAGGCGAATTGCGCGTGCCCATTTCTCATGGAGCGCCAATGCTCTGGTTCTATTTGGTCTGCCTCTTTTTTCGTACTTGCTGCTGCGCTCAAAACTTTCTCATCAGAGAGGAACAGTGAGTTGGAAAGGTAGACAATACACGTCAGAGCCTTGGCACGAACCAATTCCTGATCACTCTGCAAGGATCGCCCGAAGACTCTCATGAATATTCCGCGCTTCGTCCTTCCGTGTCTAATCCTGATCGCCGCAGTCGCGCAAGTCACGTCGGCGGCTGCAATGTCCGGTCGAACTCCTCTCCCTGGCTCCCCACAAAGCTCCATCACCCAAGAACCTCAGATCACCAACACAATCATCGAGCCGGGGGTGAGCCTCGGTCCCCTGAAGCTGGGTGACTCGCGTGACCATGCCCTCGCACTGTTTCCCAAGAAAGATATCGACCAACAATGGGAAGATTCCTGCGGCAGCACCCTCGATTGGGTGGACGTCACCAATCCCATGGGCCGAGGCGACCTTTTAATCCGCCTCAAGAAGGGCAAAGCTTTTCAGATCGAATCCTCCACCACCCGGTTCCACACGGCCGAAGGCATAGCTGTTTTCGATCCCCCGGAGAAGGTTGCACAATCGTATAAGGAGATGCGCGCCTACGTGCTGCTAAATCCGCCATCCCCGGCCTTGGGCTCCCGGCCGCTCGTTTTTTGGATCGACAAGAAAAAGGGAATCGCGTTCACCTTCGCCTACGATCCCTCGCACCACAAGCGTTATGTGTATAAAATCATCGTCTTTGAACCGAATAAGGAGTTCTGTCCGGAACTGGAGAAGACCAATTCGTCGAAATGGCAGGAAATCAATGCCTACGCGGTCGAACCTCCGGCGGATTTGAGTCCGGAACGCTAGGGACTTCGCGAGCATCTAATACGGTCAACAATGGTTTATCTCACCCGAAAAGCCGAATTCGCTGCCTCGCACTACTACCATAATCCGGACTTCTCTCCGGAACAGAACCTCCGCCTTTTCGGCAAATGCAATAACCCCAACGGCCACGGACACAACTACACTCTGGAAGTCACTGTGAAAGGTGAGGTCGATCCCCGTTCCGGCTTTGTCGTTGACCTCAAGCAATTGAAGGACGTAATGCACCGCGAAGTGCTCGACGCCATGGACCACCGCTTTCTGAACAAAGAGGTCCCCGAGTTCCTGACGCAAATTCCCACGACTGAGAATCTGGCGATGGCAATCTGGGAGCGCCTGCACTCCAAACTGCAGAAAGCCCGGCTGCACCGCGTCCGCGTCTACGAAACTCCAGACCTGTTTGTGGATTATTACGGAGAATCATGACCTGCTTAGCGGAGGCTGGCCCTTGCACGCTGGCCTCTTTCCCCTGCTGTGAATCTGTAACCGGCCTCCATCGGAACCGTCTATAGTTCTATAGGTGCAAGTTCTATAGTGCAGCCTGACTCGTTATGAAAGCTCATCTAACCCGCAGGTATCTCTTCTCCGCTTCGCATCGTCTGCATAATGATGAGATGTCCCCCGACGAAAACCGCGCCACCTACGGCAAATGCAATAACCCTCACGGGCATGGCCACAACTACGCCCTGGAAGTCACTGTGAGCGGCCAGGTGGACCCGAGCACCGGCATGATCTGTAACCTGGTCGACCTCGACGCCTGCGTCAAAAAAGAAGTGCTGTCCCGTTACGATCTGGAAAATTTGAATACCAGGCAAGAATTCTCTGTAACCGTTCCCACGACCGAGAATCTATGTATTCAGATATTCGACATTTTGCAGCTTGGCTTCCACCACGCGCATCTGGAAAGAGTGAGATTGGAAGAAACCATGATGAACTCCTTTGAATACGCAGGAGAGGGGTGAGAGGGCAGGGAAGTTGAAGCAATCAGCTTCTAAATCACAAGATAAGCCAATTCTATGTCGCCATTGCCGGTTGACCAAAAACTCGAAAATCCCACGCTGACCAGCGCCCGCTTCGAAGACCTGGTTCGCGAAATGCTGGTTCGCCTTGGCGAAGATCCTGTACGCGAAGGTCTCGCCGCCACCCCGGAGCGCGTTCACAAAGCAATGAAGTACCTCACCAAGGGTTACAAGGAAGATCCCGAGACCCTGCTCAAGGGCGCCCTGTTCACTGTGACGTATGACGAGATGGTCATCGTCAAGGACATTGAGATGTTCAGCCTCTGTGAACATCACATGCTCCCATTTTTCGGCAAAGTGCACGTCGCCTATATCCCGAATGGAAAGGTGATCGGCCTGAGTAAAATTCCACGCTTGATCGAACTCTTTTCGCGTCGCTTGCAAATTCAGGAACGCCTGACTACCCAGATCGCCGAAACCATCCAAAAGATAATTCAGCCGCAAGGCGTAGGCGTAGTTATCGAAGCCCGTCACCTCTGCATGATGATGCGAGGAGTAGAAAAGCAACACTCCGCCGCGGTGACTTCGTCCATGCTAGGCTGCTTCCGCAACGAAGAAGAAACCCGCACCGAATTCCTCTCTCTAATCCATCAACGCCCCAACGGAATATAAATTGACGCGAGTGTGAAAAGTATCGCGGATCTTGACGCCAGGGTTTGACGTGCCGACTCTCAGAGTGGCGTAGCACTGTCACGAAGGTCAATGCGATAGGACAGCTCTCCCAAAGATGCAGAAAAGTACAGGAGCCCTAAAAAAGCAGGTCGCGCTAATCACCGGCGCCTCTCGAGGCATCGGCTTAGCGCTCGCGAATGCTCTCGCCGAACAGGGATGCAATCTGATCCTCACCGCGCGCAATGAAAAATCTCCGGAAAAAGCTGGCAGAGAACTGCAGCGTTACGAAGTACAAGTCCTCGCTCAACCCTGCGACGTGCGCGATCCCAACTCGGTCAAAAGCCTTTTCCGCGCGATTCGGCGCGAATTCCCGCGCCTCGACATTCTCATCAACAACGCCGGCATAGGCCACAAAAGCCTGCCCATCGAAAAGCTCCCTTTTCCCACATGGAAAGACGTGCTCGCAACCAACCTCGACGGCACATTCCTGATCACGCAAGCTGCGCTCGGCATGATGAGAACGGGCTCCACAATTGTGAATAATCTCTCTATCGCCGCCACCCGGGTCTTTGCCGGTTCCTCCGCCTATAATGCCTCGAAACACGCCGCACTCGGCTTTACCAACACCTTGCGTGAAGAATTGCGCGCTCGCGGTATTCGGGTCATCGGCGTGCAACCGGGCGCAACGGATACGGAAATCTGGAAGACTCTCGGGCCTCAAGCTCCCCGCCGCAAAATGATGTCGCCTGAAAGCGTTGCCCAAGCGATCCTGGCAGCCATCATGCTCCCGCCCAACGCAACTGTCGAAAACATCGAAATCCTTCCCTCAGTAGGAACTCTTTAGGCGCAGCCTGTGTCTTGTGTGCCCGTGTGGTAAAAACTTTGTTGAAGGGTAAGCCGCAGCTTTCTTTTCCCACTCCTGCACGTCCGAGTACAATAGCCCCGCTGATTTCCCGGAGGAGATTTCAATGATTAAAGTGCCGTTTCTCGGAATAGCCCTGCTCGCCGCAACCTTCGCGCTTCCCGCCACAGCGCAGGACGCCATGAAAAAAGGTGCCGCCGTAAAACCCGCCGATCCGGAATTGAAAGTAGTCACGGATTCCTGGAACGAAATCGGTCGCAAGCTCATCGCCATGGCCGAAGATTTCCCGGAAGACAAATACGATTACAAACCCACGCCTGCGCAGCGCAGCTTTGCCGAGCAGTTCCTGCACGCCGCCGGTGCCAACTATTACTTCATTAATGCAGTCAAGGGTGAGAAGCCTCCCGCCGAAGAAGACGCGAAGCGAGAGCAGTACAAAACCAAGGCTGACGTTGTTGCCTTCGTGAAAAAGTCATTTGCGGATGGAGCTGCCGCAATTCAATCGAAGGGCGAAAAAGGCCTGACCAGCACAATCGACGATCCCTTTAGCCATCAAAAGGTTCGGATCATCGATTATGCCAATGGCTTTATCGAGCACTGCGGCGAACATTATGGACAACTCGTCGTTTATTACCGCCTCGCCGGCTTGGTACCTCCCGAATCTCGTCCGAAAAAGTAGGTGACCAATCCTCGGTGGCGCGGACCAGCCCCGAAACCAATGGCCTGGTTCGCGCCGGTTCAAGGGGGCAAGGATGAATCATCACCGCACACTCACCGTGCTGACTGTCCTTAATGTTCTGCTGATGATGTCGCTGTTGTTAAACGAGATCAGGTCCGTGGGAGCGAGCAGTCCTGCCGTGCTTCGGGGCAGCGGGCTGGAAATCGTGGACGCCCGGGGAAAAGTCCGGGCATCCATCCAGATCGTCCCCTCTGGTCCAGCACGCAAGGCAGATGGGTCCGTGGTGAATGACGCTAAGACCCACCCGGAAACAGTGCTGCTTCGCTTGATCCGTCCGGATGGACGGCCATCGGTGAAGATAGCCACTTCCGAGGGTGGTTCGGCACTCTCTCTTGGAGGAGGAATTGATCCGACGTATATCGTGTTAGACGCGAATGGTGGCGACCCTTCGCTCTCTTTGACCAACAAGGACAAGCGACTTCAACTCATCAAACCGTAGCTCGTTTGCCCCGAGCCCACGTGATCAGCGCCATGCGTATGGATATCTGCGTGCCCGCTCTCCAAATAACTTGACCATCAGCAGTCCAGCAACAAATCCGCCCACATGGGCCCACACGGCCACCCCTCCCACGTCGCGCCCCGGCCGTGCCATTGAAAGCGAAGCCGCGCCCGCGAAAAACTGGAACACAAACCAATATCCCAGCATGACCCAGGCAGGCAGGTAGAACAGAAAGACAAAGAACCAGGTCAGCACCCGCGCTCGCGGATACAAAATGAAATACGCTCCCAGGACCCCCGCGATCGCCCCGCTCGCTCCAACCGTCGGCAGGTTCGAGTACGGAAAGATCACCACCTGCGTCCCCATCGCAATCAATCCGCAAGTCACGTAAAACAGCAGGTACTTGAAATGTCCAAGATAGTCTTCAATATTGTCCCCGAAGATATACAGAAACCACATGTTTCCGAGCACGTGCATCCACCCGCCGTGAAGGAACATGGAAGTGAAGAAGGGAAGTACGACTTGCCCGAAAGTGTATTGTGGCGAGCCCTGCAAAAAGGCGGTGAAGTGAGCCGGAACCATGCCAAACTGCCGAGCCGTCAGATCCGCCAACCGCGGATCCTGCGCCCATTGCAACCATTGCAGAACGTAAATGAAAATATTTAGCCCAATCAGAAAACCGTTCACATAGGGCGTGCTGTATCGCGGTTGATCGTCTCTGATCGGGAACATGGCGGATTTGGTAAGTTAGTGAGTCTCGGAACTGGGATCAAGTCGCCGATCCGTTGTGCGTTTTCATCATAAATTACTCCATCGCTTAAATTACGAAATACGCGATGCATTCATGAATGGCGTCCTGATCATCGACAAGCCCGCCGGGCTCACATCGCACGACGTCGTCAGCCGAGTGCGTCGGATGTTGGGCGAGCGTTCCATCGGGCATCTGGGCACACTTGATCCCATGGCGACCGGAGTGCTCCCGCTGGTTGTGGGCAATTTCACGCGGCTGGCGCAGTTCTACCTTCGCTCAGACAAAATCTACGAAGGCACAATCCACTTCGGATTCGCGACCGAGACCTACGATTCCGGAGGTGACCCCACCAGCGCGCCCGCAAACGTGAGCTTGAACAACGAAATCGTGGAAGCCGCGGCGGCAAAATTCCGCGGACTGATCCAGCAGGTCCCGCCGCCGTTCTCGGCAAAAAAAATCAAAGGAGTCCCAGCCTACCAACTGGCACGCAAAAAAAAAGAGGTCGTGCTCCAACCTGTGCAGGTGGAAATCAAAGAATTCGAGATCGTATCGGTGGACGGCAACCGCGTCTGCTTCCGAGCCCGGGTCACCTCCGGCACCTATATGCGCTCGGTTGCTCATGATATGGGCCAACTTCTGGGCTGCGGAGCCCACTTGGAATCGCTCCGCCGCACCGCCGCCTCCGAGTTCATACTTCAAGATGCTTATACCCTGGACCAATTAGCCGTCGCAGCAGCGAAGGGAGCAGGGAAGACGGGCGCAACAGAGAATCTCTCCAGGACCTTCTCGGAGCGGCAAGAGACGCCTGCAACAGCTGCGGATCTTTTCATCCACCCGCGCAAACTCCTGCCACAATTCCCGTCTATCACGGTCGACGATGCCACTGCCGCGCGCATCCGGACTGGGCGCGCCGTCAACCTGCCTGACTTCTCGCGCGCCCCTCAGGTCAAAGCCTTCATCGGTCAGGCTAATCTGATCGCTGTCGCCACGCGCGTTGCCGGCACTCTCTTTCATCCCAGAATCGTGCTCAGCACGACCTAGCCGGCGTGTAACGCTGCCGTCCCACTCGATTTCCCGCAAAGATATCGACCTTGTGAACTTTTGAACTTCCATTTACTCTGCCTCCTCGAACTGATGTCCTCCATGGAAGGATTCGCGCGAATGCCAAACCCGATGTTTATAAAACAACTCCTCGGCTACTCCCCACTCTTGGCCTTTCTTTGCTGCCTGTCTCTCGCCCAGGACGCGGACTCCAATGCACCGCCCGTGCTGGATGTTCACGTTCATGCCATGGACGGAAATTTCCCTGGCGTTGCGCCCATGTGTCCCAACACTTCGAAATTCACCGCCTCCGACCCGAAATTCAAGGAAGACCAGTTTGGTTGGGTCAAGGAGCAATGCACTCCGGCGCTGTATCCGTCGGCTGGAGGCGAGTACATGAAAGATGTTCTGGCTGAGATGGAACGTCTCAATGTCACCGCGGTTGTATTCGGAGATCCAAAAGGCGTGCAGAAATGGAAGGATGCCGCGCCCTCCCGAGTTATCCCTGGGACATCCTTTGAGAACGGCCTGCCCCCAGGCCAGCGCGTCTCGTTAGAAGAGTTGCGCAAAGACTTCACGAAAGATGGATTCAGGGTGATGGGCGAGATCGGCTTGCAATACGAGGGTATTTCTCCAAGCGATCCTTCCGTGGATTCGTACTTCGCGCTCGCCGAAGAACTCGACGTGCCGGTGGCTATCCACATGGGCACAGGCGGTTCAGGCCGCGCCAACGTCACCGTGCCAAAATTCCGCGGCTCGATGGGGAATCCACTTCTTCTCGAAGATCTGCTGGCCCGTCACCCAAAGCTGCGAGTGCAAGTCATGCACGCCGGTTATCCCATGATCGACAATATGCTCACACTGCTGCAGGCGAACTCCCACGTCTACGTTGACGTTGCGGGACTGATCTGGAGCTATCCCATCAAAGAGGTCAACCGCTACATCGAGCGCCTGGTGGACGCCGGATTCGAAGATCGTGTTATGTTCGGAACCGACCAGCTCCTCTGGCCCAAGCTGATGGCTTACTCGATCAGCATCATCCAGAATGCGGAGTACCTCACACCCCAGCAGAAACGCGACATCCTCTACAACAACGCCGCGCGCTTTCTGAGGCTGGACAATTCACAAGGGAAATAGGCGTCGTAGAGTCGTACCCAGCGAGATGGGCAGCGAAGGACGCAATGTCCGATAACAGGTATTATGTAAACTGACGGCCCCGGAGGGGGCGCAGCTGGGGCCTTCCTTACATCTTGTACCTGCCCAAATCTTCGTCGTTCAATCCTTCGAGATACTTCCGCAGATCTTCGCTGGTGAGCCGGTCCGAGGCGCTGGCCGCAAGTTTGGAAGCCTTGAACACCAACTCGTCGACAAAAATCGGGCAATCCACGCGCAATGCCAGGGCCAATGCGTCCGACGGGCGCGAATCTATGCTGATCACCTCACCGCCGCGCTCCAGCCAGATTACAGCGTAGAACGTATCCTCCCGCAGTTCGGTCACCACTACCTTGTGCACCTTAGTCTCGAGCCCAGTCAATACGTTCTTGATCAAGTCATGGGTCATCGGCCTCGGCGTAGACACTTTCTCCATCTCCAGCGCGATAGCATTCGCCTCGTACACTCCCACCCAGATTGGCAAAACCGTCTCACCCCCCACGTCCTTCAGAATCACGATAGGCATATTACTCACTGGATCCAGCATCAGACCGCGGATTGTCATTTCTACTTCCATCGTGATCCTCCAAATGCTTGTTGTCCGACCAAGCTGTTGGGAAAACTTCGCGTGACCAGAACATCGGCGTAGCTGCCGAGTTTCGGAGCTGAATCCTGCGAGGCGGTAAAGTTTAAGGTTTTGTTTTGCGAGGTACGGCCGATCCACTGATCGCGCGGCTGGTTATATCCTTCAACCATTACTTCAAGGATCGTTCCTACATATTTCGAATAACGGGCTGATTGAATGTCTTTCTGCCTGCCCATGAGCACTTCCAGTCGGCGCGATTTTTCTTCTTCCGGAACAGCATCGAGCAGGCTGAGCGAGGGCGTGTTCGGCCGGGCTGAGTACTTGAACGTAAAGACGCCGTCGTACCCTACATCCTCGAGCAGGCTCAAGGTCTCGCAGAAGTCGTTCTCGGTTTCTCCCGGGTATCCGACGATTACATCAGTTGTGATGCTGATTTCGCGCTTGGCGGCTTTGATCCATGCGATGCGCTCCAGGTATTGTTCCCGGGTATAGAGGCGTTGCATCGCATCGAGCACGCGGGTGGAACCGCTTTGCACCGGAAGGTGTACGTGATCGCAGAGAGTGGGCACAGCGTCGATCGCATCCACGATGTCGCGTCCGAAATCACGCGGATGCGAAGTGGTGAAGCGCACTCGTTTGATGCCCGGAACCTCGGCCACGGCAGCCAGCAATTCGGCGAACGTAGTCCTCCCTTCCGGATCTTTGTAGGAATTGACGTTCTGCCCCAGCAATTGAATATCGGTGTAACCGAGATCGGCCATCTGACGCGCTTCCGCCAGCACCGACGACGAGGTCCGGCTGCGTTCTTTCCCGCGCGTGAAAGGCACCACACAGTAGGCGCAAAACTTGTCGCAACCTTCGATAATCGTGATATACCCGCGATGCGGATTGGACCGCGCCGTGAATTCAGTCTCGAAACACTGGTCTGTCTGACGATCATCGAGCCCGGTAATGCGGACCAGGCTTGCAGGGGCCGGCTTCCGGCGCTCGCTCCTCGCTGCTTCCACTGGCTTCGCTTCCAATTGCACCAGCATCTCCGGAAGTTTGCGGTATGAAGCTGATCCGCATACCAGCGAGACGTGCGGCGCCCGCTCGAAGATCTTTTCGCCTTCCTGCTGCGCGACGCATCCGAGCACACCAAACTTTTTACCTTGCGATTGCAGCTTTTTGAAATCAGCGAGCCGGTGAAAGACCTTTTGCTCCGCCTTATCGCGGATGGAGCAGGTGTTGTAGAGAATCAAGTCAGCCTGCTCAACGGTGGGAACCTGGCGATAGCCTTCCTGCACCAGCGTGCCCACGACTTTTTCCGAGTCGTGGACATTCATCTGGCAGCCAAAAGTTTCCAAGTAAAACGTTTTTTGCGGAACCCTTTCCCAGACCCCAGACATATAGCCAAGTATAACGCGGGAAACGGCTCGCGCTCTCCTCCGGCGAACCTAGTCTACGCAGTCCGTCTCCCTTAAGAAGGCCGGCTGAAGTGATGCACAAATTGGTGCGAAGAATGGGGGTTGAAGGATAGCGCTACTTGGCCGGTTCGATCATCCAGCGATGTTTAGCATCGACCAGCGAAGCCAGGTCCGGATGTCCCCTCAGATATTCAGCGACGAACGGACAGGAAGGAACAACGCTGAGCTTTTGCTGTTGCGCCTGCCGAAGCACGCCGCCCACAAGTTTTGAACCCACCCCTTGCCCCCGCAGAGCCTCGGGAACCTCGGTGTGAATCAGGCGGATCGAATGTCCAGTTTTGCTGTAGAGGAGAAATGCCGTCTCGCCATCCTGCTGCAATTCGAATCGATGCAGCGCGGCGTTATCGAGTATTTTCGCCTCAGGCATTCCTACGATTCTACTTGGGATGGCGGAACTACTCACCGGGGTCCCTCTGCTCACGGAGACAGCCCGTCTCGTTACTTCTTCAGCAGCGCGTCAATTCCGGCTTGGGCGATGGCCTCGTCGACCTCCGATTTGGCGCCGCTGGCCGCGATTGCCCCGATTGTTTGGCCGTCGATCTTAATCGGCAAGCCGCCCTGTCCCGGGAAGAAATTCGGATAAGAGAGTGCGGCGGTGTTTCCCGATTTCACCACATCGGCCGCATCTTTCGAGGGACTGCCGTATAAAGCGGCATGCCGGGCTTTTTTCTGTGCCCACTCCTCCGTGTTGATGGAAACACCATCGCCTTTCTGAAGAAAAAGCAAGGCGCCGTTCTCATCCACGATGCAGATGGTAACCGACACGTTCTGGCGGGTGGCCTCGGCTTCGGCGCCGGCCACCATCTTCTTGATGGCAGCGAGGTTTAAGTACTTCTTCGAGGGCAGATCTGCGGCCATCAGCGTCCCCGTCAGAATGAAAGCAATCAGCAGCGATTTGAACATGCGCAGGATGGTATCAACGGGCGCGCGCTTTTCCAAGGGGGGCGGCCAAGACACAAATAGCTGCCGAAAGGGCACAGTGTTTGCTCGGATGGAATTCGCGTACTATTTTGTAAGTCGCCTTTTCCAAGACCAAAATGGTATGCGTTTGCTTCAGATCATAGGGTGCTCAGCCCTTGTAGCCATCGCAATGTCGACCGCTTCCGATTGCCGAGCGCAGGAAGTAGGTTCGCTCGATCATACTAAGCCGACGGCATACAGTAGGGAGTTGCGGCGACCCACAGCTTCAACTCCGGGAACTAAGTGGCTCGGCGCAGTTTTCGCAGATTACCCATGTGCCGACGACTCCAGGAAAATGGGGGCGTTGCATACGGAAATCGTGTCCCTGGATCGGCAGCGTTACACCGACGGAGACTGGCTAAGGTTCGAGGTCACCATTAAGAACGTCGGCTCCATAGCTCTGACAATTCCGTTCTCCATTGATTTGGCTGAACTGCAACCTGCAGATGCCGCGCAACGGTTCCGCTATTCCGCACTCTCGGTATCATTGTGGGCGGCTGCTGGCAACAATCAACGCGTTATCGGCCTCGCAAGTGTCCGCATATACGGAGCCGAAGATCGTCCGAACACCATGATGACATTGAGCCCCGGCGAATGGGTACGAATCGCAGGTCGGGACAAAGTGCATTTTCCTACGGATCGGAGTGCGATTGACCTCATCCATTCAGGTGCCATCGATCACGCATTTCCCCAAGTCTCCGTCTATCGCTCTGAGACCCAGTTGACGCCCACGGCATCGGCGACAGACAGCCGCGAAATATGTATCCGACAAACACGCGGCAAGGACTTCCCGATTGCCCTCTCAATTGCTGGACCGTAGCTCTACGCAGTTCCGGCTCTAATCCGGGGGCTTGGCAGCCCACCGGAGTAGACGATCATTGACATTTCACTCATCGTCCTTGCTGAGACTAGATCCAGAGAAAGCCCTGCACAGGCGGAGCATGATTCGACCGTAAAGCGCCTCCATCTTCGCGGAACTGGAGGGATAAGCAAAAGTGTGTAGCCTGCATGCTCCTCGTCGAAGCTCTACGTTCGTTTGTCCGGCGAAACTCTGCTCGGGCCCGGTGAGCCGACGTATACGACCATCAAAATCTCTGCACAACAGTCAAACCCGGCTATATCGCGATTTCTGCAACGAAGATCATTTCCCGAGAGCGCTCGGGCTCGAACGAGCCGCCACTCCAGTCCCCGAACAAATGACGGACCACCAGTCCTGAACGGGTGATCATTCCCGTTACGTGTTCGCGTGACGGAAAACGCAGTGTGCTCTGAGTAATTAGCGTACCGCCCGGAGTGTGATACGAAGTCTGGAACGAGATAAACTCGCCATCCGCGTTAGTTATGCTCATAGTTTCTGTGATTGCTGCGTTGGCCAGCACCCGAGATCGCGCCGTCCACGCGCTAATCCAGTCCATGCGCGGGTTACGAGTCTCGAACGCTATCTTGCTGCGCTCTTTGAGATGACATCGCATGGTTTCCAATGCAGCCAGTATCTCGGCATCGCGCAGCATGACCTGGAAAGCATGTCCGGTCATGACGATCAGGTCGAAGCGCCGCTGCGACCTGTAGGACTGCGCAGAGGACTCGATCCACTCGACGTTTTGGGAGTGAGATTTGCTTCGGGCCACTGCGAGCATCGCCGCAGCGGGATCGACACCCGTTACCCGGTGACCACGTTGGGCCAGCGCACAGCACAGCGTGCCAGTACCACAACCCAAGTCCAGGACACTGCGCGACGGCTGCCCTGCAAGGGAGAGATAGAACGCGGCATCCTCGGCCACGGGGTTCGCCAGGTCATAGATCGCTGCAATCTGAGGGTCTTGATAGTCCACGCTGTAGCCTTGGTTTGATCGCGGGCAGGATTGTACAGTGGCGTCAACTCTTGGGATATTTCGGCGAAGCGGGAATGGAAGTCAAAATCCCCGCCCTGTCGCTCAGAACGTGACAAGGACGGGGCACCCTGTGGTTCACGCTAGGAATATTTCTGGGCATTGCGTGGGGCCGTCCAGATGGCCTACTAAGCGTTTTTCCAAGCCCTCGCGCGCCGGATTCAGCTGCTGGCGTAAACGCTCCTTTTCCGAATCACTGAGGGCCGAATAATTGCGTGCGGTTTCTACATTGCGCGCGAGCATCTCTGGACGCGGCATGCCGACTACTGCAGTTGTTACCGGCAGCCCCATGGAGTAGCGCAGCAGAGAGTTCATATCCGCTTTGCCGGGACCGTCGCCCACCAGAAATTCCTGGCCTGTAACCTTCATCGCGATCACACCAAGGTTTTTTGCGTTCGCGGCGGGAAGAGCCAATTCCTCGAAACGTCCGTTACGTGATGCATTGAGCGCCATCTGCACGCAGTCGAGATCGTGGCGCTTGATGGCTTCGGCCATGACTTCCCCATTTGTATGGCTTGTCATCCCGACAAAGCGTGCCATCTTCTGCTCGCGCGCTTCCATCAATCCCTTGAGCGCGCCGTTGGGCGCTTCAATCTTGGCCAGATCTTCCGCCTGACCCAGACTGTGAATGTGTACCAGATCAACGTAATCGGTCTGCAGGCGTTTCAGGCTGCCTTCCAGCCGGCGCAGGAATTCGTCGCGGGTGCGATCGGGGATTTTGGTCGCCAGCCACACTTGCTTACGGCGTGTAGCCATTACCTTGCCCACGCGGGTTTCGCTCTGGCCGTCTCCGTAGGCATAGGCCGTGTCGAGATACGTGATTCCCAGATCGATCGCGCGATTCAGGATCGCGCTGGCGCTGTCTTCGTCTTTGTACATCAAGAATCGGCTGCCGCAGCCGAAAGCAAGTATTGACACCTTCGCGCCCGTCCGGCCCAGAGCGCGCTTGGAAATTGCATCGGTGGTCGGGGTTGCGACCGCGCCATCGGTCAGCAGCAAAAGTGTCGTGCCAGCTGCCGCACCTAATCCGATACTTTCGAGAAATTGACGGCGAGACATTTCGTTGGCCATGGATCCTCCCGCTATGGAATGTTAGCGCAGATCGATGGGATTGGGGCAAGCACTTCCACCATTTCGTTTTGCTTCGCTCCCATGGGAGGAGGGATAATTCCACCGGACGGCAAGCCATCGATGGCCGGTGCCGTCGAGAGCTGGATAGCTATCGTGGTCCTGACGAACACTCGAATTCAGATTCTGTTTGCCGCCCTGCTGTTGCGCTTGATTGTGCTGGCTCAATGTCCCGTCGATGCGCTGAAGGTAAACGGACGAGTTGAGAGCGCAAGTTCTGAGTCCAAGGTTCGTGTGCAACTTGTTTATCCGAGAAACAGACCAGGCGAGTCTGGCGAAGTTTCCGTGCAAGATGGAAAATTCCAGATTCCGATTGAGTTTCTCACCGCAGAGAGCTCGCTTTTTTCCAACTTACCGAAAAAATGCGGACGGAAGCCCAAAACCGTGGTCGTCACTTTACTCGAAAACGGCGAGGAGTCGGACCAAGTTACGCTGAACTTCGCCAGGGCCTTCAAAATGACGGATGCGAGCGCTTACGGGCTGCGCTCTGATCTCGTATTGAAGGGCCGCCCGCGCTTTCAACTTTATTTGCGTTTTCTGGATGCCGCAGTTTCTCGCGCGTGCTCAGCTTCGACGAATGCCTTGAGGTTGTTCAGGCGGGTCGCCCAGAACATGCGGTATTGCTCGAGCCAGGAATCGACGGCTCGAAGCGGTTCTGGATTCAGTTGATACACACGATGCCGCCCTTCGCGATGCTCGCGTACCAGGTGAGCGCGGCGAAGCAGGCGCAGGTGCTTTGAAATGGCGGGACGGGAAACGGGAAATGCACTCGCGATCTGTCCGGCCGGTTGATTTCCACGACGAAGCAAATCGAGAACGGCGCGGCGCGTAGGATCGGACAATGCCTGAAACGTAGCCTCGGAATCTTGCACCGCCAAATATGTAACCCTTCGATCACGCATGATGCGGTTACACATAAAAGGTGTCAAGAACTTTTCGGCAGGAAGCGCAGAAGAGCGGGCGCCCTGCCCGCGCCTGATCTTCTACGTTTGCTGGCCGTCATTGATCAGTTTGAGGAAGAGTTGGTGGACGCGGAGGTCATCGGAGAGTTCGGGATGGAAAGTGGCGGCCATCGTTCTTCCCTGCCGTACGACTACGGGATCTGCGCCCTCGGTCGCCAGCACTTCGACGCCCTCGCCTACCTGGGAAATTTTAGGAGCACGGATGAACACCATCTCCAACGGTGAGTCGCTGGGCTTTCCGTCGAGATCGCGGAGGATTCTTCCTTGCCGGATGGAGCTATCAATCTGACGGCCGTAGGCGTTGCGCCTGATGCGAATGTTGAGCGCGCCAAGGCCGGCTTGCTTGGGGTTTTCCACTTCATTGGCCAGCAGGATAGCTCCGGCACAAGTGCCGAAGGTGGGCTTGAGACGAACGAACTCTTTCAGCTTCTCGAATCCCGCCTCGCCTAGAAGCTTCAAAAAGGTGCCTGACTCGCCGCCGGGAATCACAAGACCAGCGATCTCGTCGAGTTGCTCGGGCTTCTTGACGAGCAACACTTCTGCGCCGAGTTCTTCCAGACGTCGCCGGTGCGCGTCGAAGTCCCCTTGCAGAGCTAATACTCCAATCTTCATCCCACGGACCTCGCTGAATGAATACACCTTCGCGTGTATGGACTTTGATTTTAGCGGATCGTCCGCAAAAGCCCGGACCATGAAATTGTGAACTGCCGGACACTGCGGGAATTTCATCCAATGGGACGGAGGATCGACTATGGCTAGCGAAAAGCAAAGAGCGGCGGCAAGGAAAAACATCAAAAAAGCGGCGGCAGCGGCAAGACGAAAGCGAACCATTTCCCATCTGCCCAAAAAAACACGGACCGCACTGGGAAAGCAGGGTGCGAAAGTCCGGAAGGAAAGGGCGGCCTAGTCCGAGCTAGGAATCGCGCACTGACCGCGACACTGATTGATGTGCATTTCGAAAGCTCAGAATCTGATGACAGGCCCGAAGGTGATTCGCAGATTGTTGTGCGCGCCTTCATTGAAATAGATTTCGTCGCCGGCCTCTAGCCGCAGGCCTACGGGCCCCAGGGTGGCTTCGATGCCGGCTCCGGGGTACAACGCTGCGTTCAGATTCGAGGTACGAAGATTTAGGATCGGACTCACAATGTCCACGTAGGGGAGCAGGCTGGGGCTGAGGCGAAAATCTATGAATCCGGCTTTCAGTGTGGCCAAGGGATGAAGATGGCCTTCTCCGCGGATCAGCGTCGGGCCGAAGAGTCCGTGAGTGACGCCGATGGAAGTGCGCTTGATAGCGGTTATGTCGCCGGTAATGATGTTGCGGTACGCTTCGTCGAAGTTGAGTCCGTAGTCGTAGGCGAGTTCGCCTTCGAGCATCACATTTTGATGGACGCGGAAGCCGACGCGCGCACCCACGCCGAGGTTGTTGGTACTGGTCTGGGAGATGTCGAGCGAATCCAGAAAGATCCCCACCTCGACTCGCTTCTGAGCGAAGCAGAAACCGGCGAGCAGCAATGAAGTCAGAAAAACCAGGATGAGCTTTCGCATGTGTTGCCGTTACGATGAAATGCGAGCGGCGTGGGTTGGCACATTGTTCGTCTCGCTATTTCGCAACACCCTGGGAATCCAGAGTGCGCGACATTCCCATCATGCCCATCTCTCCACTGATCGCTCGCAGCCATCGGCTCCTACTGCGGAGGAGGTGGCGGGGGTTGGGGGGGATGAACCGAGCGGTCTTCCTGGATGCCCTTGAGAGACGGATCCTCCAAGGGATTACTGCTCTTGACGAGTTGTGTCTTCACTTCTACTTTCTGTTTGGGCAGCGGGTTGATTTCCGTCTCGAACGTCTTATAGCCCGGGAGCGTGATCTTGATACGGTGATTTCCGGGAGCGATTTGCAGAGAGCGGCCCATGCCCTGGAATTCACCGACATGGCCAACGAAACGCCCATCCAGAAAGACCGCGGCGCGCGAGGGAACAACGTCGATCTTTACGATGGACCAGACTGCGGGAAGGGCTCCGCTCGGCCCCTTTTGCATCACCACAGGGACGACCAGTTTTTGTCCGGGACTGATAGTGACGCGCTGGTTGAAATCCTGATAGCCGTTTTGGCGCACGGAGATCTCGTGATCGCCGGGGAGTAGGAGAACCTTCTTGTCCCCTTTGAGCTCTTTGAGATAACCGACGTACTGGCCATCAATCCAGACGCCTGAAGTTTTTTCGACTTTGGATTTACCTTGAAACTTCACCTCGCCCATTACTTTATTGTCAGCATGGAGCATAGTCGCGAGCAGGAAGGCGCAGGTCGCGAGCAGCCAGAATAATTGCAGGAGGAGGGCGCGGTTTTTCAACAAGGGATCTGTAGACGCAAATGACATATCGACACCTGTGGTAGTTAATGGATGGCAAAAGTGTACGCGAAGGATGGCAGAGGAAATCAATTACATGGGCTAGGACCGATGGCGCACAAGTGGATCGTTGCTTCGCTTAGCTTCGCTGCGCGCAAATTCAAGCGACCCACCCTCTCGCTGGAAGCGCGAGAAAAGGTCGGGCAGCCTACTCATTGCGCCCGACGAAAGAGTGAGTGGCGGCGCTACAATTTCCCGAGGAGCATCCTATGAAGCCGCACAAACTGTGCTGGATTGTTTTTGCAAGCACCGTGCTCGCCTGGGCTGCCGCTGGAAGGTTGAGCGTCGAGATTCACGAATACGATGTACCTACGCCGAAGTCGCGTCCGCATGATCCCGCACTCGCACCCGATGGCTCGCTCTGGTACACGGGCCAGGGAGCCAACAAACTCGGGCGCCTGGATCCGAAGACAGGAGCCTTCAAAGAATACCCGCTGAAAACGCCCAATTCCGGCCCGCACGGACTGGTCGCCGATCATGACGGCAACATCTGGTTCACTGCGATTTCAGGTGGATATGTTGGCAAGCTCAATGTGAAATCGGGGGAAATCACTGAGTACCGCCCTGCTGACGGGAAAGAGATTGACCCACACACACCAGTGATCGATCACGAGGGCGTTGTGTGGTTCACGAACGAAGAAACCGACTACGTCGGACGGCTCGACCCGAAGTCCGGCAAAATGAATCTGATTAAGGTGCCCACCGAGCATGCCGTGCCCTACGGCATCGTAATTCTGAAGAACGGCCGTCCGTTCTTTTGCGAGTTCGGTTCGAACAAGCTGGCGGCGGTCGATCCAAAGACAATGACGATTCACGAGTACACACTACCCCATGCAGGGGCGCGTCCGCGGAGGCTGGCGCTGGCGCCGGACGGCACAATCTTCTACACGGATTATGCCCGCGGCTACCTTGGGCACTTCGATCCGGCTGCCGGAAAACTGCTGAAGGAGTGGGCGAGTCCGGGAGGAGCGGAGTCACAGCCATACGGAATCGCTGCCACTCGCGATGGCATGGTGTGGTACAGCGAATCGGGTGTGCAGCCGAATACACTGGTGCGGTTCGATCCAAAGTCAGAGAGCTTCAGCAGCGAGGCGATTCCGTCGGGTGGAGGGACTGTGCGCAACATGGTCGCAACCGCGGATGGGCGGTTGTTCCTGGCGTGTAGCGGGGTGAATAAGGTTGCGGTAGTGGAGGTGGCGTCAGGAGATCAACATTGATTTCAAATCACTAGCGAGGCTTTGGGCGTTTTTTTCGCCCGCTATCGACCTAGGAAGCTGCACTCCGTCCAATCTAGCGTAGAGGCTGCCCGATCAAATCCGAGCTCGCATAGAAGGTCCGCGAAACAGGAGCTCTCGGCGCAGTAGCCCTTGGAAGAAGAGTACACATTTGTTCGCAAACACGTATGTTCCCAAACCCCGGACGAGGGCGTCCGGGGCAACACGAGCTACCAGCCTCTGGTTTGCAGCATGTGCGCTTCGTCCAAGGCGCCTACTGCCAGACCTTTCATCGCGCCCTGCAGGTCTTCGCTTACTTCAAGTAATACTTTAGGATCCTGATAGTGCGTGGCGGCGAGCACAATGGCGCGGGCGCGCTTGGCTGCTTCCTCAGTATCGGCGAACTCAGTGGAATTCTTCATGAAGATGCCGCTGCCGACGAACACCGCTTCGGCTCCGAGTTGCATTACCAGACTCGCGTCCGCTGGAGTGGCGATTCCCCCCGCAGAGAAATTCGGAACTGGGAGCTTTCCTGTTTTTGCAACCATCTTGACCAGTTCGTAGGGAGCCTGGTGCTCTTTAGCTTTGGCGTAAAGTTCTTCCTCGCTGAGCACGGTCAGGATTTTCATCTCCTGAACGATTTGTCGCATGTGCTTGACCGCGTGAACTACGTCTCCAGTGCCGGCTTCGCCTTTGGTGCGGATCATCGCAGCGCCTTCGGCGATGCGGCGCAGAGCTTCTCCTAAATTGCGCGCGCCGCAGACGAACGGGGTCTTGAAGGCGTGCTTGTCGACATGATGGGCTTCGTCCGCGGGAGTCAGCACTTCAGATTCGTCGATGTAGTCGACACCGAGTTCCTGCAGGATCTGCGCTTCCGCGAAGTGGCCGATGCGGCACTTGGCCATTACCGGGATGGACACAGCGGCCATGATCTCGCGGATCTTTTTGGGCGATGCCATGCGTGCCACGCCGCCTTCGGCGCGGATCTGCGCTGGTACGCGCTCCAGCGCCATCACCGAAACTGCTCCGGCTTTTTCGGCGATGACCGCCTGCTCGGCGTTGGTGACGTCCATGATGACGCCGCCCTTTAGCATCTCGGCGAGGCCGGTCTTGAGGCGGAGGGAAGTTGAGTTGGAACCGTTGTTTTGGGACATGGGATCTCTTTTCGGAATCGTTGAGAATGAGCTGTCAGCATCCGCTTTCAGCTCTCAGCTAACCCTTGGTTTGATGAACCGGCGAGGGGTTTGGCCGCTGAATCATTGTAACGCCGATGGCTGGGTTTTCGGAACTTCGCATCCCTTCTGCCCCAAGAATGGAAGAACGCCAAGCAGCAACGCAGAGAAGGAAGAATGACGCTGGCAGGGTGCAATCAACTTTTGCAGCAGCATCAAGCCGCCCATGCAGGGTCAAAGCTGCAGGAGTCCAGAACTGCTCTAGGCGCCGATTCATAGTTCCTCCTGGTTTTGAAACGCCTCGGAGGACTCGACTTGCACTCTTTCTTTAGGCTCACAATTTCATGAGCTGACTATTTGTACGAGGCGTTTTGGGGCATTGAATCGCCACGCCGCTTCGATGACTTTCTCCAGTACATCTTTCGCTGCAGCTTTAAGCAGGACACTGGTCGCGCCGCGGCGTCCCCACGTACCTTTCACCGGAATGAATGCTTCGGGATAGTCCTTGGAGAAATTGTGCTGGTGTTCCGGGGAAAGCTTCACCATGCCGCGAGTCTTGTCGGGATAGCCGAGAGTGGCGAATATCTTCCCAGCAACTCGGAAGTCGGGATGGTTCATGTGCTGGCGTTCTTCGGTTTCGGGGAGCGACAAGGCGATCTTCCGGAAGGCATTTGGTGTCATCGGCGGACCTCCCATTCTGCCTCTATATTCAAAGTCAAAATACCCATTCTGTCTCGCGCTAAGGATGGGCACCCGGTTCGTTGCTATCTCTCTACGAATTTACCGAACATCTTTTCTGGGTCGATTGCGACGAAAATCCCCTTCCCGCGGGCCAGCACTTCACCTTCTCTGTTCATGATTTCCGCCATGTTGACGTGCTGGCGGCCGTGTACGGCCACTTCCCTGCTTTCGACGCGCAACGGCTGGTGAAGCGGGACCGGCTTCAGGTATTCCACAGTCATTTCTTTCGTCAGCGCGACTACGTGACGTAGCTTGTTCACCTTGCCCATTGCGTCGTCGAGAATGCTGGCGATGATGCCTCCATGGCAGTGGCCGGGTGGGCCCGTGTAGCGCACTCCCAGATTGAACTCGCAGACGAACGTGCTGCGCTCTTCGTCTAGTGTGAAGACCAGGCGCATGCCTTCCGGATTGTCAGGACCGCAGACGAAGCAGGTGTTCCTGGGAAGGCTGAGGTTGTTGGTTTCGTGGCCGTGGACCTTGCCGGGCATGCAACGAATTCTACCGGATGCTGGGGCTGGGCTTCGTTTCTACGAGAGAAAGCCAAAATCTAGAAAGTCAGAAGGCCCCACCGGTCCTTCGCACAAGACGCAAAAGAAGGGTGGGGCACCCCGACGAGTCTCCCGACCGAGTTCTTTTTCAGGTGCTAATCCTGTATACATATCGGTTTTGGTTTCGCTATAGAGGATTGAACCTTCATGAAATCGTTCGCTACGTTCGTTTCGCTTCTTACACTCGGCTGTTTCATTTCTTTCGGACAAACCGCGCTGCAGCAGAAGACGCACGACAAGGATGCAGACAAGAAGCAGGCTGTCGCGACTGGCGCTGCAGCCAGGAATGACAAGACTAAGAACGAAAAAAGTGAAGAGGCAAAGAAAGAAGACGAGAAGAAGCCAGGCATGAACTCCGAGACGTTTTCTGGGCTGAAGTTTCGGTCGATTGGGCCGGCCGTCGCATCGGGGCGAGTAATGTCTATCGCGGTGAATCCCAAGAACAACTTTGAGTACTACGTTGGCGTGGCCTCGGGCGGCGTGTGGAAGACCGTCAATGATGGGACTACGTGGACTCCTGTGTTCGACAACGAGGGTTCGTATTCGATTGGCTGGGTCGAGTTGGATCCTAATGACACTTCCGTTGTCTGGGTTGGGTCAGGGGAGAGCAATTCGCAGCGGAGCGTCGGTTACGGCGACGGAATCTACCGGTCGGATGATGGAGGCAAGGATTGGAAGAATCTCGGGCTGAAGAAATCGGAGCACATCGGGCGGGTGGTGATCGATCCGCGAGATTCGAAAGTCATTTACGTTGCCGCCGAAGGGCCCCTCTGGGGACCGGGCGGAGATCGTGGTCTCTATAAGTCTAGCGATGGCGGGAAGAACTGGAAACCGGTGCTGACTATCAGCGAGAACACTGGCGTGGTGGATGTGCAGCTTGATCCTTCGAATCCTGACGTTCTTTATGCGGCGGCGTACCAACGGAGAAGGCACGTGTTCACGCTCATCGATGGCGGCCCGGAGAGCGCAATTTACAAATCATCGGACGCAGGCGCGACCTGGAACAAAGTTACATCGGGATTGCCTAGCGTTGATATGGGACGCATTGGGCTGGCGGTATCGCCCGCAGATCCCAATGTAATTTACGCCACGATCGAAGCAGCCGATGGAAAGGGCGGAATCTTCCGGTCGTCCGACAAAGGCGCAACCTGGGAGCGGCGTAACGAATTCGACGCCGGAGCCATGTATTACGCCCGAGTGGTAGCCGACCCGAAGAATGTGGATCGCATTTTTGTAATGAACGTGGAATTGCGCGAGTCGCTCGACGGCGGCAAGACGCTGCACAAAGTGAACGAGGTGAATCATCACGGCGACAATCACGCGATCTGGATCGATCCCGACGATACGAAGCACTGGCTCCTCGGATCCGATGGCGGCATGTACGAGACCTGGGATGACGCGAAAACCTGGGAGTTCAAGGCGAACCTGCCGACGGTCCAGTTTTATGACGTTGCGGTGAGTAACGAAGCATCGTTCTATCACGTGTGCGGCGGCACGCAGGACAATTTCTCCTGGTGCGGCCCGGCGCGGACTCGCGATGTGAGTGGCATCGTTAATTCGGATTGGTATGTCACCACGGGGGGCGATGGATTTCGCTCTCAGGTTGATCCACAGGACGCAAATACGGTGTATTCGGAATCGCAGTATGGCGTGCTGGTCCGCTATGACAGGGTGACCGGACAGGAGTTGGTGCTGCAGCCACAGGAGGGCAAGGGCGAGCCGCCGCTGCGCTGGAACTGGGATTCGCCGGTGATTATCAGCCCGCATTCGCACACGCGCCTTTATTTTGCGGCTAACAAATTGTTCCGCTCGGACGATCGCGGAGATACCTGGAAGGCGATCTCAGGCGACCTGACGCGGCAGATCGATCGCAACAAACTGCCGGTCATGGGGAAAGTGTGGGGACCGGATGCAGTCGCGAAAAATGCTTCAACCTCTTTTTACGGCAACATCGTTGCGCTCTCCGAGTCGCCGATGAAGGAGGGGCTGATTTACGTGGGGACAGACGATGGACTGATTCAGGTCACGAACGATGGAGGCGGAAGCTGGACGAAGTATGAAAGCTTTTCCGGCGTGCCGGATAAGACCTATGTGAGTCGGCTGGCGGCTTCGAACTTCGACGCCAACACGCTGTACGCCGCTTTCGACAATCACAAGAATAAAGACTTCAAACCTTATCTGCTGAGGTCTTCGGACAGCGGAAAGACCTGGACCTCGATTGCCGGCGACCTGCCGGAGAACGGGCCGGTGCTGGGGTTTGCGGAAGATACCATGAATCCGAATCTGCTTTTCTCAGGGACGGAGTTCGGAGCTTACTTCACCATCGACGGCGGGAAGCACTGGGTGAGGCTCAAGGGCGGACTTCCGACCATTGCCGTGCGCGACATGGTCGTCCAGCGACAGGAAAACGATCTGGTGATCGCGACCTTCGGGCGCGGTTTTTACGTGCTGGACGACATCACGCCTTTGCGGCAGCTGAAGCCGCAGGCTACAGACCAGGCCGTCGTCATGTATCCAGTCCGGGATGCATTGATGTACGTCGAGCGTCATCCTCTCGGCGGGCCGAAGAAAGGATTTCAGGGCGACGCATTCTACGCCGCGGACAATCCACCGTATGGCGCTGTCTTTACCACGTACTTGAAAGAGAAGATCAAGACAAAGAAAGAAAAGCGGCAGGATGCGGAGAAAGAGGCGGCGAAGAAGAATCAGGCGCTTCCCTACCCTTCCAACGATGAACTCCGGGCCGAGGCTCAGGAAGCAAAGCCGGAAGCGTATTTCGTCGTGTACGACGAGAGAGGAGCGGCAATCCGCCGCATTGATGGCAAGACGGATGCGGGGTTTCAACGAGTGGCGTGGAATCTGCGGTACCCGGCGCCGCGGGTGGCGAAACATCCAGAAGAGAGCGAAGAGAATTTTCCCGATGCCGCTGACCAGGGTCCGCTGATTGTTCCCGGTAGCTATTCGGTGCGGATGTTTGAAAAAATCGGCGGAGTCGTAACGGAAGTGGCAGGGCCGCAGTCATTCAAAGTCGCGACTGAGAACCTGGCGTCATTGAACGCCACCGATCGTACGGCGCAAGAAGAATTCTTGAAGAAGGTGGCCCGCTTATATCGCGCCGTATACGGGGCGACTCGCACCGCTGAAGATGTTCAGGACAGGTTGAAGCAGATTCGCGAGGCGCTGCGTGAGACTCCGGGAGCGGAAACGCAATTGGGCGCCGTGGCAGATTCGTTGGAGCAAAGGGATCGCGAAATTCTGCAGGCTTTGCGCGGAGATCAGGAACTCGCAAAGAGGAATGAGCCGGTACCATCGTCCATCAATGATCGCGTGAACTCGATCATGGAAGGCGAGCGGTTCTCCCTGGCGAAGCCGACGCAATCGCATATTGACCAGTACAACATCGGCGCGGCGGAGTTTAGTGACGTGCTCGGGAAACTTCGCACCCTCGTGGACACAGATTTGGCGAAGCTGGAAAAAGATATGGAGGCTGCAGGGGCGCCCTGGACTCCGGGGCGGGTCCCGGAGTGGAGCGAGAAGTGATTGGCCAAGGATCCACACGGGTCCTTACGGATACTCACTGACTGAAAACCTGAACTTCTGGGATGCAAGGGGCGAGCTGTTCAGGGTTCCAACTTGGGAATCTCCTCAATGTTTGTAAAAATTTTCAGACCGAGACTACGGCCGATGCGCACCATTTCGTCCGCTCCGCCGGATGGACCCCCTACTCGAAGGACGGCGTCGCATTTGGTCAGCAGGCGAACCGCGATCGGATGAAAGACCTCGTTAAAAGCGTGATCGCCAATCTTCGTTGATCCGGCAAGATTGACGAGCGGGAGCGCAAGCCATTCTCCCAGCAGTGGCATGTGGCCAGCGCGGAAAATGGGCAGGGCATACTGCTCCATGCGTTCGACGTTCTCATGGATTAAAACCGGATCGTCATTTGTGCCGGAGCGATAAGGCCCGGCTATGAGAATCATCATTGCTTTGCTCTGGATTTCAGGCACGCAGGATCCTTTCCTGGAGATGCTGGATGAAGTTTAGATTCGAAAACTCCAACAAGAAATCCTACAAGATGACTGTGCGTAACATGTCACGTGAGCAGGCTGGGTCTTGTTTCGGAACGCCGCTTGCTTTTCGTGCGTAGCGTTGTGGTAAACTCGCCGCCGACTGGTGCTTGCGTTGTGGGATGCGGCACAGCCTTGGGCAAATCTTTTTCGTCTTCCAGATCGGGGGTTGGGGAATGGGCCTCGCGTTACTGGTCTTGATTTGGCTGATCACTCTGGTCAGCACGTACTTCTTCGTCGCCAAGACCTGGTGGCTTCCGGTAGGGGCATCAGCTGCGACCGGTTTCATCGACCATCAATTCACACTCACCTTCCTCATCATGGGAGTTGTATTTCTGGCGGCTCAGCTTGGGCTGGGCTACATCGTTTGGCGTTATCGGCAAACTCCGAAGTCTCCGCCGGTCGCGTATTCTCACGGGAACACTACGATGGAGATTACGTGGACCGTGCTGACCGCGATTCTTTTCATAGGCTTGAACGTGATGGGCAGCCGGGTGTGGGCAAGCCAGCGCTTTGATCCGCCGGAGGCCGGAGCTGTCCCAGTGGAAGTCACGGGAATGCAGTTCGCCTGGTACTTCCGCTATCCAGGAGCGGATGGGAAGTATGGGGCGACGAAAGCTAGCTTGATGGATCCGTCGGCAGGCGGCGAGGCGGCCGTGGGTCTTAACTCTTCCGATGCCGCGGCTAAAGATGATGTGGTCACGGGCACGATGTACCTGCCGGTCAACCGCGAGATCGATGTGAGCCTGCGCGCGGTGGATGTGATCCACAGCTTTTTCGTTCCCAATCTGCGATTCAAGCAGGACGCAGTGCCGGGATTGAACATTCACATGCATTTCAAGCCTACAGAAGTTGGTGAATACGAAATTGCATGCGCCGAACTCTGCGGGCTGGGGCATTACAAGATGCATGGCATGGTGCACGTGGTCAGCCAGGAAGATTTCGACAAATGGCTGGCGGCTCGGGAGGCAGAGAAACAGTAATGGCGACCTCGGCAACAATTCATTCGCACGCTCCTCAGGGATTCATTCGAAAATACATTTTCAGCCTCGACCACAAGGTAATTGGGATTCAGTATTTCTTTTTGGCGCTCACGGCAGTGTTCGTTGGTATGTTCTTGTCACTGCTGATGCGCATTCACATGATCTGGCCGAATGCGGCGCTGCCGCTGATTGGTGAAATCAAGCCAGAGACTTATCTGAGCCTGCTCACGATGCACGGCACGATCATGGTGTTCTTCGTGCTGACCACCGCACCACAGGGCGGATTCGGGAATTATTTCCTGCCCATTCAGATTGGCGCACCCGACATGGCTTTTCCCGTCCTTAACATGCTTTCGTTCTGGACGACATTTGTCGGTTTCATCGTCATTCTTGCCGCGTTCTTCGTGACTGGCGGCGCGCCACTGCATGGATGGACGGGATATCCGCCGCTCAGTGCGCTGTCTTCGGCAGGGCCAGGCGAACAACTTGGCGCTGACTTATGGATCACCAGCATCGCGATCTTTTGTGTCGCATCGCTGATGGGGGCGCTGAACTTTATCACCACTACGCTCGACCTGCGTGCCAAGGGCATGACCTTGATGCGTATGCCGCTGACCTGCTGGTCCTGGTTCATTACCGCGATTCTGGGCTTGCTCGCATTCGGTGTGCTGCTCTCGGCAGGAATCCTACTTTTGATGGACCGGAACCTGGGTACAAGTTTCTACGTTCCGCTGGTGGTAGTGAACGGGCAGGTAATGGGGCACAAGGGCGGATCTCCGTTGCTGTGGCAGCACCTGTTCTGGTTCTTCGGCCATCCCGAGGTGTACATCGCGATTTTGCCAGGCATGGGAGTGGCGTCGCAGGTGCTGTCCACATTCTCACGCAAGCCGATCTTCGGCTACCGCGCGATGGTCTACGCCATGCTGGCGATCGGCTTCTTCGGATTCATGGTTTGGGGCCATCACATGTTCATGAGCGGCATGAGCCCCTACTCAGCATTTGCGTTCTCGATTCTGACTATGTGCATCGGGGTGCCCTCGGCCATCAAGACTTTTAACTGGTTGGGCACAATGTGGAAGGGGCATATTCGTTTCCACACGCCAATGCTGTATGCCATCGGCTTCGTTTCTTTATTCGTTTCTGGCGGATTGAGCGGGCCCTTCCTGGCCCAGCCGGTGCTCGATATTCAACTGCACGATACGTACTTCGTCGTGGGACACTTCCACCTGATCATGGGCGTGGCGGCCATCTTCGGAATTTTTGCCGCTACGTATTATTGGGTGCCGAAGATGTTTGGGCGGATGATGAATGAAACCTGGGGACGCATCCACTTCTTCATCACGCTCGCGGGCACGTACGCGATCTTTATGCCGATGCACTACCTGGGAATGGCGGGACAGACGCGGCGCTATTCGCAGTTCACCGAAGTCGCATATCAGGCGAAGTTGTTGCCGCTGCAGACGTTCATGACCTACGCCGCAATCATCACCATCGCTGCGCAGTTCATCTTTGTCATCAACCTGTTCTGGAGCATCTTCAAAGGTGCCAAGGCCAGCGACAATCCCTGGGAAGCCACGACCCTGGAATGGACTACCGCGACTCCGCCCCCGCATGACAATTTCGGCGGCGTGACTCCAGTGGTCCACAACGGTCCGTATGAGTATGGAGTACCAGGCGCAGCTAAGGATTTTGTGCTGCAGACGGATCCGGCGGTTCCGGCGGCACATTGAAGTCAAACTCCCCACCCTGTCTCGCCAGAAAACGGCGAATAAGGATGGGGCACCCGCACGGGATTTGACGCAACCAGTGACGGGCATTGATCCACTAAGTAGTTATGGCGACTTACATTCCAGGGACCCCGGTTGACGACATAGGTAATAAACCTCCTGTGCCTCCGGAAACAGGTGGAGGCGATGATGGGCGCGGCGGCGATGTTCCGGATTATGGAGCGCGGCTGCGGCGGGCACGGTTAGGATTGATCTGCGCGATTGCCACCGTATGCATGGTGTTCATTGCGCTGACCAGCGCGTACATTGTGCGGCAGGGCTTGCCCACCTTTGACGGCACGTCGAACAGTTATGTCCGTGACTGGGGTCGTGTGGATTTGCCGTGGGCGATGCTCATGATAAACACGCTGATCCTGGCGACCAGCAGCGTGAGCATGGAAATCGCCCGGCGGCGGGCAGCAACGCAGGCGGCACTGGCCCCGGTGAGATCGATTCCCGGGATCTCGCTGGGCGATGAGAGCAATTTTCCGTGGCTCGGCGTTACAGTGCTGCTGGGTTTCGCGTTTTTGGCAGGACAATTTTTGGCGTGGAGCGAGATGCACTCGCGGGGATTCTTTGTGAACACGAATCCCAGCAGTTCGTTCGCATTTCTGCTGACTATCGCGCACGCGGTGCACCTGGGTGGGGGAGTGATTGCTTTACTTTGGGCGGCGAGCGCTTCCCTGCTGAAGAGACCGCTGGAGGCGCGGAGGATTGTAGTGGATATCACCGCCTGGTATTGGCACTTCATGGCGATTTTGTGGATTTATATTTTCGCGTTATTGGGGTTCGCGCGCTAGCCAGGTGCGAAATGTACCGGTCAATACGAAGTAACACTGCAGCACGTTCACTTAGAAAGTTCTATTCGCTGTCTTGCTGGACGGGAAGGGGGAACTTTAGCAATGGCTGACGCCACGCTTGAGCATGATGTCCACCACAGTCTGCCCGTGGGACATGGTGCGCCGGGGGATTACGAAGCTCCGCTGTTTGGCGCGTATTCGAAGAAGATCGGGATGTGGCTCTTCCTGGCCTCGGACTCTCTCACTTTCGGGGCACTGCTGTTTGCGTTCAGTTACAACCGCATTTACACCAATCCCTGGCCGACTCCCTTTCACGCGGAGAGCATTGCGAACGCCACGGTCATGACGGCCTGCCTGCTGTCCAGTTCACTCACTATGGTGCTGGCTGTGTTCGCGGCTCAGCGCAAGGATCGGGCGTGGACGCGCAACTGGCTGCTGGGAACAATGGTGTTTGGCACTGCGTTTATCGTGCTGCACGGAATGGAGTGGTCGAAGCTGATTGACGAAGGGTTGAACCTGCCCGGCTTCATGACTCTCCTGGGGGTGTCCAAATCGACAGCAACCGGCGAGTTGGCTGACATCTCGAAGAATGTTCCGCAATTCTCGCAGGCGTTTTTCGGACTCACAGCCATGCACATGCTTCACGTGACCATCGGGGTCATCTATCTGGGCATAGTGGCCTTTCGGAAATGGTTTCTTCCCGCGCTGGGCGTAATCTGGATCGCGGCGGCATTCTTAATCCCTTCCAACAACGTGTTCCATTATCCAGTTCACACGCTGGGCATCGGACTATTGATGGCGGGAGTGATTCTTTGGCTGAAGCCGAAAAATTATGATGCGCACGACGTCGAGGTCTGCGGATTGTATTGGCACTTCGTGGATCTGGTCTGGATGTTCATTTTTCCGCTGGTGTACTTGATGTCGACCAAAGTGAGTTAAGTGCCCTCAGGGGCTAAAGCCCCGGAATCTTTGGGGGTGCGGCACGAGTCAAGCTGTACCCTTCGCAAGATCGGATTAAGACCTCGAGTGAGGAGCTGAGCAATGCACGATGTCGCGAAGCACGATGACAGCAAGGGGCAGTATTTCTGGGTGTGGGGAGCGCTGCTGGTACTGACCGCGATCGAGGTTGTACTGGGCTACAAGCAGGTCTTCTCGCCCGTGCGCATGCTGGAAGTATTGCTGCTGCTCTCGGTGATCAAGTCGGCGCTGATCATCGGCTACTTCATGCACATGAAGTTTGAGACGGCCCTGATGCGTTGGGTGATCACACTGTCGGTGGTTGCCTGCTTCGTGATCATGTATTTCTTCTTCTTCCCAGATGCGGGGCGGATCACAACGATGGGAGTGAAATAAGCGTGAAACTCTGGCGGAAGCTTCCTCTGGTCGTGCTAGCGTCAGCGCTGTGGACAGCGCCCGCGATTGCGCAGGGGTGCGCAATGTGCCGCGCGAATGCCAAGGCTACACCCAAGGAGGGCCAAATCGCTCTCAATCGGGCTGTGCTGGTAATGTTGGTGCCGCCGCTCGGCATCATGACGCTGGGATTTGGATTCGCGATGCGTTACGGCAAGCAGCGGGATCGGGAGAACGAGCGGCACTCCGAATAAGTCCGGCAAGTCCCTCCTTGAGACTTCTTCCAACCCTTGCATCATCCCGCGCATCTTGCCACGAAGTGTCTATACCCTTAAGACTTCGTTTTAGCACAGTCTTTGGGCGACCATGTTGGGAGGGTTGAAATGGCTGAGATGATTCCGGCGCAACAACCCGGCATCGGCGTACATGGAAGTCTGCCCCTGCGGGTATTAGGTATCGTGCTCGCGGGCGGAAAAGGAACCCGACTGTCTCCTCTCACGCGGGAACGCGCCAAGCCCGCGGTCCCCTTCGGAGGCAAGTATCGCATCATCGATTTCGTTCTCAGCAACTTCGTGAATTCCGGAATTTATTCCATTTACGTGCTTACCCAGTTCCGCAGCCAATCGCTGCTGCAGCATCTGAGCGAGGGCTGGCAGTTCAGCGGGCTCTTAAAAAGCCAGTTCATCATCAATGTGCCGGCACAGATGCGGTCGGAGAATGAATCCTGGTACCAGGGGACGGCGGACGCCATTTTCCAAAACATCAACCTGGTTGAGCAGTCAGTTCCGGATTTGGTGGCCATCTTCGGCGGCGACCATATCTATCGCATGAATGTCGGCAGCATGATCGATTTCCACATGGAGAAGCAAGCGGAGGTGACGGTCGCTGCCAACCCGGTCCCCCGGGAACAGGCGCGGGAATTCGGCGTGATTGAGGTGGACGCGGACAGCCGCATCATGGCGTTTCACGAAAAGAAGGCCGATGCACCCACAATGCCCGGCGATGTCACCCGAGTTTACGCCTCCATGGGCAACTACATCTTTTCCACCCGCGCTCTTCTGGACCTGTTGCATGCCGACGCGAAAACCCCCGGCAGCCATCACGATTTCGGCTTGGACATTCTCCCCAAGCTGGCGGGAAAAGCCCCCATGTATGCCTACAATTTCGAGGAAAACCGAATCCCCGGCGAGGTCGACTCCTCACCTTACTGGCGCGACGTGGGAACAATCGAAGCCTTCTATGAAGCCAACATGGACTTGAATCATGTAAAGCCCGCGTTGAATCTTTACAACCGGGATTGGCCGGTGCGCAGTACCAGCTACCCGGATCCCCCCGCGAAATTCGTCTTCGATGAGGAAGGCCGCCGCGGGGAGGCGATCGACAGCATCGTGTCGGGCGGTTGCATTCTTTCAGGCGGCAAGGTTAAGCAGTCTGTTCTCGGGCGCGGCGTGCGCGTGCACACCGGGGCGGAGGTAGAAGGCTGCGTGATCATGGACAACTGCGACATCGGGCGCAGGGCCAAGGTGCGCCGGGCGATCCTGGATAAGAATGTACGCATTCCGGCGGACACAGACGTCGGCTACGATCTTGACGCAGACCGCGCCCGAGGCTGGCACGTCACGGATTCCGGCATCGTGGTAATCGGCCGGCAGCACAGTTCGGTGCCAATGGCTGCCATGTTCGCCTGAGCGGTACCCTGGAGCAATAACTTCGGCGGCAACTGCTCCACGTTCTCATCCTCTTTTAAAAAAAAACCCGAATTCGAATGCGCGGCATCGAAGCCGCCAACCTAAGTACCCGCTCCGCTCGCTTACGACACTAGTTTCATCGCATCCGGATCCCACTTCACCACCGCGCCTCGTTCGACGCTCAAATTGCTAAGCAGCGCAGCCCCGGCCGCACGATAACCGAACACCGCGTCTTCCACGACGGGCTTCCGGGAGCGAACTGAGGCGAAGAAGTTTTTGAAGTGGTCGTAGCTGTCGTAATAGCCCTTCGGAGCTACGTATTTTTCGTATTCGACAGAAGGGGCCTCTGAGGGATGAACGCGCGGATACTTCTGCCGGTATTCCTGCATAATGCGCTTTTGCATGTCCTCGGTGAAGGTATCGAGCGTGTGGCCGGGCTCTTTTTCTCGGGGGGACCGGCTGATAGTGAGCTGGTTCCATCCAATCTCCATAGTGCCCTCGGAACCAGTGAATAGCAGGCCTTCGCTCTCGTCACCCCCGTCTACGAAGTTGACCCGCAGAGCCAGATTGAAGCCCTGAGGATAATCAAATAATCCCAGCAATACGTCGTTGGCGTCGCGCCCATCTTTCCAGAAGCGAAGACCTCCGGTGGCCATGGCGCGAGTAGGACCATTACTCCCGGTGATGAAATGCGTTCCGCTGAACAGATGCACGAACAGATCTCCGGCGACTCCCGTGCCGTAGGCCTTCCACTTGCGCCACTGGAAAAAGTGTTCAGCGTTGAAGGGAATTTTGGGAGCAGTGCCGAGGAAGCGCGGCCAGTCGCAGGTTTCGGGCGAGGCATCTAGCGGGACTGTGTAGTTCCATGCGCCCATGGAAGAATTGCGGTCCCAATGCGCGGTGACCATGTTGAGTTGGCCGATGGTTCCGGCGGCGAGTATCTCTTTGGCCTTGACATAGATGATCGAGCTGACGCGCTGGCTTCCGATCTGCAAGATGCGATTATTCGCGCGCGCAGCCTGGATCATCTCCGGACCGTCCGCGTGCTCGTGAATCATTGGCTTCTCGCAGTAAACATCCTTGCCCGCCTTCATAGCGTCGACCGAGACCTGTTTGTGCCAATGATCGGGCGTGCCGACAATAACGGCATCGATGTCTTTGCGTGCTAGAACTTCTTTGTAATCGCGGGTCGTAAAGATGTCATTGCCCCACATTTCCTTGCTGTGCTGTAGGCGCCCGTCGTAGCAGTCCGAGACCGCAACCAGCTTGACGCCCGGAACCTGCAGCGCGGCTCGAGTGTCTCCCATGCCCTGTCCACCGGCGCCAATCAAGGCGATCTGGATGTGATCGTTGGCCGAAGCGGGGCTGGGCGTTTGGTCCTGCGGAGCCGCCAGCGCATATACCTTGGCTCCAAGGGCTGTTCCTGCAGCTGCCGATCCTGCTACTTTCAGAAACGTTCTGCGATTCAACCGGCGCATGAGTCTCCCCCGACGAAAATTTTAGGACGCTGCAACAATAAACTTATTTGGGAAATTTTGCCTGAGGTACGGGGGCCGAAGTTAGGTTTTGAGTTGTTCGTTTTCGACAGGCGAAGCGTCTGATTGTGCAGTGGCTCACGTGTGAAATGGGCATAATTTTGCCAATCACCAATGAGACATAACGACGATGCCGGGTTTCGGCCGAATGTACTGCTTTCGCGTCGATGATCTGCTATTCTTCGAGGCTGAAATGGATGAGAATTTGGATCCATCAGCATGGAGTGCAGTGATCTGGAGCAGCCATGCTGCAGGAGATGGACGATGAAAATTCGCTTGCTTGCCAACATCCTCGTACTCTGCCTTCTCATTCTCCCCTCCGCCGCCCAAGTAAGCGGTAGTGGCACTGCGAACTTCGTGCCACGTTGGTCTAACAGCACAAGTTTGGGAAACTCACTCTTATTTCAGGCAAACGGAATGGTGGGTATCGGGACCACAACTCCTGCTGCGAAGCTGGCGCTTTTCGGATCCGGTGGAACGGCCGGAGTCAATGGAGGTAATGCCCCGTCTGTTTTCCAGGTCGTCGGAGGCAAGGGTGGCTCGAATTTGAGTGGCTTCGGAGTACAAGGATCGGGTGGTTCGGTCCAGGTAAGCTCTGGATCTGGTGCGCCTTTGCCAACGATTGCTACAGGTGGTTCCGGTGCGACAATTCTGATGACCGGGGGCAGCGGCGCGAATTGTATTCCAGCGAGCACCAGGTGCGCAGCCTACCTCGGCGGCAATGGCGGTTCTATAGCCCTCCTCCCTGGGACGGGCGGTGGCGGCACCACCGCAGGCAAGAGGGGTTTCGTAGGGGTTGGGACTACCGCGCCATCGCACACGTTCGAAGTGGTCTTCGGCGGTTCTACACTAGCTGACCAGTGGACAACTCGCAGCTCGCGCCGATTCAAAGCTAATATTCACGTCATCCAAGGAGCTTTGGAGAAGATCGAGCAACTTAAGGGAGTGTCATATGAACGTAAAGATGATGGACGTCGCCAAATAGGAGTAGTGGCTGAGGATGTAGCTCAAGTGGTGCCCGAAATCGTGTCCTTGAATCCTGATACCGGAGAGGCCGATGGCGTCGACTATTCCCGACTCACTGCACTTCTTATCGAAGCCATCAAATCACAACAAACTGAAATTCGCGACCTCGAAGCACGGATAAGAGAACTTGCCGCTAAGTGATTCTTACTGCACTGACTCTATTGTTCTCTGACAGTGCGAGTGTGCTGTATCGTCGCTGAAGCCACAACGGCACGTGCTGCGGTAGAGCCAGCTATTGAACTCACTAACACTGCATCTCCTCAACGAGCGCTATCGCGCCAATTCAACAACGCTGAGAGCTCATGCGGCCTTTTTTTTGGCAAGCTGAACGGACTGACCTTCCCTTAATCCGTCATGTCATCCTGAAATCCGTTATGTCATCCTGAGCGTAGCGAATGGATCTCTTCATCTTCGTGCCACGAGCAAGTCCATAGATCCTTCGCCTTGCTCAGGATGACTAATGGATCGGCAGCTTCAGAAAAAAAGCCGACGAATACGTAGCAGGTTCCATTTCAAGCTTCGCAAAGTGCAGTGACTACCTGCAGAAAACGGCGTGAGCACCATCACCGTGACACCCTAGCTTAGGGATCTCAAATATCGTTTCTACCAGATTCCCCCAGACAACAAGCAGTTGAAACAACACATCTGAGGAGTACGGGCAAAGGAACGAGTGCGCGCCCTGCCGCTTCGTGTGACTACTTTCGGAGGTCATACCATGAAGAGAGTTTTACAAGCGATAGCGCTGGTAACCGCGCTGGCACTGCCCGCATTGTGTCAATACGGGCGGCTTTCGCCTGATGACCAGCACGATTTCGATAAAGCTTATGCCAAGTGGGTGAACGACAGCCGTAAGAACGATCGCGATGACATTGCCAAGGACGTCCGCAAGATGCAGGACATCATGGCGCGCAACAACATTCCGCCCGATGTACCGTACGAGCGGATTGCCAGCAACGGATATGGGCCTCAGGACAGGTACAACGATGGCCATTACAACAATGCCTATCCACAGGACGATCGGAACTGGGGCAACCAGGGCCGGCTCTCTCCGGACGAGCAGCGCGACTTCGATAAGGCTTATGCGAAGTGGGTGAACGACAGCCGCAAGAACGATCGGGACGACCTGGATAATGACGTCCGCAGGATGCAGGACATTATGGCGCGCAATAATATCCCGCCTAATGTTCCTTACGATCAGATTGCTACACCGGCGGGCTATAACAACGGCGGATACGGCTATTCCGATAATCGTGACCGCGGATATGCAGGCTACGCCCCGTCCAGACTCTCGCCGGACGATCAGCACGAGTTCGATAAAGCATACGAAAAGTGGGTAAAGGACACCCGCAAGAACGATCGCGACGACATTTACAAGGACGAGCGCAAGATGCAGGACATTATGGCGCGCTACAATATTCCTCGCGACGTGCCGTACGATCGCGTCGCATCTCCTAATGCCGAATATCGGCATTGAGCTATCGGTTGTGAACCAAGGAGCACGGGTCACCCGTGCTCTTTTTTTTGTCAGCCGAGACCCAGCAGCAAAACCCCGGCTTGGCTTCCACCTGGCATTCAGAGCATAATGAGGCGGTTTGGCGCGGCACGCCGGCTCCCTCTGTCCTTGGTGTCTCCACCAACTTTGCGAGTGACAAATATGTCTGTAGAGCACTTCGACGTGATCGTGATTGGTGCAGGCCTTTCCGGTATTGGCGCGGGATACCGTCTGCAGACGCGCTGTCCCGGCAAACACTATGTCATCCTTGAGGCGCGCGAGCAGATTGGCGGCACTTGGGATCTGTTCCGCTACCCCGGAGTTCGGTCCGACTCGGACATGTTTACCCTTGCTTATCCGTTCCGGCCCTGGAAAGGCGCCAAGGCGATCGCTGATGGTCCGGCGATTCTGAATTACGTCCGCGACACGGCGCGAGATTTCGGAATCGATCGTCACATTCGGTTTCAGCAGCGGGTGCTGTCGGCTTCATGGTCCACAGAGAACGCGTGTTGGACGTTGGAGGTGAACGATCGAAGCGGCAAGACTCTCCACTACTCCTGCGATTTTCTGTATGGATGCACCGGCTACTACCGCTATGACTCTGGATATAACCCGGCCTTTCCCGGCGCGAAGCGATTCCGTGGAAGGATTGTGCATCCGCAACATTGGCCTGAAGACCTTGAGTACAACAGCAAGAAAGTCGTGGTCATCGGGAGCGGAGCTACCGCGGTGACGTTGGTCCCTGCTATGGCGTTGAGCGCAGCGCATGTGACTATGTTGCAACGATCGCCAAGCTATACACTGAGCTTGCCGGATCACGATCTCGTCGCTGATTGGCTGCGCCGTTTCCTGCCCGCAGGACCTGCACACAGGATTGCGCGCTGGAAGAATATTCTGATCAGCCTGGGAATCTACCAACTCAGCCGCCGTGCACCCGACTACATGCGCCGTCTGCTTCGCGGCGGAGCGGCGAAAAGTCTTCCTGCAGGATATGACATCGATAAGCATTTCAATCCGCGATATCAGCCCTGGGACCAGCGCCTGTGCCTGGTTCCTGATTCGGACTTGTTCAAGGCTGTCAGCCAGGGGCAGGCTTCGGTCGTGACCGATGAAGTCGAGACATTTACGGAGCATGGCATCCGATTGCAATCGGGACAGGAACTCGAGGCCGACATCATTGTCACGGCCACCGGATTGCAGATGCTGGCGCTGGGAGCGGTGCGCATCAGCGTAGATGGCACGCCAATTCATCCTGGCGATGCTTTTGTCTACAAGGGAGCGATGTTGAGCAATGTACCCAATTTCGCTTTCTGCATCGGGTATACGAATGCCTCGTGGACACTGCGCGCGGACCTGGCTTCAACCTTCGTGTGCCGCGTTCTGCGTTACATGAAACGCCGCGGCTATCATATCTGCATACCGATGTGCAATTCTGCGACGATGGAGCCCCGGCCATTGCTCAATCTCACTTCCGGTTACGTGACGAGGGCGGCGGCGGATCTGCCGAAACAATCCGCAGTGCCACCTTGGATGATCCGGCAGAATTACATTCTGGATATGCTCACAATGAAGTTGAGTCGGATGGAGGATGGGATTTTACATTTCCACAAAGGTATTTCCCACGCTCGCACGGCCATGCCGGAAAAGGTAGCGACCCCCGCCTGAACAGATACTAACGCTAGCGGGACTCTGGCAATTGTGAAATTCCCTTATAATAGAAAGATTCAGAAAGCCGTCCGGAGGCCTCTGTGCGCTTACGCTCCGGGCTGCGTGTGGCTGTCGGGCCCTATCGATGTCTTCTACTTCAACGCAGACAGAAAGCATTGTTGTTCGCGGCGCGCGCGTTCACAACCTCAAAAACGTTGATTTTGAGATACCGCATAACCGGTTAACGGTGGTGACGGGCGTGTCGGGGTCAGGCAAGTCCTCACTGGCATTCGACACGATTTACGCCGAAGGTCAGCGCCGGTATGTCGAATCGCTGTCCGCGTATGCGCGCCAGTTTCTGGAACGCATTGAGAAGCCCGACGCGGACACGGTTGACGGAATCGCGCCCGCGGTCGCGATCCGGCAAAAGAACACGACCCGAAACCCACGGTCCACGGTAGCGACAGCCACGGAAATTTACGATTACCTACGCCTCCTGTTTGCGCGTGTCGGTCGGACCTATTGCGTGAAGTGCGGGAAAGAGGTCAAGAAAGACACCGTGGACGAGGTGGCGGATACGATTGTTGCACTCGAGCCGGAGACTCGGTTGCAGGTGCTATTCCCGCTCCAGCGATCAGGGATGCAGAGGCAGGAGATGGTGGCTGCGAGTCGAAGGATGCGGGGCCGCGACGGCCTTGGAACTCCGACCCTACGCTCGCGACCGAGCAAGACGAAAAAGACTGATGACGGGCAGCTCAGTGAGGCGTTGAAGACTCGCCTCTTTGACCTGCGGAAAGCTGGGTTCAACCGACTTTATCAGGCGGGGCAGGTGTTTGAATTCTCTACGCCGGAGTCCCTGCTCGATATTGATTTCAGCCAGCCGGTGTTTGTGCTGGTCGATCGTTTAACCGTTTCAGCTGATTCCCGCTCGCGAATTGTCGATGCGATTGAGACTGCTTACCGGGAGTCTGGTGAGGTGGTTTTTGAATCACCCGCCGAGGCAGTTGAGGGCGCGGCATCTTCAATGCTTCGTTTCTCGCAGAAGTTCGAATGCAAGAACTGTCACCTGAAGTATGAGGAGCCCGAGCCCCGCCTTTTTTCCTTCAACAATCCGTATGGCGCTTGTCCAAAGTGCCAGGGTTTCGGGAACACAATCGACTTCGATTTGGACCTCGTTATCCCGGACAAAATGAAGTCCCTGGCGGACGGCGCGATTGAGCCCTGGACAAAGCCGAAATACCGGCCCCTGTTTACCGATTTGAAGCGCTACGCGAAGCAGGCCGGAATTCCTCTCGACATGGCGTGGATCGATCTCGCTGAGGAGCAGCGCAATACCGTTCTCAATGGCGAAGGCAAGTTCATGGGGGTGCGCGGCTTCTTCAGTCACCTGGAGCGGAAGAAATACAAGCTCCATGTGCGCGTGTTTCTGAGCCGCTATCGGGGATATTCGATCTGCCCGGATTGCAATGGCTCGCGCCTGCGGCTGGAAGCGCGGCAGGTCCGGATCAATGGCAAGAATCTGTGCGAGGTCTGCTCGCTAACCGTGGAAGATGCGCTGAAGTTCTTCGAGAATCTGGAACTGTCGGCTCAGGAGGCCGAGATCGCGGAAAAAGTTTTGGACGAGATTCGCGAGCGCCTTCGCTTTCTTAACGAAGTGGGATTGGAATACCTGACTCTGGACCGCCTTTCATCGACGCTTTCGGGCGGTGAGGCCCAGAGGATTCAGCTGGCGACCTCGCTGGGCTCGCGCCTTGTCGGGACACTTTACGTGCTGGATGAGCCCTCGATCGGGCTGCATGCACGCGACACCCACCGGCTGGTGAAAATCCTGCATGATCTGCGCAATCTTGGGAACACGATCCTGGTGGTCGAGCATGATCCCGACATCATGCGCGCGGCGGATTGCATTCTCGACCTCGGCCCGGGAGCGGGGGAGAATGGCGGCAAGCTGATTGCCCAAGGAACTTATGAGCAGATCCTGCACAATCCAGCGTCGCTGACGGGCAGATATCTGGCAGAGGATGTACGCATTCAGGCCCCGGCGATACGCCGCAAGCCAGGTTCACAACAGATCAAAATGAAAGGCATTCGCGCCAATAATCTGAAGAACCTCGATGTCAGCATTCCATTGAATATGCTGGTGGCAATCACGGGCGTGTCGGGCTCGGGTAAATCGACGCTGCTACATCAAGTGTTGTATCGAGCCCTGGCCCAGGCGAAGCAGCAGCCCGCGAGCAACGGTTCTGCCCCAAACACGGCCGCCAACTGGGAGACCCTGGAGGGCGATCAATACCTCGAAGAAGTCGTGCTCGTAGACCAATCTCCTATCGGACGCACTCCGCGATCCAATCCCGTTACGTATATCAAGGCATTCGACGCAATCCGCGAACTGTTCGCTTCCCTGCCCGAGGCTAAAAAACGCGGCTTCGGTGCGGGGCATTTTTCTTTCAACATCCCCGGCGGACGTTGCGAGGTTTGCCAGGGCGATGGCACCGTCACGGTGGAGATGCAGTTCCTGGCCGATGTTGAACTGATCTGCGAAGAGTGCAAAGGCACGCGTTATAAGCCGCAAGTGCTCGAGGTTCGATACCGGGGCAAGAACATTCACGACGTACTGAATCTCACAGTAAGAGAGGCGCTGAAGTTCTTCGCAGAAGCTCCTAAGGTGACAGAAAAACTGCGATCGCTGGAGGAAGTGGGGCTCGGTTATCTACGGCTGGGCCAGTCGGCAACTACTCTCTCCGGAGGCGAGGCGCAACGCATGAAGCTGGCAGCCCATTTGCAGCCTGCCACCCGTGACAGCGGACGCCTGTTAGGCGTGAAATTGAGGCGCCGCCTGCTTTATATCTTCGACGAGCCGACTACGGGGCTGCATTTCGATGACGTGAGCAAACTCCTGGCCGCCTTTCGCCGTCTCATTGAAGCAGGGGGGTCCATTGTCGTTATCGAGCACAATCTGGAGGTCATCAAGACCGCGGATTGGGTAATCGACCTGGGACCCGAAGGCGGCAATCGTGGGGGCAAGATTGTAGGTCTCGGACCGCCGGAGGCAATCGCCAAGCTGCCCGGATCGTATACGGGAAAATATCTGGCGCGTGTTTTGAACGGCAATGGAGCATCGCGTTCCAATGGACGTTGCTAGAATTGCGTTGCGGCGATTTTTCATGCTCGCCACGATCACGGCTTGCATGCTCGGCACCGGCACTGCACAGGCATGGCAGCAAGAATCCCAAAAACCTCCGGCGAGTGCGTCATCCAGCAAGAAGACTCACCGGCATCGTGTCACGGTCTCGGAGGAGGAAGGCCCTCAGCCGGAACTGGCCAAAGCCGAAGACCTCATCCAGAAGCAGGACTACACTGAGTCGGAATCCGTGCTGCAGAAGCTGGTAGCCGGTGATCCTGAGAACTACGTTGCATGGTTCGATCTGGGATTTGTAGAAAACGCCCTGGGCAAGCCGCAGGAGTCAATCGCCGCTTATCGCAAGTCTGTCGCTGCCAAACCCAATGTCTTTGAGTCCAACCTGAATCTCGGACTGCAGCTGGCCAAGGCAGGTCAGCCGGATGCTGAGAAATTTCTGCGCGCCGCAACCCAGTTGACCCCCACCAGCCATGTTGCAGAGGGCCAGGCACGGGCGTGGCTTTCATTGGCGCACCTGTTGGAGCCGACGAAGCCCGAGGATTCTATTGCTGCCTACCAGCACGCCGCGGATTTGCTGCCCAAAGATGTTGAGCCGCACTTGTCGGCTGGACTTCTGCTGGAGAAGCAAAACAAATTTTCCGATGCCGAGCAGGAGTACCGAAAGGCGCTAGCCATCGATCCAGCGTCGTCGCAGGCGACCATTGGATTGGCGAACATCTATACGCGCGGCCGGCGCTTTCCCGACGCCGAAGCGGAGTTGCGTAAGATCGTGGCGGCTCATCCCGAACAGGCAGCAGCCCACGTTCAGCTCGGACGCGTTCTGGCCGCTCAAGAGAAGAACGATGAAGCCATTGCCGAATTGCAGGAAGCGCTGAAGCGGACTCCTGCCGATACTGCCCTGCAGCGGGATCTCGCCGATCTTTACAGTTCGGCGGGCAAGAACGACCAGGCGGAGGCGGCTTATCGCACGCTGGCCAATGCACACCCGGATGACGCCGAACTGCATCACAGTCTCGGCGTGAGCCTGCTGAAGCAAAAGAAGTTTGCCGACGCTCAGAAGGAGTTTTTGCAGACAGTAAAGCTCAGGCCCGGCTTCGCTGCTGCGTATGGTGATCTTGCCTTTGCTGCCAGCTCGAACAACGATTATGGGTTGGCTCTCAAGGCTCTGGATGAACGCGCAAAACTGCAACCCGACATCCCGATAACGTACTTCCTGCGTGCCTCGGCCTACGATCACCTGAAGAATGTCAAGCAGGCGGTGGTCAACTATCGCCTCTTCCTCCAGGGAGCCGAGGGGAAGTATCCTGATCAGGAGTGGCAGGCGAAACATCGCTTGATCGCGTTAGAGCCGAAGAAGTAATGATTCGCGTGGAAAAACAGGGATTGGAGACACGGTGGAGTGGTGAGTTGAGTAGAAGTATTCAGAAACTCGTCGCACTGGGCTTGTCATGTGTGCTGGGAGTAGGCGCGCTAGCCAGCCCGATGCCCCATCAGGGGCAGACGGTAGATGCGCTAAAGGCGCGAATCTCGTCCGCGAACGTGGGCGACAAGCCCCATCTCTGTGTTCAGGTCGCGGAGATGCGCCTCACCGAGGCCGACAAGTTATATGAAGCCGGCGAGTTGGACAAGGCACAATCGGCGCTCACGGACGTGGTGGCGTATTCGGAGTTGGCGCGCGACTATTCTATTCAATCGCACAAATATCAGAAGCAGTCCGAGATTGCAGTGCGTGGCATGACTCGCAAGCTTACCAATATCCTGCATACGCTTGGGTCAGCAGATCAGGCAGCGGTGAAAGATGCTATGAACCGTCTCGATAGGGTGCGGGATGATCTGCTCGCGTCAATGTTCAAGAAAGGCGGCAAATGAGAAGTTTTTGGATCACAGCACTGGCCTTGCTGCTCTCCAGTTCCATGATATTTGCCCAGAGGCACCGCGATCCTCTAACCCAGCCTGAAATCGACAAAATCCGTGATACCAGCTGGGAGCCGCGGCTTCGCCTTCCTCTGTACGTCGAATTCGCCCGGGCGCGCCTGGTCAAACTTGAGCAGGTCCGAACCGATCCGAAGGCCACGGATCGTGTGAAACAAACTCACGACCTGCTGTCGGACTTCCAATCGCTTTACGACGAACTGAACGACAACATTGATACCTATGTCGATCGCCATGACGATATCCGCAAGCCGATGAAGACGGTCATTGACGCCGACGCGGAGTTTCAAGCGAAGCTGCGCGCATTGAAAGATGCCGCCGATGTTCCCCCAGCCGAAGCTCAACAATATGAGTTCGTGCTTAACAACGCTCTGGAAACCGTAGACACCTCGACCGAAGACCACAAAAAACTTCTGCAGGATCAGGAAGAGCAGGCCAAGCACAAGAGGCTGAATAAGAATCCAAGTGCCGGTACTGGAGTAGCACCGGAATAAGACCTCAGAATTAAGAAACACTGTCTCGAGACAACCGTCCGGCTGTCCTTCGAAGTGAACAGCTGTGCGCCACGGTTGATTCAATCTCATCGTTTCATCGCTGGCGGCTGACCGGCGACCAACGGCATTCTCCTGCTATATTGAATCGCGGAGGTCAGAAGGTTTGCCGCCTGAAAAATTCCGTGTGGCTTTGATCCAGATGTCGTGCGGACCTGAGCCGGAAGACAATCTTGATAAGGCTCTCAGCCGGGTTGCCGAAGCGGCAGGACGCGGTGCGCAAGTCGTCTGCCTTCCCGAACTCTTCCAGACGCAGTATTTCTGCCAGCGAGAGGATCATGCGCTCTTCGATCTGGCGGAGCCTATTCCCGGCCCAAGCAGCGAAAAGCTGGCGGCCGCGGCTCGCAGCAATGGTGTGGTGCTGATTGCGTCTCTTTTTGAAAAGCGCGCGGCAGGGATTTATCACAATACAGCCGCTGTATTCGACAACGATGGGTCGCTGCGCGGCTTGTACCGCAAGATGCATATTCCAGACGATCCGCTGTACTACGAAAAATTCTATTTCACCCCCGGCGATCTGGGCTTTCGCGCCCTCGATACCAGCGCAGGCAAGCTAGGAACGCTCGTCTGCTGGGATCAGTGGTATCCGGAGGGAGCGCGCCTGACGGCTTTACAAGGGGCGCACGTCTTGTTTTATCCCACTGCCATCGGATGGCATCCGTCCGAGAAAGCGGAATTCGGGGTTGCCCAACACGATGCCTGGCGCACCATTCAGCGCGCGCATGCGATTGCCAATGGAGTGTATGTGGCGGTCGTGAACCGCGTCGGATTCGAAACCGGCGATGTGCGCGGCAAGTCTGCCCCCGGCCAGGGGCTGGAATTCTGGGGCGGATCTTTTTTCTGCGATCCCTTCGGTCGCGTGCTCGCGGAAGCATCGCACGATCGCGAGGAAATTCTCGTCGGCGAAGTCGATCTCAAGGCTCTCGAGGAAATTCGCCGTAACTGGCCGTTCTTGCGCGACCGCCGTATCGACAGCTACGCGCCCATCACCAGCCGCTTATTGGACTGACTCGACCGTGCGCCGACATTCAAGTAAAACTTTAACTCACGCTGCACCGTCCACTCTCGGCTACCGCCTGCCTGCGGAGTGGGAACCCCACGCGGCCACCTGGCTGGCTTGGCCGCATCTCGAGGGAGACTGGCCAGGCAAGTTCGAACCCATTCCTTGGGTAGTCGCGGAAATAATTCGCCACCTGGCGAGGCATGAACGCGTCGAACTGATCGTCAATAACGGAGCCGCGGGACGCAAAGCTCGCAAGGTATTGGAACGGGCCGACGCTCTGTCGGGGAATGTTCGTTTTCATCATTGGCCCACCAATCGGATTTGGCTGCGCGATTCTGGGTGCATCTTTCTCACCGTGAAGCCGTCCGGCTTATCTTGGCCGGACAGCCGAGGGCAGCTGTTTCCCCATCAGGATGAACTAGCCCTCAAGTTTCGCTTTAACGCGTGGGCCAAGTATTCAAATTGGCGTTACGACGAAAAGATCGGAAGCTTGATGGCCAAGACCGCTCGCTACAAAGAAATTCGTCCTCTCTCCCTGGGAACTCGCATTGTGCTGGAAGGCGGCTCGATTGATGTGAACGGTACGGGAAGCGTCCTAACTACGGAAGAATGCCTGTTGAGCAAGGATCAGTGCCGAAATCCCCACATGGCGCGCGTCCACTACGAGAAAGCATTTGCTGATTATCTGGGTGCACCGAACACGATCTGGCTGGCTCGAGGCATCCTGGGAGACGATACGCACGGCCACGTGGACGATCTCAGCCGGTTCGTCAACAAGACTACCGTTGTGACTATGATCGAACAAAATTCCAGGGATGCGAATCATGCGCCGCTCCGGGCAAATTTGCGCCGGCTGCAAGCGGCCCGCGATCAGGATGGCAAGCAGTTGAATGTCGTAGAAATGCCTATGCCTCAGCCCGTTGTTTTCGAAGGGCGTCGCCTTCCGGCCAGTTATGCGAATTTCTATATCGCCAACCAACTCGTGCTAGCGCCTGTGTTCAACCGCCCCAACGACCGCATCGCCCTTGATACGCTGGCTCACCTTTTCCCCAGCCGCGAAATCGTCCCCATCTACTCCGGGGATTTCATCTGGGGCTTGGGAGCAATGCACTGCATGACCCAGCAGCAGCCCGCATAAGTCTGAGCCAAATGTTCTCGACGCGAAGGCGTAGAGATACGCCCCTTGGGCTGTCCCGGCCACGCAAAGCGAGCGGATCAATCCCAAACAGGCTCGTGCAACAGGCCTGGCACGTCATGAAGAGAACGCGCCGACCAAGAGGTCGGCGCCACGTGGACATGGCAAAGCCTTGCGCGATGCGTGCTGAATTTCGCTGTGCTCCACGTCATTGAAGTTGTGCCCTGCCCAACACACCACAAGCCGGGCGTATTCAAATCACATCTGCGGCGAAGTAGTTTCCGCCGGCGTCTGCGTCGGTTGACACGGTGCTCCGTTCGGAGTCGTTGCAGGACTAGTCTGCGTCGTCCCGCCGGAATTGGGCGTCGAGGAATTGTTTCCCGAGTTGCCGGCCTGATTCGTTCCTGGATTGTTCGACGGCGTGGTCTGGACATTCGATGGTTGTCCTCCCTGCCCCGAAGTCGGCGACTGGCTCGGCGCTCCAGCGGTTGTGCCGGAGGGAGTTGCCCCTGTCGAGGTTCCGTTCTGGGCAGTTGACGTCGCGGGCGACGTCGGACACGGCACCATTGGCGTATTCGGGTTTACGGGTTGGGCCGGTCCCGTTGGAGGTGGCACGGGACTAGTTGAATTTGGCGGAGTCTGCGTTGCGCCGGGTCCGGCAGCCTTGGTCGTAATCGGCGTCGGTGGGCCGATGGTCGAAGCCGGTGGCGCAATCTGGCCGGAGGCGCCCGCCGTGGTGGGTGGCGCTGCAGGTGGAGGCGCCGCCGGGCGAGCCTGGGACAGCGCCCAGGATGCGCAACACAGGAACGCGAAAAGGAATGAGAACCGGATGATCATGATTAGCCTCCTCATTAGCCTCCTCTTGGAAGTCGGCTTCTAATGAAGTTTCGGTCCTCACACCACGGCTCACTATCCGGTTAATACCGTAACTGGGCGCACCCAGCCGCTTTCGATGGGTCCGCCACGATACGTTCAGATCCCGCTGCAAAGTGGCTATTTCCGGTATTGCGTAGGCTCTGGACCTTTTTCGAGGGTCGTGCGATCCCAGATCCATCCTTGGCGGGTGTAGCTGGCGAGCTCGAAATCCTGAGTCAGTTCCAGAGCATCAGTTGGGCACGCATCTTCGCAGAGTCCACAGAACATGCAGCGGCTCAGGTCGTAGGTGAAGTTGGTGAGTTCCTTGCGGCGCGTTTTTTCATTGCGCTCGCTCGAGACCACAATGAGATGTTCCGGACACGCCAATGCACAGAGGTCACACGCGATGCACATCGTCTCGTCAGTATCAGGATTGACGTTCAGACGAGGGGCCCCGCGATAACGCTCGGCGACCTGCGGCCTTTCGAGCGGATACTGCTCGGTATAGATTTCTTTGGGATCCTGGTAGCGGAATGTGACCTTCAGCCCCTGGAGAAGATCAATCAGGAACACTTTGCGGAGCAGGCTTGGTATCCCCATATGCGGGTAGCATACCATGCGTACTTACCGTCTGCCGAGCCATGCGGAGGCTTGTGCCATGCGGAGGCTTGCTGCTCCTCAAAGCTTCATGATTACATAGGCATGCCGCATCATTTCAAGCGCACAGGAGCAGCCATGAATGCATCCCGCATCTATTACGAAGGCAGCCAGCCGATCCTGCGGGTCGAGAACATGAAGGCCGCACTTCGCTTCTACGTCGACGTGCTGGGATTCACCAATGCCAGTTGGGGCACGGACGAGTTCACCTCTGTGAATCGCGATCAGGCTGGAATCTATCTTTGTTGCGGTGGTCAGGGACGTGGCGGGGCATGGGTATGGCTCGGGGTCGATGATGTGGAACCCATTTACGCCGATTTGAAGAGTCGCGGTATTGCCGTCCGCATGCCTCCGACTAACTTTCCCTGGGCTCTGGAGATCCAGGTCGAAGATCCGGACGGCAACGTGCTGCGACTCGGATCTGAGCCAAAATCCTGATACGCAGGAAACCACTTACATACATTCCAGCCAGGGCCTTAGAGGGATCGCCCGATGGCAAATGCCCAGCCTCGGAACCTAGGCTTAAGTCTATATTCGGAAGTAGATCTGGAGAATGCTATGAAGCGTTTACTCAGCACCCTTTTTTTTGTAATCGCATTTGCGGCGGCCATGATGACGACCTCGGCGCTCGCGCAGCAGGACAAAGACGCGAACGGCACGGCTATGTCGGGCAAGAACTCTGCTGGAAAAGGCTCAAGCGACACCGCGTTCATCAAGAAGGCGGCGCAGGGCGGGCTCGCGGAGGTCGAACTCGGGCAATTGGCTACCCAGAAAGCAGCCAGCGAGGATGTAAAGAAGTTCGGACAACGCATGGTCGATGACCATAGCAAAGCCAACGATCAGCTAAAGCAGGTCGCACAGCAGCAGCACATCGACATTCCGACCCAACTCAACGCCAAAGATAAAGCCACGAAGGCCAAGCTCGAGAAGCTCTCAGGAGAGCAGTTTGACCGCGCTTACATGAAAGACATGGTTCAGGATCACCGAAAAGATGTGAGCGAATTCGAACGCGCCAGCACGACTGCTAAAGATCCCGCGGTGAAGAGCTTTGCCGAGCAGACGCTGCCAACGCTTCGCGAGCATCTGAAGGAAGCCCAGAAAATCGCGCCGACGCAGCAGAAGACTTCTGCCCCGTCCGGCCAATAACTGCTGGAAACCTTCCTTCCGGCTGCGGGTTCCACCCCGCAGCCCTATTTCTTTTCTTTGCGAGGAATTTATGCTTGGACGCAATCTGACCATCGGAGCCGGAATCGCGGCAGGTATGGCTGCCACCATGCTGTTGCGGCGTCGCGCGCCCATCAGTTTTCGCGGCAAGACAGCCTTTGTAACCGGTGGCTCACGCGGGTTGGGCTTATTGATTGCGCGAGAACTGCTGGCGCGGGGTGCGAAGGTGGCGATCTCGGCACGCGATGCGGATGAATTGGCTCGCGCGGCACAGCAGTTGAGTGCCAGCGGATCCAACGTGCTCACCCTTGAGGCCGATATGACGCTGCGCGATGAGGCCGAAAATGCAATCAAACAAATCGAGCAGCACTTCGGTCCCGTGGACATCCTGGTCAATAACGCAGGTATCATTAGCGTCGGTCCGGTTGAGACCATGACCATCGATGATTATCGTGATTCCATCAACACCCATTTCTGGGGGCCCTACTTTACGACAATGGCGGTACTGCCCCAGATGCAGCGCCGCCACTTTGGAAGAATCGTCAACATTTCCTCCATCGGCGGCAAGATCAGCGTGCCCCATTTAGTTCCCTACAGCGTGGGCAAGTTCGCTTTGACGGGATTCTCCGAGGGGCTTCGGTCCGAGCTTCTCAAAGACAAAGTTTACGTTACAACCGTCTGCCCGGGACTGATGCGCACCGGAAGCCCGCGGAACGCCCTGTTCAAGGGCAACAATGAGGCCGAATATGCCTGGTTCAGCATCAGCGATGCGCTGCCCGGCCTTTCAATGACTGCCAACCGCGCTGCACACCAGGTGGTGGACGCATGCGCTCGCGGCGACTCCGAGGTTGTGCTGACGGTACCCGCGAAAGTCGCAACCCTGGTTCACGGCGTTTTCCCCGAGGTGACTGTAGACGTCTTGGGCATTGTGAATCGGTTCCTGCCGCCTCCCGGAGGCATCGGCACAGACGTCCGCACCGGGAACCAGAGCAAGTCAAAAGCGTCTCCCAGTTGGCTGACAGCGCTAAATGAGCGTGCGGCCCGGGAGAACAATCAGATCGCTTGAACCGGGAAGTCACTTACGCGCACTGCGTGCCGGGATGAACATCAGGCCGCTGTTCTCACGAGGGCGGCGACCAAGCCTGGAATTGTGAATACCTTCGCTTTGATTTGGACGCGGAGTCCTAACTCTCGCAGCGTGGCGGACGTTACGGGGCCGATCGAAGCCATGAGAACACCATTCATTTGCGGTATCTCCTGCTTCGCCTGTCCGCGCGGTGAGAGCAAGTTCACGAAATTGCGTACCGTGGACGAACTGGTGAATGTCACTATATGTGGACGCCGCCTTGAATCTTTCATGAGCCGCTGTAGTCGACTACGCGAGGATTTGGGCACAACGGTTTCGTAGGCCTCGACCACATCAACGTGCGCTCCAGCCCGGCGAAGTTCCTGTGGAATTACGTCACGCGCGATCTTGGCCCGAACCAGCAGAACCCGCTTGCCCCTGACCTTGGCTCGCAAGCTGCGGACGACGGATTCGGCGACGTATTGTTTAGGGACGATGGTCACCGGAACTCCGCGCTGTTCGATGGCCTTCTTCGTAGCCGGACCTATAGCCGCAACGCGAAGCCGCTTGGGCTGAGCGGCTGAAGCCGGAGGTTTCTCGTTGCGCCGAGCGGCACGGCTGGCGTGCCCTTCCCCGTCGAGTTCAAGTGAGAGGCCGAGTTTTGCCAGACGCTCCCACATGGCTTCCACGCCATTGACGCTGGTCAGGATTAGCCAATCGTACGATTGCAGATTTCGGAGAGCGGAATCGAGCGCACGGAACGACCGTGGTTTGCGTATTTCGATGAATGGTATCTCGATTACCTGTGCCCCATTCTTTCGCAGTTCCGTGGAAAGACTCCCGGCCTGGTGCCGCGCTCGTCCTACCAGTACGCGAATTCCCTTCAACGGCAGATCGTCCTTGCGGCGCCCGCTCATTGATCCTTTGACTTTTTCTGCGCCTTGGTGCCAAGCGCGTGCTCACACATAAGTTCGGCCGTTCTGGAGACTGTCGTATCCGAAGAACGGCGGAGAGAGTCGATCACGTTCTGCTGTTCTTGCCGGGTGCGGTTCTGGCTGAGCTTGAATTTCGCTTCCAGCCGGCTGACTACAATTTCGAGTCCGACAATGTGCCCCAACATCCGCGCGCGGTATGACTCGCTCAATGCTGACCACTGCTGTGCGTAAGCGGCTTCGAAAGTGGGGATCAGATCGTCGAGCATGTTGAGCAACTCCGGCACATCGGAAAATATACGGGCCTCGCCATAAGCGTGCACCGCGCCATAGTTCCAGGTCGGAACGTTTTCCCGCGTTTCGTAGTTGCTGGGCGAGACGTAGGCGTGCGGCCCGTGAAAGATCAGCAGGCAGCGAGACTGCTCTCCTAGATAGCGCCAGTGAGGATTGGCCTTCGCAACATGTCCGCGGAGCTTAAGCTGGACACCCTGCTCGCGAATCACGACCGGAATGTGCGACGCGAATGGCTCAGAATCTTTTGTGGAAACGAGGATGGCGAAGGGATTCGCGCGCATGAAATTGAGGGCAACCACCTGGTCTTCGCTGCGGAAGTGCTCGGGAATGTACACGACTTTTCTTGCGACCCTCCGGATCTAGTCCAGGTTCTTGTGCCAACCTACGTCTTGCTAAGTGGGCTGCACTCTTTTCGCTGCTGCGCGGATCCACTCGGTCAACTTTGCGCGAGAGACTCCGTGCCGATCGGGCTCTTCAGGCGAATGTGCAAAACTTTCTCTACTTCGGCGATGACTATGCCCTCATCGTCTTTCACCTCGACCCTGAACGTCGGCTCGTATTTCGGAAGCATTCTCACCTGCTCGCGGATGTCGTCGAGTTGTGCGTCCGTAAGGCGGAATTCCGCCCGTACCGTTCCCCTGCCCGGCTTGCGGTAGCGGATTGATGCCGCTCTATCCCACACAATGTAGTCTCGCCCCAAATTGGCCATCATCATGAGCATATAGAAAGCGTCGGTCATGGCAAACAGCGAGCCTCCGAAGTGTGTGCCCACATAGTTGGCGTTCCACCAGCGCAGCTTCATCTCCACTTCAATGAACTTCATGTCGGGCGAGATATGCTTGACGCGAATGCCCGCCCCAAGAAACGGCGGCCAGAAATTCACCGTCCGACGCAGCGCATGAGAACTGTTGGAACCACCGAGAAGCTTCAGCAGAACGTTGCGGGTCATGGCCTTCGTGGCTTTGTGCTCGATCCGTTTAATGTTCAGGTCTTACGGCTGCGGAGGAACAGCCAGGCCTCGCCCATAGACGGCTTCCAGAATTGCATCTCCGCCTCGTTTAAGCAACGCGGCGCCAGCGTCGTTTCCGAGTTTAACTGGATCATCTCCATCGCGGGTATCGCGCAGGACTTTGGAGCCGTCAGGATCGGCAACGATGGCTTCCAGATGAAGCTTTCCATCGCGCCTTTCAGCAAATGCACCGATAGGCACCTGACATCCTCCACCCAGGCTGTTCAGTAGCGCACGCTCACACGTCGTAGCCGCACGCGCGTTGGAATCGTTCAAGAACGTCAGCAGTTCACGAGTCTTAACGTCGCCTTCGCGGATTTCAATGCCCAGCGCACCTTGTCCCGCGGCGGGGCACATGATCTCAGCCGGAATAATCTCCTGGACTAGTTCCATCTTTCCCAGTCGTTTCAGTCCGGCGGAGGCGAGAACAATCGCATCGTATTCTCCTTGCTCCAGTTTACGAAGCCGGGTGTCGACGTTACCGCGCAAAGGATGGATGTCTAAATCCGGCCGGATCGCCTTCAGTTGTGCCTGTCGCCGCAAACTGGAAGTACCCACCCGCGCTCCTTGGGGCAGAGCTTCGATGCTGTTGTATTTGAGCGAGCAGAATGCATCCCGCGGATCCTGGCGTTCGGTGATCGCAGCTATCTCAAACCCAGCGGGCAGTTCGGTTGGCAAGTCCTTCAGCGAATGCACGGCTAGATCGACTTGTCTCCCCGCGAGCGCTTCCTCGATCTCCTTGGTGAACATCCCTTTTGTGCCGACTTTGGCGAGTGCTACATCCGTGATCTTGTCTCCGGTGGTATGGATGATTTCAATCTCAACTTCCTGTCCCTGTGCGCGCAGTAGCCCGGAAATATGATTGGCTTGCCACAGTGCAAGCTGCGAACCACGCGAGCCGATGCGGAGTTTTTCTGGATTACCGTTGCGCGATGGAGTCACGGGCGCGTTCCTGCCTCGGCATTTTTGGACTTAGCTTCCTTGGCCTGAGACTCCTTCACTTGCAGATTGAACAATCGTCTTACAACATCGACCACCGTCGTGGCCTCGGATTCCTTTGCCGCCGATTTCAAGGTGGTAATCGGGGTATGCATCACTTTGTTGATAATTCCCCGCGTAAGAGCCTCTACCGCAATCTCCTGCTCCGGTGACAATTGTCCAAGCCTGCCGCGCACCCGATCAATCTCCGCCTGCCGGATGGTTTCCAGATGGTCCTGCAAGGAAACGATCGTAGGCACCACGTCAAGGGTTTGCAGCCGCGCCTCGAAGCGTTCTACTTCGCTGGCGATAATCGCTTCAGCCCGCTCCGCTTCTTTGCGGCGATCGGCCACGTGGCTGGTAACCGCCTGCTGCAGATCGTCAATGTCGTAGGCGAAGATACCGTCGAGCTTCGCCATGTCCTGCGAAACATCACGGGGCACGGCGATGTCGATGAAGAACATCGGACGATTCTTCCTGCGTGCCAGGAACTGCTCCCCGTGCTCGCGTCGGAAGATTGCATGGGGCGCGCCCGTGGATGTGATCACGATGTCGGCGCGATCGCATGTGGCATAGAGATCTTCGAACTTGATTGCCTGTCCGTCGAACTTTTGCGCCAAACCGATGGCGCGCTCATAAGTCCGATTGGCCACGAAGATAGAGCCGCAGCCGTGAGCCATCAGGTGCCGGGCGGCCAGTTCGCTCATCTTGCCCGCGCCTACGATGAATACGTTCTTACCTTGGAGCGAGCCGAAGATTTTTTTTGCCAGTTCGACTGCGACAGACGCAATCGAGACGGACGAGGATCCCACCGCAGTCTCGCTGCGCACACGCTTCGCGACCGCGAAGGCACGGCTGAAAAGTTGATCGAGCTGTCCGCGAACCGCGCCGACGGCGCGGGCCGTCGCGTACGCTTCCTTCACCTGCCCAAGGATCTGCGCTTCCCCAACCACCATCGAATCCAGGCTCGAGGCCACGCGGAACAGATGCCGCACCGCATCCTTCTCGCGAAATTCATACAGATGGGCATCCAGCTCTTCCGGCTTGAGATGAAAATGATCGTGCAAGAACCCCCGCAGATCGGCATGGCCATTGACGGTATGCGTGACCACCTCGACGCGGTTGCAGGTCGAGATCACCATGCCTTCTTCGATTCCGGGATAAGCCGCAAGATCGCGGCACGTATCCGGCAGACGCGAATCTGGGATTGCCAACCGCTCGCGTACTTCGAGCGGGGCGCTCTTATGGTTCACCCCGATGAGCTGGAATCTCATGATGCAGCGAACCTGTGGATCGCGGAGAAATAGTTGGCCGCCCAAGCCGCCAGCGCAGCCACAAAGGCGAACGTTGCCAGGAACGCGGCGCGACGTCCGCGCCATCCGGAGTTCCAGCGCGTGAACACCATCACCATGTACACCGCCCACATTAGGACGGAGAGAAGAATTTTCGGATCGAGGAAATCTACGTGCCCATAGGTCGTCACTGCTACCACCGAACCCGTCAGCAGTCCCAGCGTCATGAAGGGGAAGCCCAGCAGCAGGGACCGGTATCCGATCTGGTCGATCACTTCCAGGGCGGGTAGAAACGAGATCAGGCTGGTCGGCTTTTTCGATTTCAGACGACGCTCTTGCAGCAGGTACAGCAAGCTGGCTCCGAAGCTGAGCACGAGCGCAGCGTAGCCGGTGAAGATCAGGATGATGTGCGCGATGAGCCATCCCTTATGCGACACAAATGAAGTCAGCAACACCGGCTGCTCATCAACCGCGGCAATGAAAGTCAGGAAGAAAACCACAGGAAAGACAACCACCCCCGGCGATGTCGTCTGGTAGGCGGTGTAGATGACCATAAAAAACGCCATCGAAAAAAATGCCAGCAGCGATTCGCCGTTGTGTACCGATGCCCAAACGACCTGGCCGGAGAGAAACAGTTCCGTCAACGAGACGAAATGAAACACCATTCCAAGGCTGGCGGCATGCAATGCGACGCGGCTGAAAAGGTCGCTGGTGCGGCTTAACGCCACAAAGGCGTAGACCAGCCCGACGAAATAGCACCCCAGTGCAAAACGCAGCCAAAGCAGTGACATAGGCCTTATAAGTTCCGGAATCCCCTGAGTTTACCCCAAATCGCTAATCCGGCGATTGATTCCTCTAGTACAACGATGCCATTGTCGGGGGTGCTAAGGCTAATGCCAACAGAACGGGTCACTTAAGGATGTGATTAGAATCACAGACGCTGTCCGGCGCGGGTCCGCTCTGCTCGAGCCGACGCCTTCGTGTCACCCGTTATTTGTCGCTGGGCGGCTTGTTGCCTCCCGCATGAGGGTTCGCGGTGCCGGAGGGAACAGAGCCTGATGCGTGGCTGCCGCTCATCGAGCTCATGTCACCGGGAGCAAAGCAGGTCACTCGCCCGCTGCTGGCCACCCGCAGTTGCGAAGGACACGCCCCACCGCTGACGGACCCGCCCTGCGCTTGCACCGTAAACAGCTTTCCTTCTGCGTTGCCCGCGACTCCCACGCTCATTCCCGGCATGTCGTAAGCGACATAGAAGGGCTTCTTGCCTTGGCTGGCCTGCATGGCGCAATCCCCGGCTGACTTGGTTTGTGATTCGTTGGCGCGCACATCCAATCGTCCGCAGTCCGATGCTGAAGATCCTGCATACTCCGCCAGTTTCTGCTGCACAGCGTCGTGAGGCTTGGACACAGACGGCATGGCGCTGGAGGTGGGAGCGGACGACTTGTTGCAGGCGGCCAAACTTACAAGCAGGACGGCTACACCAGGCAGGAGGGTCTTCATGACAGGGATTGTAAACCTTGGACTAGCTGAATTTCGCCGGGAACTTGAAGGTGGTGCCCTGGCAATCAGCCGGCAGTCATTCTCTATTCCACACCCAGGGTGCGGAGAACCTCGTCCAGCAATCCTGTGTCGATGCTAAGCCGCCGGCCCTGGCCTTTCACGTCCTCCAGGTCATCAAAAGCCCGAAATAGGCGAAGCTTCGTCGCCGCATACTGTTCCGCATCGTTCAGGGGACGCCCATGCGCCTGGTTCCAAGCTGCCAGCGTACTTTCCGGCAGGAACACACTGACCGCATAGGTGAGCTTTCGGTCTGACGTAACGTCAAAGACGAACTCTGTAGCCGGCGCCTCAGGGTCATCAGCCAAAGCTGGCCGTTTCCCGACAAAGTAATACTGGTAGACATAACCTTGGGCCCCGGTATACGTCTTCAGCCGCCGAACGCTCATTGCCCCATTATGAATCATCGAAACTCCACTCTGCTTGCGGGCATCCAAAAAGCAGGCCTTTTGTGCTGGTTACCAGAGGTAACCTTCCCGGTCCGTGGCAGTCTAAACTGGTGATATACTGCCTCTATTCAGCGCCGTAGCTGGGGTGGACGTACACCCTTCAACGAAGGACTTCCGAAGATGGCACGTAGTTCTCGCCGATCGCTCATTCTTGTCGTCTGTTTCCTGATCACTTGCGGATTTCTGGGCATACTGTTTGCCCAGCGCTCCGGCCAGCAGTCGTCGATAACCGGCGACTCCGACGTCAAGGATAGCCTGAAGCAATTCAGCGACGTCTATTCTCTGGTGGAAGAGAATTACGCCGAGCCCGTCAATCCCGACAAGGCCATCTATAACGGCGCCATCCCCGGGATGCTGCATGCGCTCGATCCACACTCCAATTTCTTCGATCCCAAGTCTTATGCGCTGATGCGCGAGGACCAGCGTGGCAAGTACTACGGTGTGGGCATGACGGTTGGCCCGCGTAACAACAAAGTCATTGTCATTTATCCCTTTACCGGAACGCCTGCGTATAAAGCCGGCATTCACCCCGGCGACGTCATCATCGCTGTCGACGGCAAGTCCACCGAGAACATGAGCACTGGCGACGTTGCCGATCTGCTCAAAGGACCCAAGGGCACCACGGTTCACATCAGCATCGCGCGCGAAGGCGTCGAGAAACCGATGGAGTTTACCCTCGTCCGCGACGAGATTCCCCGATACAGTGTGGACGTCCACTTCGTGATCAAGCCGGGTGTCGGCTACATGCACGTCAACGGCTTTAACGAGACCACCGAACACGAAGTGGCGGAAGCCCTCGATTCCTTTGGCGATCTGAAAGGTTTGATCCTCGATCTGCGCGGGAATCCGGGCGGCCTGCTGAGCGAAGGGGTTGGAGTAGCCGACAAGTTTCTGAAGAAGGGACAGCTCATCGTCTCGCACCACGGCCGCGCCTCCGCCGAAAAGCGCTATGTAGCTCAGCACGGCAATGGCGGCAAGGATTATCCCGTTGTGGTGCTGGTAAATCGGCTGACCGCGTCGGCCGCAGAAATCGTCTCCGGCGCAATCCAAGACCATGACCGCGGGCTGATCGTCGGCGAAGTGACTTTCGGCAAAGGCCTGGTTCAAACCGTTTATCCCTTGTCCGAGAACACCGGCCTGGCATTGACTACGGCTCACTACTACACGCCTAGCGGACGCCTGATCCAGCGCGACTATAGCAACATCTCGCTGTACGACTACTACTACAATCGCGACACCGACAGCTCCAACACGGCAAGTCGTGAAGTGAAACTCACCGACAGCGGCCGCACCGTCTATGGCGGCGGCGGTATCACTCCGGACGTGAACATTCCTCCGATCAAGACCAATCATTTCCAGGACACGCTCCTGCAGCACTACGCGTTCTTCAATTTCGCCAAGCGCTTTGTGGTGAATCATCACCCCAGCAAGGCTTTCGAAGTGGACGACGAAGTCATGCATGAATTCCGCAAGTCGCTCGATGAGGCGAGCATTCCCTACACTCAGGCTGAATTGATCGACAACAACGACTGGATTAAGTC
>JBKOUZ010000161.1:0-13500 GCA_046723715.1 Acidobacteriota bacterium | reverse complement strand
ATTGTGGGGACCGTGGTTTCAGGTCCTCCATGCCCATCATAGTGGGCGAGCTGCAACAGGATATGCGCCAGTCTTTTCTCGCTGGAGTTGCAGTGTTGGTCAACTAAATCCTGCTGGTATCGAATATTTTTGGCCAGCACGTATGTCCAAAACACGTTTGCCAGCTTCACTTGCCCTGCCAGTGCGAGCAGCATGTTTTTCTTCGAGATTCGGAGGAGACTGCAATCTGTAATTGCGCTGGCAGATCCCGTACGGGCAGACTGACCGGCTACGGAATCTTTGCCAACAAAATCTGCATCACTCAAGATGTCGAGGATTGCTTCTTTTCCGGATTGTGACCTCACGCTGACTTTCACCTCTCCCTTTTGAATGACAAACAAAGAATCAGCCGGGTCACCCTGAGCAAAGATCGTTTGTCCCTTACGGAAGGAGACCAAGGTCCGGCCGGTGCCCACCGTCGAGAGGAAGGTTTTCGGGTTGAAAGCGCGTTTTTGCTTGGCCATTGCTTTGCGACCCTTGGCTGAATTGATTTGAGCACACGAGGGACGATGACGATGGTCAATATTGCTCACCATTCCACGGCGGCCCGGTTTACAGGTGCCCATCGCACCGAGCCGAGGCCCGGAAACTGTCCGCGGTTGAGGCCGTAAAAACGAAACTCGGCAAACGATAAACTGTTTTTGCTGATTCCGCCGGGCAAACCTATCGGTCTAGCAATACTCCCAACTCATCGTCATCGCCGCGGGCTTTCACGTATTGCGCCTTTCCAATTGTTCCCGCGCCATTTGGCCCCATCTCGTAGAAAACCTTTGCCTCTGGTGGAAACTTTTTCAATGTCTCTATTAGCTGTCTCACTGTCCACTCTTGAGCCTCCATATTTCCCCATTTCCTCCCTTTACGCGGCCAAGTCAGGCTTCGCGAATCGTCTGGCTTCAGCGGCCGATCTTCCCTTGGCTTGCTGCAGAAGTTCTGCGTTGAACTGGGCACCGATCAAGACTAGGAATCCCGTCCAGTAGAGCCAGATACTGAATGCTAGCGCCACTCCCAAGCTGCCGTAGCCTCTGCTGTAGCTGGAAAAGTAGCGGAAGTAGATTCCAAGCAGGTGCGACAGCCCAATCCAGCCGCCGACCGCGATCAACGCTCCCGGCAGCGTGCTTACAAATCTGCACCTTACATTCGGCGCAACAAAATAAAGAAGTTCAACAGCGACAACCGTGCACGCAATGGCTACCGCCCATCGAAGCCCCGGCCAGAAAGCTCTCATTCCGAATGCTTCGGTCAGACTTGCGCTGAGGATAGGTCCCACAAGTAGTAGAGCGAGGGCGACGACGAGGAGACATCCAACCGAAAACGTCAGGCCGATGGCCAGACTCCGCGTCTTCCAATAGCGCCTGGTTTCCGACACATGATAGGCAGCGTTGAGGGCATCTATGAGAGCCGTAAAGCCACTCGACGCCGACCAGAGAGTTAATAGAATGCCGAAAGTCAGCACGCGGCTGTGAGTAGACAAAATCGTATCCCTGATCAAAGTCTTGAGTGGACCCATACTGGAAGGCGGGACCACGCGCGCAATCAGACCCATGACCTGGCTAAAGAAGTCCGGAAGAGGAAGACGGGCAACAACCACGGAGAGAAAAATCAGAAACGGGAACAGAGCCAAAACGAAGTAGTAGGCTAGCGCCGCGGCAAACGCCATGGTGTGGTTCTTTTCCATGCCATGAATCACCTTGATAGCGGCGTTCTTGAAATGGAGTAATCGCACGGGAGATCACCGAGCCGGGTTGGTCGCAACGGTCGGCCCGACAACCTTTAGCTGATCCAGTTCGCTTAGCGCCAATTGCCGGCGAACCTGGTCCTTCTTCGTTTCCATCGGCACTGAGAGGTCGGAGTGAGACTGCCGGATGTTAGCGCGCACTTCGGGCGACCTGGCCATGGACCTTTGAACCTTTAACGTGGAGATGCACATTTTTGAGAGCGTCCTGTACCGCTCGGAACAGGGATCGCTCAACACTCGTGACAGATTCCAGACGGGCTTCTGCAAAGCTAATCCTCTCGTTGGCGGCTTTACGGCATGATAGAAAAGAGCGCTTTATTTACGGCGGCGTTCCGCTCCAGGCAGAGTGGGTCGCTTGGCACGATCCCGGTCGAGTAACCGGCCGTGTTCTGGCGGCGGTTCCGAAACCTTCTTTGTGGGTGAAGTGGCATTTCTCGCTGCCAAAGCTGTGGATTCTCCGTCCTCATCTTGAAGAAGGACGTTCAGCAGTGAGCTGCGAACATGCAGGTTGTCTCCAACATCGTAATGAATGAAGCCCAGCTTTCTGAATCGGTTCATGAAGAAACAAACTCGCGACCGCGTGGTCCCGACCATCTCTGCCAGAGTCTCCTGACTCAGCCTGGGGATGGACATTTCTGACACTCCCTCGTTGCCGAAGTGCGCCATCAACAGAAGAACTCGTGCCAGTCGCTTTTCGCTAGAGTTGAAAAGTTGATCGACCAGATCGTCCTGGTACCGAATATTCCGCTTCACCAAGAGCTTCATGAACATAGCCGACAATTTTGGCTCCATGCTCATTGCGTGCGTCATTGCCTTCTTCTCAACATGCAGCAGGATACAGTCGGTTAGTGCTATTGCACATGACGTGCGTGTGAACTGGCCACCCAAGCCGCCTTCTCCAAAGAAGTCGCCTTCGCTCAAGATGCCCAGAGTTGCTTCCTTCCCAGCTTCCGACACAACACTGAGTTGCACCTTTCCCTCCCGAATGAAAAACAATCCATCCGTCTCGTCGCCTTGAGCGAAGATCGTGCTTTTCTTTCCAAAGGAAAGCATTTCTCTCCCCTTGCCAATGGTTGACAAGAAGGTGCGGGGATTCAAATCGTTTTTCTTTGCGGTCCGGATTTTGTTTGACACAAGAGACCGTCCTGCCGGAAGTGCAGCCAGTGTCAATTATGGAGAAAGTGACAGATTGAAACTGGTCTATAACGCTCACAATTGGCCAAGCACATCAGGCGCGAATCGCAGAGGTTCGGGACGTAATTTCAGTGGTCATCTCTGCATCGCACAGCTTCCGCAGCCTGCCGGCTCTGCCAGTCATCTACTTCTGTTCGCAGTGTACCGAGAGCATTCAAGGCGTTAGCGATCGCTTGCCGCTCTTCCGGAGTACCTCCGTGATCCTGTGAAAGCACGCGCTTACGGTCTTCTATTTTGGACTCCGCCGACTGAATTCGTTCGTGCATCTTGAGCCAATCGGTTTCCAGAGCAACGGCCTCATACGATTCGAACCAAACGTAGGTCATGGTCACCCGTCCGAGCGGAGATTGGTGTCTGAACCAAAGGAAGCACCAATGAAGGCTCTAACGATGCTGCCACTTGCCGGTCGTTGAAGCTGACCAATTTTGCACACGGGGAAACTCACTGGGGCATTGCGAATAAAAGGCGAATCGTCGTAATGCCGAATGCCGCCAACGAGTGCTGGGGACCCGTCTTCAGGGCATCCCCCCAATCGGCGCGAGTGCAGTTTTGAACAGACAGTGATCGACGATCCGGCGACAATCGGGCCAGAACGACGAATATACCCGTTTTGCAGTGCAAAATACGTGACGGTCAAAAGGTGACAAATGAATGATTCTCGACAGCCCGCAGAACCCAAGCCGGAGGTTGTGCAATGCGCGATCGTTGAATTGTTGGAGATCGCCCAACGGCAAGGCATCACTCCCGTTGATTTTATGCAATTGCTGGACTCAGGAATGCGAATATCAGATTTCCTAGCGGCGATAACTCCGTTGGCGAACGCCAATAACAAAATCGACTGCGATTCTTAGGCATTAACCGCTGCGCGCGAGTTGTTGAACTCTCATCGTTCCTGTATTCGCTTGCGAACAAACTTGCTCCGGCGATGATTGTTGCTCCCTATGCCGCGTCCGATTCATGCAGTTGAACTGGATATTGATTTTGCGACGTCGCAACCCGCAATTTGCGCGAAGCTCAGAGATTCGACGCTCGATTAATGAGTCGGTTTTGAGGTCGCCGGTCAAGTTTGGCGCGCGTTTGGGCTGCGCTTTTGACATGTTACTTGCTAGAACCACTCACGCGCGTTTGCATCAACAATGCCGATTCCAGTTGCTGCAGGGACGTCTGCACACTATGCCAACGATCAGGGTCTTTTTTCGTTTCGATCGCGGCTCCGGCGTCTGAATAGAACTGCAGGATGTTGTCACGCAGTTCCGGCGAGGTAAGATCGAACTTTCGGTCCGAGAGCAGTTGAACCAGCAACTTTGCGTACGTATCGTCAGTAAGCGAGTATTCTGCACCCTTAGTAGGCAGCCCAGTATCGAGATCGCAGTTGGAAAGGACCAGTTTGTCGTTGCGCACTTGCTCGAGAAAGGCGCGGTACTGGTCAACGGTCGTATTGATGCTTTTGAAATAGAGATCTTCAGTTTGCGGGGTCGGATTATTGAAGGCCAAGCCTTTGAAAGGACCGACCTTCGGCATGTATCGCAAGAGGGTCGATAAGATGCGCGTGCCCATCGCCGGGCTTTTTGTAGTCCTTTCCCCAGCTCTTTTCGTAATCGGAGCGCGACAGACGATAGAGGAACTTCCGTTTGGTGAAATTTGGAGTCTCGCGCACCAGTTCCTTCTTATGTGTTTGCAGCGCGACCTGGGTCATCTCAGGAATCATCCGGCTTACCGCGAAACGATACGAGCCCACCGCCAAGTCTTCATGGGTGAGCACGTCTTTCAACTGCATTCCATAGACCACCGGAAAGGCTTAGATACCAGGAAGCCGATGAAATCGTGATACTGCTGGGAGGCGTAGCGGTTCTTCGCAACCTGCACGGTGTCAAATCCGAACTCGGTTTTAAGGTGAGCGGTCCTGTCCTGGGCATACCGGACCGATTTGCCATATTTCGCGCGGAGCTTGGGATATTCGATGGCGACCGCCTGGTTAACCGCCGGATGGCCGGCGATATCCGAGGCGTAGTGCGACAGTGCGCCCAGCGCGAAGGCGTACTCGTCGACATCCTGACTTTCGAGCAGCAACTCGCGAACAAAGTCTCCGCTGCGGACGTAGTGAGCCAGGTCGCTGAACTCTGTGCTGCCGAACGGGTAATAGCCCAGATCCTGGATGACCGCGCCTCCATAGGCGTAGGCATGGGCCTCAGTGATCTGCTCCTCGGACAGTCCGGGATAACGCTCGAGGAGCAGGGGCCGGATCTCGGCAGCCCACAACAGGTCTATGATTTGCTCGTGAGTGAGCACGGAATATGCGGAGGAGGCGTTGCTGCAGATGAGGACGGCGAAAACAATTACCAACGCTGTAATAAAGAAGCGGCGCCCTCCGCGGGCGCTCGCTCGAAGTGAGATCGTGATGCGGCCGGTCACTAGATGCGTCCCAGCACCAGCAGAACCACGACGATAAGAAGAACGATACCTACACCACCGGTCGGGGCATAACCCCAGTCCTTACTATGCGACCAGCGCGGTAGTGCGCCGAGAAGTGCCAGAATCAAGATCACAATCAAGATGGTTCCCAGCATGTCTTGCTCCCTTTTTGTGCAAGAAGCGGTGCCACCTCACCGAGATTGCACCGCCTTGGCCCATTTGACAAAGTTCGCTCTAGTGCAAGCTTCCTGTCGTTGGATTGACAGGGTTGCCGATTGCTTCGCCGGAGACCAGTAGTTCCACTCTGCGGTTCTGCTGGCGGCCAGCGGAGTTACCGTTGGAAGCGACTGGCAGGCTGTTGCCGAAACCTCGTGATGAGACCGCATTCGACGATACGCCCTGCTGCACCAGGTAGTCGCGCACGGAACCGGCACGATTCTCCGACAGCGTTTGATTCATCGCATCGCCGCCGACATTATCGGTATAGCCGCCGACTTCGATGTTGAGCCCCGGGTATGACAGCAGGATTCCGGCGACTTTCGCCAGCTTCTCGCGCGCTCCCGGCTTCAGCGAATACTTTCCAGTGTCAAACAGGACGTCGGACATGCTGACGATGAGGCCGCGTGCACTCTCGCGAGTTTGGAGGATCGAGTTCAACTGTTGAGACAGCCGCTTACGCATTTCCATCTTCTCAGCATCGGCTTGCTCCAGGGACTGCTGTGCCTTCAGCGAGTCGGCCCGGGAACGGTCGGCATCCGCCTGGGCGGCCGAGAGGGCGGTTGCGGAGGAAGCCTGGTTAGCAGCCATGTCAGATTGGGCCTTCGCAGTTGCAGCTTGTGCATCAATGGCGTCAGTCCGTGCCTTTGCCGCATCTGCTTCGGCCTGAGCCTTGGCAGCCTGCGCATTCACCGTGTCGGATTCTGCGCGAATTGTGGCAGCTTCAGCCTTTGCAGTGTCAGACTCAGCTTGCTCCTTCCGACGCGTCGCCGCATCGGCCTGACTCTGGGTTTTCGCCTGCGCATCCGCCGAAGCCTGGCGTTCGTTGGCGAGGCGCACATCATCCATCTTCTGAATCGCGATCGCACGGGAATCTTCCGCGGTCTGCACTGCCTCGCGCGATGTCGCGATCAGTAGCTTTTTGTCGATGTGTTTGTCGGTGGCATAGCCATCTGCTTTATTCATCAACTGGACTGCATGTTGATAGCTGTCGCCGGCGTACTGTTCGGCTCCCTCAGATTGAGCGATGCGGAGCGCATTGCGTGCCTCGAAGAATTCCAGTGGCAACTTCGAATTCAGGACCACGGGGTCGAACTTGTAGCCGGTGGGAATGTAGCCGCCGCGCTCCAGTAGTTCATACTTTGCATTCACCGTTTCCGTGGTTCCCTTGGTGTCTTCACGAACCACATTCTCGATCACAACCACATTGCTGGGTTGGCGCACAGCGTAGTAAGGCTCCGCGGTAACGATCAGAGCGAAAGCCTGGAAATCCGTCGTTACGTCCAGTTTGCTGCGATGATTGTCGCCCACCAGAACCTCGCCCAGATTGGCGGCGCGGCCTTCCGGCGATATCGCCCACAAGATGTAGGTCAGGTACTCATTGCCGAAAGTTGTAGGCTTTTGCAGATTGCCAAATTCGACTTCGATTTCGGTGTAGCCCTTTTTGCTTTCCACTTTCGCTTGACCAGTCGCGGCAGGCATAAGATCCGTACCCGCGAAATCGAGTTTTGAGGCTCCGCTGCGGTGCTTGTAGTTGACCGCCTGCACACTCCTGCTAATGACAGTCACGTGAAAGACAGGCATCGGGCTCAATGGTTCCAGTGCCGGGTTGGGTTGCGAGTTAGTCTGCGCCCATGCGCTCAGACTGAGGATGATGATTCCAGCTACCAGAAACAGCTTCGTTTTCAAAGTATCTCCTTAAGGCAGCATGTCTGCCGTATCGCGCAATACGAATGTTGGTGGTGTATATCCGCAGCTTCCTCTACGAGTTCAGCAGTACGCCAACATGAACCCTGGCTAGCGAATGGAACAATCCGAAGATATTCAGCAGCCACAGAACCACTGCAATGACTACAACGCCATTCAGAATGGATTTGATGGATCCCTGCATTGGGATGAATCGGTTCACTAGCCACAGAAGAACACCGACAATAATCAGAACTTCGAGAATCTGGAGTAGAGGCATGATTCCTTTTTACCTTCCTTGTTGCGCCAGATAACCCTCGTGATCCCCCTGAAGAATGTGCCTCCAGCGGTGTCCGAGAGTTGTTTGGACCGAATCGTGTTCCTCCGCAAGGCTTAGCGGCGCGGTACACGGATGAAGAGTGCCTGATTCGCTGGATGTGGTAGCCGGCGTGACCTGATCAGGACATGTGCCGGCCGACCTAAGATAGGAGCTGCGATTTCAGCTTCGCGGTTCCGTCTACACACTCAGAAGATAAGAATGACAGACATGGCGGGAAGCGTCTGAGCAAGATAGCTCACATGCGAAATCACGGTTGCAGCACAAGAATTGGGTCAAAGACGAAGCTGGGGCTCGAGGCTTAGAGTTTATGTTGCCTAAGCAGCAGCCCGACGAGTACTGGAGGGCACGCGTGCGTCTGGCATTTCGAATTCCCGTCCACAGTCGAAGCAGACCTTGTATGTACGGTGTTTGATGGTGAACACCCGGCTCTGATGACGATGTCGGCAGCCAAAGAGAAACTGAAGAGTCCAAAGAAGAAATTTCATAGGTCTTGAGCGCGTTGGCGGCGTTCGCAACTTCCATTCATGTCGAGCCAAGCGAGTAACGATTTTACACTGGCACGAGCCAGGGCAATCGCGCAATCCGCAGCTCCGTAATAAATGTTGAGCGTATCCCCATCGGCATCCATTGTGTACCCACAGGGGAACACGACGTCATCGACGTCGCCATGACGCTCGTAGTCCGCCTCTGGTCCAAAGATCCACGAATCCCCTCGTAACAGGCACTTCTCCGGATTTTTCAGATCGAAGAGTGCCAAGCCCAATCGGTACAGGCAGCCGGATGGTGTGTGCCGGACTCCGTGATAAAACACAAGCCATCCTCGAGAAGTCTCGATCGGTGGTGGTGACAGTCCGATCTTGTTGGCATCCCACCAGGCACCGCGGCGGGCTTCCAGCATGAGCCTGTGCCGGCCCCAATAGCGCAGGTCGGGAGAGTAAGAAATCCACATGTGTGACCCGAGCGTTGTCATTGGCCGGTGAATTAGAGCCCAGCATCCGTCGATTTTCCGAGGCAGAAGTGCGGAGTCTTTGTCGTCGGGCGGCATAATCACGCCATACCGTTCGAAGGTGCGGAAGTCATTGGTAAGGGCCAGCGACACACCGGGACCGCCGCGCGAATAGGAAGTGTAGGTGACAACATATTGCTGTAGCTCGGGGACAAACGTGATGCGAGGGTCCTCGATGCCCCAGATCTCTTCAGGATAGTTCTTCGGGTCTGCCATCAATGTGGGCTGACGATCGATCTGCCATCCATCGACTCCGCTGCGGGAGCGCGCAGCACAGAAATGCGACAAACCGCGGCGATCTTCCACGCGGCAGAGCAACAAGGTCGTGCCATCCGCCAGCAGCGTTGCGCCTGCGTTGAAGACGCTGTTGATGGGATATGGCCAGTCCTTACTTGTCAGAATCGGGTTTGCGGGATGGCGGTGCAAAAGTGGCTCGAAAGGTGTGCTCAACAGGCTGGCCTGTGTTTCGACGGGAACGGTCATGAAAGAATTTCCTTTTGTTCAGGCTCTGGCAGAGCGCGCATTTCCAGAAGCGCTATCAAGAATGACAGCGTTGATTCTGCTCCCTGGTTTTCGTTCGCGCGGTCGGGATGCAGGCCGTCGCGACAGCCGCCTGTTGCGGAATCATAAAGAGGCAGTTGTAGATCGTTGTCGCCAAGAAACCAGTTGAAAGCTGACCAGGCCTCGCAGCGCCAGCGGCTGTCCGTCGTTATGCGATATGCCTGCAAGCAAGCAGAAACGGCGCCGGCCGCTTCTAGCGGCTGCTGGTCGAAGCGGGCCTTCTCTCCATTTTGCCGATAAAACCCTTGTGAACCAATCGGGACAAAGTGGCCGTTGTTTTCGCACCGCTGCATTTCCAGCAGCCAGTCCAGAGATTCCAGTCCAGCGGAAATCATGCGCTCATCGGAGCGAGCTTCGCCAACCAGCAGCATGGCTTGGGGCATTCGGGCGTTGCCGTAGGCTAGAACGTTCTCGAACCATTTCCAATCAGGCCGTCGGATCGATTCATACATTTCGAGTAGACGGCGGCTGAGCGCAAATTGTACTTTCTGGGCATCGCGATCTCCGGGGTACGAAGTGAGATATTCCTGAATGCCGAGCAAGGCATACGCCCAGGCACGCGGGCTGCTGAATTCCGTCGCGGCAGGAAGAGAAAATTCAAAAAGACGCCCGGCAGCGCCCCTCTGTCCGTGATTCTGCGATCGGCCTAGAACGGTTCCAAGCGCCCACAAGGCCCGTCCATGACAGTCTTCGGATCCGACAGGCTCGTTCCACCGACGATCGTAGCCGAGAAAGTTCTTGAACCTCCCCTTCGCGGAATTGAACGCATGCTCCAGAAAGGCAAGGTACAGCCCAGCGGAGTTTGAGGCACACGAATCAGGACTCACCGCTTGATCCTGTGGTACCCCATGGTTGTCCATGTGCTCCAGCATCAGTGACAAAATCAGAGCGCGGGCATTGTCATCCGTGGTATAGCCCTCTCTACGATTCGGGATCGTGAAGATCGCGTGCTGCAGCATTCCAGTGTCATCGGTCAACCGGTGTAGTTGATTCAATTTCAACTCAGGCAACCGGCCGACCGACTTTTCCGTGAGGCGAGCGGAGAACTGAATTTTTGGACTCTCCAGTCGATCGCTTCGAACGCGCGAAAAACTTTCCATATAACCTTGCGCTACCCGCTTCCATACCATGTCCCGCGCGAACAAGTAACCACGTTTGCGCATAGCATGACGAATGGCAGGAGTGTTTAGGAGTTCGATCGTCTTATTCGCAATGGCATTGGGGTTCTGGAAGGGAACAAGCGCACCTCTGCGATCATCCAACAACTCGATCGCATGCCAGTAGGGAGTAGAGATGATCGCTTTTCCGGCACCTAAGGCATAGGCAAGTGTTCCGGAAACGACCTGCGCTTCGTGGCGGTAGGGAGTCACATAAATGTCGGCGGCGCCAATGAACTCAACCATTTGCTCGGGATTGACGAAGCGGTTGTGAAAGATCACTTGCGATTCCACTCCTATTTCCTTCGCCAAAGCCTGCAAACTGGCGCGATAGTTGTCTCCCTCGCGGCGCAGGATATGAGGGTGGGTCGCGCCTGCAACGATGTAGACAACGTTCTTGTGCTTGGACAAAATCTGCGGCAATGCCTGAATTACGTTTTCAATTCCCTTATTCGGGGAGAGCAAGCCGAACGTCAACAAAACCGCTTTCCCTTCTACGCCAAAGCGATCCTTGTAGAAATTAGGATCAAGAAAAGGCAGGTCCGGGACGCCGTGCGGAACCATGTCGATCTTGCTGCCCGGCACCTTAAAGACTTCCTGAAGGAACTGGGATGACAGTTGGCTCATCACAATGAGCCGGTCTGAGAGCTGGGCAATCTGTTCCATCACCAGCAACTGGTCAGGATTTGGCTCGCGCAAAACCGTGTGCAGCGTGGTGACGACTGGCATTTTCAGACCGCGTAGCAAATGCAAGATATGGCTGCCGGCTGGACCGCCGAAAATTCCATACTCGTGCTGGAGGCATACCATATCGATGTTGTTGAAGTTCAGGAATGCGGCGGCTTCCTGATACGAGTTCACATCGTCCTGGGCGAGCGACCATCGCACGCGGTCGGGATAGTCATAGCCTTCTTCGGTATCGTTGACAGGGAGTGCCAAGAGTCGAGCCGTCCCGTACTCCGCGGAAATAGCGCTGCACAGGTCCGTGGTAAACGTCGCGATTCCGCAGTGTCGCGGAAGATAATTCCCGATGACCGCGATACGACTCGGCAGGGAAAGCTTCGACTGCAATGACACACGAGCCGCTGCGGAGCCTTCGTGAACCAGGTGGCGGCGCGGTTTAACGACTTCCAGAAGAATCTTCTGCGGTACGGTGTTTAACGACAAATACGCTCCTAAACCTTGGTGAGAAACGCCACTGATGTTGTAGATCTCCCGCCCGCGTTAGAACGGCTGCTGAGTCGGAAGCCGGACGGCTGATCCAGGCGCTTCAGCTCTAGCTCAGTGGTGCGTCCACCGGTGGATTCTTCTGGTACCAATATTCAAATGCAGACGTTCTGGGAGACTGGTCAAAATTGAACAGTCCGGCTGATGGGCCAGTTGCCGGTGGCGTTTTGACTCCGTCTAAGCGCTAACGTCTACCGGGACTATTTCCGGAGTGCAACGGGAGTTTTGGAAGGACTTCGCAGCATCTTCTGCCGTGAATTTTCCCATAATCAGAGCCAGCTTGCGGTTGGTTGTCATCTGAAATGGAGTCTTGCCAACCGCCTGCACGTATGCAGGAGCACGCTTACCGCTACTTACTCTTACAACAAACTTGATGTTGGTCATATTTCTCCTATTTGCTCGCCTGAGGTGAGAGAAGCCGTTTTCATTTCCTTCACTGGAAAAACAGTGGATGTTGCCGCCACTATATGTTTTTGTAAGGCTCGTAAGGAGCCTCATTCGCCGGCGGCTCGGCGTATGGCTTGTAAGGAAGCTCAGGCAGCGCAGGCTTCTCGGAGTAAGGCGCATATGGAGTTCCAGGGAGTGGCTGTTCAGCGCCATCGGAGTCTGCTGCTCCCACCGAGTGCGCCAGGTGCCGCTCGTCCGATTTACTTGGGTCCTCAGCTAAGGAATGGAACATGGCCTGGCCCTCCTGATAACAGGTTCGAAAGGCAGAGAGACTGCCAGCTGCCAAATAACTTCCGGCTGCGCCCTATACCTTCGCTGAGAAGATAATGCGCCGCGGGGTCTCATTCGCGATGGTCAAAATTGACCATCTTATCGACGAGCAACCGTGCATTGTGTAGCCATGCAAGCCAAAAAGAAACAAGCATTATCGGTTCGTTGCCCGACATGCGGCGCAAAACCGGGAGAAAAATGTGAGCTTAGTACGGGATTGCCCCGTACAGAGCCCCATCGCGAGCGCCGTTTAGCGGGCGCAGAAAAATGAGGGCTGGAAAGGCTTTCAGGCGACCGTGCGCTCTGCGAACTTGGAAGTGAGACGGTCGAAGATTTCATTGATCAGTGCCGCGGCTGCTGCGCTCTCTTCCACTGTTGGCGTCGAAATCTGGAGCAGCCCCTGCCGGCCGAGGTTCGGGGGAAGCACGAACGAATTCTGGTGCTGCATCACAAATTCCAATATGTGAGCGAGTTCTTCGGATTCGTAACCGTTATCGAAGCGCACGCCGCGGCTGTGGAAGGTGTTCGTTGAGGTCCAATACTCACAAGCCAGAAGCCAATGACCTCGTGCTATGGATGACCAGACCTTCAAGTAATCCAGTGTGCCGGTGGGAGCAAAACCGTATTCGACGTGAATCAAGCCAGTCTGGGCGCCATGCGTGAGGTCTGGCCAGGACACGACAATTGCGCACTCCAGCGTCCGGTCGAGACTTTGATTCGCATCAGAGTTCATAGGTCGATTCTCGGTAGTAGAATCTGCGCTCATGCTCGCGCCCATTCCGCATCTTGTTGGAACGATTGCCGCGCGAGCGCGGTGTCCAAGCAGCAACTCTGTTGCATATGGCGACAATGCGCCGACACAGTCACATAGGGCACACCGAGGAAATGCCGGGTAACGATTGCGGTCACTTCCAGACCATTGAAGTGCTGTTGCTTTACCTTTTCTAGGATGCGCTTCAGTGCGTGATGTATTTTCGCTGCTCCAAGCGAGCCAATGAACATCACCTTGACTTCGGATGCCATAAAAAAGAAGTTCCAGCCGGCAGCATGGATTCTGCGATCTAGAGCGGACACATCCAGGCTCTTGAGCAGAGTCCATGGTCCTGAATAGGGCTCACTTTCCAGCCCGATCAGCTTCTTCATCCCGGGCCAATCCCTCATGAGAATCGCGCCGACTTGAACCGTTGGTGGCATCAGTGATGGTTTCCTC
>JBKOUZ010000232.1:0-37642 GCA_046723715.1 Acidobacteriota bacterium | reverse complement strand
CACGCCGGTGGCCATGGAGAAGGGCTTGCGGTTTGCCATTCGCGAAGGTGGGCACACGGTGGGCGCGGGAACGATTGCGGAGATTGTGCAGTAGGGCAGCTTCCAGCCAGTGCTGGAAGCGCAAAAAAGAGAACGAGTCCTGTTGGGACGACAGAAAATACGTAGAGCCTTCGTGCGACCAAAACCCGTCGCCTCAGGATGACAAGGGTTTGAGCTAGAGGCTAAGAGCTAGGAGCTGTTTTATGCCCCGAGAAATAGTGACATTACAGTGCGGTGACTGCAAAGAGCGGAATTATTCGACGACGAAGAACCGGAAGACGACGACCGAGCGGTTGGAGTTCAAGAAATTTTGCCGCCGTTGCCGTAAGCACACCCCGCACAAAGAAGTGAAGTAATCGGGTAATTGAGTAATTTTGTAATTTGGTAATTGAACATCTTCGCAACGGTTTTCAAACGACCAAATGACTCAATTACAAAATTACAAATGAATACAGGGGCGTAAGCTCAACGGTTAAACTGTCGGTCTCCAAAACCGAACTTGGGGGTTCGAATCCCTCCGCCCCTGCCAGAGTTTTTGGAGAGAAGGGCCTTAGTAGATGTCAGTCGAGACGAAGAAAATGGCAAATTCAATCGTAACCGCGGGCAGCAGCTTTGGAGACCGGGTAAGAGCCTGGCCGGAGCGGATCAAGGCGTTTTACAACGACGTGCGCACCGAGACCCGCAAGGTCACGGCGCCGAGCCTGAAAGAAGTCCGCGGCACGACCTTGGTCGTCATCATTACCGTGTTCATCTTCGCCCTCTACTTCGGCGTCATCGATTACATCATTCAGCATGCCGTGACGGCCTTGTTCAGTTATTTCAGGGCTCGTTACTAGTGAGAGGCCGAGAGGCAAGGACGAACGCAGTCCGGGAAGAAGCGTTTTAAATATGCAGGACGAAGAAAAAAGCCAAACCACAACCACCGCCAGTGAGCCGCAGCAGGCCGCTCCGGCGGAAGGCGCGATGGAAGCGCCGCGCAATCCGAACATGAAGTGGTACATCATCCACTCGTATTCGGGATTTGAGCGCAAAGTCAAAGAATCGTTAGAGTCGCGGGTCGCGGCTTTCGGGCTGCAGGACAAGATCGGCAAGGTGCTGATCCCGACCGAATCGGTGACCGAAGTTCGCGGCGGCAAGAAGTACACGTCGGAGCGAATGTTCTATCCCGGGTACGTGCTGGTCGAAATGGACATGGACGATCACGTCTGGCATGTGGTGAAGTCGACCCCGCGAGTAACGGGATTCGTCGGCACTGGACAGCAGCCCACGCCGCTTTCGGATGAAGAAGTTCAGCACATCGTTTACAAAGTTGCCGACAGCCGCGAGAAGCCGAAACTCAAGGTCAAGTTCGAGAAAAACGAATCCGTACGCATCACCGAGGGGCCGTTCGCGAGCTTTACGGGTGTGGTCGATGAAGTGAACGAAGACCGCGAAACACTGAAAGTGATGGTAACGATTTTCGGTCGCTCGACCCCGGTGGAACTGGAGTTCAACCAGGTTGAAAAGGTCGCATAAGGATTTGGTAATTGGGAAATCTTGTAATTTGGTCATTGAAAATCCAGGTGCCCGCCGGTTTTCAAATTCCCATTATCTGATTACAAAATTTGGATCAGCTGAAGTGCTTAAGCTAGAAGCTAAGGCTAGGAGCTAAAGTGGCAAAAAAAGTTACAGGTTACGTGAAGCTGCAGATCGCGGCAGGCAAAGCGACTCCGGCGCCCCCGGTGGGCCCGGCGCTCGGCCAGGCGCAGATCAATATCATGGAGTTCTGCAAGCAGTTCAATGCCAGAACCAACCAAAAGGAGATGGAGGGATTGATCATCCCGGTCGTCGTCTCGGTTTACAACGACCGCTCGTTTACCTTCATCACCAAGACGCCTCCAGCGGCGATTCTGCTGAAGCGCGCCGCCGGCATCGCCAAAGGATCGGGCACGCCGAACAAAGATAAGGTCGGCAAGGTGACGGCGAAGCAGGTCGAAGATATCGCGAAGCAGAAGATGCCGGACCTGAACGCTGCGTCGATCGACAGCGCGATCAAGAGCGTCCGCGGAACGGCACGATCGATGGGAATCGAAGTCATCGGGTAATTGGTAACTCTGCAATTGAGCAGTTGAAAACTTTGCGGTCGACAGATTTCAAATTACTCAATTTCACAATTTCTGAATTCTGTAAGTCGAAAACACCACGGCTGATCGGAACGAAGATCGACGGTGGGAGACAAGGAAAACCAATGAGTAATAAAAAAGAAGGAAAGAATATCGCCAAGGCGCACGCTGCCATCGAGAAGCGCCCTTATGTTCTGCAGGACGCAGTTCCTCTACTGCAGAAAGTGAAATTCGCCAAGTTTGATGAGACGGTCGAGGTCACGCTGCGCCTGGGAGTCGATCCCAAGCACGCGGACCAGATGGTCCGCGGCACGGTCGTGTTGCCGCACGGTCTCGGCAAGTCAAAAAAGGTGCTGGTCATAGCGACCGGTGACAAAATTAAGGAAGCCGAAGCGGCTGGCGCAGACTTCGCCGGTGGCGAAGAGATGGTCGAGAAAATCATCAAGGAAAACTGGACTGACTTTGACGCCCTGATCGCGACTCCTGATGTGATGAAATCCGTTGGACGTCTCGGTAAAGTGCTTGGACCCAAGGGCCTGATGCCCAATCCGAAGACGGGCACGGTGACCTTCGACGTGGGCAAGGCGGTGCAGGAAGTGAAGGCCGGTAAGGTCGAGTTCCGCACTGACAAGACCGCTTTGGTGCACTGCCCCGTCGGAAAGATCTCGTTCACGCCGGACAAGTTGATCGACAATGCCACGGTGCTCATCACCAGCGTTATTAAGGCGAAGCCATCGGTCGCCAAAGGCAAGTACATCAAGGGATGCTACCTGAGTTCGACCATGGGCCCTGGGATTCCGCTGGATGTGAGTCCCATCGAGGCGGCTTCTAAGGCTTAATGGCTGGAACTTCACGGCGCTTGCGCGCCGGAGCGGACGAGGCGTCCGCCCCTACACACGATTGCGAGGGATCTGAACATGGCAGTTACGAAGGCAAAGAAGACGCAACAGGTCGAGAAGCTGAGCAAGGACCTGAGCAACGTTTCCAACATGGTGGTAGCGACGTACACCAAGCTGACCGTCTCCCAGGATTTTGAGCTGCGCAAGGCTCTCCGGGGAGCGGGCGCGAAGTACCAGGTCGTCAAGAACACCCTGGCGGAGCGGGCAGCGAAGGGCACCAAGGTAGAGGGCGCGCTGAAAGATTTGGCGGGCGTCACCTCGATCGCCTACACCACCGGCGATCCGGTGGCGATGGCCAAGGTGCTCACCAAGGTCGCTAAGGACACGCCGGAATTCACTTTCAAGGTCGGCGTGGTTGAAGGCCGGGTGGTCTCGATCAAGGAGATCGAGTCGCTCGCGACCCTGCCGTCCAGGGAAGAATTGCTCTCGAAGCTGCTATTCCTGATCAACGCCCCGGCCCAGCGCCTGGCGACGGCCATCAACGCCGTGCCTCGCAATCTGGCCGTAGTCATCGATCAGGCCGTGCAGCAGAAGAAATTCAAAGAAGCCTAGCTTATGTAGGACGGACGGCTCGTCCGCCCTCGAGCGAAGCTCGACAGATTTACGATTAGTAATTGAGAAAACGTGTAATTGAAGCCGAAGCAAAAGAGCGTTTCTCAATTTCCGAAATTACTCGGGGTTTGACTTTGGTTATCGGCAGGTCAGGGGTTGCGCGGTCGCTTCCGGACGTTGTCTGGCGCGAGGAATGGGGCCCAGTCGCACTGGAAACTTGGCTTGAGGTAGCGAAAACAAGGACGTAGCAAGCTACGTCTGTACGGGAAGACCAAAAAGACTAGGAGAAACAAAATGGCGGATCTTGCACAGTTGGAAGAATCAATCGTAGGGCTGTCGCTTCTGGAAGCGGCGGACCTGGTCAAGAAGCTGGAAGCGCGTTTGGGCGTATCCGCGGCGGCAGCGGCTCCCGTGATGGTGGCGGGTGGCGGTGGCGGCGCGGCAGCGGCGGCTCCGGCTGAGGAGAAGACCGAATTCACCGTGGTGCTGAAGGAAGTCGGCGCCAATAAGATCAATGTAATCAAGGCTGTCCGTGAAGTCACCAGCCTGGGCTTGAAGGAAGCCAAGGAACTGGTGGATGGAGCGCCGAAGAACGTGAAGGAAGGCGTCTCCAAGGATGAGGCCGAGACTATCAAGAAGAAGTTCACCGAAGCCGGTGCGACCGTAGAAGTGAAATAGTTGTGCTTGTGTAGGGACGGACGGCTCGTCCGCCCTCGAGCGAAGCTCGAGGGTTGGGCGGTTGCTTCGCGGCTGTCCCTACAAAGCACCAACATGAGTGCAAAATCGATTATCTTGTTCGTTCTTACTTGTGAAGCTTTGGCGGCGATGTTAGCATCTATATAACATCGCTTTCCTAGGTTTCATGCAGATGCGGGCAAGCGCTCGCGAGGGAAGTTTGGCAGGCTGCTTCGCAGGCAGGCGAAGCGGAAACAGGCCCGAGAACTGGCGCGAAAGAGTTCAAATCAGAATTGGCAAAACGCCTTGGTTGGCGCGTGCGGGAGACACTGTCCCTGCATGCGCCGCATCGTCTTTTAGGTTCTAGTCGTTGCAGCTCTGCACTATGTAGGTCCCGCGGCGCGATAAGCGCCATACATTTCCGCGGTTTGAGCGCGACCCTCGGTTGCGCGTGAGATTGGGAGTTTCTTAACGATGAAAAATGCCTTCCGTACACGCTTTGATTTCTCCAAAATTCCGGCCACTATCCAAATTCCGAACCTGATCGAGGTTCAGAAGCGCTCTTACGACCGCTTCCTGCAAATGGACAAGCTCCCCAGCGAGCGCGAAGATGGCGGCTTGCAGGCGGTATTTCAGTCAGTCTTCCCGATCACTGATTTCCGAAACGTATCACAACTTGAGTTTGTGGATTACGCCATCGGTAACTGGGAGTGCAAATGTGGACACCTGAAGGGTCTGCATCACCTCCGGACCACTTGCCGTAATTGCGGATCCACCGTCATCACCGATCCCTTCCATCCTGGCGAAGTTCTCTGCCACAAGTGCGGCACCTACAACGCCAACACGCCTGATTTCTGCAACAAGTGCGGCGATCCCGTCGGCCTGCAGTTGAAGTACGACGTGGCCGAGTGCGAAGAGCGCGGCATGACCTACTCCGCGCCCCTCAAAGTCACCATGCGTCTGACGATCTTTGACAAGGACGCCGAGACCGGCAACCGTTCCATCCGCGACATTAAGGAGCAGGAGGTTTTCTTTGGCGATGTTCCGTTGATGACGCAGAACGGGACGTTCATCATTAATGGAACAGAGCGCGTGATCGTCAGCCAGCTGCACCGCTCGCCCGGCGTGTTCTTTGAGACCGCCAATAACCGCACTTACTTCCTCGGCAAAATTATTCCTTACCGCGGATCCTGGGTGGAGTTCGAGTACGACCAGAAGAACGTGCTGTATGTGCGCATCGACCGCAAGCGCAAATTCCTGGGCACGATTTTCCTGCGCGCTCTCGGCCTGCGCTCCGGCGAAGATATCCTGAAGACTTTCTATACCACCGATCGCATCGTGGTTCGCGACAAGAAGCTCTACTGGACGCTCGACCCGACCAGCGAGAAGGCGACGAACCTGCTGGGCATGAAGCTGGCCCGCAGCGTCAAGAACAAGTCGGGAGACGAGGTCGCGCACTCCGGCCGAAAGATCAACGCCCAGGTTCTGAAAGAGATCCAGAAGGCGAAGATCACGGAAATCGAAGTCGATATTACCGACCTGGAAGGCGCATGGACTGCCGGCGACGTTGTCGATACCACTACCGGCGAAGTCATGCTCGAAGCCAACTCCGAGCTGACCGCGGATAAGGTTTCGAAGATCCTCGATTCCGGTGTCGTAGAAATGTCGCTGTTCTTCCCCGAGCGCGACGATGTGGGAACGGTCATAAGCCAGACGCTCAAGCGCGATTCGATCAAGACTCCTCAAGAAGCGTTGATTGAAATCTACCGCAAGCTGCGTCCGGGCGATCCGCCGACACTGGACACCGCGACGGCCTTGTTCCACGGCATGTTCTTCGACCCGCGCAAGTATGACTTTTCGCGCGTGGGCCGTTTGAAGTTCAATATCAAGCTGTTCGAGAACCAGGAAGCTACCAGCCTCGACAAGCGAACGCTCGACCCCGAGGACTTCTACGCGACCATCGCTTATCTTCTCAAGCTGCGCAAGAACATCGGCGCAGTGGACGACATCGACCACCTGGGCAACCGCCGCGTACGCGCGGTTGGCGAGTTGATGGAGAACCAGTTCCGCATCGGCCTGGTCCGCATGGAACGCGCCATCAAGGAAAAGATGAGCGTGTACCAGGAAATGTCCACGGCGATGCCGCATGACCTGGTGAACGCCAAGCCGGTGATGGCTGCGATCCGCGAATTTTTCGGATCGTCGCAGCTCTCGCAGTTCATGGATCAGACCAACCCGCTCTCCGAGATCACGCACAAGCGGCGTCTCTCGGCTCTTGGGCCGGGTGGCCTGTCGCGGGAGCGTGCCGGATTCGAAGTCCGAGACGTGCACCCCACGCACTATGGACGTATCTGCCCGATCGAGACGCCGGAAGGTCCGAACATCGGCCTGATCTCGTCTCTGAGCTGCTATGCCCGCATCAACGACTACGGCTTCATTGAGTCCCCGTATCGCAAGATCAAGAACGGGCGGGTAGTCGACTATGTCACCGTCGTAAACGTGGGTGACAGCCACTTCAAAGTGGGAGATCACCTGGAGAAACACGAAATCGAAAAGATCAACGCCGAGCTGAAAGACAAGCGCAAGAAGCCGGCGGCGATCGAGCCGTTTTCGTTCTATCTCTCGGCTTGGGAAGAAGATCGCCACACCATCGCGCAGGCGAACGTGGAGCTGGACGACAAAGGTCGTATCGTCGCCGAGCTGGTCAATGCTCGTAAGGCCGGTAACTTTGTGCTGGTCAATCGCGAGGAAGTTGACTACGTCGACGTCAGCCCGAAGCAGCTCGTGTCCGTCGCAGCGTCCTTGGTGCCGTTCCTGGAGCATGACGATGCGAACCGCGCGCTGATGGGAGCCAACATGCAACGCCAGTCGGTGCCGCTGCTCCGCGCCCAGGCACCGATCGTCGGTACTGGTATGGAGGGCGTGACGGCACGCGATTCCGGAGCGGTCGTTCTGGCCCGCCGGAACGGCATCATCGATTCGGTCGACTCCGAGCGCATCATCGTGCGGGTGGAAGGCGAACACCATCCCACGCAGTTGTCGCGAGAAGTCGGTAGCGACATCTACCAGCTTACGAAGTTCAAGCGCTCCAACCAGAACACCTGCATCAACCAGAAGCCGGTGGTTAAGAAGGGCGAGCGTGTCCTTAAGGGACAGATCATCGCTGACGGGCCTTGCACCGATCACGGTGAGTTGGCTCTGGGGCGAAACGTCCTTGTGGCTTTCATGCCGTGGCGCGGTTACAACTTCGAGGACGCGATCCTCGTTTCCGAAAAGATGGTGAAGGACGATTACTACACCTCGCTTCACATCGAGGAGTACGAAATCGAAGCGCGCGATACTAAGCTCGGACCGGAAGAAGTCACGCGCGACATTCCCAACGTCAGCGAGTCGATGCTCCGCAACCTGGACGAAGCGGGTGTGATTCGTATTGGCGCCAGCATCAAGCAGGGCGACATTCTGGTGGGCAAGGTTACGCCCAAGGGCGAGACCCAGCTCACGCCGGAAGAGAAGCTGCTGCGCGCGATCTTCGGGGAGAAAGCCGGAGATGTTCGTGACGCTTCGCTTTACTGCCCGCCGGGCATTGAAGGCGTCATCGTCGATGTGAAGATCTTCTCGCGCAAGGGCCAGGAAAAGGACGAGCGCGCGAAGGCCATCGAAGCCACGCAGATCGCGAAATTGGAAAAGAACCTTTCGGACGAAATCCGAATTCTGACCGACGAACGTCTGAAGCGTCTCGACAACATCCTGGGCGGCAAGGAAGTGCAAGCCGATCTGCATGACGAGCGCACCAACAAGCGCCTGCTGACCAAAGGTACGGTTCTGACGCGCGAAGAAATCGAGCGCATCTCGACCCGAAACTTGAAGCGCATCAAATATGCCGATAAAGATCCGCGGGTGAATGAGCAGATCGACGAGATCGAGGAAATGACCTCGCGTCAGATCGATGTGCTGAAGAAGATTGTCAATGAGAGGAAAGACAAGCTAACCAAGGGCGACGAACTACCCCCGGGCGTGATCAAACTGGTCAAGGTGTACATCGCCATGAAGCGCAAGCTGAGTGTCGGTGACAAGATGGCCGGACGTCACGGCAACAAGGGCGTCATCGCGCGCATTCTGCCGGAAGAGGATATGCCGTACCTCGAAGACGGAACGCCGGTGGAAATCGTGCTCAACCCGCTCGGCGTGCCTTCCCGTATGAATGTGGGCCAGATTCTTGAAACCCACCTGGGATGGGCCGGTTTCGTTCTGGGCGAAAAGATCGCAACCCTGCTGAAAGAAAATACGCGAACGGAGGCGATCCGCCGCGAGTTGAAGGCTCTGTTCAAGGACTCGCAGCTCGCAGACATCATTTCCGACATGAGCGACGAGGAGTTGGAGGCACTGGCTCCGACGCTCACCAAGGGAGTGTTCATGGGATCGCCGGTATTCGACGGCTCCAAGGAAGGCGAGATCAAGGCGTTGCTCGAACACGCCGGATTGCCGACCTCGGGCAAGACCAATCTGCGCGACGGCATGACTGGCGAAAAGTTCGAACAGCCGGTTACCGTGGGCTACATCTACATGCTGAAGCTGTCGCACCTGGTGGACGACAAGATTCACGCACGTTCCATCGGACCGTACTCGCTCATTACTCAGCAGCCGCTGGGTGGTAAGGCGCAGTTCGGCGGACAGCGCTTCGGAGAAATGGAAGTCTGGGCCCTGGAAGCGTATGGCGCAGCCTTCATCCTGCAGGAGTTGCTGACGGCGAAGTCCGACGACGTTTATGGCCGTACCAAGATTTACGAGGCCATCGTCAAAGGCGAAGCCGCCATGGAGCCCGGCGTGCCCGAATCGTTCAACGTGCTGATCCGTGAGCTGCAGTCGCTCTGTCTCGACGTCGAGCTGATCAAGGCGACCGAGAAGAAGCCGACCGCGAGCGCGGCAGCGGACTGAAAATACCGCTTCCTAGAGACGTAGCAAGCTACGTCTCTAGGGGCGAGACGGACTAGACATTTTGATTTGAAGCCACTGCGGCATCTCGAGCTCATGCCGCATGACGAGGTGAAAAGTTCAACTCGGTTCTAACTGACTACCGAGTACCGAGTGCTGAGAACTTGATTTAAGAGCTCCGTGAGCGGACGCGTCAGAGCCGCAGGAAGCGGAGGAACTACCTTGTTTCGTTCGAGCCCATTCGAAATGGCAAATGTGATCGCGGACTTTGACGCCATTCGCATCAGTCTGGCTTCTCCGGAAAAGATCCGGAGCTGGTCACACGGCGAAGTCACCAAGCCCGAGACCATCAATTACCGAACCTTCAAACCCGAGCGCGATGGATTGTTCTGCGCCCGCATCTTTGGACCGGTCACCGACTGGGAGTGTCTCTGCGGCAAGTACAAGCGCATGAAGCACCGCGGAGTCATCTGCGACAAGTGCGGCGTGGAAGTCACCCTGTCGAAAGTCCGGCGCGAACGACTCGGCCACATCGAGCTGGCCTCGCCCTGCTCGCACGTGTGGTTCTTCAAAGGATTGCCCAGCCGCATCGGGCACCTGCTCGACATTTCCCTGCGCGACCTTGAGTCCGTGCTCTACTTCGAAGCTTACGTCGTGGTGGAACCCGGCGATGCTCCAGTCAAAGAGCGCGAAGTGATCAAGGACGAAGCTAAGTTCCGCGAACTCGATCAGCAATACCGTCCGGCCGGTTTCAAAGCAATGATGGGCGCTGAAGCGATCAAGGAGCTACTCAAGCGCGTCGACACCGACGCACTTTCCAGCGAACTGCGCGAGAAGATGAAGAACGAGAGCTCGCTGCAGAAGCGGCTCAAATACGCCAAGCGTTTGAAAGTGGTTGAGGCCTTCCGCAAGAGCGGCAACAAGCCGCACTGGATGATCCTCGACGTGATTCCGGTCATCCCACCGGAGCTCCGCCCCCTGGTTCCATTGGATGGCGGACGCTTCGCAACGTCTGACCTGAACGACCTGTATCGCCGCGTTATCAACCGTAACAACCGGTTGAAGAAGCTGATGGACCTGCACGCTCCTGAAGTCATCGTGCGCAACGAAAAGCGCATGTTGCAGGAAGCCGTGGACGCCCTGTTCGACAACGGACGTCGTGGCCGCGTGCTCCGCGGCGCCAACAACCGTCCTCTGAAGTCGCTCTCTGACACGCTGAAAGGCAAGCAGGGACGCTTCCGCCAGAACCTTCTCGGCAAGCGCGTCGACTACTCCGGACGTTCGGTCATCGTGGTCGGCCCTGAACTGAAGCTGCATCAGTGCGGCCTGCCCAAGAAGATGGCGCTCGAACTGTTTAAGCCATTCATCTATCACCGGCTGGAACAGACGGGCAACGTCACGACCATCAAGCAAGCCAAGGAAATGGTGGAACAGCAGGAACCCATCGTTTGGGACATCCTTGAAGAAGTCATTAAAGACCACCCGGTGCTGCTGAACCGCGCGCCTACGCTTCACCGGCTCGGTATTCAGGCGTTTGAGCCGGTGCTGGTGGAAGGCAAGGCCATCAAGATCCACCCCTTGGTCTGCACCGCATTCAACGCCGACTTCGACGGCGACCAGATGGCGGTACACATCCCGCTGTCTCCGGAAGCGCAGGTCGAAGCCAGCGTACTGATGCTGGCCTCGCACAACATTCTGTCGCCCGCGTCAGGCCAGCCGATCACCGTGCCCACGCAGGACATGGTTCTCGGTCTCTATTACCTGACCAAAGGGAAACCGGGTGCCAAGGGCGAAGGCCGCGCCTTCGCTAACGTCGAAGAAGTTCTCATGGCCCTCGATGCCGGTGAGGTCGAAACCCTGAGCCCGATCCGCCTCCGCTATTCGGGCGAGTTGATTGACTTGACCACCGCGTATGACGATCAGGACATCATCCACACCGAGCCCGTGCAGGTGGAGCGCGCCTTCATCAACACGACTGTGGGACGAGCCATCCTGAACGACTATTTGCCGGAAGGCATGCCATACGTCAATGGCCTACTGAAGAAAAAGGGCATCGGCGCGCTGGTCAACTACGGCTACCTCCGTTTCGGTCTTGAGACTACGGTCAAGATGCTCGACGAAGTCAAGCAGCTCGGTTTCCGTTTTGCGACCCGTGCAGGCCTGTCCATCGGCATCGACGACATGGTCATTCCGGACAGCAAGAAAGTCCTGGTGAAGGACGCAGAGAAGCAGGTGGTCAACGTCCAGCAACAATATCTGGACGGCGCCATCACCAACGGCGAGCGGTACAACAAGGTCATCGAAATCTGGTCGGGCATTACCGAGAAAGTGGCCGACGAGATGTTCGGTGAAATGCAGCGCCGCGACAAGGAAGGCGAACTCAATCCGATTTACGTCATGGCCGACTCCGGCGCCCGCGGATCGAAACAGCAGATCCGGCAGCTCTCCGGCATGCGCGGACTGATGGCCAAGCCCTCGGGCGAAATCATCGAGTCGCCGATTACCGCCAATTTCCGCGAAGGATTGACCGTGTTGGAGTACTTCGTCTCGACCCACGGCGCCCGCAAGGGATTGGCCGACACGGCGCTCAAGACTGCGGACTCCGGTTACCTGACTCGCCGCCTGGTCGACGTCGCGCAAGACGTCATCATCAGCGAGTACGATTGCGGAACCGTCGACGGCATCTACGTGCAAGGTATCGTGGAAGCCGGCGAGATCATCGAGCCGCTGCGTGACCGCATCGTCGGCCGCGTCTCGCTCGAGAAGATCAAAGACTACGACGGCAACGTCATCGTCGACATCAACCAGGAAATCACGGAAGACCTCGCAGGAGCGATTCAGGCAGCCGGCATTGAGCGCGTGAAAATTCGCTCGGTGCTGACCTGCGAATCCAAGCGCGGTGTCTGCGTGATGTGCTACGGACGCAACTTGGCGTCCGGCCGTCTCGTCGAGCTCGGCGAGGCTACGGGTGTCATCGCGGCGCAGTCCATTGGCGAACCCGGAACGCAGCTCACGATGCGTACCTTCCACATCGGTGGTACGGCGTCGCGAGTCTCCGAGCAATCGCGCCTCGATGCCAAGAACAACGGCACGGTGCGCTTCATCGGGCTGCAGACCGTAAAGTCGAAGACTGGCGACCTGGTAGTCATGAACCGTCAAGGCTCGATCGCGGTCGTCGACGAAAAGAATCGCGAACGCGAGCGCTACTCGGTGGTTTACGGCGCCAAGCTGAAGGTCAACGACGGCGATCCGGTCACGCTAGGCCAGGTCATGGTCGAGTGGGATCCTTACACCTTCGCGATCCTGACTGAAATCGGCGGTACCGTGCAGTTCAAGGACTTGCAGGAAGGCGTCACGCTCCACGAAGAAGTGGACGAAGTCACCGGCCTGTCACGTCACGTAGTGGCGGATTCGCCCGACGAAAAGCGTCAGCCGGCAATTGTGATCAAGGGCAAGAACAGCAAGCGCTACCTCATGCCTTCGCGCTCTCACCTCATGGTGCTGGACGGTGACACCGTGACTCCGGGTGATGTGCTGGCAAAGATCCCGCGCGAAACCACTAAGACGAAAGACATCACCGGTGGTCTGCCGCGCGTGGTCGAGCTGTTCGAAGCGCGCAAGCCGCATGAGACTGCGGTCATCAGTGAAATCGATGGCACGGTCAAGTTCGGCGAGGTCTCCAAGGGCCAGCGCAAAATCTACGTGGTCGCCGACAACGGCACCGAAAAGGAATATTCGGTTCCGCGCGGCGTTCACATCAACGTGCAGGAAGGCGAGCGCGTCAAGGCGGGCGAACCCCTGATGGACGGTCCGCTCAACCCGCACGACATCCTCGCCGTGCTCGGCGAAAAGGAGCTGCAGGCATACCTGGTGAACGAAATCCAGGAAGTCTACCGGCTCCAGGGCGTGAACATCTCCGACAAGCACATTGAAGTGATTGTTCGCCAGATGATGCGCTGGGTGAAGGTCGAAGATGTGGGCGACACGCGGTTCCTGCTGGAAGAGCAGACCGACAAGTTTGCCTTCCGCGAAGAGAACGAGCGCGTGATCGCGCAGGGCGGCAAGCCGGCTACCGGCCGTCCGCTGCTTCTGGGCATCACCAAGGCATCGCTCTCGACTGACTCCTTCATCTCCGCCGCGTCGTTCCAGGAGACCACGCGCGTGCTCACCGAAGCCAGCATCAACGGCAAGGTGGACCACCTGCGCGGCCTGAAAGAGAACGTCATCGTCGGACGCCTCATCCCTGCCGGAACCGGCATGGAGTACTACCGCAACGTGCGCCTCTCGCCAGAGATGGAAGAGGCGGCCGCCAAGGTACAGGCGGAAGTCTCAGCTGCGTACGAAGAAGCCGAGCGCGCTCTCGAAATGATGCGCCACGAAGGCGAAACCGACGAACTGACGGCGGAAATACCCGCAACCGAGTAAGTGAAGTAGAATGGCATTGGGGGCGAAGCAATTCGCCCCCAATGCGCTTTAGAAGCCCGTGCCCCCAAGAACCACGTAGAGACAGCACTTGGGCTGTCGAGCGAGGCGTGGGTTAGCCAGCGGCAGTGAGATCCAAACACGATCGAAGCTGAGCGAGCTTCTGAGGACTCGATCCAAATAACGAATGCACGCCAATCCCCAGCGATTGCATCTTGAGGAAACCGGCCAGGCTCCTCCGTTGCCGGCAGTCCCCGCAGACCCCAGTCTACTTGAGGGCATGTTGCGCTTCTTTCGGCTGCTGCGAATCGCTTTCTGGCGAGCCTTCGTCCACGACGCCTTCGCCATCGCCAAAGCCTCGGCATATTCCTCCATCCTCACGTTCTTTCCTGTATTACTGATCGTGGGCTCGAGCCTGGCGAGCTGGCGCAAAGGCGCGCCTTACTTACGCGAGATTTCGTACGCGCTCAGCAGCATCCTCCCGGCCGGATCCAACACAGTCCTCGGTTATCTCAAAGGAGCCGGCCAGCACCCCGTAAGGTTCCTTACCACAACGTCCGTCATCAGCCTCTGGACTGCGTCCGGCGTGATGATCTCCTGGATGGACGGCTTCCGCCGTTGCTACGAACTGCCAAAGACCTGGGGATTGGTCAAAGAACGTTTGATCGCATTCCTGCTGGTGATCTTTGCCCTGGTCCCGATGACCTTTGCAACGCTGCTGGTAGCGGTAGGCAGCAAGTTCGAAACGCGTCTGCTCCCCTACCTCGATCCGGACTTCAGCGCTTATGTATTGCTGCTCTGGGGCGGCATCCGGTGGGTAATCGCGACCTTAACCAGCATCTCGGTCATCGCACTCATCTATCACCATGCCGTCCCACGCACGCAACCGTGGCACAGCGTTGTCCCCGGCGCAATCCTGGCGACGATATTGTGGTTCTCGGTCACGGTCGGATTTCGTGCGTACCTGCAACACTGGGGCGACTTCACCACGATTTACGGATCCCTGGGCGCGGGCATGGCGCTGCTGGTCTGGATGTACCTGATCTCCCTTGTCATTCTCGTGGGTGCGGAATTCAATGCACTTCTATTCCCGCGCGCCATGCTGGGCAAAGAACTGACAAAAATTCCCGCCACCGAGTAGAGACCTTGCTTGCAACGTCTTCTGATCAAGATTCCAGACACTGCAGGCAACACATAGCAAGCTACGCCTCTACGATGCTTTTGCGTTGCAAGGGACGACTTCAGTCGGGCGTGAGGCTGCGGTAAGATGATGCCTTCACCCCCTGAATGTCGGGGCGAACACGTCCAACCTGTCATCGAGGAACAATTGAAAGCCATCCAGACTCCTGAGGAGAACCCTACCTCGTGTAACGCTCTGCGCCGCGCCAAAATCATCTGCACGATCGGCCCTGCTTGCAACACCGAGGCCGCCATGCGCGACCTGCTCCGCCTGGGCATGGACATTGCGCGCCTGAATTTTTCCCACGGCACTCACGAAGAGCACGCCCGGAACATCCAGCGCCTGCGCCGCTCCGCTCAACGCGAAGGACGCACTCTTGGCATCCTTCAAGACCTGCAAGGCCCCAAGATCCGCACCGGCCAGCTCGAGCGTCATCAACCTGTGCTCCTGAAGACCGGCTCGCTGGTGACGATCACTCCGCGGGATATCCCAGGCAATGCGGCTCGCATTTCGACGAGTTTTCCCGATCTCGCCCGCGAATTGACTGCAGGAGCCCGCGTGCTCCTCAGCGATGGCCTCATTGAATTGCGGGTCGATTCGGTGCGCGGCGAAGATGTCGTCTGTGAAGTCTTGAATGGCGGAATGCTTGGCGAGCATAAAGGGATCAATCTGCCGGGAGTGGCGCTTTCCATCCAGGCACTCACGGCAAAAGATCGCAAAGACCTCGAATTCGGTCTCAAGCAGGGGGTTGATGCCATTGCGCTCTCCTTCGTACGTACGGGCGCAGACGTAACGGCTGTAAAGCGAATTATCGAGGGCAAGGGTAGTGATGTGCCGGTCATCGCCAAATTGGAAAAGCCCCAGGCGATTGATCGTCTGGAGGAAATACTGGAAGTCGCCGACGGAGTCATGGTCGCGCGCGGCGATCTCGGCGTCGAGATGGCGCCGGAAAAAGTTCCCGTGATTCAGAAGCACGTGATCCGCCGCGCCGCAGCCTGGCGACGCCCCGTCATCACCGCTACACAGATGCTGGAATCGATGATCGAGAACCCGCGGCCCACGCGCGCCGAAACCAGCGATGTTGCCAATGCTATTTTTGATGGCACCGATGCAGTCATGCTTTCGGCTGAAACTGCGAGCGGGAAATACCCGCGCGAGTCGGTAACCATCATGGCCAGAATCGTAGTCGAAGCAGAACGCAATGCCGGAGACTTGAGCCAGGCGCGCCGCCGCCGCGAACGCCGCAGTCTCTCCGTCGCCGAAACGATTTGCGAATCGATCGCGCACGCAGCGGAGGACCTTCCCATGGGAGCGATCGCGATCTTTACCGAGACCGGCAACACCGCGCGCATGATCTCAAAATATCGACCCAAGGCTCCGATCTATGCCTTCACCCACAGTGCGCCAGTGGTGCAGCGCATGAACCTATACTGGGGAGTCCATCCTGTTCGCTGCCAGCAAGCCCGCTCCGCCGAGCAGATGGTGTCGATTGCGGAGCAGTCGCTGGTGCGTCGCGGACAACTCAACCCCGGAGAGGTCCTGGGCGTAGTAGCCGGCACGCGTCAAACCTCCGGCTCCACGAATCTCATGCGTCTGCACGTGGTAACCGAGCAAGAGGCCGAGCGCATCGTACATTCAAAAAACAACCTGTAGGCGGACGCCTCGTCCACCCCGCGAGCGAAGCGAGCGTAGAGCGCCCATGGTATCGGAAAACCCATCGCGCTTGCGCAACCCGGACGATGGCGTCCCGGGCTACACGACCACGGCCGCCATACAAGCTATAATCCCTGCTTATGCCGCAAGAGATACTCTCGGTGGCCATTTGGGAGCCTCTCCCCGAAATGGAGGCCGCTGCCCTCAACACTTTTCGAGAACTGACGTCGATTGTCTCCTCGAAGGGATACGGCCGCGATATGCTCTACCGCGACCGCGAGCATCATTTTGTTTTTCTGCGCTACTGGAACTCGGAAGGGTCTCGCCGTATCGCCCAGGAAGATCCCGACATGCTGCGCTGCTGGGCGCGCCTCGGAAATCAAATCCAGATCGTGAAGGTCTACGAAACTCTCAGCGAAGTATCCGTGCACACGTAGGAACAGTCGTTGAGACTCTTGCGAAGCTAAAGCGAGCACAGGCGCCGGTTTCCACAAACGGCAGATCGACTGATGTCCCCCACAACCATTCGCGAATTGCTGAATGAAGGCGTGAGCCCTCCCATCCGAGGATTCCTCCACGAGCCAGCTATTGCCAACGGCGATGGCGTGATCCTTAGCCACGGTGCAGGAGGCAATGCGCACGCCCCCCTCCTCCGCGCGCTGGCAGAGACATTCGCCAATGCGGGTTATGCCGTGCTGCGCTGTAATCTGCCTTACCGCCAGACGAGGTCATTCGGACCTCCCGGACCCGGAGACGCCGCCCGCGACCGCGCTGGCCTGAAGAACGCTGTCGCAGAAATGCGCAAGCAAGTCCAAGGCCGTGTCTTTCTCGGTGGCCATTCATATGGCGGACGCCAATCCAGCATGCTCTGTGCCGAAGAGCCGGAGCTCGTTCCAGGCCTTTTACTGCTCTCCTATCCGCTCCATCCTCCGCGCCGGCCCGAGCAGCAGCGCACCCAGCATCTCCCGGACCTGCACACGCCAACGTTATTCGTTCAGGGCACGCGCGACCCTTTCGCGTCTATCGCCGAACTGGAGCGAGCTTTGAAGATGATTCCGGCAAAGACAGAGCTCCTTCCAATCGAAGGAGCCGGTCACGATCTGGGATTTAAAGGGAAAGAAAGGCGGGAGCAAGTTCCGCAGGAGATTGTGTCAGAGTTCGTGAAATTCCATTGGTAGAGAGTTGCTTGCAACGTCTCTGCTTGCGACCAATTGTGAGGCTTGCGGCAAGGCGTCTTTACGAGAGTGGGATTCGGAGCGCGGGTTTCAATTTACCCAGCCGGACTTCCCGCCTCCATTGCCCTTCGGCCTCTCCTCCTCTGGAATGTAATTTCCATGCTCGTCAAAGTGCACGTCGCGATCGTGCTGCCGCATATAGACCTCGAATTTCTTCGCCGCTCGCCGCCGTCTCCAGCGATAGTAGGAATTGCGCAGGCCGTAGTAGCGTTCCGAGACCGCAACCTTCGCGATCGCACCTTTAGGTCCCCGCCTCACGTAAAGGTAGCCGAAAAGCAATCCGCCCAAATGCGCCACGTACGCTACATTCCCACCGCCGCCCATGGCAAATGCCAGTGTCACCACAATCAAAATTCCAACGAAGTACTTCGCCTTGATCGTGAAGGGGAACGGAATCATCATGATTTCGTTTTCCCCGAACAGCATGCCAAAGGCAATCAGAATTGCGAACACCCCGCCTGAGGCCCCGATGGTAGGCAGCAGTGGATTCCCCAGAATATGCGGATAGGACAGGGCTACGGTGGTCAATGCCGCTCCAACCACGCCCAGAGAAAAAAGCTCTACGAACCGGCGGCTACCCCAAGCCTGCTCAACGGCAGAACCGAACATCCACAGACCCAGCATATTCCCAAACCAATGCCAGAATTCGAAATGGATGACACCATAGGTGATCAGCTGCCAAAGCCAGCCATGCTGTACGACCTGAACCGGCGTAAGTGCGAAGTAGTCGCGCAGATAGACGCCGAGCGGGATACGGAACATCTCCACGAACAGGACGAGCAAAAATACGCCCGTATTGATTCCGATGAGCCAGCTCACCGCGCGTGTAAATGGCGGCAGGCTCAAGGTCATGGGTTCGCGGGTTCGTCGCACTGATGGCCTCTACGTTGCCTTGATCAATTCTACTCGCTTGCTGACAATCACCGCTCCGGAGTAGGTACAACGGCGAGGCTGCGATGTCCAGCCTTGTCCAGAGCCCTGACAGCGAAGACCACATTATCTTTCGAAAGCTTCATCGTGGTTCGAGTCACATTGCCGACATTCTGAGCATGTTCCCACACCGGGCTCGTGGTCGATCGCCACAGCACCTCGTATGCCGTGGCCAGTCCGCCCGGGGCACTGTCCCAGCTCAAAGTCGAATCGTTCTCCAGGTCCTTGGTTAGGAGGTGCACATTCGCCGGAGGCGCCGGCGCTGCCGCCAAAGATCCCAACGTCGCTGCATTCAGCCGCGCCACCCGCTCCACATAGTCGAAGTCCACAAATTTCACGAGATCGCCATACTCTGTGCCGTTCTCGGTTCGCACGTTCTGATGTTGATGATGGAAGTCCTCGCGGAACTCGGTGAGACGCACCGCCGCAAATCCCTGCTGATTGAAAGAATAATGGTCGCCGCCCCGCAGGTACCGGTCCTGCCGGAACACCATCGTGGGAATCATCCCGGTCTGGTAAGTCCGATCAACTTCAATGATATAGCGCGCCAGTTGACGCGACGCGGAGTCGCTTTCTCCCCCCAGGCCGCGAATACGCCGCAGATCCTGTTCATTGGCTGCCGCGGGAATTCCTTCTGAGAAAACGCGCACGACCGAATGATCCTGCTCAGCACTCCGATCCCCGCCGACGATGTCGTTATTAAGAACCGCCTGGAGATTCCAGCCCTGCTCTTTCGCCATCTTCGCGAAGTGCCGGCTCCCGTTCAGGCCCTGCTCCTCTCCGGCAACGGCCAGAAAGATAATCGTTGCGGGAAACTTCAGCTTGCTGAGAACGCGGGCGCACTCCAGGCTGACGGCCGTTCCACTGGCGTCATCATTCGCCCCGGGAGCATCACCGTTCACGTCCAATGTGTCGCTATTCCTTGAATCGTAGTGTCCGGTCACCAGCACGACGCGTTTTGCGTTCTCCGGGTCCGTGCCCTTGAGAACCGCATAAACATTGGTGATTTGCGTTGCCTTTGGAATTCGATCCGCAGGTCCTTCGGCGAAGCTGTCGGTCTTGACCTGCAGGCAGCCCCCGCAATCCTGCGAGTAGCGTTCAAATTCCGACTTGATCCACTCCCGTGCTGCTCCGATACCGCGTCCCTTCGCAATGGATTGCGGGTCTTGCGCCGAAAGCGTCAAACGTGTCCCGAAGCTGACCAACTTCTGCACAGTGGCTTGTATCCTTTGTGCGGAGACCTGCCGCCATGCCGCCATAATCTGGGGATCCGCAGCCATGTTGGGCAGCGATTGGCTCATGCCAAATTGCGCCAGAGAAGCGGATACTGTACACACAGCAAGCAACCATACTGCCCACTTTTTGAAACTCATCGCGAAACCCCGGGAGAGACCGTGAGGTGAAGGAAACTCTGAATTCCCAAAATTGTCCGAAATGCCCGAATGTCCGGCCAGGCCAAGTACCTCTACCCCTTGACCAACTGCCGGGGAGAATCTAAATATTATCAGGAGGCTCTAATATGCACGGAGGCTTTATGGTGCTGTGTCCTGAATGCGAGAACAATCTGGACATTGAAGAAGAAGAAGTGGATGAGGGCGAGGTCATCTCGTGCCCTGAGTGTGGTACCGATTTTGAGGTGGTCACGACGAGTCCGCTCGAATTGAAGGCCATGGAAGAAGGTTACGAAGAAGACGACGAGGAAGAAGAGGAAAGCGAAGACGGTGATTATTCCTGATCTCCGTTCCGCAATTGCCAGACTCCCCCTTCTCTGGCTCTGTGCTGTAGTTCTCTTGCCTGCGTTCAGTTTCCCGGACAATTTGCTCGCGGCTCAGAAATCAAAGGAAAAGCCCTATGCGCTGATTGTCGGAACCGTTTGGGGGCCTGACAATCGGCCTGTGTATGGCGTGCCCGTAAAAATCCGTCGCTCCAAGGATAAGAAACCCAAGTGGGAGGTCTACTCCGACCATCATGGCGAGTTTGCCCAGCGCCTCCCCCCCGGCGACTCTGATTACATCCTCACCGCAGATCTGAAGCACGTTAAATCCCCTGATGGCAAGCCTTTACGGCTGGTCCAAGAGATTACCATTCACATCGCCGGGGAAGAGCGCGTGGACACCGGTTTGCATCTAACATATTGAGCATATAGCGCCTGTGTAGCCCCGGACGCCCCATCCCGCGGGCGTTGCTCAACGTGAGACAATGGAGGAAGCATGAATCACAGCCGCTCGGTGATCAACGCTATCGTCTATACCTGCGCTGCCTTGCTGGCGCTATCCGCAGTTTCCGCTGCGGCTCCTGACAAAAAGGACAAGCCGGTCGGACGGCTCGTGTTCGGCAAGGTACTGGACCAGCAGGACAATCCCGTTCTCGATGCTGTCGTGTATGTAACCAACACGCGCACCCGCGCCGTGAAAACCTACATCGTGGGAAAAGACGGAACGTACCGTTTTCCAGCTCTGTCGACCGCGGTTGATTACGAGGTCTATGCCCAAATCAACGGCAAAAAGAGTGATACGAAATCCGTGAGCCAGTTCGATGACCGCTCTCAGGTCTACCTTGTCTTAAAGCTCGATGCCCACTGAAATGCGGGGCTCTTTCATGCTGAGCGCAGCGAACGATCCCTCTAGACCAGAGTTCAAGGCATGCGGCAAAGCGGCGGCGTGCGAGCCTGCACCATTCCAGCGCAACTTTTGCGCGTTCTTCCGGGTTGAAGACTAGACGAATGCATGCGGAGGACAGCGTGAACGCATTAATGTCTCTTCGGAGTTTGAATGTTGCCGCCATCGCCGGCGCCGTCCTGCTCTGTGCGGCGGCTACTTTTGCGCAGGACGGCGCAATGAGCCCTTATCCGAATGAGCATGATGGCGTCAGTGCCGGCGGCAAATGGATGCAGTTTGAATCCCAAGACAAGATGACCGGAGCCAAGCGCGTCCGCTTCGAATTGCTCGCCGACAACTATTTCCGCGAAGATCCCGAATACAAACCGCGGGTGGAACTCTTCTGCGAGGCAGGCAAGTTGAAGTTGGCCAATTTCAATCCCGGGGTCCGGCTCCCCAGACCCAATCGTCCGGGTTTCTGGGGACAACCGCAGCTGCAAGTGGAAGTCCGAGTAGACGACGCGCACAGCTATAAAGGCTGGAACTGGATCCGCGGCCACTTCCTCTCCATGGATAAAGGAACCACGCGCGGAATGATCGGCGCGCAAGTCTTCAAAGTGGCGCTCCCCACGCGCAGTGGCCGCGAGATCGCCGAATTCAGCCCCGCTGGGCTGGACGTAGATCAAGTGCGCCGAGCCTGCGACATCACCCCCAAGAAGCCCAGCAAAGATTAACGACCGCCGATTACCGTGTGGCGACAACCCTTGGGCTGCCCCTGCCAGGGCGAAGCCCGCCGCAAGTATGCGCTGACACCTCTTGCGTCTCTTGCATTCGCGCTCGCGAACTGTCACGCTTGGATTCGCAAGCGAGGTGTGCATTGGACAGCAGTACGATAACCAGTTTGGCGTTCCTGTTCTTCATTGCAGGCATCCTAATCTATAGCGTGATTCTCTATAATGGCCTGGTCCGCCTGCGTAACGAGAACGACCGCGCGTGGGCCAACATCGACGTCCTTCTGAAGCAGCGCCACGACGAAATCCCGAATTTGGTTGAAACTGTAAAAGGCTACATGCAGCACGAAAAACAGACGCTACTCGCGGTGACACAAGCGCGGTCAGCTTCCATGAATGCCTCGAGCGTCGGCCAAAAAGCGATGGCCGATCTGCAGATCGCCGGTGCTCTTCGCGGCCTTTTTGCGGTCGCCGAAAATTATCCGCAGTTGAGGGCCAACGAGAATTACCTGAAGTTGCAGAACCGCATCTCGCAATTGGAAGAGCGGATCGCCGACCGCCGCGAGTTTTTCAACGACGACGTGAACACTTACAACACGCGAATCGGCCAGATTCCGGACGTGTTCCTAGCCAGCTTCATGGGCCTCAAGCCGCAGGAAATGTTCAAAGTCTCCGAAGCAGACCGCCGGCATGTCGAAGTTTCCTTTGAGGATCAGGGCGCTGCGCGAACGTGATCTGAACTTCGACCCAAATCCCTTCAGCCACCGACGGCGCCGTTCCGGGCCCACCAGCGCTCTGCATCAACCCCGAAGACGATTAACCAGAAGATCATAGCTGCCGAACCCAGCAGGGCGAACGCGGCAAGGTAAAGGAATAAACGGTATCCGAGTGGCGGGTATAGGAAAGTCAGCCAGCCCAATCCACCTACCATCGACAAGATGCCCAAGACGCGAGGCAGGAAGGTGGATCGGAAAACCAGATAGCCATTGAACAATGCCTCGAACCCAAAAAATGCCAACGCCATCGCGGCGCCATGGTCATTCACTCTGAGAAAGAGCAGAGCCAGCGCCTGCAATTGTTGTTCGTTAAAGACGTTCAAATACTGCGCACCCCCAAGGACAAACATCGGTGCAATGTAAAAAACCCTGGCGAATGTTTTGATAATGCAGCCGGAGAGGCTCAAAAATGCCGCCACTAAAGCGAGACTCCGGTTCACCGGCCTGAGCAAGAAATAAAAGAGGGCCGTCGTCATGATCTGGCAGGCCATCTCGATCATGTAAGCCGTGAAGCTCCACTCAAAGAGGGATTTATGGGCCAGAATGTTGGCAGCAGTGGCGGAGGCGTCGCCAGAGACAACCAGCCTCTCACTCACGAACCCCTGAGCGAAAATGCCCATCACTATGGTGAGGAGGTACAGCAAGCCGGTGATTCTCGCTATGAGACGTGCCGATGTTCGTTTCATGCTGCAGAGCTACGGTGGTTGGAATGGGAGAGTTCCGTCTTCACTGACCGCGCCGCCTCCATCCATGTGGCGAAATCCGCGCTATCGAGTATAGCCGTCTATCGCCGCCATTGTAGCTACCATCTCTCCCCAGATCGCAATACATCAAGTCGTTTAGTGAGGAGGCTGTCATCCGCCAATTCCTCTGTTTCGGTATCGAACAAAGCGTTTTCGCTCATTACACATGTGGTATCAAGAGAGTGGCGTAGGAGCGATGATGGACTTCGGAGATCACTTACGAACCACGGGCGGCGCTCTCAAGAACTGGGCCGTTGCTCAGCTCCAGGATTCTCTGGCTGTCGGAGTACTCTGGCTGACCGGCCTCTACATTCTGCATGTCCCGCTGGCTCTGATGTGGGCAGTGATCGCGGCCGTATTCCAGATCGTGCCACATTTTGGACCGATCCTGGGGTTGCTGGGACCGGTTCTCGCTGCGGCCATCAGCTGGATGGATTGGGAGCACCCTCTCGGCGTGCTGGTACTCTATGCCATCGTTGCGTCGCTCGACGGTCTGTTGCTCCAGCCATACATAATGAGAAGAACGGTTAAGGTGCCTATCTGGGCATCCATCTTTGCGCCGATCGTGCTCGGAGTACTTTGGCCATTCTGGGGAGTGCTCGTGGCCGCTCCCTTACTCGCAGTGTTGTACGCATACCGAGCGCGACACGAAAAGACTCAGCAGCACGATTCGCGGCAGAAATGTTGCGACCCACGCCAGGTCAACGAGCATCATCGCGATTAGTCGCGAACTGACCATAGTTTTCATTTGGCCGCCCAATTTCTAAGAATTAAAGAAGTTGAAGATAGGCAATGAGCGTCGCCGGATCATTACGTTTACGACTCCCTATTTCTCAACATAATCCGTATGAAATTTGCCATTGCCGTTGAGTTGAACGATTGCGGTACTCTCCATGGCCGCGACAAAATGAGGTACGCCTGCCGGGACAACGATAAAACTGCCCGCAGGATACGCTTTCAGATTTGCGAGTTTGAATTTCGTTCCCTGGCCCAGGTACCAGGTTCCATCGATGACGGTGACCACTTCGTCCTCCGGATGGGTATGCGCGAGGACACGTTTGCCGGCGGGCATCTTGACACGATCGACCCAGGCACCGCCCTGACTTGAGTCCCCGAGCAGATGCGCTCGTTCGCGGCCGTCCGTGTAGTACGACGGGGTGAACCATCGCACTTGTACGGGGGTGAGCGCGATTATCCCTTTCTTGTTCGTGTCGGCCAACGTCAACGTGATTGCCGCAAAGCCGAATACTGCAAACAATAACCCTTTCATCACGTCTCCCTCCCAGTGAACATTATGCAGGCGGCGTCGACGGGCCGCTGGGAATTTAACGAAGCTCGCCGGAGTTATCGTCAGTTGGCACCACCGAGACTCCATTCTCTTGCTATGCTCTCGGGATGGAGACGATTGCAACCCGACAAGCTGCGGCGCAGCGCGGGAAATCCTTGGAATACTTCACCATTGCGTGGAACACTCTGGAGGGTCTGGTTGCGGTTGTTTCTGGATTACTGGCGGGCAGCATCTCGCTGGTGGGATTCGGAATTGATAGCTTCATAGAAGTAACCTCTGGCACAGTGCTGCTCTGGAGAATGTCAGTTGACGCTGACGCGCTGAAACGGGAACGGAATGAGAGGCTCAGCTTGCGTTTGGTTGGCATCTGCTTCCTGGCACTCGCTTTTTATGTCGCGTACGAGTCTGTTTCTGATCTCAGCCATACCAAGGCTCCGGAACAAAGCATCCCGGGAATTATCCTGGCGGGCGTATCCCTGATCGTCATGCCGCTACTGTCACGGGCAAAGAAGAGAGTCGGCAACGAACTCGGCAGCCCAGCTATGCACGCCGATGCTAAACAGACTGACTTCTGTGTCTACCTGTCGGCGATTCTACTTACGGGCCTGCTTCTCAACCTCACTCTGGGGTGGTGGTGGGCAGACCCGGTCGCGGCGCTCGTCATGGTTCCCATTATGGCTAAGGAAGGAATTGATGGGATTAGGGCGAGGTCTTGCTGCGACTAGCAAGTTGCCTTCACTGAACCGAAAGTGGCCGCCGTGGATGCGCCTGCACAGAGCTGTAATGGCGGGTGGCACGCGAGATGGTTGGTTCGGTTAAACTACGGGATCCCCGAAACCTGACGCGTCAAGCCAATAGCCGAGCCGCATCCTTCGCGTAATAAGTCAAAATAATGTTTGCGCCCGCGCGCCGGATACTGAGCAGGGACTCCATTATCACGCGGCCTCGCTCGATCCACCCGTTGCGCGCGGCCGCCTCGATCATGGCGTACTCGCCCGAAACCTGGTAAGCCGCCAGCGGCAAATCAAATCGCTCCCGCGCCGCTGCGATCACATCGAGGTAAGGCATGGCAGGTTTCACCATGATCATGTCCGCACCTTCTTCGATGTCGGCCGCAATCTCGCGCATGGCTTCGCGAATATTGGCGCCATCCATCTGGTACGAACGCCGGTCGCCGAACTGTGGCGCCGAATCCGCCGCCTCGCGAAAGGGGCCATAGAATCCGGAGGCAAACTTCGCTGCGTAAGAGAGGATTGGGGTATTGCTCAATCCCGCTTCATCCAAAGCTTTGCGGATCGCCGCCACCCGGCCATCCATCATGTCCGAAGGAGCAATAATGTCGATCCCCGCCTTGGCCAGCGAAACCGACGTGCGTGCCAGCAGCTCCAGTGAAGCATCATTCACAATCTCGTAGTCAGTGACCGTTGCGGGAGGAACAGCCACTGCTGCTCCCAACGATTGCGGGGCGGCCTTCACAATCCCGCAATGCCCATGCGACATGTACTCGCAAAGGCAGACATCGCCCATCAAAATCAGCTTCGGAACCTCGCGTTTGATTGCCCTCGCCGCCTCCTGCACGATCCCGTTCTCGTGCCACGCCCCCGTGGCCACGTCATCCTTTTTCTCGGGCAGACCAAACAAGATAATCGACGGCACTCCCAGCCGTTGCACCTGCTCTGCTTCTTTGACCGCCTCATCCAGCGACAGGTTAAACACCCCGGGCATGGAGCGCACTTCCTTGCGAACGCCCTCTCCCGGGCACACAAACATCGGGTAGACGAAAGTGTCCGGTGTGAGCCGAGTCTCGCTAACCAATTTGCGAAGTTCGGCCGTTCGGCGAAGCCGGCGAAGTCGGGTCACTGGAAATGCCATAGGAGGTTCGCCCTTCTACTTTCATTCTAGAACATCGCTCTCGGAATAGTGGCGTCGATTAGCAGCGCTCGTCTGGAACTCCCGCCCTCCGGCATCTCGCTCGCTACAGGTGACTAAAGTAATACTGGACGGTTCCCATATTCCTCCGTTTCCCGATTCCGCTCTCATAGAATGTCTTCGGATGGGTCTGTCTCAACAGCACCGCTGGTTCGTCGCAGCGGCCGGAATCACGCTGGCTTTCGCAACCGTGTCTCGCATGGCCCACCCCGGCCCTGCGCTTACCTGGTTCGCCGATCTTACCGGTTTGGCCCTGATGCTCGCCGCACTGGCCATCACCGCCGTCAATGCATGGCAGCGTCCCGGTCAGGAGCGAAGTTTCTGGGCTCTGATGGCGCTCGGATTCGCCTGTTGGGCCGCCAATCAGGCCGGATGGACTGTGTGGGAGACCATTCTCCATAAACCCATTCCAGATCCTTTTGTCTTCGACATCATTCTCTTCTTTCATCTCGTTCCTATGTTCGCCGCCGTTGCCTGGCGTCCCGATCTGCAAAACAAGGACGGAAAGGTCCTACTCAGCCTGCTGAACTTCCTTATGCTGCTCGGCTGGTGGTTATTTCTTTACGCCTTCATCGTCTTTCCCCATCAGTACGTCATTGCCAATGTTGCTAAGTACAACGTCTATTACGACCAACTCTATGCAGTTGAGAATGTCGTCTTCCTTGCCGTGTTGGGTTTGGCGGCATTGACCAGTTCCGGAGGCTGGCGCCGGCTTTATTTGCACTACCTGGTCCCATTCGCAGTGTATGCGGTCAATTCGCAATTTCTTAATCGCGCCGCGGCTGACCGCTCTTACTACGCAGGAAGTGTTTACGACATCCCGATGATCGCTACGGTCGCATGGGTAACTGCAGCGTCACTGACTGCCCGCGACTGGGAACTGAAGACCATCAAGTTCAATTTGAGCTCAGGGTGGAAGAAAGTCGTTCCCCGTCTTGCCATGCTGGCTATTCTTTCGCTACCCCTCCTGGGCCTCTGGACAGCGCTGCTGGACCGATCTCCGGCCCTCTGCCGCGAGTTCCGCCTTTCTACGGTCCTGGTCGCCATGCTCTTGCTGGGAACGTTTGTATTCCTTCAGCAATATCTGCAGGACCAGACGCTCATCGTTTTATTGCGTGAATCGCGTCGTGCCTACGACAGTCAAAAGCAGCTGCAGAGCCAGCTAGTGCAGAAAGAAAAACTTGCCTCGCTGGGCAATCTGATAGCCGGAGCCGCGCAGGAGATCAACCATCCCATCAATGCCATCATGACGTATTCCGAGGAACTCTGGAGCCAGGAGCGTCTTTCCGACGAACAAAATACTTTCCTGCGCAAGATCGTCAACCAGGCGCGCCGCACCCGCGATCTCGTGTCCAATCTGCTGAGTTTCGCCCAGCAGGCGCCGGGACAAAAAACATTGGTAGACCTCGGTGTGCTACTCACCCGCGCGTCTCATATGCTCGAATCGGGACGCCCCGGTGGTAAAGTGCAGGTCCGGCTCTCCATCGACAAGGACTTTCCCCATTCTGTTGCCAACGCAAACCAATTGTTTCAAGCGTTCGTGGAGGTCATCGAGAACGCCATCGATGCAATGGAGGAATCGGCTGCCGGCTCGCTCAATATCAGCGCAAAACGTGAGGGCGCGGAACTGGTTCTGCAGTTCTCCGATACGGGTCCGGGTATCCGCGATCCCCTCCGCGTATTCGACCCCTTTTACACCACAAAAGCTGTCGGTAAAGGCACTGGTTTGGGTTTGAGCGTTGTGTATGGAGTCATCCAGGACCACGGCGGTCAGATCACCTGCCGTAATAAGCCCGAAGGCGGAGCAGAATTCACCATCCGTCTGCCACTCACCGCGGAGCCGGTGGCTCAAAGTGCAGGCGCCGCAGGCTGATTCTCAGTTCATTGTCGTTCCGTGGGAAGTTCCACCCTTAGGCACGCGGTCTGATACCTCAAGCAGCGTGGTGCTGCGTCCTGGTTTGCAGGGTCTCTTGATAGAGATTTATGTAGCTGCGAACCATCACCTCGACGGAAAAATTCTGCTCCACATAGCGGCGCACATCCGCGGGCTTCGTATTCAGATCACGAATGCATCGCGTCATCTCGCGAATAGAACGGCAAACATGACCCGACACACCCTCCACCACGACCTCGGGAACCGAACCGCCGGTCAGCGCGATGACCGGCGTGCCACAGGCCATCGCTTCCACCATGACTAACCCGAACGGCTCGTTCCACTGGATCGGGAACAGCATGGCCATCGAGTTCCCCAACAACTCATTCTTCGCCTGAAGGTCCGCCGGGCCAATATATTCGACCAACTTGCCGTCGATCTTGGGCCGAATTTTGCTCTCGAAGTATTCTCGGAATGCGGGCTGCACCTCCCCCGCAATCTTCAGCGGAATTCCGGTGCGTTGCGCAACTTCAATCGCGAGGTGAGTTCCCTTGATCGGGGCGATGCGTCCGATAAAGCTAAGATATTGCTGCTTATTCTCGACCAACCGATAGAGACTCAGATCAATACCGTGATGGATGGTGCGCTGATGTGGCAAAGATTCCTTCCTGCACTGAGCGTCGCTGATGCAGACATATTGCACTTCGGGATAGCGAACGTAGTACTCACTCAGAAAATCCTCGTGTGGACCGTGCAGAGTCAAAATAAAGGGGCGATCCACGAAGTGCGAAAATGCGAGCCCCTGCGGCGATTGCATATGAATGATGTCGCAGTCCCTCAGCGCGTCCCGGACCGCCCAGGAAGTGTGATTCAGTTCTCGTAGCCACGCACGCTCGGGCTGTTTGATGGGCCACATCGACCGCTCATACAGCCAGCGCCGTTCAGCCTGTACCGTAGATTCACCGTTGGCGTAAACCACGGCATCAACGCCGGCTTTGCTGAGACCCTCCGCAAGTTGGCCGACAAAAAGCTCAGTTCCCCCATATTCGGGAGGTGGCACGGCGATAAACGGCGCGGCAATAAGGGCGATCCTCACTTACCAGACCTCACGCGTTTTCACGCACGAAAACCGAATCGCGAGTGTTGAGCGCCGTTAGGATGCAAGAAAGCTGATCTGTAGTTGTAACCGCTGCTGCGATGACAGAGGACTACCCGACTGACTGCAGCACAGGCTGCCCCGATAAAGGAAGCGAGTCGGGCACACGCCACTTCGCAAGAGCCGTTTCTTCATGTGGCGAGTGGGCAGGGCCTTGCTGGTTGGGGTCGTAGGACATTCCGCAGACTGCGCACCGGGTATTCAGTCCCGCGCGCTCAATCCGTGCTCGGTCGCATCTGGGGCATACCATGTGGTACCTCCTGCGAACATCTCCCGCCAACCTTAAGCCTAAGCGTGCCGCACGACCATCGGGAATCCTGCGCAAGAGTGAGGGATCTTTCATGGGGATGAACTGGTAAGCTGAGTATCCGGCTCAGAATTCTCCCGAGAAGGCATCCATATAAAAGCCAGCTTCTACGGGTTCCACTGGAGACAGGTAGACGGAGGGTGGCCCACTGAAGCCCGATTTTGACCTTGAGTGGGGTAGGTGTCGACGGGTACAGAGGCTGTGGTCATTACTTCGCCGGGAGCCACTGCTAGAGGAGCCTTGCGCACTACCTGGCCTCTTCTTTTACCGCGACCACCTGGTCCCCTGTCACGGCCTTCATCGTCTGCAGCGTCCCTGAAGGCCAGCGGATCTCTACCAGATCCGCCGAGGTATTCGCCCCAATTCCAAAATGTACCGGACCCGCGCTCGATGACGCGTATCCGCAACTGTAGGTGACGTGGTTGTACTGTGCCCCGGATTTCGTCACCACTTTAATCCGCGCGCCGATCCCATCGCGATTGCTCTTTGTCCCCTGTAACTTGAACTCAATCCAGTGATCCCCTCCCGGACTCTGATTCATCCAGATTTCCGCCGGAGCGCTGAGAGCGCTGACCACTACATCCAGTCGTCCGTCGCCATTTAAATCGCCGAACGCTGACCCGCGATGCCGGGCCGGAGCCTGCGCTGCAAACCCAGCCTCCGCCGTCAACGCCACAAACTTCATCCCGCCCAGATTTCGAAACACAGTATTCGGCTGATTAATTGCCAGATTCGTAGAAGCCGGCGACTGCACATGCCCGCGCGAAACAAAAATGTCCTTCCACCCGTCGTTATCGAAGTCCGCAATCATCGGAGAATATCCCGCCATAGGCAGGCTCAACTTCGTCATCCCGATCTCGCGCGTAACTTCCGTGAAACTTCCTTTGCCCGTGTTCTTGAACACGGGAAAGGTCTCGCCATCGAGCGCCACAATCACGATATCCGGGTACCCATCGTTATCGAGATCGCGAAAATCCACACCCATGCCCGAGATGTAGACGCCGTCCTCGCGCAGCGCGACATTCTCTTCGAAGCCAGCCTCCTCAAACTTTCCACCGCCTTTGTTTTTGTAAAACGAATTCATCAGCTTGTCGTTTGGAATGATCAGATCCATACGCCCGGCCAGTTCAGAGTCGGCCGCTGCCACGCCCATCCCCTTGCCCGGATGCGCGCGGAACCCCGCTTCAACCGACGCGTCCCGAAAGGTCCCGTCTCCGCCGTTGATGAACAGCTGGTTCGGTGTTGGTTTGTACATCTTGGGATGGCAATAGTCGTTGTGTCCGTAGCCAGCGCAAACTGGCTCATGATTCACGTCCCACTTCAGGTAGTTAATTATGACGAGATCGAGCAGGCCGTCATTATTTACGTCAATCCACGCGCCCGCCACAGCCCAAAGCGGCCCGAACTCCGCATCAGGTTTGTTGAGCCCGGCTTTCGCTGTGACATCGGTGAAAGTTCCATCGCCGTTGTTGTGATACAGCGTATTGCGATGCACGCCCGCCAGGAAGATGTCCTCGTGGCCGTCATTGTCATAATCGCCAATCGCCACACCCGTGTCGTACCCAGTGCCAGCCACGCCAGCTTTCTCGGTGACGTCCGTGAAGTGTCCTTTGCCATCGTTTTCAAACAGGCGGTTGGAGTATTTTGGGGAATCTTTCTTCAGTGTCTTGATATCAGCGCCGTTGGTGAAAAAGATATCCAGCTTGCCGTCATTGTTGTAATCGAAAAGGGCGACGCCGCCAGCCATAGTCTCCGGGGCATGATGTTCGGGAGTCTCGTCCGAGTCCAACTTGAAATCGATAGCCTGATATGCAAACCGCAGAGGGCTGCCGCCGGTTGCACCGGAAGTTTGTGCTGTAGAGGAGGAGACCTGCGAAGGCACCGCCAAAGGCGCGCTCGCAATCACGAAGAAAAGAACAGCGGACAGGGAGCGAACCTTACAACTCGTCATTTATGAATCGGCGCAAAATCATCGCCGTGTATAGTCTCTCAGAAAAAGGCATTCGTGGATCAGCTGTTGATCGCGAAATCGGTGTTTCACGCTAAAACGCTGTGAGAATGGCACCCGCTACTCCGGCAGCTTCTCCTCCCCCTGAATCGTTAGATGCCCATCGGCATGTGCCGCTGGAGTCCCGGGCTGACCGCCTCCAACGGTTATCAAGTAGTCCCCAGCAGCAACCAGCCGGTCCCCGGCCTCGTTCACGTAGCTCAGGTCTCGAGGCGAAAGCGTGAGCTTTACCTGGCGAGACTCCCCGCTTTTCAGATGCACACGGGTAAACCCACGCAGCGCCTTTAGCGGAGCCCCAGGCAGCTTCGGAAAGCTGATGTACAGCTGAACCACTTCATCTCCCGCGCGCTTGGCGGTATTCTTCAGCGCAACCTGAACGTCCACCGGACTGCCGGCTTGCAGCGTGCTATTCGAAAACTTCAACCCGCTGTATTCAAAGGTCGAGTAGCTCAGCCCATGGCCAAAGGGATACAACGGCTCTCCCGTGAAGTAGCGGTATGTTCGGTTCTTCATGTTGTAGTCGTCAAAGTCGGGCAACTGCTCCACCCCTTTATAGAAGGTGACGGGCAGCCGTCCCGCCGGGTTGTAGTCGCCCGCAACCGTCTGTGCAATCGCCGTCCCACCTTCTTCTCCGGAATACCATGCGTCCAAGATGGCGTTTGCATGGTCGTTCGCCCAATTGACTGCCAGCGCGCTGCCATTCATTAAAACGACGACAAGCGGCTTTCCGGTGCTTTTCACCGCATCCAGCAATTCTTCTTCTTCGGAGGGCAAATTCAAGCTGGTTCGATCCCCGCCGCGGAATCCCGGCACATCGACCTTCATCTCCTCGCCTTCGAGCTTGGAAGTGATCCCAACCACCGCGATCACCACATCCGCATCTCGCGCCGCCGCAGTCGCCTCCCCATGCGGGTCCTTACTTATTGGCAGCCACACCAGCTTGGTCCCAAATCCGCCACGCAGATACTCGATCTTTACTGCATAGCGATTCCCTTTGGTCAACTCCATGGTGACCGTCTGAGCGTTGGCATCATGTAGAACCGCGTCATCGACAATGAGCTTGCCCTCGAGCCACATGCGGTTCATCGATCCGATCAGGCCAACTCGATACGTTCCCGACTCCGCCGGGGTAATGAATCCCGTCCAGCGTGCGGAAAACTCCTTCATGCCATTGGGCAGGGGTAGCGCGTTCCGATCCGGATGGTGCGATAACTGCACATCCACATAAGGATCTGTCCGCTCCAGTTGCGGTGTGTCTGACAGATCGCCCGAGAAATACTCGCCCTTCAATCCGGGCTTGGCGTCCCCGGTCGACAGGGCAGACGTTGGAATCACAACTTCCTGCCGCAGAAAATTTGTTCCCGGCACATATGACACTTTCGCCGCCCCGAACTGTTTGCGAATGCCTTCCAGCGCAGTCACCGCATGCGAAGCCGTGCCCGCATAATTGCCGTGCAACACCTGCGTCTGTTCCGCCAGCGGTCCCACTACCAAAATCTTCTTTGTCTTTGATCCGAGCGGCAGCACGCCATCATTCTTCAGCAGCACCATCGATTCTTGCGCCGTCTTGAGCGCGAGTTGCCGGTGCGCCGGGCTGTCAATCTCCGAGGGCGGAGTATTCGCATACGGCACCATGCTCGGAGGATCGAACATTCCCAGCCGCATACGCGCAGTGAACAGCCGCTTCAGGCTGCGGTCAAGATCCGCTTCGCTGAGCAGTCCCTGGTGCACCGCATCGATGTATGGACGGTAGTCATGGTCATCTTTTGTGATGGTGAAAAAGTCGGCGCACTCATTGTCCATCCCATGCTTCAGTGCCACCGCAGCCGCTTCTGCCTGGCTTTTCGTGTAGTGATGACCCTGGTAAATGTCCACCACGGCGTCGCAGTCGGAAACCACGTACCCATTGAATTTCCAGGCATTCCGCAGCGTGTCGACCAGAAGGAAGTCACTAGCACACGCGGGCTGTCCATTCACCCGGTTGTAAGCGCACATAGTAGACGCAGCTTCGCCCTCGGTTATGGCCGCGCGAAACGCCGGCAGGTACGTGTCTTCCATGTCATGTTTCGAAACCTGCACATCAATCGAGTGCCGCGAGGGTTCGGGCCCGCTGTGCACCGCGTAATGCTTCGGTGTTGCAATCACCCTGTAGTATTTGGGATCGTTCCCCTGCAGCCCAGTCACAAATGCCACGCCCATCCGGCCCGTGAGGAAAGGATCTTCCCCATAAGTTTCCTGTCCGCGCCCCCACCGGGGATCGCGAAAGATATTGATGTTCGGAGACCAGAAATCCAGCCCTTCCATAATGTCGCGCCGCCCGGCTTTGACAGCGAGATCGTGTTTCGCTCGCGCCTCCGTCCCAATCACGACTGCCATTTCGTGAATCAGCGCATCATCGAACGTCGCCGCCAACCCGACCGGCTCGGGGAACACCGTTGCGGTGCCTGCATTCGCCACTCCGTGTAGCGCCTCGCTCCACCAGTCGTAGCCAGGAACCTGCAACTCTGGAATTGCGCGCGCCTGATTCACCAGCTGTGTCGCCTTCTGTTCCAGCGTCATGCGCTTGATCAGATCATCCACCCGCGACTCGATGGGTTGTGAAGCATCGAGATAAAGTGGTTTGCTCTGTGCAGCGCAACCCACGATAGCAACGAATAGGTAGATAACTGCGGCATAAAACTCCCCGCGAATACTTTTATTCATGGCTTCTCCTCGCGACCAGACGGGCCGCCACTGCGCAGGTTCACTAACAGGATGAGTTCCGTAAACGATTACGGTACGACCGTCGCTTGTAGCACAGCGCGCTACGGAGGTCAAGGACCACACGCGGTCGCCATCTCTTGACGTCCCGATTTACCCCCGGGAAAGCCCTGCCCCAGGCCGTACCTAGCCGCAAGAATCCAAATCGGTTGGCAGCAAAACGGTCACTTCCACCGACGTTCCGCGATAACCACTGGATCGACGATCTGCCAATGGTCGCAAATCCCGCAACTCTCTGATTTCCGACGGCAAGTCGGGGCTCCACGACTTCAGTGTCGCCTTCAAGTTGAAGCCTACATCGCTGGACTCAAGAGTATAAAAAGCAACAATATCGATTTTGTGCTTGACAACGGTCACCGGTCAGATGTAACACCGTAAACGTTCTCGGAATATCGGGGTGTCTCAATCCCTGCTTATTGCCCCGACCCATACAAGCTTGGAGGCTGGCACATGAATTCCCTCTCGCCCACGCACGCCGGGAGTATCGGTAAATTCCTGCGACGTTGCGATCTGCGTCTCACCGTTCTCTTAGCAGCACTGGTCCTGCTCTTCGCCGCGCAAGCTGTAGCGCAGTCAGAGGCCACCATCGTTGGGACCGTAACGGATCCCTCCGGTGCTGCCGTCGCAAACGCAAACATCACAATCACCAATCTCGACACTGGCTTGTCGCGCACCATCAATACGAGCGGCGACGGGCAATTCGTTGTCCCCGACCTTCGCATCGGACGCTACACCGTTCGCGCCGCCGCGGCCGGCTTCAAGACCACCGAGCAACAGAACATTACCCTGCAGGTCGGTGATCGTGCTCGTGTCGATCTAAAGTTGGCGGTCGGCAGCGCTCAAGAACAGGTTACGGTCGAAGCCGCTGCAATCGCGGTGCAGTCCGATACCGGCGAAATCAGCAGCGTGATCACCGGACAACAGCTCAGTCAGCTGGCCACGAATGGCCGCAGCATGTACTCGCTGATCTCGCTGACACCCGGCGCATCCAGCGGCCAGGGAGACTTCCAGATTCCAACCCCAGTAGGCGGCGATGCCAATGTGAGCTTCAACGGCATGCGCCAGAGCCACAACCTCTACTTGCTTGACGGCAGCGAGAGCAGTGACCGTGGCGGCGCGGGCGGTTCTGACGTCATGCCCTCCATGGACGCCATCGCCGAGTTCCGCCAGATGACTTCGAACTACAGCGCGGAATATGGCCTGTCATCGGCAGCGACCATGACGGCTGTGATCAAGGGCGGGACCAAGCAGCTTCACGCGAGTGCGTGGGAGTTCCTGCGCAACGACGCGCTTGATGCCCGCAATTACTTCAACCCAGCCCCGCAAAAAGTCGCCGAGCTACGCTTCCACACCTTCGGCTTCAACGTCGGCGGTCCAGTTGATTTCTGGGCGAAAGAGCACAAGACATTCTTCTTCTACAATATGGAATGGCGTCGTTTAATTCAGGGCCAGACTCTCAACCAGACTGTGCCCAGCACGGACTGGTACGGCGGTGCGTTGCCGGCGAGTATTCCAATTTCCGTTCCCAGCGCCGCCAACATCAGCCCTGCTGTCTTGTTCAAGAACTGCCCAGGTGGAGCCGCCCCCGCCGGAATTGTTCAGGGTAGCCCCTTTCCCGGCAATACAATCCCGAGCTGTATGATCGATCCAAACGCAACCGCTTTGCTGGGCAAGGGAATCTTCCCCGCTAACAACGGGGTGAACAGTGATGGAAAGCCGGTTTTCCTCGGCGGCAATAATGTACCCACAAATGTAAAGGAAGAGATCGTCCGTATCGACCACCAGTTCAACAGCAAGTTCTCGGTCTTCGGGCACTATCTTGCCGAGCAAATCTCGCAGAACTTCGGCACATCGATGTGGAGCGGTGACAACGTCCCGACAGCAAGCAATACTTTCGGCAACCCGTCGTACAGCGCTGTTATCCACACGACGTATGTGATCAGCCCGACGTTGCTGAACGAAGTTGCCTTCAACTACAACGGCAATCGCATCAACATTCTCCCTACTGGTGTATTGGGAATTCCCAGCGGATTCACTTCGAACCGCATCTTCAGTGGTCCGAACAACCTGGACCGTATCCCCGAAATCCACCTTGCCGGCTACAACAACACGGATTTTACAAATGCAAGCTGGCCCTGGAGGAACAAAGCGGACGACTACCAGATCCGCGATGACATCTCCTGGACAAAAGGTGCACACCAGATCAAGATGGGCGGAAGCTGGGCCATCTACAAGAAGGTCCAGGACCTGTTCGGCAACACGCAAGGCTCCTTCACCTTCAATAACAACTTCACCGGGAATGACTTCGCTGATTTCCTGCTGGGAGCCGCTTCGGGCTATAACGAGTTAGCGGTTCAAGACAAGGGCTACTGGAACAATGTTTCCTGGGCCGCCTATGTACAGGACAACTGGCGCGTCAATAACCGCCTGACTTTGAACCTTGGTCTTCGTTGGGACGGCGTACCGCACACCTATGAAGCCAACAACCGCATGGGTAACTTCTACCCCAACCTCTACAATCCGGCTGACGCTCCCATCTTCGCGGACGCAGCGGGCAACAACATTGCTCCCAACAGCCCCGGCTTGGGGACCAGTCCGAATCCCATCCTGGCCGGTACCCAGTTCTACTTGAATGGTATCGGCATCCCGGGCAAGACGCCGGGAGTTCCGAAGGGCTTGGTCGACAATCACTGGGCAGCCTTTGGTCCTCGGGTTGGCTTTGCCTATGATCTGACTGGATCGGGCAAGACCATCGTACGCGGTGGCTTTGGCACCATGTACGAGCGCATTCAGGGCAACGACATGTATAACGCTGGCCCCAACGTGCCCTTCAGCACCAACATCAACTTCAGTAA